>CAJFUB010000001.1 GCA_904420095.1 uncultured Clostridia bacterium
ACGGTGATATTGTCATTTGTATTAAGCAGTATTCGAAGCAGAAATAAGGAGGATCGTGCAAAAAATTGCTAGGCAGGAAAGCAGGTGAGGAAAAATTTTATGACATATAACATATATATTTAATATCTGCTTCTATTTCTTGCGTGTCCTTATTTTTTAAAGAATTTCGGTCTCCCGCTGTACCGACCTGCCGTTTCTGGACGGAGCCCTTTCCCGGAATGAAAAACACTCTGGGAAACAAAGGTGTTTTAACATGGCGGCCGCGGTATCCTGCTCAAATTCCTGCGCAATGCGGCGTTCCCCATGATCAGAGGGGGCCTGCCGCATTTCACAAAGCGGCCTATTCCTCAGAAAGAAATTCTCACAAAATGTCGCGTTTCCATAGTTTCGCACTACTTTTACCATACAATAAACACAATTAAAAGGTAATAATATTATGTAAAGTAAATGCCTGCATTTCATTTGGTAATTTTAAAGATTCATGTTATAATATCTTTATTAGTCCGGGATTATTACGAAACATCACGCCCGAGATGCATAAAGGAGGAGTAATTTTATGTCGCAATTTGTTAAAACAAAAATTCTAGTAGTAGATGATGACGAGCATATCTGTGAATTGATCCGGCTATATTTTGAAAAAGAAGGTTTTGCCGTAAACATTGCAAACGACGGAAACAAAGCAATAGAATCTTTTAAAAGCGCCACCCCGGACGTCGTAATTCTTGATATCATGCTGCCGGGAGCGGACGGCTGGCAGGTCTGCAGAGAAATCCGCAAAATCAGTCAGGTTCCGATTATCATGCTTTCCGCGAAGGGAGAAACGTTTGATAAGGTCCTCGGCCTGGAGCTTGGCGCTGACGACTATATGGTGAAGCCGTTCGAAACAAAAGAGCTGATCGCGCGCGTCAAAGCCATTCTGAGACGGACGAAAGTTGCGGAGGCCGAGAATCATGAAGAAGTCGTGTTCCCCAATTTAGTCGTTAATAAGACAACCTATACCGTCAAATTAAACGGCGAAGAAGTGCAGATGCCGCCGAAGGAGCTTGAGCTGCTGTTTTTCCTTTCTTCAAATCCGAACAAGGTTTATACGAGAGACCAGCTTTTGGAATATATCTGGGGGTACGACTTTTTTGGCGATTCCAGAACGGTGGACGTGCATATCAAGCGTCTGCGCGAGAAGGTAGAAGATCCGAAGCACAACTGGCAGATCAAAACCGTCTGGGGAATCGGTTATAAATTCGAAGTTAAGCAGTAACCGGGATCAAGGGGTAATGGTATCATGGCGTTTTCCGGGAAAGGGAAGAAAATTATCGCATCCATAAAAAAGCAATCCATACTGAAAAAGTTTTGTGTATTTATTATTGTTGCCGTAATTGCCTCTTCCCTTATTTCCGGCATTATCATGTACCATTACACGACAAAATATATGACGGAGTCCAAATCGGAAGACATAAAAAAGGCGGTGGACGACGTTAGTATGCTTTTTTCGCAGATGTATACGACGTACATCAATAATATTGACGACCTGGGAAACTGGGTTTCGGAAGACGGACAAAACGAATGTAAGAAATATTATGTCAATCTGCTCGACCGCCTCGAGCTGTATAATAACCTGCTCAGCGTGTACGGTTTCATTACGGAAAGCGACGGTTCTATTTTTTTATCTTATCCGCTTCTGCCTAATATGACGGACCGGGCGGATACAGCCGGGCGAGAATACATGGACGCCCAGATCACCAGCAAGCTGTCGTTGAATAACGGGAAATATTATTTTAAAAACAACAAACAATATTATACCGGCTCCGATTCCGAGTATGTAATCAATACGGGTGACTTTTACGGTCTGTACAGCGATCAGGAGGTCAGTTATCTTTCCATCACGCAGTCCATCGCATATACCTATCCCGGCGCAAGTGAAGCGATCAATAAAGGAACCATAACGCTTTCCATCCCCGTGCCGGAAATTACGAAAACGCGCAGCAATATCATCAGTTATTATCTGATTGCGACTGTTATTTCCGTGGCGCTTGAATTGATCGCGCTGTTTATTATCACGAAAGAGATCACGGAGCCGATTCGAGAGCTCGAAAAAATGACGAAACAGATGGCGGCCGGAAATTTCAAGGTAAAAATTCAGAGCCGCTCTAACGACGAAGTAGGCGAGCTGGTAAACAGCTACAATGCAATGGCAGAGGCGCTCGGCAATCTGGATATGATGCGGAACGATTTCATTGCGAGCATTTCTCATGAGCTTCGTACGCCGATGACATCGATCGGAGGGTTTATAGACGGAATATTGGACGGCGTCATCCCCGCGGAAAAGCAGGAGCATTATCTGCAGATCGTCAAAGAAGAAATCGCCAGGATGAACGCGCTGGTAAACGACCTTTTAAATATGGCACGCCTTCAGTCCGGGAAGGTGGAGCTGGATCTGCTTCCCTGCTCCCTTGAAGAGCTGCTCCGCAACACGGCATTGAAGCTGAAGCCGATCATCGATGAAAAAGAGATTCAAATCGTATTTGACATCAAGACCAAAAACTGCGAGGTGCTGGTCGATAAGCCTTCAATAGAAAGGGTACTCATCAATTTGATTCAGAATGCCGTTAAATTTACAAATCCGGGAGGGACCGTTACGCTGCATTCCGAACCGGACGGCAAAAATAAGGTCCGCATCACGGTGGAAGATACCGGTTCCGGAATCGCCAAGGAAGAAATCCCGTTTATCTTTGAAAAATTCTATAAAACAGATAAATCCCGCGGCCTGGATAAAAAAGGAACCGGCCTGGGGCTTGCGATCGTCAAAAACATACTGTCTGCACACGGACAGGAAATTCATGTAGAAAGCACTGTGGGAAAAGGCTCACGTTTTATATTCACATTACCAGTATACAGAAAGGAATGATCGGTCATGTATTATGACGAAGAACAAAACAATAAAAATCCAGATATCGGGGAAAACCCGTCCTCCCCTCAGGAGCCGGAGGCAAATCCAGCTGAGGCTTCGGCCGTTTCACCGCAGGAAGCGCCGGCGCCCGACGCTCCGTTCGAAGAAAGCCAGACAGAAAGCGTTTCCGAAGCAGACGCTCCGGCCGATCCATATCAGGGGATGAGCGAAAAAGAATACAAGGCCAATATCAAAAGGATGAAACAGGAATACAAACAGTTTCAAAAGGACAAAAAGCAGTCCGCAAAGGCGGAGCGCGGCGCAATGTACACAGCAGCACAGCCGCAGCATACCGCTTCCATGCGAAAAGGAATCGGAGCGGGAACCTCCTTCGTGCTTTCGCTGCTCGCCTCCTTCCTTGTGTTTGTAGTCATATTCGGTCTGCTGGCATTTTTCCCGTCCAAGGAGAAAAGCTTTCTTGCCAGCCTTTATTCCGATTCCGGAACCTCCCCGACAGGAGAGACGAAGAATCCGACCGGAAACGAGGTGCAGATCGGCGACACGACGGTCTCAAAGGGCGACAATGTCACAATTAACGTGACAGGAGACAGCGAAATTGCCCAGGCGGTATATGCCAAAGCAGCAAATTCCGTTGTCGGAATCGCGGTTTCCCAGGTTGGCGGAAGTAAATGGAACCAATACGAAACCGTTGTTTCGATGGGCTCCGGCATCGTTTATTCTGCCGACGGAATCATCGTCACCAACTGTCATGTCGTAGAAAATGCCATTGACGCGTCCGGAAAAGGAATCAATTCCAATTATGCGATTCGTGTATATTTTAAAACGGATCTTTCCGAGTGGGCATACGCAACGGAGCTGATCGGCTATGATGCTACAAACGATATTGCGGTGCTGCGGGTAGATGCGCAGAATCTGCAGCCGATTGAATTTGCCGATTCCGATACGCTGACGACGGGAGAAACGGCAATTACAATCGGGAGCCCCGGAGGGCTGACTTATATGAATTCCATCAGTGAAGGAATCCTGAGCGGACTCAACAGAACCGTTACGACAGACAACACGACCGTATATGATTTGATCCAGACCACAGCGGCAATCAATCCCGGAAACAGCGGCGGCGCTTTATTGAATAAAGAGGGAAAGCTGATCGGCCTGTGCGTCATTAAAATCGTCTCTACGGAATACGAGGGAATGGGCTTTGCGATCAACTCCAACACGGTAAAAACAATTGTCGAATCAATCAGGGAGTACGGATATTATAACAAGCCGCTTCTGGGCGTGACGATCAACACTGCCTACACTACGACTGTTGCCGACAGCCAGGGCTGGAAACGCGGCGCGTATGTAGAAGACGTTACGGCCTCCTCCTGCGCCGAGAAGGCGGGCATAAAGGCTGACGATATCATCACAAAGATGAATGACACAGACATCTCCTCCTTCGCGGAGCTGCGCCGCTTTATGCTCACCTGTAAGCCGGGTGAAACCGTTCAGGTAGAAGTATATCGAGTAGATGAGGATCAAACGCTGAGCTTTGAGGTTGTATTGGATGAAACAGAACCCTACTGACAAAACCGCAGATTTTATTAAACGAGCGGCGGCAAAAATGCCGCCGCTCGTCAAAGAGCTGGAGCGTCTTTACCCGGACGCCGTCTGCTCTCTTACATATGAAACACCGTTTCAGCTTCTGGTCAGTACGCAGCTTTCGGCGCAATGTACCGACGCCCGCGTGAATATGGTAACCCCCGCTTTATTTGCACGGTTTCCGGACGCGCAGGCGTTTGCCGCCGCCGATATCGAAGAGCTGGAGGAGCTGATCCGTTCCACAGGATTTTACCATAATAAAGCAAAAAATCTCAAACGCTGCGCACAGGATATCTGCGATAAATTCGGAGGAGTGCTTCCGGACACAATGGAAGGGCTGCTTTCGCTTGCAGGCGTCGGACGAAAAACAGCAAATCTGGTGCTGGGAGACGCTTTCCACAAGCCGTCCTATGTGATCGATACGCATGCCATCCGTCTGTGCGGACGGATTGGCCTGACGCAGAATACGGATCCCGTCAAAATAGAAAACGACCTGCGTACTATTTTGCCCCCGGACGAACGCCGCCCGGAAGAAAGCGGAAACTTCTGTCACCGTCTGGTGCTCCACGGAAGAGCCGTATGTCCCGCCCGAAAGCCGATGTGCGATACCTGCACGATCGCTGCGCTCGGGTTATGCGATTACGCTCTCCAGCAGCTCTAAAAAGATTTTATCGAATGCTGCCGTTCTTTCCTGATACGGCACGCAAAGGCTGCAGAGGGTGATCTGCCCGTCTTTTTCGGTGAAGCCCTGCGAGACGGCGATGTCGTTTACAATATAATCCCATCGCTGCCAGGAAACGCCGTTGATTTTGACGGTTTCCTCGCGAAAGCCAAAAACGTTTGCGCTCATGTATTCCCTGCTGATTTTTAAATAATGCTCCAGGCTCTGCTCCGTTTTCCAGACCTGCATGTAGCCGTAAATATTTTGATACGCATCCCTGCCCCGAATGTCATAATGCTTTACAATCTCTGTTCCGTAATCCTCGCGCAATGTAATTTCAAAATTCCGCACGGCGGCCGGCAGAGATTGTCCGTCTTTATTTTCGCCGACGCTTCCTGCCGGTAAAATCTCGATCCGTTCCAGAATGCGTTCCGTTTCATTTGCCGCGGAAAACAGTTTGTCCGTGACGGCCCAGATGCACGCTACCGCAAGAGCCGCTGCCGCAACGCGCAGTATGATTTTCATGCCTTCCCTTTTTCCCATAGTAAATTCCTCCGTTATCCAGTATACGCATCTCCAAACGGCTTTATGCAGATGTTTTTACTTTCCTTCAGAAGTATGATACACTGGTGCCGGCGCGCAGAACGCCGCCGTATAAAGGAGGAGTGTGTCCATGAAGTATGACAGAAACGGGAATGTCGTGATCGACCTTTCCTTCCGGAATCTGAGCCCAAAGCAGAAAAAAACGATCAAGTACTGTTTGATCGGCGTTTTTGCGCTCGCGTTCGTGGCGATCCTGGCATCTACATGCTGGTATACCGTGAATGACAAGCAGAACGCCGTAATCACCACATTTGGGAAAGTAACCAATATCGTAGATGAACCCGGCATTCATCTGAAGCTGCCGTTCGGGATCCAAAAGGCGCAGCGCGTCGACGTCAATGTTTATCAAAAAATATATATCGGTTATGTGCATTCCGAGGAAGCGGGCACGGACGTCAGCGTCGTAAATGAAAGTAAAATGATTACGGGCGATTTTAATATTGTCAATATTGATTTTTATATCGAATATAAAATTGTCAATCCGGAAAAATACCTCTACGCCGCGCAAAGTCCAGAGAGTATTATCAAAAACCTGGTACAGAGCCAGGTCCGGACCGTAGTCAGCTCTTATGCGGTAGACGACGTTCTCACCGTAAAAAAGGCCGAAATCCAGTCGGTTGCGAAAGAGCTGATTACAGCCGAGCTGGAAAAATACGACGTCGGCCTGACGCTGATTGACGTTAAAATTCAGGACGCCGAAGCGCCCACAGAGGAAGTCATCGACGCGTTTAAATCCGTAGAAACGGCAAAGCAGGGAAAGGAAACGGCCTTGAACGAGGCAAAGGCTTACGAAAACGCAAAAATCCCGGAGGCAGAGGCGGAAGCCGATAAGCTTCTTCAAAATGCAGAATATCTGAAGCAGAGCCGGATCAACGAGGCAAAAGAGCAGATCGCGATGTTCAACGCAATCTATGGGATGTACGAAATGAATCCCTCTATCACAAAAAAGAGAATGTATTATGAGGCCATCGAGCAGATCCTGCCCGATATCAAGCTTTACATCAATACGGAAGAAGACGGCATTACGAAGCTGCTCCCCATTGAAAGCTTCAGCGAGGCTTCCGGTACAAATCAGACGGCGCAGCAGCAGGACGCCGCCGGAAAGGAGTAACGGCCATGAAAAAGAAAGCAATGATTATAGGCGTGATCATCGCCGTTTTCGCCGTAATCACGGCGGTCTCCTCCTGTTACTGTGTAAAGGAAGACGAGTACGCATATGTCGTTCGATTTTCCAAAATCGAACGCATCGAACGCTCGGCGGGCCTTCACTTTAAAATTCCCTTTATTGATTCGGTAAAATTTTTCCCGAAAAACATCCAGCTTTATGATCTTGCACCCTCCGATGTTCTGACGAGCGACTCAAAGGCGATGAGCGTGGATAGCTACGTTTTATGGAAAATTTCCGATCCCATGACGTTTTATAAAACCAGAGGCACAGAACCGGCTCGACGCCGCGACCTATAATGCGTTGAAAAATATTATTGGTACGATGTCCCAGGATTCCATCGTTACCCCTTCCGTTGAAGACGGGCGCAGCGATCTGAATGAAATTGTCTGCGATCAGGTCAAATCGGCAACCGCGGATTACGGAATCGAAATTACGGATGTAAAAATCAAGCGCTTCGATCTGCCCTCCGAAAACGAGGAAGCCGTGTATCAGCGCATGATCTCAGATCGGAATCAGATCGCGGAAAAATATCGCGCGGAAGGCAGTTCCGAGGCGGCAAAAATGAAAAACGACGTAGATAAGCAGGTGAATATCATTGTCTCGGACGCCAAGGCGCAGGCGGAGGAAGTGGTTGCAGAGGGAGAACGGCAATATATGCAGCTGCTTGCGGAAACGTTCAATACGGCGGAAAAGGAAAATTTTTATATTTTCATGCGCTCTCTGGAAACGCTCAAGGCGTCTCTGAGCGGAGAGCAAAAAACAATTATACTCGGCGCAAATTCAGAGCTTGCAAAAATTTTGCAGGGACTTGAATAAACACGCGGCGCCGCACGAAAGCACCCACTATGCAAAAAAACGCATAGCGGGTGCTTTTTTCTCGCTTTTTGTAAGGAATTTGCCCGCCGCGCATGCAGTTACATTGCAATTTTCATCATATTTCGCTAAATCCATGAACAAGCGATTGACATCACGTCATTTTTCAGCAATAATTAACACAGCAGACAATTAACAAAAATATGATACGGATTCAATGACCATATTGTACAGTTTTGTTTGTAAAATGCTGATAACAGGAGGATATCATGAAACGAGTAAAATCAGTATTATTGTTGGCTGCGGCATTCATAGTTTTTATTACCGCCGCGGCGCAGCGGCCAATCGCCGCAGAGTCGAAAACGGTAGATTTTTCCGGCGTGAAAATCGGAAACGCAAGACAGCTCACTACGAGCGATATCGTAGGCGCCGTTTTGTCGTTTTCCGCCGACGTACAGAAAATTTCCATTGCCTGTGCCTGCTGGAAAAATGAGGACGCCTCTTTTACGTACACAATTTATCCTTTTGAAGAAGATTACGATACGTCTGTCCAGAAGGAACCCGTAAAAACCGGAACGATTACATACAATACGGACGGCTTCCAGGATATTGAATGGACGGAAGAAGAGCCTCTGGCAAAGGGCGTTTATGTCCTGGAGATTACTAATGCCGGCGAAAACGGCGTTCAGACGGGAATTCGCTACGACGGAGAATACGAGGGACAGTACGTTTATGAGAACGGAATCTATACGCCGGATAACTCCCTGCGCCTGCAGGTCGTCTACACGACTTCTCCCGAAGCGGATTACGGCGAGCTGCAGAAGCCGGAGACGGGGCAAGATGAATCGGATCCCGCGCCCGGCGCCGTTATGTTTTTTTCCGACGACGAAGCCGACACCTATTTTAATGAATCCGGAAATCTGATCGCTCCCGAGCTTCAGGACGGGATTCTGCGGCTCAATATCACGGCCGGATCCGATCCGAACATCTATATTTTCGCTTCCGAGGACGCTTCGACGCTGCTGGCAGAGGAATATCCCGTGCTGCTCTTCAAGGTAAGGCGTTCCGAGGGCTCTCCTCTGACGGGGCAGTTTTTCTTTAATACGGTGAACTTCACGGGGCCAAGCGCCGCGGGCGCCGTTTCCTTCGCATATGAGGATACTACGGACTGGCAGATGATTGCAGTCAATCTGGGCAATAACACGAATTATACGGGAGAGATTATTTCGTACCGTTACGATCCTTTCTCGGCGACGGAGGCCGACTGTACGATAGAAATCGAATGGATTGCATTTTTCCGTTCCACAGCTGCCGCCAAGGCCTTCAACGGGGATTTTACGCAGTTTGAAAACGAGGAGACGCCTGCGCCTTCCTCCGCCGAGCCGGAAACGCCCGCGCCCACCGCTGCCGCCACTCCGAGCGCCACTGCAGGGAGCGCCACTGCCAGAGCAACGCAGGCTCCGAGTGAAAGCGACGGCGGCCTCAGTCAAACGGCGATCATCGTCATCGTATGCGTCGCAGCGGTAATCGTTATCGCGGTAGTCGTAATCATCATTATCAAAAAGAAACGCTGACCGCGCGTCAGGTCCGTACCGTTTTGGCAGAGCAGGAGTTTTCCTGCTCTGTTTTCCAATATGCGCATGTTTTGATGTGCCGCTTTTTCATTTTTACTTCCGCAGCGATCCAGAGTAAAAACGGGATCAGGATCTGGAACGGAAGTGCATAAATCAGGTAGTAGCGCATAAAATCAAACATTTCTATGATATCTACAAAAAGCGTTGCCGACAGCGCAACCGAGAAAAATCCGACGGTCAGCAGCAGCGGCTTATGATCTTTCAGGGAAAAAATATGCTGCACCGCTTTTGTTCCGGCGGTCAGCGCAATCGATACCTTGGAAATACCGGACATGATAAAGATAAAGGACATGATCGACTCGATCCGCGTTCCGATATTCCCGATGTACATAACGCTTGCCGCTTTGTAGGACGGAAAATACATTGCGCTTAAGGTCTCCCAGCTCAAAACAGAGCAGTTCTGCAGGAACAAGGCCACAAAGAAAAGGACCGAAGCGATACTGCTGAAAATAAACAGCTTGTAGGGGTTGACGCTTTTTTCGAGCTTTTCTGCGACGCCGAGGAACACAACGGATTCCGCCAGCGGCAGAGGAACAAAGCACAATGCGTTATATAAGATTCCGCCAAATCCCTGCTGATTCAGCGGGCGCAGATTATTAAGCCGGAAATTGTCGGTTGAAAGCAGGCAAAGCAAAGCGATACTGCTGATCGCCAGAATCAGCATGATAAAGCACCATCTGCCCAGAACGCCCGCGCCTTTCATGGCGAGATGAACACATACGGCAAAAAAAGCGAGGCAAATAATGATAAAAGAGGTTTGATACAGCGACGTCAGATGGACAAATTCCGCATATGTGCCTCTTACCATGCCGGAAAGCGTCAGAAAATAGAAGGCATAAAAGATGGAAAAAATGCATTTGCCCCATTTCCCGAAAGCAAATTGCATCATCTCATACAAATCTTTTCCCGGCATCAGATGCACAAGACGCGCGTAAAGCACCATCAGCGGCGTAACGATAACGGCGCTGATTAATAAAGAAATCCATATCTCCGGACCGCCCGTTCCGGGATATCCGATAATGATACTGTTGCTGATCTGAACCAGCATTATAATCGAAAAAGCACAGCGCATAGACAGCGAATCGCTTTTCATATCCGTCTCTCCTATTCTAAATGAAAAATCATGTTGATCAGCCGCTTGACCGCCAGAAAAGGGCTCGGGGTATAAATGTTGAAGCTAGCGAGTGTCAGCATGATGAACGCAGCTCCCAAAAATACGGCCGAAACCCAAAATTCCCGACGAGAACCGTTTTTCCAGTTTAAACGCAGTCCAAACCAGAAAACAACTGCAAAGTATATCAGTGTAATCGTAAAAGCAGCCATATCCGTCCCTCTTTCAGTGACGCTTGATCAGCCCGGTGTCATTTATGATCAGCCGGCAGCTGACATCGAAGCGTGCGTTCCGGAAGAGCTCCGGCCAATGATCGCGAACCGACTCCCACAGCTCGGGATCTTTATAATAAATCGCGTCTGCAAAGCCAAAGATATCGGGCGGATCCTTCTCCCCGCCGCAGTCCTCTAAATACTCGGAAATCATGTTTTCCAGTGATGCAGAAATGCTTTCTTCCAGTCTTTTTTCTAATTTTTGCAGATCGTTTTCCGTGTTGCGGTATATTTTAAACGCCTCCGTATTAAATTCTACGGCTGAGGCTACGACTTCAATTTCAATCGTGTACGTAAGTCCGGAGCCGCCGTATTCGTATTTCAGCGACGGCTTGCTTTGCCGTATGGCAATGGTAATGACGGATTCTTCAGACGCCTCCCCGGGTTCCCTGAGCACAAACCCGCCTCCCGACAAGGATTCTACGAGCAGCAGATATTCCTGCATCTGTTCTTCGCGGAGCGCTCCGGCAAGCCGCTCGCCGCGGAACGTCGCCAAACCGTCTAAAACCAGTTTTTTTTCATCCGGGTTGTTGAAACGGACAACGGGAAGCGCCAGATCGGAGGCCTGTCTGGATAAAATCCCGTAAATTTCGTACAGCTCCTTTGATCGCGTTACCGTAACGGATTTTTTGCTGTTTAAAATTTTATTGTTAATATCGAACGATATAACGGTGTTTTCATTTTCCTGCGGGATCAGCAGCTCATACGCCGTCTGTTCTCCGGAAATCAGGATCACCAGATTGTCCCGGATCCCGTTGTCCCGGAGCAGCGGATCCACCAAATTGTACAGTCCGTTTTTTTCGACAAGTGAGCGGCTTAAAATCAGCACGTCCGTATTTCCGAAGTATACGTTATTGTAAAACTGCGTGCCGATATTATATACGGCGTCTGCGATCGTCTCTCCTTCGGATTGAATCAGCTTTGTGGCGGAAGCGTCCGACTCGTCAGAGGAGGCGCTGATAATTTCCAGCGACAGCAGATATCCGCCGTCCGGCGCTTCATCCAGCGCAAAGCCCGCTACAATCGTCAGCTGATTCAATCCTCTGTAGTCCCAGCAGCCGCTGCATGTCAGGCTGAGGCAGGCTGCGGCCGCAAACGCAAGAAAAGCGTGGGGAAAACGTTTCAATGCGTCACCTTCTTTTGCCTGGTAAGGTTGTGCGAAAGCGGCCAGATCCGTTTGAGCATGTTGGGCCATGGGGCCCGGATAAACGTATCCTTTACCTCTTGGTATTCCAGACGTTTCACGGGCAGAATGGAAGGAATTCCAAGCGTCTCCATACTGAGCACATGGATCAGTACGCTGGAAATTCCTACCATCAGGCCGGTCAGTCCCATCATACTGGCCAGAATCAGGCAAAAATACCGCGATACGAGCGTTGCCGCTGTCAGACGAGAGGACATAAGATTTGTAATGCCCGTAAAAGCCACTACAATCACCATCGGCGCGGCAACCAAATGCGCTTCAACGGCTGCCTGGCCGATCACCAGAGCGCCTACGATGCTCATTGCCTGACCGATGTGGTTTGGCATCCGGATCCCCGTTTCCCTCAAAATATCAAACATGATCAGCATAATAAAGCACTCCAGCGCCGCCGGCAGCGGTACTCTGGCGCGGCTTTTGGCAAGACTGATCATAAAGGCGGACGGCAGAATCTCATGGTGATATGCCACAATGGAAATATAAATGGCCGGCACTGAGATTGTAAGGATAAAACAGATGATCCGGATGATTCGCGAGAAGCTCGCATAGACGGGCGGCATATAATAATCCTCATTGCTCTGGAAATTTTCCACGAACAGGTATGGCGCCGTTAGTGCAACGGGAGAGCCGTCTACAAGCACCGCGATTCGTCCCTCCAGCATCTTTGCGACTACGACATCCGGACGTTCCGTCGCCCCCAGAGAGTTGAAGCCGAAGGCCGATTGCTCTCCGATAAATTCCTCAAGGTAATTCGGATCCAGGACGCCGTCGATGTCAATTCCCTCCAGGCGCCGGTATAATTCTTTTAAAATGTTTTTATTGACCACGGATTCAATATAGACGACGCATACCGTGGTGCGCGTCAGTCTCCCTTTATTGAAAAACTTTATTTTCAGCTCGCTGCTTCGCATCCTTCTTCGAAGCATGGAAAGATTATTCATAATTCCTTCGGTAAATCCCTCGCGCGGTCCGCTTAGCACACGCTCCCCCTCTGGTTCCGTGGAAGAACGCAGAGAGAACTTTTTGCTGTTAAACAGGAGTGCTCTGTCGGCGCCATCCAGAAACAGTACGGTATCGCCGTAAGTAATGCCGGATACAATCTCTGCAATGTCGGAGGATTCTTTGACCTCGTTGATCAAAATGACGCGATCTTTAATTTCATCGAACAGCTGCGGTCCGGGGCGCAGTCCCTCCATCTGAATCAGGGGCTTTATAACGTGCTCATTGATCAGCATGGCGTCCGCGACGCCGTCGCTGTAATAAATGCAGAATCTGATTTCGGGCCGCTCGGCGTTTTCAAATTGGCGATTCAGCATGGTATCGACGTCCGTAAACAGCGCTTCCATTAATTTAATATTTTCGTCCAGCAGCGCCGAAACCGTCTTGCCGCGCACCGCGCCGGAAGGCGGTTCTCCGCCGATCTCTTTTTTACCGAATAACCGTTTCATTTTTTCAAACATATTCTGTACCTTCTTTAGACACTTGCAATATTAAACAAATCCAGTATTCCCTGGAAAATTTATTTTTATTTATTCGAAAGCAAGGCGGATTTTTCCATATAAAAAAGCTGTAAAAAATCCGAAATATAATTTCATTTGCCACGGCAGCCTTAGAGCAGGACAGGCCGCATTTATACAGATGAAGAAGGATTCCATGGGCAAAATGACACGATGCTTTCAGGTTACAACATTCAGGCGGGTATCTGTGCCGAATATATAGGAATCAAGCGATGCAGATCGTGCGGAAGGGCACTTGGACTGTTATCGTTCCGCTTTAACCTGCACAAGGATCATTTGAAGAAATCCGTGAGACAAAAAGCAGCATAAAAAGAGGAACCTCGTTCCCCGTTTGCCGCTGAGGCATCAAAAAAAATGCCGCGGCTCTATTTGTTATACATAAAAAAACATTTATTTGACACTCTGTATTTTCCAACAAAGAGGGGACCACGGCTCGCTCCTTGTGATGAACCATGGTCCCCTTTTGCGCTGTTTTCTTACAGCCCATTTAATGCAGTTTTACTTCTCAGCAGGCATCGGACTCATCCTCTTCCTGCCGTATACACGTAATTCATACGGCCGATCGGCGCGGCATCGCCGTCCGTATAAAAGGAATATACGTCCCCGCTCGTACAATTGTCGCTCCATTTAAATTGAATCGTAAAATCGGAGCCGGTAATTCCAAGCGCCTCCTTCGGGATCGCTACCATCATCATATCGCCGGAAAGGGAATATTCCACGTCAGCAGCCCGGCTCCAGGAAAATGCGTCCGCCGCGCTGCACTGCTCCAGTACGGCCGTATCACTCGGCGCGATCCGATTCAGCACAAAATCATAGCCGCACCAATTGGCATGAGAGGCGTTGCCCGTAGAAATATAAAGATTCATCCAGGCATTGCCCGTCGGCTGTGTCATCGGCTGCGCCGTCTTTACAAAGAAATAAATATAGGTTTCATCGCTGCAGACCTTTGCCTCCGTAATATCGTTGCGTCCGGTGGTATTGACATACGTGATGCCGCCGTAGCTCTCCTGATTTCTGTCCGCCGTGTCGCCCTCGTAATCTTTATAATATGCGCGGATATAATCCCACTGGCCGAAGCCGCCGTTGATGTCAATCGTCGCGGCATTGTCCGTAGGCACGTCAGACTGCGTGCCCTTGAACCGGCGAATATATTCCACCATCTGAAGATAATAGTTATCGCCGTAGCCGCCCCGCATCGGCTCCGTGTCCCTGCTGGCCTCCATGCTTGCATTATCTACAAATACGATCGGCTCGGAAGCGTTGGCCGGCTGACGCTGCGCGATCCATTCATTGAAGCCGGTAATAAAAATCAGATCGGGATCGTTTGCCAGGGCAAATTCCCACTGCTCCGCAAAATTATAACCGTATTGCACCGCGTCCTCATCTTTCTTGACGAAGCCGTCCGAATAGCTTCTTGTTCTGTCTCCTGCGCCGTACCACGCCGCAGCGCTCATCCGGCACGTCACGTTATGCTGCGCCACGGAAACATTAATAATTTTCTTTCCGTTGTAAGTATATATGGCGTCCTCCGTTAAAGAGCGGTGGAATTCCATCCACGGCATTCCGTCTTCCTTTTTATTGGCGTCGTTCGGCCACTGGCTTTCCTTAATCCGGAAGAACTGACGGACTGCGGAGCTCGCTTGGGCAGAATTTCCGATTATCATCGGTTTTCCCTCCCAGTTAAACCACAGGTGAGAATATTCCGGATGGCTCTGGTAAACCTCATCATAAAGGACGTCCATCGCCCGTCCGGAATTGGAATTCGTGTAGAAGGCTACCTTGGGAACGTCCCAGCCGGCTTTGTAGTATTCATCCAAAATTTTCATGACCGCAAGAGCGTTTGCAACGTAAGTGTTGTTTCCTCCTCCGTTGCTTGTGACCGCCTGCGTCGTCGGCGTGCCGGTAGAATTTGTGGTATCAAATACCAAAAAATCTACGTCCGCATCGGTCAGCATCTGCACGTGCTTGCGGATTACCCATTCGTCGCTCGATACATAATATCCGAACAGCGGCTCTCCCCAGAAATGGAATGTGCCGACGCTTCCCCATCTGCCCTGATTTCTCAGCGCATCCGCATAGGTCTCTACGATTTTCGTATTATCGTAAAGCTGCGTTCCGTGAGCGCCCATCCACAGGAAGTAAAACAAGCCTACATATTTTTCCGCCTTAGGGGCGCCGACGTCGCTTTCCAGGCCGAGCGTTCTTCCCAGTGCGTCGGTCCCGCCGTACGACGTGGAGTATTCTGTCACCTGGTTCCGGTATTCCGACGTATCAATCACGGGAACCGTCGTTCTGTCGGTAAACGGAACATCCCATTCCGCCAGATACTGCAGCAGAAGTCCCGAATCTTTTCCGTCTATGAGGTTGTCCCCGTTCAGGTCCGCCGCGGCTTTTTCGATTGAAACGTCCCATTCCGCCAGATACTGCAGCAGAAGCCCCGAATCCCGGCCGTCAACGACGCCGTCTCCATTGACATCTCCCACCAGATAATTCGGCACATAGTCGGTGCTTTCCGCGAATCCCCCGAACGGCTCCGAATAAAACGAGAGCGCCGATGTAAGCGTTACGCACAGAAACAGCACAGAAGCCAAAAATTTTTTCATACCTCAACCACCTATACTAATATAATGTTATTATTTTATCATATTTCCATCTGACCTAGCAACGTTTTTCCGTTTTTATTTTCTCTTTTTTCTGTAAATCAGAAATGCGGCAGCCACGGCGGCGATCAAAAGCAGAAGCAGGAGCAGGAGCCACAGTCTGCTTGGCGACGTATCGTCGTCTCCGGCGGGGGCGGAAGCATCCGTCCGGCTTATCGTTTCCGAAATGTTCGGCGAACCGGGTTCAGACGAAGATGCGGTTTCCGCAGGCTGCTCCGGTGTGACCGTTTCCTCCGAAGGAGTCTCCGAGGAATCCGGGCTCGCGCCGGGTGTTTGCTGCGGGGCTACGGACGCGTCGTTCCCTGTCGGCGCAGCAGGCGTCGGCGAGGAGGGCGCCGCCGACGCTGTTGAATCTCCGAAGATCCGTACGCTTCCGCTCCGCGTCGTGACGGCTACGTCCTGAAGCGCTTGATTTGTACAGAAATCACAGGTGAGTGTGAGCGCCGCGGTTCCGGGAGAGGCGGTTTCGCTGACGCGGAAGGTCAGAAAACCGATCGATCCGTCTCCCGTAACATCGGCGGCTCTGCTCCAGACCATGATATAAGGGTTTACATCGATTGTCTGCGCGCCGATGTAGCCCATCTCCTCGAATGCGCCGCCGCTTTCCGCGGAAAGAAGCGTCAGCTCGGCCGCGTCATAGCCAATCTTAATCTTTAAGGAGTTTATGCCGGGATTTCCTGAAAGCTTAACCTCAACGGTCACAGTATCTCCGGGAGCCGCCTCCGTCTCCGTAAGCGAAAGCTCTGCGCCGTTCTCCGCAGACAAAAACCTGCAGGGAAACAGCGTCACGCAAAACAAAACCAGTAAAACAAATGCCGCGATTTTTCTCATGGCGGGTGAACCCTCCTCATACGCTCGTCTATGTCGGAATTATATCATTTTATCCGCATAATAGGAAGCAGCAATTTATCCCGAGAAAAGGAACCGTTTTGTCGGGACGCTCAGACAAGCAGAAGATTTAGCCGTTGCTTGTTTTTCCCTGGTTTATGATATATTCAATATCGATTTATTCAAGCTGAAACAAAGGGCTTTATTACGGTAAAACGATCCATATCGCCATGTCGTCAATGGCATAATCGAAGAAGCTCTCCTGAATTCAAAAGGTGAGGGTGCCGATCGCATGACCGGCCAGCTCGTCATAGCTTGAAAAGGGTTTTGCATTTGTGCAGCAGATGTACTCCGTAGCATTTAGCTGATACAAACGCCATAAAGGATATTGGGGGAAGAAAAGTACGGTTCTGTTCCGCCGATATTGCCGCAGAGCTTGGAGGATTTAGCCAAAATGATCTTCCTTATATAAGAAAATATATTGAACTGCGGATTCATGCAATATCGAAGAAGGAATAAGAAGCAGTTTTCATTTTTTATATTTGCAGAATTGACATTATCCGGAAGCTGTAGTACAATGCCCACCGTCGGTTCCGCCCGGAACCGCAGAAATATTGATCAGAGCAGGTATTGTGCGTTAAGTACCGAAGGATGGGAGTAGAGCCTTCGGGCGAAAAGCGCGGCGCGGAGTCAGATCGGCGCAGGCGCTTGCGGTGCAATATTACATCCGCTGTGTCCGAAAAAATCAAATTTTCAGACGATACACAGATGATGCTCTCTTTTATTATACTATTCATGAAAGGGAGTTTTTATTATGGAAAAAATCAACCGTCGGGCCGGCATTTTTAAAAATGTCGAAACAATTGTCATTATGGCGCTTTTTGTTGCGCTCAGCATCGTGTTCGGCAAGCTTCTTGCCATAAACGTCACGAACAATTTCCGGATCAGCCTGGAAAATACGCCCATTCTTCTTGCCGCGGTCGCGTACGGACCTCTTGCCGGCGCCGTTGTGGGCGGGCTTTCAGATTTGATTGGCTGTCTGCTTGTGGGATATTCGATCAACCCGATTATCACCGCAGGCGCCGTCACAATCGGTATTCTGGCGGGACTTCTGGGAAAATTCCTGCTGCGCGGCGGCTCCGGAATGCGTCTTTACCTGAGGTGCCTGCTCACCGTTTCGGTGGGACACCTCATAGGCTCCGTCGTAATTAAAACGCTTGGCTTGTACTTTTATTACGGTTCTCCGCTGCTGTTCACATTTTCCGTACGCCTCGGGATCTACGCCGTCACGGCCGTGATAGAATCCGTAATTCTGTACATCTTGTATACGCAGAAAATCATCGCAAAATTCAGGCCGCGGCGGACGGCTGCACGGCGCCAACAGGAGGAAGACGATCAGCATGAATTATGAGGAAGCAATTGAATACATTCACGGAATTTACTGGCGCGGCAGCAAGCTGGGACTGAGCCGCACGAAAGAATTGCTGGAATTACTTGGCAATCCCCAAAAAGAGCTGAAATTTGTACACGTTGCGGGAACGAACGGAAAAGGGTCCACATGCGCTATGCTTTCCTCCGTTTTTATGCGCTGCGGGTATCGGACGGGGTTATATATTTCTCCCTATATTCGCAGATTCAACGAAAGGATCCAATTTGACGGAGAACCGATTACGGACGCCGAGCTTGCGGAGGTTACAACGCATGTCAGCGCGTCTGCGGAAGCCATGAAGGACAAGCCAACGGAATTCGAGCTGGTAACGGCAATCGGAATGGAATATTTCAAACGGAAACGCTGCGAGATCGTCATATTGGAAACGGGCCTTGGCGGCACTCTGGATTCTACAAATATCATTGACACGCCTGAGGCCGCCGTAATTACAGCGATCGATTACGATCATATGCGGGATCTCGGCGATACGATCGAGCAGATTGCTTCCGCCAAAGCAGGCATTATCAAGCCCGGCGGAGACGTAATATTTTACGGAAACAACAAGGCCGCGGAGCAAGTGATCGAAAAGCGGTGCGCCGAACAAAACGCGGCGCTTACCGTTACGGATTTTCGTTCGCTGAACGTCAAGAGCAGTACAATCGAAGGCTCCGTTTTCGATTATACGGTAGACGGAGCGGTTTATCAGAATCTTTTTCTGCCGCTTCCGGGCGTTTATCAGGTTTACAACGCAGCGCTCGTATTAACCGCGCTCTCCGTACTTTCGCGGAAATTTCAAATTCCCCCGGAGGCGGTCCGCGGCGGCCTTGCCGCCGTAAAATGGCCGGGCAGGTTTGAGCTTCTGCGGAAGCATCCGATTTTTATTGCGGACGGCGCGCACAATCCGCACGGGATCAAGGGCACGGCCGAAAGCCTTGCGCGGCATTTTCCGGGCAAAAAAATAATCGCCGTCATCGGCGTGATGGCCGATAAAGACGTCGATACCATGCTGGATCTCTTTTTGCCTCTTGTAAAGCGGGCCTACGCCGTGCGGCCGGACAATCCGCGGGCATTGGCTCCAGAGGTGCTGGCAGATAAAATACGTTCCCGCGGCGTCCCGGCGGAATGCTGTCAAACCCCGGGAGACGGCGTGCGCGCCGCGCTGGCTTCTGCCGCGCAGGACGACGTGCTCTGCGCCGTCGGCTCCTTTTATATGTACGGAGAAATTGCGGATGCGGTGGAACGGACCGTCCCGCGGTAAACGGCCCGTTTTTTACATTTTTCGAAATCGTTTATAGCGCTGTTCTACCAGATCCTCCACCGGCATCTGAAGCTTACGTTCCGTGGAAACGCGAAAGCGCTTCTTCAGAGTATGGTATATGCCCGTAAAATCCTTGCCGTTTTCCCGGATGACGCGGTCAATCACCCCAAGGGAGAGCAGATCAGAGGCGGTCAGCTTCAGTGCCTTAGCCGCTTCCGCCGCTTTCTTGGCGTCTTTCCAGAGGATGCTGGCGCAGCCCTCGGGGGAAATGACGGAATAAACGGAATTCTCCATCATCCAGACCTCATCCGCGACCGCAAGAGCAAGCGCGCCGCCGCTTCCGCCTTCTCCGATCAGGAGCGAAACAATCGGCGTTTTCAACGTAATCATTTCGTACAGATTTTCTGCGATCGCCTGCCCCTGTCCGCGTTCTTCAGCGTCAATTCCGCAATACGCGCCCGAGGTATCGACGATGCAGATCACGGGCCGGTGGAATTTCTCCGCCTGCTTCATCAGCCGCAGCGCCTTGCGGTATCCTTCCGGGTGCGCGGAGCCGAAATTCCGTTCGATCTTTTCAGAGGTCTCGGTACCTTTTTCCAGAGCAATCACCGTATACGGGAATCCGTACAGGAATGCGACGCCGCCGATCACGGCTTTATCATCGCCGTATCGTCTGTCGCCGTGCAGCTCCGTAAAATTTTCAAAAATATTATTGATATAGCTTCTTGCCGTCGGTCTTTCCTTCGCCCGGGCGGCGAGAACTCTTTCGTATTCAGAAATATGCGCCACGCTGTGCGCCTCCTTTCATCTTTTATGCAGCCGGAGCATCGTGATAAAAAATTCCTTGAGGTCTCTGCGTTCTACGATTCTGTCCACAAAGCCCTTTTCCAGTAAAAATTCAGAGCGCTGGAAGCCCTCGGGAAGCTTCTGATTGATCGTCTGTTCGATCACGCGCGGTCCTGCAAAACCGATCAGTGCGCCGGGCTCCGCTACGATCACGTCTCCCTCCATGGCGAAGCTCGCGGTGACGCCGCCTGTCGTCGGATCGGTAAGTACGGTAATATATAAAAGTCCCTTGTCACTGTGCCGTTTGACGGCGCCGCTGGTCTTGGCCATCTGCATCAGGGACAGTGTCCCCTCCTGCATCCGCGCCCCGCCGGAAGCCGTGAAGCCGATGACCGGAAGTTGTGCCTCTGCGGCATATTCAAACAAGCGCGTAATTTTCTCGCCCGTAACGCTTCCCATAGATCCCATCATAAACCGAGGCTCCATCACAAAAATGCCGCAGGAATAACCGCCAATGCGAGCCGTGCCGCAAATGACGGATTCATTCTCCCCGCTGTCCTCCGTCGCTTTTTTCAGCTTTGCATTATAATCCGGAAACTTCAAAAGATTTTTCGGCTTCATATCTCCGTCGCGCTCCGAAAAGGAATCGCGGTCCGTAAAAAGCGCAATTCTCTGCCGTGCCGTGAGCCGGTAGTAATAGCCGCATTTGGGACAGACATACAAATGGTCGGTAAGGTCCTCTTTCAGAATCAGCGCTTTACAGGAGGCGCAGGAGGTCCAAAGCTCCTCTGCGGCCTCTCCGAATCCGCCGGTTTTCCCCTTTTCCTGATTTTTCTCCCGCTCGTTCTCGCTCTTCTGCGGTCGGATTACGCCTTCCAGTTCATTTTTTGCGCGCTTGAAAAAGTTTTTACTGATCATTTTTCATACCTCTCCATAAAATTCGTGTAATAGTTACCCGAAACGAAATCCGGGTCGGAAAGAATATCGATCTGCGACTGGATATTGTTTTCAACGCCTTCTATGACAAGCTCGCCAAGCGCAGCCTTCATTTTCCGGATCGACTCCTCGCGAGAGCGCGAATAAACGATCAGCTTTCCGATCATGGAGTCGTAAAAAGGCGGAATCTTATAATCCTGATAAATAGCGGTATCGAAACGCACCCACGGGCCGCCGGGAATGTGCAGCAGAGTAACGCCGGAAGCGGATTTTGCCGCCTGGTCCGCGTTGATTCTGCACTCGATCGCGCAGCCCTGGACAGTGACGTCTTCCTGCGTAAAATCCAGCTCTCTTCCCGCGGCGATGCGGATCTGCCATTTTACCAGATCATACCCGGTAACGAACTCCGTAACAGGATGCTCTACCTGAAGGCGCGTATTCATTTCCATAAAATAAAAGTTTCCGGCCTGATCCAGTAAAAATTCTATCGTTCCAACGCCCGTATAATTTACAGAGGCTGCCGCTTTCACCGCAGTGTCGCACATACTCCGCCGCAGCTCCGGAGAAACAACCGCGCAGGGGCTCTCTTCCACCAGCTTTTGGTTTTTTCTCTGAACGGAGCAGTCCCGTTCGCCAAGCGCCACTACGTGCCCGGCCTGATCCGCAATAATCTGAACCTCTACGTGCTTTACGGGAGCCAAGCGCTTTTCCATATATACGCCGCCGTCGCCGAATGCAGAAAGCGCCTCGGACGATGCCTGATGGTATGCCTTCTCCACTTCATCGCGCGTGTTCACGATCCGGATTCCCCGTCCGCCGCCGCCCGCGCGCGCTTTGATCAGCAGCGGATACCCGATTCGTTCCGCATTTTCAAGCGCTTCCTGCAGGGACGGAAGAATTTCGCTGCCGGGGATCACCGGAACGCCGGCGGCGATCATCGTTTTGCGTGCCTCTTCCTTGTCGCCCATTTTGGAGATCACCTCCGGCGCCGGTCCGATAAACGCAATTCCGCACTTTTGACACAGCTCGGCAAATTTGGCGTTTTCCGACAGAAGACCGTAACCGGGATGGATCGCCTCTGCGCCGGAAAGATCCGCTACCGAAAGAATCGCGGCCATATTCAGATAGCTGTCCTTCGCAGCGGCGGGACCGATGCAGTAGCTCTCATCCGCGAGATTCACATGAAGAGAATCTCTGTCGGCTTCGGAATATACCGCAACGGTCTGGATTCCCATTTCTTTGCAGGCCCGTATGATTCTTACGGCAATTTCTCCTCTGTTGGCAATCAATATTTTTGCAAACATTTCCCTGACCTCCGATTGTCCTATACGAAAGCTTTACGCCTTTACAGCAAAGCTGAACTCTCCGCAAACGCACAGCGTTCCGTTTACAGAGCCGGTTCCCTCAGCAAAATAAAACGGGCCCTTATTTTTCAATATCCTGCAGTTCAGCTGCAGAGTATCTCCTGGCTTTACCGGTTTCTTAAACTTCACATTATTCAGTCCGCTGAAATACGGCGTACAGCCCTTTACCTTGTCAGCTAAAATTACGCTGCAGGTCTGCGCCATAATCTCGCACAGCACAACGCCGGGTACCACGGGGTTCCCTGGAAAATGTCCCTGCAAAAACCATTCGTCCCCTCTGACGTGATAAAGACCTTCGGCCTCGTTTTCCCCGGTCACATGCGCTTCGTCTACAAGCAGCATCGGTTCTCTGTGCGGCAGAATATTTCTGATTTCGTCTCTATTCATATTTCGTTCACGCGCCTTTCCGTCTTAGCTTCCGCTCTTTCTGACTTTAAAGAGCTTTTGCCCGTACTCTACGATGTCGCCGTTTTTGACCAGAATTTCGCAGATTTCTCCGTCGCATTCGGCCGCAATATCATTCATCAGCTTCATCGCTTCAATAATGCAGACGGTATCCGTTTTCTTGACAATGCTGCCTTCCTTCACAAAGGGCGGCTCGCCCGGCGCTGCGGCGGCATAGAAAACACCGACCATGGGCGCCGTAATATAGGTACACGGATCTTCCTGCGGAAGCGGCTCCTGCGCGGGATGATCCGAAAGGCCTGAGAAAGGAACGGCGCTGCCGGCCGCGGCGGCAGGCGCCGCGGAACGCTCCAGCTTGATTTTCACTTTTCCGTCTTCAATTTCCAGGCTCGTGACACCGTTGTTTTTCATGATTTCCGCTAAACTCTTGATTTCATTCGTATCCATAAGAACCCTCCGCTCTTCTTATACTTTTTTGAAAACGATGCAGGCGTTGTGGCCGCCAAATCCGAGAGAGTTGGAAACAGCGTATTCAAGCGTCCGGTCGACGCCGTGATTTACGGTGTAATCGAGATCGCATTCCTCATCCGGGACGCTGTAATGAATGGTAGGCGGTATATAGTCGTTTACCAGAGCCAGTACGCTGATTACGCCCTCCACGCCGCCGGCCGCGCCGAGCATGTGTCCCGTCATCGATTTTGTAGAGCTGATCTTCAGCGAATACGCATCCTTTCCAAATACCTTTTTGATTGCCGCTGTTTCGCTTTTATCGTTCAGCGGCGTGCTCGTTCCGTGCGCATTGATATAAACCGCGGAAGCGTCGCAGGCAGGCATCCCCGAAGCGTCCAGAATTCCGCCCTCTTCACAGGCGATTTTCATCGCTTCCGCTGCCGCTACGGACTCGGGATCCGGCGCCGTCATGTGATATGCATCGCAGGTGTTCCCATAACCTGTGATTTCCGCAAGAATGTTGGCTCCTCTGCGGACGGCATGTGCGTATTCCTCCAAGACGAGAATTCCGGATCCTTCCCCCATTACAAAGCCGTCGCGTTCTTTGTCAAAAGGAATGCTGCTCCGATCGACGTCATTTTTGCTTGAAAGCGCCATACAATTTGTAAAGCCTGCAACCGACAGCGGGTTGATCGTCGCCTCCGCTCCGCCGCAGATAATTGCATCGGCATATCCGTGACGAATGGCATGAAAGGCTTCCCCGATCGAATGCGTTCCGGTTGCGCACGCCGTAACGACAGGGAGGCACGGACCCTTCGCCGCGTAACGGATGGCAACCGTTCCGGCCGCCATATTCGCAATCATCATCGGAACAAAAAAGGGGGAAACCTTCCGCGGCCCGCTGTCCTTTAATTTATACGCTTCATTCATGAAAGTCGTCATGCCGCCGATGCCGGAACCGATATACACGCCGAAGCGCGCGCTGTCGATGTTATCGCCCGCGCGCAGTCCGCTTTGCTCTACTGCCTGTGCGGCGGCCGCCACAGCGTACTGCGTATACAAATCCATTTTTCGAAGCTGATTTTTCTCAATATATTGCAGCGGATCAAAGTCTTTCACTTCAGCCGCGACTTTTACCTTGTATTCCTCCGGATCAAAGCGCGTGATGTAACCGATGCCGTTTCTGCCCTCCCGCAGGCCCTCGTACAGCGATTGAATGTCGTTTCCGATCGGCGTAACGGCGCCGATTCCCGTAACTACTACTCTTTTCATTCCGTATTCCTCCAAGTGTTTTCAGATAAATCCCGTTTACATGCAAAGCCCGCCGTCGACGCGGATGACTTCTCCTGTGATATAGGCCGCCAGATCAGACGCCAAAAACAAGACCGCGGCAGCGATGTCGTCTACCGAGCCGAAGCGTTTTGCCGGGATTTTTTCCAGATATTCCCGTTTTAGCTCCTCTTTCAGCGAAGCGGTCATATCCGTTTCAATATAGCCCGGCGCAATGGCGTTGCAGGTGATGCCTCTTGCCCCAAGCTCTCGCGCTACAGTTTTGGTTAATCCGATCAGACCGGCCTTAGAACTAACGTAATTTGCCTGTCCGGCCGTGCCAAGCAGCGCCGATACGGAAGAAATATTGATAATTCTTCCGCTTTTCCGCTTCGCCATATGGGAATAAACGCTTTTTATCATATTGAATGCGCCTTTTAGGTTCACGCCAAGCACCTCGTCAAAGTCGCTCTCCTTCATTTTCAGAATCAGGTTGTCTTTCGTGATCCCGGCGTTGTTGACAAGCACGTCGATTCCTCCGAAATCCTTAATGATTTTCTGAACCGTTTCTTCCGCTTCTTCATATTTTGCGACATTGCAGCGATAAGTGCCGGCCTTCACCCCTTTTTCTGTAAGCATGCCGAGTACGGCGCTTGCCGCCTCTTCGTTCCCGGCATATAAAATTGCGATGTTTGCGCCCATTTCCGCAAAGCGCAGGGCGACGGCTCTGCCGATTCCCCGGGAACCGCCGGTAACGATAACATTCTTTCCCTTCAGTAAAAACAAATTCTCCATCACAGGCTTCCTCCGTTTGCAAGTACTTCTGAATAATGCAGCACTTTTACACTTTTATTAATTTTCCGAATCAGGCCGGAAAGAACTTTGCCTTCCCCGGTCTCGATGAATACCGATGCACCATCACGGATCATCCGCTCGATCGTGCTCTGCCACTGTACGGCGCTGCAGATTTGTTCTGCTATTAGGCTTTTCATCTCCTGCTCTGTTTCGCCGTACGGCTCCGCCGTGCGGTTCGCATACACGGGGACAGACGCCGGACGGACGGAAACATTCTTCAGGTATTCCAGCATTTTACGGGAAGCGTCCTCCATAAAGCGGCTGTGAAACGCGCCGCTGACCGCCAGTCTTCTGAATTTTCCGCCGTTTTCCTGAACCGCCGCAGCAATTTCATCAATATCGCTCTCTTTGGCCGCAAAAACGATCTGCCCGGGACAGTTGAAATTAACCGCCTGCGCATTTTCAAAGCGCGCAAGTACTTTGGATAATTTTTCCGCGTCGATTCCGAGCGCGGCGCCCATAGCGCCGGGATTCCGCTCGGCTGCTTCCTGCATAAATTCCGCACGTTTACATACGAGCCGGAACGCGCTCTCGTCCTCCAGCGCTCCGGAGAAGGCAAGCGCCGCGATTTCCCCAAGGGAAAAGCCGGCGGTCAGATCCGCCCGAATTCCGAGCTCTTCTACCGCTCTTGCCGCCGCCAGATCGACGGAGAACAGGCAAGGCTGCGTATTAATCGTAAGATTCAATTCCTCCTTCGTACCGTGAAAGCACTGCTGCGACGTTCCCGGCCTGATTCGGTCCGCCAGTGCAAATACGGCGGCGGCAGCCTTAGATGTCTCACATAACGCCTTTCCCATTCCGGGACATTGTGCACCCTGGCCTGAAAAAACAAAAGCAATTTTCCCTTCCGACATGCAATGAACCTCCTTTAAAGAAACCGCGATGCCCGTTCCAGACATTCTGCCGTTTCCTGCATAATTTCCTCTATGATTTCTTTTGCCGGCTGTTCCCGATTTACAAGTCCCGCAATCTCTCCGGCAAGAAAGCTGCCCTTCTGTGCGTCCCCCTCCTGAACCGCTGTACGAAGCGAGCCCACGGCAAAGGCCTCGAGCGCTTCGTCTGAAACGGAAGGGTCCGTTTCCATTTTGGCATAAGCGGTACTGAACGGCGATTTCAGAGCGCGGACCGGATGTCCCAGCCTTCTTCCCGTAACAATCGTATCTCGGTCCCCCGCCTTTATGAGCCGCTCTTTATACTCCCTGCTGACACAGCATTCCGCCGCACACAGAAACCGCGTGCCGAGCTGTACTCCCGCCGCGCCAAGCATCAGAGCGGCCGCGACGCCTCTGCCGTCGCCGATCCCTCCCGCAGCAATGACCGGAATTGATACCGCATCACAGACCTGGGGAACGAGCGGCATTGTGTTCATTTCTCCGATATGTCCTCCGGATTCGCCGCCCTCCGCAATCACGGCAGCGGCGCCCGCACGCTGTGATTTTTGTGCCATGGAACACGCCGCGATCACGGGAAGTACCTGAATCCCCGCTTCCAGCCATGCTTTCATATATGCGGAAGGATCTCCCGCGCCCGTAGTAATAACGGGAACCTTTTCTTCGGCCAGCATCTGCGCCACTTCATGCGCATGCGGGCTTTTCAGCATAACGTTAACGCCAAACGGACGGTCCGTCCTTTCTCTGGTCCGCCTGATTTCATTTCGAACCCACTCCGCAGAGGAATTCATGGCCGATACAATTCCCAGCCCTCCTGCGTTGCTTACCGCAGAAGCAAGCTCCGCATTCGAAATCCACGCCATTCCCCCCTGTAAAATGGGATATTTAATTCCCAGCAATCCGCAAAGCTCCGTTTTGATTGATTTCATTTGGCATCCCCCCGGTATATTCTCTTACGGATTCCAGCGCAGAACGGCAGCCGCCGATGTCAGCCCGCCGCCGAACGCCGCCAGCGCAAGGAGCTCGCCCTTTTGCACGCTCCCGCTGCGGTTCAGCTCATCCAGGGCGATCGCAATTCCGGAAGACGACGTATTCCCATATTTAGAAATCGTCGAAAGATAGCGCTCCTCTGGGATGCCCAGCTTTGCTATGACGGCATTTGTAATTCGCTGATTCGCCTGGTGCAGGAGAACGTGGGCGATTTGCTGCTTATCCGTAATTCCGGCGGCCTCCAGCACCTCCGCAATATCTTTGCAGGCGGATGTCACCGCAAACTTAAAGACCTCCCCGCCGTTCATCTGTACCCGCGGCCTTCCGCTTGGTCCATAGTCGATATTGAGCGCCTCCGAATTTCCCTGCGCATGCTCAACAAAAGCAAGGAGACATTCCTCCTCGCCCCCTCGCTCTATTACCGCAGCTCCGCTGCCGTCTCCAAACAAAACGCACGTATTCCGATCGCTCCAGTCGAGCAGCCTTGACATTCCCTCCGTGGCAATCAAGAGGACTTTCCTGATGGATTTGCGTGTTTTCAGAAGACACTGCGCCAGATCAAGCCCATACAAAAAACCGGCGCAGGCGGCGTTGATATCGATCGCCGGACAGCACAGCCCCAGCTCCTTCTGCACCAAGCAGGCCAAAGAGGGCGTAAAATAGTCCCCATGCACCGTAGCGCAGATCAGATAGTCAATCTCCTCCGGCAACGCGCCGGCATTCTCCAGCGCGGCTTTTCCGGCATTGACCGACATGCCGGTGCACGTTTCGTCGGAGCGCATAATATGTCTTTCTTTTATTCCGGTTCTGGTACTGATCCATTCGTCCGAGGTGTCTACCATCCGGGACAAGTCGTCGTTTGTCAGGATCTGCTCCGGCACAAAATGGCCGGTTCCCGTTATTCTGCATCCGATACTGCACTTTTCCATATCACTGCCTCCAAATATTATTTTCTCGCGTTCAGGTCCGCGAAAAATTCGTTCACTTTTTCCAGGCCGCGGATCAGAACCTTCATTTCATCCTCGTCAAACGCCTTTGCGACCTCCCGAACAAGCTTTTTATGAATGTATTTATGCACCCTGTCGATTTTTTCTCCCCGCTCCGTCAGACTGACATGGACGCTTCTTTTATCCGCGGCGTCCCGGCTTTTGCAGACATAGCCCTTTTTCTCAAGTCCTCCGATTGCGATTGTGACTGCAGGGAGCGTAAATCCCAGATCGTTGGCAAGCTCCGTAATCGTAGCGCCGCCCGTCCCGGAATATTTTCCGACGGCCTCCATCAGATGCAGCTCGCTGATGGACAGCTGGAGATGCTTATTCCGCCGGACCTTTTCTTCTTCCAGGTCGCTGATGTTTTTATACGTCTTTGTCAGCAGCACGTTCAGCTCCTCGCAAAACTCGGCTCTATCCGTTTCGATCGACTCCGTTCTTCCAAATTTGGGAAATCTTAGTTAAATGATTTAATTAAACATTTTAAGTATATCCCTATAAGAGCTAATTGTCAAATAAAAAAACGGCGCCCCGGCGCCGTCCTTCTTTCCGTGCTATTTCTTTCCTGTGCCGTTTAACCGGGTAAAATCAAAGCCCGTCTGCCGGAGGAATTCCGTTCCCATCAAAAAGCAGCCCGCCGGGCTTGGATGCACGCGGTCCCAGGCCAGGAACGAGGAATGGCGGAACTCCAGAAAATCATCGAACGCCTTCTGCACATCCACACAGATCAGCCCGTACTCCGCAGCGAGCTTTTTCGTAATTCCGGTATAGGTATCCATCCGCTTGCGCATCGGATCCTCCCGCAGCTTTTCAATATAAAACGGCGTTATGAGAATCATTCCTCTGACCTGCGGCAGCGTACGCTCGATCAGCTCGCGATACGTTTCCTCATAAACCTCCGGTTCCACGTGCTGTTCCTTCAAAGCAGGCGAGTCAAACTGACGCCAGACATCATTAATTCCGATACAAACGGAAACCCAGTCCGGCCGGAGATCCAGCAGATCCGTCTGCCACCGTCTTTTCAGATCCAATATATTGTTTCCGCTGATGCCCGTATTTGAAATACGGATCGTACGTTCCGGATAAAACACATTAATAAAATTTTCCACGACACGCACATAGCCGGAACCGACTCCCTCGAACAGTCCCTCTCCTACCGGTTTTCCGTGTCCATACTCCGTAACAGAATCTCCAATAAATACAACTCTTTCTCCCGTCTGAAAAATCATACCAAACCAGCCTTTCCAACAGTTTTATCGTCAACGAAGGACGAGATATTGTAAAGCGCAAGAACCTCTGTAATCTCGTGCTCTTCCGCGTATTCCGCTATATTTCCATTAAAATACCGAAGGTCGATCATATAAATATTGTCGAAATATCCATAGAGAAACGGGACAAAGCAGTTCGCGTAGGAATCCTTCAGAATCAGGAGGTTTTCCCCAGTTCCCGGCTGCTCTTCCAGCAAAATGCGGACCTCGCCGTAATTTCCCCCGAAAAAAGCGGCATATTGATCCTTTCGATTCAGATATTCCATATCATAGAAACCATTTGTAAAGCTTTTTTCCGTCCCGTCGCACCAAACCCGCGCTTCGGTGCCCTCTTTTAGAAGATAAAAGCGCACGGTATCGTACGCGGCGTCCGGACGCAGTACTTTGGAATACAGCGTCCCCCGAAAAGAATCTGATGCCGTTATGATATTGTATTCCTCCGGCGCCCGCGCCTCACGTCCCGTGGTTTCGCACCACAGGACATAGGCCGCGTAGGCCGCGTCTGTCGTCCAGTGGTGATCCGTTTTATAAAACGGGGTTTCCAGGGCGCCAATCGCCTCAGAAGGATCGATCAGCGTATAGCCTTCCAATTCCTCCTTTGCCGCCGCAAGAACCTCAAACTCATCAAAAATCGGCGCGTTTTTGGGAAGCTTTTCCCGAAGCAGCGCAGATGCCGTCGCTACCGGCAGGAAGCATAATTTTTCGCGGCTCAGTCCCCGCTCGGAAAGCGCATCGAAATATTTTTTCAGTGCCGTAAGATTTGTCCGGTAAATCGACCGGTCTACGTCGGCATCTGTCTTTTTTTCGATATAAATGTTGTCTTCACAGAAATATACGCCGTTTACCTCGTCGATTCCGAGCCCCGCAAGCAGCAGGCTTTTGGCTCCGATCAGAAATTCTCTTCCGGTCAGTCGATCACTGACATAATCCTCCATATCCTGTTCAAACGCGCCGCTGGCTACCGATTCGGCCGTAAGGCGCGGCAGCTCCTGGAGATATCTGTTTTCATTTTCGGAAAACGTTTTGTCTTTAAAAAGGAAGCTCCCTGCCGAGAAAAACGCCAGAAAGGCTAAAAAAATGGCAATCGTAATTTTATTTTTCAAGCCGCCGTTTCACTCCCTTCCTTTAGAATCTGAAATATAAAAACGGGTTATAGGAATCTCCCGCCAGAAACAGTACGCAGAGCAGCAGCAGCGCTGCCGTGCCGGCGCAGCGCCAATATCCGCTCTTCATCCTTTTCCCGAGCTTTCCGCAAAGCTCCGTCGAGCAAACGGCCAGCACAGCAAGCAGCAGGGCAGAATTGGCAAGGACATACGTCGTTTCCCCGCTCCAGCCAGGTACGCCAACCGAAAACATCGCTTTCAGGTAGGAGGCAATTTCTCCCAGCGATCCGCATTCGAAAATGACCCATCCGAATATGATCAGCAGCAAGCTGTAAAAATGCGAGAAAAAAGCTGGGATTTTTTTTAAAAATTTCAGCAAAAAGATCTTTTCCAAAGCTAAAATCACTCCGAAGTAAAGCCCCCACAGCACAAAATTCCAGCTTGCGCCGTGCCATAATCCCGTCAGCATCCATACGACCAAAATATTGAAGATCTGACGCGCAAGACCTTTCCGGTTCCCTCCCAGCGGGATATAGACATACTCCCGGAACCACGTCCCGAGCGAAATATGCCATCTTCGCCAGAATTCGGTGATGCTTTTGGAAACATACGGATGATCAAAATTCTCAAGAAAATGAAACCCGAACATTTTCCCGAGGCCGATCGCCATGTCGGAATATCCGGAAAAGTCAAAATAAATCTGAAATGTAAACGCCAGGGCGCCGATCCAGGCCTTGCCCGCCGTAAGACTTCCCGGATCTCCGGAAATCTCCGTCCAAAGCGCGCCGATCTGATTGGCCAGCAGAACCTTTTTTCCCAATCCTACAGAGAAGCGCCATACGCCTTCCGCAAAGAGCTCTGTCGTTTCACGCCGTACAGACAGCTCGTCCGCAATCGTTTTATACTGCACGATCGGTCCGGCAATCAGCTGCGGAAACAGCGTCACATACGCTGCAAAATTCAGAATATTTTTCTCCGCCGGAATCTCTTTTCTGTAAACGTCAATAACATAGGACATTGTCTGAAAGGTATAGAAGGAGATTCCGATCGGCAGCGCGATATTGAGCGGCTCGATCCTGCCCTTCAGCAGCACGTTCAGATTTTCAATTATAAAATTCGCATATTTGAAATAGCATAGAAGCCCAAGATTGATCACCATCGCAAGGATTAGGACGGTCCGGGCCGCATGCCGCGTACTGCCATCTGAAAATTTCGCAATGAGGCGCCCCGCGATATAATCCACGATAATCGTAAAGAGCATTAAAAAGACGAATCTTGGCTCTCCCCAGGCATAGAAAATCAGGCTCATGATCAGAAGCACCGTATTTTTCAGACGTCTGGGGCAGGCATAATACAATATCAGAACGATCGGCAGGAAGCCGAATAAAAAAATCGGTTTACTGAATACCATATTTAAAAATACTGATTGATAATGGCTTTTGCGTTATCGATATCCTCCGTGACGCATACCACAACGTATTTTCCCTTTTGTATTGTATACGCCTTTTCAAGCTTGGCCACCTCAGCCGGTGCGTAGCTTGCAAACAGCTCGCTGCGCTCCTCTATATGAGCTTTTACATTTTCAAGCGTTTTTTGCGCCGTCGCCTCGTCCGGAGCAGTGAATACGATCATTTCGTCGGACAGTGCGCCGCCGGCAATATAAGCCACCGCTTCCACTCCGTCTTCTATAGTATACGTAATGGAAAGGGCGTCTTTATCAACCTCCTGCATTTCGCCTGCAAACGTTACGTTTTCCAGGACATCCGATACCAGCTGGGAAGGATCCATTTCGTATTCGCGTTCTTCCTCTTTGCAGCCCGATGCAAAGAGGACTCCAGCCGCAAGCAATACCGTTATCATAAAAGAGCCTGTTTTTCTTATCGCGTTCATGAACTGCCGCCTCCTTGTTTGTGTCTACTGATTCGATACGACGTGGCATTTGATATAGTCGAGCCACTTAATGCAATATTCTTTTTTCATATGGATCCCGTCGCTCGCCGCGCCGTCGGGCAGATAGCCCTCGCTGTCCACAAGCGCTTCCTGTACGTTTAAAAAGTATACCTTCTGTTCCTTGCACATTTCGCGGATATAACGGTTGAATCGCGCGATGTTTTCGTTGTTCTCCGTCTCCGGGTCAACGCCGGAGCCCGTGATCGTGCGCGCTACAGGAATTACGCATTCTACATAAATTTCCGAAGCTGGATTGGCTTCCTTGATAATATCCAGTACCTTGACGTAATATTTAATAAACTCTTCGGGATACGGCCATCCGAGCTCATTATATCCGAGCATAATGTATACCTTGGAAAAATCATTGTATTTCCGCAGCGTTTCCTCCAGCGTCAGGCTTTCCCCGTTCACCCTGAAACGAATCACCTCGCTCTCGTTCTCTGAGATCAGATGATTTACCGTAACTCCGATATGCGTGTAGAAAGTCGCGTATTTTGCAAGTCCGGAAAAAGCCGCAAAATCCTCCATTCGGGAGTCTCCGATAAATATGGCGTCCTCAAAAAATTCCAGTTCGACCGGCTCGCTCTGCGGCACGGGGTTCGAATAATCATAGGCGCTTTGGGGCGTCGGACTTGGGGATGCAAAATCAGATGTCGTCGGCGTCGGCTCCGGTGTCGGAGAAACGGTTGGCGAGGGAGTCGGCTCTGCCGTCGGCGTCCCAGGAGACTGCGCAGAAGCCGTTGGCTGAGCAGTGTTATTTTTATCTTGCCTTTTGACGAGAAGGAAAATTAATACAACGATAACAATCAGTAAAACTACAGCTACAACAGTGGAAACCACCGTATTCTTTTTATTTTCCCTTTTATTATAGCTCATATAATTTATTCCTTATCAAAATATATTCAGCCATAATCTTCATCTTGTGTAAGAGATCATTCAGCTTATTTAGTATAGTCCCGGAAGGGGAAAAAAGCAATGTAAAAAAGTATGAAAAAAAATTTATTTTTATCTTTCCACAGCGCAGCGGTCGCGCTGAATTACGCGCCTTTCTGTCAGAATCACATCCATAGGGATATCGTGAGGCTTCCTGTCCGAAAGCTCCTCCTCTACGCGGTCCTCCGTAGTAAGCGCTACCTTGAAAAAGCATTCCTGCCCGTATTTTCCGAAGTATTTATCATAGTAGCCGCGGCCGTGCCCCATCCGATTGCAGGATTCATCAAAGCGTACGCCGGGAACGGCCATCAGCTCGGCGCCTCCGGGAAGATAAATCCTGCACTGCTGAAGCGGTTCGAAAATTCCGAATTTTCCCGGCTCCAGCTCATTCAGGTCCTCAATTATGTAAAATTCCATCGTGTCTCCGTCTACTCTCGGAACAGCCGGCAGCTTCCCGTCCTGTAAGATGGTCTTGAGCAGCCACCATGTATCCGCTTCCTCTTTTGTGGAAACGTAGCACATTACGACGTCCGCATCGCGATAGCGGCGCAGTCTTACGAATTTTGCCTCAGCGGCAAACCGATCCGTATTGATCAATTTCATTCCACCTTCTATAAAAAGATAAGCCGTCCTGCTGCGACGGCTTATCTTTTGCTTGCTGGAGGCACCAACCAGAATCGAACTGGTGATAACGATTTTGCAGACCGTGGCCTTACCTCTTGGCTATGGTGCCCTGCCGAAATAAAGAAAACAGATACTCGGGCGAATACCTGTTTTCTTTTGTATATGGAGCGGGTTACGAGATTTGAACTCGCGACTTTCACCTTGGCAAGGTGACACTCTACCACTGAGTTAAACCCGCAATGGTGCCCAGAGACGGAATCGAACCATCGACACGGGGATTTTCAGTCCCCTGCTCTACCAACTGAGCTATCTGGGCGACTTAAAAAATGGCGACCCGGAAGGGGCTCGAACCCTCGACCTCTAGCGTGACAGGCTAGCGTTCTAACCAACTGAACTACCGGGCCGTTTCTGGTG
>CAJFUB010000002.1 GCA_904420095.1 uncultured Clostridia bacterium
AAAAACAGAGGAACATCAGTCGGGAATTTGCCTGGCCGGAACTGTCCAAAGGCCGTTTTTACTAAACTCGTGCCCTTTAGTAAAAACATCTGTGTGTCAGAAAATCCCCCTTTTACATAATATAAATAATATAAAGCGTGTTATATTTATGCGGTGAAAGAATATATGACAAAATATATTATAAACGGCGGACGGATTTTACGAGGTGAGGTAACTGTAAGCGGATCAAAAAACGCAGTGCTCCCCATCTTGTCCGCCGCAATTTTAAATAATGGCGTCACCCGGATCCAGAACTGTCCCGATATTTCGGACGTGAGAATTACAATAGAAATACTAAAAGAACTGGGCTGCGACGTACAATTCCTAAAAAGCAGCAGAGGAAATACCATAGAGATCAACGCAGCATGTATCAACTGCACAAAAATCGGGGTTGAAAACGCCTGTAAATGCAGATCCTCAATTACATTTCTCGGCGCGCTGGCCGCAAGAATGGGAGAAGCCGAGGTCGCCTATCCCGGAGGCTGTACCATCGGAAAGCGTCCGCTTGACATACATGAAGACGCACTTTCAGCGATGAATATCAACGTCAGAAACTGCGAGCATTATGTACGCGCAGAACGAAACGAAGAATCCGAACATTGCGACAGACATATTTTCCTTAGATTTCCAAGTGTAGGCGCAACGGAAAACGCCATGCTCGCAGCCATGGGCACATCTGAAACCGTCTTCATCTACGGCGCGGCAATGGAACCGGAAATCGTCTGCCTGGCCGATTATTTAACGGCAATCGGCGCCGAAATAGAAGGCGCAGGAACAAATGCGATCAGAATGAAAGGAAAATCGGAATATAAAGCCGATCCGATCAACTTTACTGTCATCCCCGACAGAATTGAAACGGCAACCTATCTTATGGCTGCTGCCGCCGCCGGAGTCAACGTAAAAATCCACGACTGCAATCCCCTCCATATTACACCGGTTATAAAAACGCTGCGCAGCATGGGGTGCGAAATCAAAGAGCACTTTTATACAGCAGAGAAAGAAGGAAAAGCCACGTTAGAGCTCACAAAAGGCGCGGCATACGGAAGATTGGAGTCCCCGGGATTTATTATCGCAGAAACGTATCCCGCCTACCCTACCGACGCGCAGTCTATTATTCTCCCGCTTCTGGCGACCGCAAAAGGAAATACGCTCGTCGCCGATAGAATTTTTCCCGAGCGCTTCGGCGCCGCCGAGGAGCTGGTAAAAATGGGCGCGGACATCCAAAAAAGGGATTATGGCCAGATCGTAAAAGGAAAACGCCGGCTGAAAGGCGCAGAGGTTTATTCGCACGATTTGCGGGCAGGTGCCGCAATGATTATCGCAGGCCTTTCCGCCTCAGGGCAAACAACTGTATACGACAACGGCTACATCCAAAGAGGATATGACGGAATTACAGAAAAACTGCGCGGAATCGGAGCTGAGATTTGGGAAATCCCCTGCTGAAATCAGAATTTTTCATAATGCGACTGTTTTGAAATGTTGAGCAGGATTCCCATGCTTGCAAGCAAAATCACAAGCGAAGTTCCCCCGTAGCTGAAAAACGGAAGTGAAATTCCCGTAACAGGCATTGAAGACGTAACGACCGCTACATTCATCAAAACCTGGATCGTAATCAGCGTCGTAATTCCAAATGCGGTAAGAGAAGAAAACTTATCCGGCGCATTTCTGGCGATTTTATATCCGCGCCAGATAAACAGAGTGAAAAGTCCCAAAACAAGGGTAACGCCAACAAACCCAAGCTCTTCCGCCAGAATTGATAAAATAAAATCATTATAGGGTTCCGGAAGATAAAGGTATTTCTGGACACCTTTTCCAAAGCCTTTTCCAAACAGGCCGCCGGAGGAAATGGCATACAGCGACTGCATAATTTGGTAGCTGTCTCCGGACGTGTCATGCTCGGGATCCAGAAACGTTGTGAATCGCTCTGCAATATATTCAAAATTAACGGATTTCGTCGCAAAAACGACGACGGCAAGCAGGCCGGCGCATAGTCCCATGCAAAGATAGGTCGGCAATTTCACCCGTCCTGCAAACATCATGGCCACCATGACCATTCCCACGATCAGGACGCAGCTGATATGCGGCTGCAATGCAATGAGACCGATCCCTATGCCGACCGGAACAATATATATCAGAATTCCAAGCAGACGCACAGCTTTATAGCTCAGCCCCGGTCTGGAAAATACATATGCAAGAAACAGAATTACGGCAATTTTATACAATTCCGAGGGCTGGAACTCGATTCCGAAATTCAGCCACCGTTTTGCGTTGTTATGCGTCGTTCCGATCAGTTGGACCAACACCAGCAAAGCGATGCAGAATCCGAAAAATGGGATGGCAAAGCGTGCCAGCACCTTATAATCGATCATGCTTACGATCAGCATCGCCGCGACGCCAAGAACCGCAAATACCAACTGCTTTTTAAGGATCGTATACGCATCGGACTGAGCGTTCAAGGAATAGGCGGAGGCCGAGCTTGCGCTGAAAACCATCATCGTACCGAGGCCCAGCAGCATGATGATCGCAAGCAGGAGCCAGAAGTCCGGCTGATTATAGCGAATACTTTCCCGAATCCGCCGTTTGACCTCATCCAGCGCCCCGTTATTTTTTTTCTCCGCTTTGTGATTCAAGCCCATGCCGATCCCTCCACAATGCAATTGCTCAGCGCATACTGAAATATGCCAGTACGCAGCAAAACAGCGTAAAAATCCAAAATATCGTTACGACTTTCCGCTCGCTCCATCCGCAAAGTTCAAAATGATGATGAATGGGCGCCATTCGAAACAGGCGTTTCCCTTTCGTTATTTTAAAAAACGATACTTGCAGAATTACGGAAAGCGCCTCGATTACAAACAGGAAGCCGGCAATGACCAGCAAAAGCGGACGCTGGAGCAAAATGACGCAGGCACCCATCGCCCCGCCGATCGCCAGAGATCCCGTATCCCCCATAAACACCTTCGCTGGATTAAAATTAAACAGCAGAAAGCCAAGCAGACCACCCGCCATTGCCACGGAAAAATATGCGACGGAATCATCCGGACAGAGCAGGATCGAAACGGCGGCAAACAGCACAAATACGATAAACGAAGAGCCGGCGCACAGGCCGTCCAGGCCGTCCGTCAGATTGACGGCATTCGTCGCAGAAAGGAGGATCAGAATACAAAACGGGATGAATACCCATTTCAGGTCAAACGTTTTCGTATAGCCGAAAAAGTCGATAATAATTGTGTTGTCAACATAATTCTTTCTGGTAATATAAAATACGAACGCAAGCGAAACCAGGAATAAAAGCGTCATCTTCTGATAAGCCCGGAGTCCGTCCTTTCTCTTTTTTACGATTTTAATCAGATCATCCAGAAACCCTACAAAGCCAAATCCAACCGAAGTCCACAGCAAGGGAATCATTTTCGGCGCCATGCCTTTGAAATACAAAACCAGCGCTACGATAATCAGCGGCGTCAGGAAAATCAATGCGCCGATCGTAGGCGTCCCCTGCTTTTTGAGATGCGACTGCGGCCCGTTATAACGAATTGTCTGGCCGAACTTCAGCCTCCGCAGAAGCGGAATGTAAAACGGCGCAAGCAGCACTGCGCCCGCAAATGTAATCAGAAAAATGATGGTAACCGTCGTCATAGCTGCAGCTCCCTCCGATTATACGAAGTCATTGATCAGGGCCTCGGAAATGAGATTCATGCGGATTGCGTGCGACCCCTTGACCAGGACTCCGACCTTCAGCCCCCTTTGCGCATAGTCCCGAATGATCGGGGACAAAACGCGCGCGCCCTCAGAAGAGTCGGAAACATGCATTTTGCGCAAGCCGTCAAACGTGTCATAATATATCACAGATTGGGGGCCTACGGCAAGAAGTACGCCGGCGGCTTCCGAAGCCAGTCTGCCGACCTTTCTGTGCGATTCCTCAGACAGAACGCCAAGCTCCAGCATATCGCCCAAAGCCGCAATTTTAATATCCGCATCCATGTCGCGAAGCACGCCGAGCGATGCGGCCATGGACTCCGGACCGGCATTATATGTATCGTCTATCACAAATCCCCAAGGCGTTTCTACGATTTTCTGCCGCGACGCCTCTTCTCCGAACTGCGATAAGGTATCGACCGCTTCTTCAGAGGAAATGCCCAGAGCATTCGCGGCGCAGACCGCCGCCATGCTGTTGTATACGTTGTGGACGCCCGGGACACGCAGCCGGACTGCAAAATGCTGCCCGGAAGGCGTAAATAATTCATAGCTGCTTCCGTGAATGTTTTCAGCCCGGTATGCAGAATTTTCTTCCGTTCCAAAATAAACCGTTTCGATTGCGTCCGCGCCATATTCTTCCAGGATCGCTTGGACCAAAGCCTCGTCAGAAAGCATGTCGTTATCTCCGTTTAGAATCAGCTTTCCGCCCGGCCGCATGCCCTTGCAGATTTCCAGCTTCGCGCGCAGGATATTTTCGCGCGTCCCCAGCGTCTCAAGGTGGGAAATTCCGATATTTGTAATGATCGCAACATCTGGGCGGACGATTTTCGTCAAATATTCAATTTGCCCAAGGCCGCGCATCCCCATTTCGGTCACGAGCGCTTCATGCGTTTCGTCGAGCCGCATGACGGTCAGAGGAAGGCCCAGCTCATTATTCTGGTTCAGCTCCGATTTCAGTGTGATATAATGCCCTCCGATCACGGAAGCAACCATATCCTTTGTCGAGGTTTTCCCCACACTGCCCGTCACGGCGATTTTAAACACGGAATCACCGCGTTCCCGAAGGATTCCGGCGGCAATGCGTCCCATAGCGACCGCCGTATCATCCGTTTCCACAACGGCTCCGGAATTGCCGTGATACAGATCACGGATCGTGAGCGCCGCGGCGGCTCCCGAAGCAAAGGCCTGATCTATATAGAGATGTCCGTCTGTGCGCTCGCCTTTCAGTGCAATGAAAAGACAATCCGGCTCGAGCTTTCTCGAATCGATCGAGGCGTTCCGCACCGTGATCTCCTTATTGCCGCGGACAGATCCGCCCGTAAATTCAGCGATTTTTTCCAATGTCAGCTTCATGGTTTCTATGACCCTCTCAAGTGATTCTTTTGTATTATTGCATTTGATCCAATATTTCCCGCACAATTTTCCGCTCGTCAAACGGGACGGTTCGATCCTTCAGGATCTGTTCCGTTTCATGGCCCTTCCCGGCAAGGATGATGACGTCGCCCGGACGTGCGTTTCTCAGCGCGTATTCAATGGCGCTGCGCCTGTCTACGATACAAATATAATCCGCGCCCGTCGGAATTATGCCTTTTTCTATATCCCGTACAATCTGCTCCGGATCCTCGCTTCTCGGGTTATCGGAAGTAATAATCGTAAAGTCCGCATATTTTCCTGCGGTTTCCCCCATCAGTGCACGCGGCCGGTTCCGATCGCCGCCGCATCCAAACAAGAAAACGGTACGTTTTGCATACTCTTTTACCGTCGTTAAAATATTGATAAAGCTGTCGGGATTATGCGCGTAATCGATCAACACGGAGAAGTCTTTTCCGGTCGGGACGGTTTCCGCTTTTCCCGGCACGAATACAGTTCTCAAACCGGAAGCGGCCCGTTCCGGGGAGATGCCCTCGATACAGCAGCATGCGAACGCGGCAAGAGAATTATAGACGCTGAAGCGTCCGGGCACGGGAACCGCGATATGATACAGCCGTTCTCCAACGGATACGTCATATTCGACGCCATTCTGTTTCGTTATGATATTTTTCGCCCGGAAGCTGCAGTCAGAATCAATGCCGAAGGTATAGATTTTTGCGCCGGAGCGCTCGGCCTGTTCCAGCATCCGGCATGCATAGGAACTGTCGCTGTTAATCAGGGCGTTTTCACACATCGTAAAAAGCTTCGATTTTGCTTCGGCATATTCCTCCATGTTGGCATGCTCGTTTTCTCCGATGTGATCTCTTGACAGATTCGTAAAAATTGCCGTGCTGAACCGGCAGTGCCCGACCCGGTTCAGATGCAGCCCCTGGGAAGAAACCTCCATGATACAGGTGCCGATTTTTTTCTCTGTCATCCGGGAAAGCAGCTTTTGCAGAATGTTCGCCTCCGGCGTCGTTCGCTCCGATGGAATTTCTTCCTCTCCAATTTTGTTGCAGATGGTTCCGATCAGTCCCGTTTCGAGCCCCGCCGCCTGATAAACAGCGCGGATCATATAAGTTGTAGACGTTTTTCCCTTTGTGCCCGTCACGCCGATCAGCCGGAGCCGTTCGGAGGGGTTTCCGTAAAATGCGGCGCAAATTCCCGATAAGGCCCATCTGGTATCAGGACACAGGATAACGGCCGGCCCGTTTTTTCCCGCATCAAAGCCGTATTCCTCCAGGGTCTCCCTGCTCTGCGCAAGAATTGCTACCGCGCCGGCCTCGGCGGCCGCCGCAGCGTACCGGTGTCCGTCCGTGACATAGCCCTTGATACAGACAAAAAGGGAGCCCGGCCCGCATTTTCTGTGATCCGTTTCAATCGATGTGATCTCTATCTGCCCCGCATCGCCCGGTCCTGCAAACACGCAGCCGGTATCGTTGTGTTCCAATAATTGATTCAGTTTCATGGCACTCTCTCCTAATCGGCAGTTTCCGTATCATTATTGATCAGCTCGAGCTCTATGACAGAGCCCTTGTTTACGACAGTTCCGTCCGGAATATTTTGTGAAACAACCTCCCCGATATTGTTTGCCTGTACGTTCAGACCAAGCTCCGTCAGCGTTTCGATGGCCTCCGTCAGCGTATAGCCAAGCAAATTGGGGACTGTAACGGTCTGTTTGACCGTTTCCGGATTCGTATACAATACCACCTTAGAACCGGACATTACATAAGAATTATAGCGTGGAATCTGCTCAGAAATCGTAATTTGCGAAAGATCAGCGGTTTCGTCCGCATCCGCGATCGTATAGGAAAAGCCCTGCTCTTTGAGCGCCGCAATTGCTTCCTCTACGGAAAGTCCCGTTACGTTCGGCACATAGCTTTTTACCATCATGTTCTGGCTGTCAAGGTCGGTATAACGTCTTTCCACTTCCAGATAAGTAAGAATCTTTTCAATCAGTTCTCCGGCCACCGGCGCCGCCTGCCGTCCTCCGGAAGCCGAGCTGTCTGTGGGGTTGGGGTGGTCCAGCATGACAAGGATTACGATTTCCGGATCGTCTGCCGGCGCGATGCCGCAGAATGACGCGATATATCTGCCGTCCGTTTCCGTTGTCGTCGTCTGGGAGGTGCCCGTTTTGCCCGCAACACGATAGCCGGACACATAAGCATTGCTTCCCGTTCCAGACGCGACGACCTGCTCCAGCAGCTCCAATACCTCTTTGGATGTGCTCTCTGAAATTACCTGCCGCACAACCGTCGTATCATAGCTTTTTACGACAATATTATTGCTGTCGGTAATTTCCTTCACAATTCTCGGCTGCACCAGCTTTCCGCCGTTTGCGATCGCGCAATACGCTGTTGCAAGCTGAATCGGCGTAATTTGAACGCGCTGCCCAAAGGCCGTTACCGCCATATCGATTTCCGTAGGATTGGTATGAAAAATACTGTTTGCTTCTCCGGAAAGCAAAATCCCCGTTTTGGAACGGAAGCCGAACGATTCGATATATTGATAAAATTTTTCCATGCCGATCTGGAGGGAAAGCTTTGCAAATACCGGGTTACAGGAATTCTTGACGGCATCTGCAAATGTTTCGGTGCCGTGATCGTTCGATTTCCGCCAGCAGCGGATCTTCCAGCCGGAAAGATCAAGCGGAGCGTCGCTGACCATCGTATCTTTGTTTACAAGCCCTTCCTCAATGCCGATCGCAGTAGTGATCGATTTAAACGTGGAGCCCGGCTCATAAGTATCCGTAAGCGCTTTGTTCCGCCAGACCGTTTCGCTGAGGATCTTCACGGATTCGTTCGTATTCCCGATCCAGGTATCGGCGTCGTATCCCTCCGGCGCGGCGTACGGATCGTTCAGATTAAAATCGGGATAAGAAGCCATTGCGAGTACGTCTCCCGTGTCGGGCTGCATTACCACGATTGCGCCGCCCTCCGTTACATTAAACTCTTCAATCGTTTCCTTCAGCGCCTTCTCCACCATATTCTGTATCGTTGCGTCGATCGTCAGTACGACGTTGTTGCCATCCTGCGGATCAAGACGCGTAATTTCATCGTATGGCAGCTCGTTTCCCGCCGCGTCGACTGCGGTGATAATTCGGCCGGCCGTTCCTGTCAGCATACTGTCAAGCGCAACCTCGACGCCGCATACCAGCCCCTGGTCATCCTTTCCGGTGAAGCCGATCAAGTGACACGCCAGATTGTCATTTGGATAATACCTGGTCGTATCCTCATCAACATAGACGCCCTTAATTCCTTCCTCCTTAATCCAGCTTTTGACCTGATCGCCAAGCTCGATCTCCAGTTTCTCAGCGATCAGTTTATAACGGCCCTCTGATTGAATTTTCGTCAGCGTCTGATCGTAGTCCAGCTGCAGGATATCAGACAGGCCCTGCGCAACCTTTTTCTGATATGCCTCCACATCGCCGCCGGGCGCATTATCCTTTATAATTTTCTGATTAACGTTTACCAGGCAGGAGGATACGCTGATTGCAAGCACGTTTCCGTTTCTGTCTGTAATCGTGCCTCGTTTTGCAGAAATGGTTCTCCAGGAATTCTGCTGCGCGTATGCTTTTTTACTATAATAATCTCCCTTGATAAACTGGAGATAAGCAAAACGAAAAAGCAGCAGGACCATGAAAACGATTACTGCGACGCATACCGCGATCGATTTGCCTCGTACTTTATCGTCTCTGTCTTCGCTCTCGTAGGTCAGCGCTGCTTTGAGATAGTTCCGTTTCGTTCTTTTTTGGGTATTATCTTGCTCTTGCCTGCGGGAAACCTTTGCCACCCTACCATGCCTCCTGTCCATATGGTAAAATATATGCTGGGCTTCCTCAATTTATATCAGTCCCAGAAAAAGCTTTATCCTTTCGAGCGCTTTCTGGTGCCACGCAGTGTCTGAAGCCTCGTCCCTCGTAAACTCCGTATTTTTATATTCCGTCTGGTCGATGGCTTCAACCGGGACATATCGGATCTGATACGAAAGAGGCTTATGCATTCCGAGCTTTTTCTCTGCAATTTCGGCAATTTCCGCAATGCTCATGCTGCTTTCTATTTCTACCTCCATGTTTTCAATGGCGGCGTTCAGCTCGTCGTATTCCTGCTGCAGCTTATGGTTCTCATAATTGATCTGTGTAACGGAAGCATACCGGAATGCAACCGTAAGTCCAAGCGCCACAAGCAGGATCACATTTGCGATCACACTGCGTTTGACTTTTTTGTCTTCTTTTTTCTTTTTGATTTCCGTCAGTACAATTTGTTTTTTTTCGATTTTTTCCGCCGGAATGTAAAATTCTCCGACTTCCGGTTCGAATTCATAATCGTACCGGTAGGCGTTGCTTCCATCGGAGGCCGCTCTACCGCCGATGCTGCTTCTTCCCCTGTTCATTTGTAATTCCCACCCTGTTATCTTTTGTTTTTATTACAGATCCGATCTTTTTTCGAATACCCGCAGCTTAGCGCTGTGAGATCGGTTGTTTTCCGACTGCTCAATTTCGGATGCAACGATCGGCTTATTCGTAATAACTTTTCCCTGCGGCCTTTTGCCGCAGACGCATATGGGAAAATCCGGCGGGCATGTGCATGGGCAGGCTGCCGTCTTCATTTTATTCTTCACAATTCTGTCTTCCAGAGAATGAAACGTGATGACGCACAGCCGGCCATTCTCGCTCAGAAGGCCGAGCGCCTCATCCATTCCCTTTTCCAAAACCTCAAGCTCTCGGTTCACTTCGATCCGAATCGCCTGAAACGTTCTTTTGGCCGGATGGCCTCCTCCCTGTCTCGCTCTGGCAGGGATCGCAGATTTGATCGTCTCTGCAAGCTCCAGCGTCGTTCGGATCGGCGAAGTTTTTCGCCTGATGCAAATCGTTCTGGCAATTGCGGCCGCCCATTTTTCTTCGCCGTATTCCCGGATAATTCTGGCAAGCTCTTTTTCCGGATATTCGTTTACCACGTCTTCTGCCGTTACCGGCCCGTCGCGGTTCATTCTCATATCCAGCGGCGCGTCAAACCTGTAGCTGAAGCCTCTCTCCGGTTTGTCAAACTGGTAGGATGAAACGCCGATATCCAGCAGAATCCCGTCTGCCTGCGGAAGCCTTCCCCGCTCCCGCAAAATACAGCCTGCCGTTTCCGTCATTTTTTCAAAGTTCGTCTTTACGATAATATATTCCGCCTGACTTCTGCCGGCGTCTTTCACTTTTTGCAGGCGTTTCGTCGCGGCAGAGACGGCATCGTCGTCCTGATCCAGTCCGATCAGGATTCCACCTTTCCCCAAATGTTCCAAAATATGGGAACTATGTCCCGCACCGCCCACCGTTCCGTCAATGTATACGCCGTTTTCCCTGATTCGGAGCATTTCGATACATTCCCGGAGCAGTACCGGCTCATGATTGAAGTCCGACATGCTTTCCCTTTATTACTTTAGAAGTCCAGGCATTTCGAAGCTTCCGCAAACGATTCGCCCGTACAATAGTCATCGTAGTAGCGGTCGTATTCGTCCTTATCCCACAGCTCGATATGGTCGCCCGTACCCAAAACATGAATTTCTTTCTTGAATTTTGCAAATTCTCTGAGCGGCTGCGAAATACTGAGCCTGCCCTGCGCGTCGAATTCAGCCTCCTGAACGGATCCCAGCAATCTTCTTGACGTGATTCTGTAAGCCTCATCCGATGTTTTCATCTGCAAAAAGGATTCTTTCAGCTTTTCAAAGCGTTCTTTCGGGTAAATGTTCACGCAAAGATCAAAGCCTCGCATGAGAATGAAATTCTCACCGAGCTCGTCTCTGAATTTGGCGGGAATCACCATCCTGCCCTTTGTGTCAATGGTGACAAAACTATCTCCATAAAACACAGATCATTTACTCCTTTCGAAAGTTTATCCTTCGTACCTTTCCGCAGGAAACCGCGCGCTTATCCTTTGTAAAAAATTTTCTTTCGTATCCTGTCAGCTTTTCACTTTTGTATGTTCAGAACTTTTTCTTTTGTAAATTGTCCCACAAGGGATCTTTTGTACGCTTTTCTTCTTTTGTAAAAATAACCTTGCAATACTGCTTGTCTTACCAAGCGGCTTTTACCGGAATAAAAAAGATACGCTCCTTTTTCCTCCACTAAAAACCACCTTGTGGTGTTTTTCATCCACTAAATGCCTCAAATCACCACCGACAGGCATATAATACACGAATAAATGGGAGAATGCAATACCTTTTTCTATTATTTCAAAAAATTTTTTTCACTCCAAAAGCCCATGAAGCAGGCAGCAAAAACCCTGCACGAACCTGTAAAATATGATTACAGAGATCATGCAGGGTTTTCATTTCCTTATGCCGAATACAGGCAGCCTCTTTCTCCTCAGCGGGCAGGCGGATCCGCCTCTCCTCCATCCAGGGAAGAAACGGGCACATCATACAAGGCTCCGTACGATTCGGCCTCATATTCGTCGTCCGGTATATTTTGAACGTAGCCGGTGCATTCCGTCGCCGAAGCTACAGGATTATTTAAAAACGAATCCTTCGCATATTCCAGTTCCGGTTTTATCCGATTCTTCTTTCTGTTCATAACAGAGCACTTCCTTTTCCCGTTCGTCGGCTTTTGCGCCGCACGGATAGTATGTGCCATATTGAATTTTACTATTTTGCCAAAAAATCACTTTTGCACGGAACGGGTACGTTCAGGCGATATCCTTTTTTATTCAGACCGTGGAGCTTAAACGCCATCAATTCAGGAGAGACACCCAGAATGGAACAGATTTTAAAAAAGTCGGCTTCCTCTTTCAGAACGACTTCAAGCGCGCCGTCATCGATCAGCAGTTCGCCCGCAAAAAGATTTGCTTCATATTCCGGCCCGGACGTCGCGTCGTAAAAACCGATTTCCCGGAGCGGCGAGGCCTTTGCAAGATGCCTGTGCAGGATATGATGCCCCAGCTCATGCGCCGCGACGGTTTTTCTCTGCGGCTCCTCCAGATCGCCATTTATTACAACGTACGGCACGCCAAGCATGATATAATAAAATGCCTTCAGGTGCTGAAATTCATAATTATATCTTACGTTGACTCCGAGCGCTTCCAGAAGTGCGAACGGCTCGTTTGTCCCATATTTCTTTTTCAGGCGGTCGGCCTGGCGTCTGATAAATTCTTCCATATTATTCTTTTGTCTGTTCTTTCTTGTTCTTCCTTTCGGCACGGATCTTTTTCGAATCGAAATAAAGCTCGGTAATCGCCTGGAAGAACGCCTCTTTGTCCTCCTCGTCGAGCTCCCCCCCGGCAAACAGCGCCTGCGCGCTTTCGATCAGACTGCGCGCCTGTTCCTTTCCCGTCCTGCCGTACCGGTGCTCCGCTTCTCCGAGAAACAGCTCATTCTCCCGCATCAGCTCCAGCTCCCGGTCCGACAGGAAATAACTGACCTCTTCATTCAGCGCCGCAGCCAGCTTTATTAAAACCTCGGTGCTCTGCGGCTTTCGAATGTTGCCTTCATAATACTGGATACACCTTGGCGTAACCCCCACCAGCTCCGCAACCTCCTTCTGCGTCAGGCCGGCTTTCTTTCTTGCCGCTTTGATCTTGTCTCCGATTGTCATCTTGTCACGCTTTCCCGCCGTACAATCCAGGCGAATATTTTTTCATATATCACGTGTTGACACGCACATGCGTTCGTGTTATAATTGCGTCCGTCACACGAACCTTTGTTCGTGTATATGTTACATCCGTTCGCTTTGTTTGTCAATACAATTCGGCGGAACAGAAAAAATATTTTCGGGAGGGGATTTTACTATGGAACGGATTATCCTGCACTGTGACATTAACAACTGCTACGCTTCCATCGAATGCGCAGAGAATCCGGCGCTTCGCGGGAAACCGGTCGCGGTATGCGGCGACGTCGAGGAACGCCACGGCATTGTTCTTGCCAAAAGCACGGAAGCAAAAGCGGCCGGCGTTCAAACGGGAGAAACCGTTTGGAAAGCGAAACTCAAATGTCCCGAATTAACCGTCCTGCCTCCCCGATTCGACATGTATCTGAAATATTCAAGGGCGGTCCGCGAGATCTATTACCGTTTTACCAATCAGATTGAAGCCTTCGGAATTGACGAGTGCTGGCTGGATGTAACGGGAAGCACAAAGCTGTTCGGCCGCGGCACAGAAATCGCCAACAAAATCCGTACCGCCGTGTTTTCTGAGCTTGGAATTACGATCTCCGTCGGTGTCAGCTTCAACAAGGTATTCGCGAAGCTGGCTTCCGATCTGAAAAAGCCGGATGCCGTGACATGTATCGAAAGGAAGACATTCAAACGGATCGTCTGGCCCCTTCCGGTTTCCGTTCTCATGGGCGTAGGAAAGAGCACAGCCAAGACGCTGAACTCTTTATATATAAAAACAGTCGGAGAGCTCGCAAAAGAATCCCCTGCGCGCCTTCGAAGAAGTCTGGGCAAATGCGGCATGCAGCTTTGGGAGTATGCAAACGGACTGGAGTGCAGTCCCGTGGCGGACTGCGACGTTTCTTCCCCTGTCAAAAGCATCGGCCACGGTATTACGACTCCGTCCGACCTAAAGCATAACGAAGAAGTACGGCATGTCATATTTGCCCTTTCGGAAACAATCGGCAAAAAGCTCCGCTCCAATCGGCTTGCCGCGAGCGGCGTACAGATCTCTATCAGAGACAGCGAATTCAGGACGCACGAATTCCAGTGTATGCTGCCTGCACCCACCCAAAGCTCACTCGCCGTTTCACGCCAGGCTTTTTGCCTTTTTTCCAAAAAGTATGCGTGGACGCATGACATTCGCTCTGTCAGCGTCCGCGCAATCCACCTTGTTCCGCACGGGACGCCCTATCAGCTGGATCTGTGGGGAGACGCATTGAGGACCAGCAAATCGGAAACGATCGAAGACGCAATGGACAAGCTTCAGACCCGCTTCGGCGGCGGCGTCATCAATTACGCTGCAATCCTTTACGATCCCCGGCATTATTCTTTCTGCGAAAATTCGTTTCACTGACGGATCTTTTTATTGCACGATCAGCAGGTTGTTGTATAATATCGGAGAAACTGTTTTTGAAAGGAAGATGATCCAATGATCATAGACGCACATGTCCATACATTCCCGGAAAACATTGCAGAGAAGGCGCTGCACCGTTTGGAATCGATCTCCGGGCTTACGCGTGTCACGGACGGCACGGCCGCCGGAACCGCCGCATATATGAAAAAGATGAAGATTGACAAATTTATAAATCTTAACATTGCCACGGCGCCGGGACAGCAGCATACGATCAATACGGTAGCCGCAGAGAACAATAAAAAATATCCCGATATGATTTCTTTGGGATCCGTACATCCGGAAAATCCCGAGGCGGTGGACGAGCTTCGCCGGATCAAGGAGCTTTCTTTGAAGGGAATCAAGCTGCACCCCGATTACCAGGACTTTTTTATCGACGAGGAAAGACTATATCCGATTTACGAGGTGTGCTCGGAGCTGGAGCTTCCCATCGTATTTCATGCGGGCTGGGACTGCTACAGTCCCGATGTGATACATGCAGTTCCGGCGGCCAGTGCAAAAGTTGCCGCCGATTTTCCAAAGCTGAAAATGGTTCTTGCGCATTTCGGAGGGCTTCGTTTGTGGGATGACGTGGAAACCTTTCTGACCGGTCTGGAGAACGTCTATTTTGATACGGCAATGGCGGCCACATACATGCAGGATCCCGGAATTGCAATGCGGATCATCAATAAGCATCCCATTGAAAATATATTTATGGGCAGCGATTGCCCTTGGGAAGCACCGGATCGTTCCGCCGCTTTTGTCGAGTCACTGCCGATCTCCGATGACCGGAAAGAAAAGATTCTCGGGCAAAACGCCGCGCTGTTTTACGGTATTTCAGAAGCATAAGATTTTAGCATAAGCCTTTCGGCTGGTTCATATATTTTATCAAACGCCAATGACGGAGATTCTATATGAACAACGATGCAAGCAATATTATGAAAAGCCGTTATGCAAAAAAAGCGGCGCGGGTAAAAACAAAAGAAATCCGCAGGAAATACAGACAGGAGGTCCATGGCAGGTATTATTATCTGATAAAAGGGTTTCTGATCTCCATCCTGATTTCCGTCCCCCTGTTCTTTATCCTTGCTCTGGCAATGCGCATAACGGATTTTCCGGAAGAATATATGCCCCCGGCTTTGCTGACGACGGTTCTGGCAAGCATCGTCGTCGCTTCTTTCTATGCCACAGCTGCCGCAAAAGCAAACGGCTGGTTCAACGGAACGCTGATCGGCCTTTTCTATATGCTGATTCTGATCATAATCCGCTGGTGTCTGGAAGGACGCGTTTCCTTGAATAAGGATGTGCTCACAATGCTGCTTGCCGGATTGCTGATCGGATCCCTCTGCGGAATGGCGGGGCTCAATCTCGGAGAACGCATCAGAAATGCTTTGCGCAGGAGTAAATAACGCAAAATATAAAATAAAGTATTGACAATCCTGATTTCACACCGTATAATAGCAACTGCTGTTTCTGGGGAAACCAGGAAACGCGACCGTGGCGGAATTGGCAGACGCGCACGTTTGAGGGGCGTGTGGGCAACCCCCGTACGAGTTCAAGTCTCGTCGGTCGCACCACATCGGAGCAAGCAGTTCTTGCTCCGATTTTTTTATTAAATTAATTTTCCGGCGAAAGCGGCAAAAAAGAAGCACGCCGAAACGAACAGCCTCCATTTATCCCCCAATGATTTCAAAACGATTACAAAAATGGAACCTAATTTCAAAACAATTGACACAGATCGAGTCAAAGCCTATAATGAACAGCGGTGATATTAATGGCAGAAAGCAAATATAGGCATCTCAAATGTATTGTCCTGTTCCCGCTTATTATTTTATATTTTGAAATCGTTTTTAGAATTTTTACTACAGGGAATTTTTTCAGCTCCAGCTTTTTCCCCATGCTGTTTTTCAGCCTTGCATACGGCGGGATCGGATATCTTTTGTCCTCACTGCATAAGAATATAAAGGTAAACAAAGGGATCGCCGCCGCTTTGATTTTTCTCACTTGCCTTCTGTATATCGTGCAGTTTCTCATTTATAAGCAGTTCAAGCAGTTTTACGACATAAACACGATGACGGGCGGCGCGGGAGATGCGATTACTAGCTATTTTTCCGAAATTATGCATCTTATTTTTCGACAGGGCGGCATTTTTGTCATACTGCTGTTTTTGCTTCCGTTTATTTTGTATCTTATTTTCAGTTCAAGGCTTATTCCTGCGATTCGCGGCAATATCGCAACGAGAATCGTATCCGTTGCAGCTTCGGTGATTTCCTATGTTATTGCGCTCGTGCTTGTCTTTACAAGCAGCATTTATGCCCCGGTTTATCGTACGCAGTATAATTTTCAGTCGGCGGTGAGCAATTTCGGACTGATCACGGGTATGCGTTTGGATCTCCAGAATAATTTGTTCGGCGGGGATCTTTCTTTTGAGGAAGAGGACACCACAGCATTTTATACAAGCGGAACCGACGAAGCGGAAGAGCACCCCGAAAAGCCTCCTGCCGAGGAGCCGACAGCGTCCCCCATCGTATACGGATATAACACGATCGATATTGATTTCGATCAGCTCAATGAGAACGCTTCTGACCAGATCAAGGCGCTGAACGAATACGTGCAAAGCCTTGCTCCTTCCAGACAGAACGAGTACACGGGCCTTTTTAAGGGGAAAAACCTTATCCTGATAACCGCCGAGGCTTTTTCGGCCGAGGTGATCGATCCCGAGCTTACGCCGACGCTTTACCGGCTTGCAACAAAGGGAATTAACTTTACCGATTATTATCAGCCGTCAAGCGCCGGAACGACAGGCGGAGAATATCAGATTATATTCGGAATGATGCCCACCGACGGCGGCATGTCCTTTAAAAACACGTCCGACCATCTTAATTATTACACAATGGGCAGCCAGCTAAACCGCCTGGGATATTACGGGAAGGCGTTTCACAACAATTCATATACCTATTACGACCGTGATGTCACCCATAATAATCTTGGTTATTCCGACGGCTTTATGGGCTACGGAAACGGAATGGAGCAGTACGTAAAAAATACGTGGCCGCAGAGCGACTATGAAATGATCAGCGGAACGCTTCCGACATATATCGACAAGCAGCCCTTTAATATTTATTATATGACGGTGAGCGGGCACAGCAATTATACCCGCAGCGGCAATACCATGACCAGCAGACATTGGGACAGAGTTAAGGATCTTCCTTTTTCCGACACGGTTAAGGGATATCTTGCCGCAAATCTTGATTTTGAAGATGCGCTTGCTTATCTTGTAGGCGAGCTTGAAGCCCGCGGAATTGCCGACGATACGGTAATCTGCATTTCTTCCGACCATTTCCCCTACGGGCTGGATTCCGCCGGGACGCTCGGCAATATGCCGTATCTTTCTGAGCTCTACGGCTACGACGTAAACAATTATTTTGAAAGAGATCATTCCTGCCTGATTATCTGGAGCGGATGCCTGGAAAACGAAGAGCCGATCGTTGTCGATTCCCCAACCTACAGCCTTGATATTCTGCCGACGCTTTCCAATTTGTTCGGAACCGAATTTGACTCGCGTTTCATGGTGGGCCGGGATGTGCTGTCCGATGCGCCGGCGCTGGTATTCAACACCAATTACGACTGGAAGACGGATCTCGGCACCTATTACGCGGCAAGCAACACGTTCGTCCCCAAAGACGAAAGTACCGTCGTGCCGGAAGGATATGTCGAAGCGGCAAAGACAATCGTGCGAAATAAAATGCGATACTGTGAGGGCGTGCTGGATACAGATTATTTCAGATATGTTTTCGGCGGCTGATTACAGCAATGGGGTAAAGCCGTTCTCCGATTCTGCGCAGCGATTCAGTGATGTTTCTAAAATATCATCAAAATCGGATACGTGCGCTTATGGATATGCAACGTCTCCGTTACAATATCACGTATGTCAGTCTTTTCCTGCCTGATAAATTCAGAGCATGCCGGAGGGGTTCCCACGATCCCTCCGAGATTACCGCTTGACAAGAACTGAAAAATTTTCTATAACATAATAGAATTCGTTGCATCCGCAACGGTTTCATCTGCAACCAATTTGCAAATCGATTTGTCCGCGCGCCAGGTCCGCCCCTGCCGTTGGCGCCCGCTCGCAGAAAGGAATTTTATCATGCCGACCATTATGCGCCAAATCAACGTAATCAGCCGCTGCGAAGGAATCTATCGCACCGACCGGATGCGCGGAGCGGAGCTTGGAGCCTGTCATCACAGCTATATCCTTGCCATTTGCCGCCATCCCGGAATTTCTCAGGAAGAGCTTGCCAGACACATCTGCATCAACAAAAGCAGCGTCACGCGCCATCTCTCGCATTTGGAAGAGCACGGCTACGTTGAACGAAAGCAAAGCACCGCGGACAAACGCGTTACGCTCGTATATCCCACGCAAAAAATGCTCGAGGCGCTCCCTGAGGTCAAGCGGATTGTCAGGGAGTGGAACGAGTATCTTACCGAAGAGCTGACAGAGGCCGAGCTCGAGCAATTCCGCTCCGTGCTCGACCGTCTGTCGGCGCGCGCCAGGCAATACATAAACTGTAAGGATGAAGCAGAAGCATGAAAACCATTTTAAAATACCTGAAGCCGTTTTACGGAAGGATGTCCCTCGGGCTTCTGATCAAAGCCTCCGGGACGCTGGTCGAGCTTGCGCTCCCGTATATTCTGAGTCACATTCTAAAAAACGTCGTCGAACGGCAGGACGTTCGCCTGATCGTATTCTGGGGCGGAGTTATGATCGCCTGCGCCGCGCTGGCCTGCGTCTGCAATATCTGCGCAAACCGCATGGCGGCCAACGTAGCACGGAATTTCTCAGAGCGGATCCGCCGCGACCTGTTCAGAAGAACGATGCTGCTTTCCGCGGCGCAGACGGACGCCTTCACAATTCCCTCTTTGGAATCCCGAATCACAACAGATACTTATAACGTGCACAGCTTCGTCAGCATGATGCAGCGGATGGGCGTCCGTGCGCCCATTCTGCTCATAGGAGGAATCGCAATCACCCTGATCATGGACAGCTATCTTGCTCTGGCCATGATCGCCATCCTCCCCTTTATTTTTATTACCGTCTATTTTATTTCCAAAAAAGGAATCCCTCTTTATACAAAAGTCCAAAAATCCGTCGACCGGATGATCCGCGTCGTGCGGGAAGACACGATGGGAATCCGCGTGATCAAGGCGCTCTCAAAAACAGATTACGAGCACCGGAGATATGACACGGTAAACCGCTCGCTGGTCCGCGATGAAAAGCGTGCCGGCATCACAATGGGCGTTGTCAATCCTGTCATGACGCTGCTTATGAACATCGGAATCGTCGCGGTTGTTGCGCTCAGCGCATCGCGCGTGGCCGAGCACAAATCCGATCCGGAAACCGTCATTGCCTTTATGCAGTATTTTACTCTCATCTCCATGGCCATGATGTCTGTAACAAGAATCTTTATGATGTATACAAAAAGCTCGGCCTCTGCCAGGCGGATTTCCGAGGTGATTGACACGCCGGAGGACCTGACGGTAAAAAGCGAATCGGAATACCCGCCCAGCCCCGTCTCCGCCCATATCGTATTTGAAAACGTTTCTTTTTCTTATACCGGCTCGCATCCTAACCTGGCGGACATAAGCTTCGAGGTCCCTCCGGGCGGCTCGCTGGGGATCATCGGCGCCACCGGCAGCGGCAAATCCACGCTGATCAAGCTGCTTTTGCGCTTTTATGACGTCGGGGCAGGCCGGATTCTGATCAACGGACGCGACATTCGGACGATTCCCAAAAACGCCTTTTACGCCATGTTCGGCACGGCAATGCAGAATGATTTTCTTTATGCCGATACGATTGAGGAAAATATCCGATTCGGCAGAGATTTAACTTCGGAGCAGATCGTCGCGGCGGCAAAAACGGCGCAGGCGGATGACTTCATCTCGTCGTTTCCCGAGTCATACGCACACGTGCTTTCTCAAAAAGGAACCAACATTTCCGGCGGCCAGAAGCAGCGCCTCCTGATTGCCCGCGCCGTCGCGGCAAGGCCGGAAATTCTCGTGCTGGACGATAGCTCGTCCGCGCTCGATTACAAAACGGACGCCAGTCTCCGCCAGGCGCTTGCCGAAGAAATGAAAGGTACCACCGTGATTACCGTCGCCCAACGCGTCAGCTCGGTCAAAAGCTGCAGCGTCATACTCGTGCTGGACGAGGGCAGGATCATTGGGCAGGGCACGCACGAAGAGCTGATGCAAAGCTGCCCGCAGTACCGGGAAATCAGTGAATCACAGATGGGAGGCGCTTTCGTTGAGTAAAGGTGATTTTACAAAAGATCCGCGTTCGGAAAGCAATCCGAATAAAACAGGCCCCGCAAGAAAGCTGGACAGAAAGACGGCAAAGCACGTCCTGTTCCGGCTCGGCGGATACGTTATGAAATACTGGCCGCTGTTTGTGCTCGCCATTGTGCTGACGCTGGTATCGAATCAGCTCTCCCTGCTCGGACCAAAATATTCCGGGGACGCCATCGATGCAATTTCGGCCAAGGACGGAGTTGATTTCAGCACGGTCTGGTCCAGCGTCGTAAAAATGCTCGTCTGCTATGTTCTGTCCGCCGTACTTTCCTATCTTCTGGCGGTCCTGATGATTCAAATCAGTCAGAGAATCGTGTATACCATGCGGCGGCAGCTCTTTGAGAAGCTAACTGCTCTTCCGGTTTCCTATTTTGATACGCACACCACGGGAGATATCATCAGCAGAATATCGTATGATATTGATACGGTAAACGCGTCGCTCTCTCAGGATCTTGTTCAGGTCATGACAAGCGTTTACACCGTAATCGGTTCTCTGGTCTTCATGTGGCAGATCTCAAAACCGCTGATTGCCGTCTTCGCTGTAACAGTGCCTGCATCGATTTTGTTTACCCGCTATCGGTCCAAGCGCGTCCGTCCGCTGTTTCACAGACGTTCTCAGAAGCTCGGCGCTCTGAATGGCTATGCCGAAGAAATGCTTTCGGGGAACAGAACCATCTGTGCCTATCACCGTGAGGACGAAATCTACAGGCGATTTGGGGTTCGCAACAAAGACGCAATGGACGCGTATTATGAAGCCGAATACTACGGTGCGACGCTGGGACCGTCCGTGAATTTTATTAACAATTTTTCCATATCGTTGATTATGATTTTCGGCGGGATTCTGTACATGTATTCACAAAACGGTACGTTTGCCGCAGGATCGCTTTTTTTCATCACTCTGGGCGGTGTGGCTCAGTTTGTCCAGTATTCAAGAAAATTTGCCGGTCCTATCAATGAATTTGCCAATATTTTAAACGAGTTTCAGTCGGCCTTTGCCGCGGCCGAGCGTATATTCCGGATCATCGACGAACAGCCCGAATCGCCGGATCCCGCAGACGCTCCTGCGCTGTCCGGCGTTTCCGGAAAAGTAGAGCTTCAGAATGTTTCGTTTGGTTATTCCCCCGAGAAAACCATATTGCACGAGCTTTCCGTCAATGCGGAGCCCGGCAGAACGATCGCAATCGTAGGGCCTACGGGCGCAGGAAAAACAACGATTATCAATCTGCTTATGCGTTTTTACGATGTAAATTCCGGTCAGATCTATGTCGACGGCAATGAAATCCGGAGCGTCCGCCGCGACTCGCTCCGGAGGGCCTACACGATGGTGCTGCAGGACACGTGGCTTTTCCACGGTACGATTTTCGACAATATCGTATACGGAAGAGAAAATGCGACGATGGAAGAGGTGCGGAAGGCGGCAAGGGCGGCGCGCATCGATTCCTATATTGAAAATCTGCCGGACGGCTATGACACCGTGCTTTCGGATGAAGGCGTAAATATCTCCAAGGGGCAGCGTCAGCTGATCACAATCGCGCGCGCAATGCTTTCCGGATCGACAATGCTGATCTTGGACGAAGCGACTTCAAATGTGGATTCGCGAACGGAAATCAAGATTCAGGAAGCCATGTCCGAGCTGATGATTGGACGTACTTGTTTCGTAATTGCGCACAGGCTTTCGACAATCCGAAACGCCGATCTGATTCTGGTGCTTCAGGACGGCCGGATCATCGAACGAGGAAACCACGACGAGCTGATGCAGTCGGGAGGATTTTACAGTTCGTTATACAATTCCCAGTTCTCATAATATTTTTCAGGCAGATCATTTTCCTAAAAATATGATATACTATACAGGTATCTTATTATCGAAGGAGATGTATGGAATGAGCGAAGAATGTACCCATGACTGCGGCAGCTGCGGAGCCGATTGTCCGAGCCGCGGTCAAGCACAGCCTGAATCCCTGCTGGAAAAGCCTCATGCAGGCTCTGCGATTAAGAAAGTAATCGCCGTCGTCAGCGGCAAGGGCGGCGTTGGAAAATCTCTTGTGACATCGCTGATGGCGGTGAACATGCGGCGCCGTGAATATCAGACCGCGATTCTGGACGCGGATATTACCGGCCCGTCCATTCCGAAAGCATTTGGAATCAAAGAAAAGGCGACCGGAGACGCATCCGGTATTTATCCGGTTGAAACGAAAACCGGAATTAAAATCATGTCTCTCAATTTGCTGCTGGAAAACGAAACGGATCCGGTAGTATGGCGCGGACCGATCATAGCGGGAACCGTAAAGCAATTCTGGACCGACGTGATTTGGGGCGACGTAGATTATCTCTTTGTGGACATGCCTCCCGGGACGGGCGATGTGCCGCTGACCGTATTTCAGTCCCTTCCCGTGGATGGACTTCTGATCGTTACCTCTCCGCAGGAGCTGGTATCCATGATCGTGGAAAAAGCCGTAAATATGGCCGCTCTTATGAATGTTCCGGTACTGGGGATCATTGAAAACATGTCGTATTATATCTGCCCCGATTGCGGCGCAAGGCACAGCATATATGGAGAGAGCCATATCGACGGCATTGCGGCAAAGCACGGAATTCCCGTAACGGCCAGACTTCCGATCGATCCGAAATTTGCCGCAGCATGCGACAAAGGCACAATTGAGCTGTTTGAAAATAACGCGCTCGATCAAATTGCGGACCAGATTGAGAAATTATGAGCAGAAGAGAAACAGCCGTTCGGCTTTTTAAAGAAGGATACAGCTGTTCTCAGTCGGTGCTGCTGGCCTTTTCAGATCAGATCGGTATTTCTGAAGAGCAGGCTGCGCTGGTTTCTTCTTCCTTTGGCGCAGGGATCGGAAAGCTGCGCGAGGTTTGCGGAGCCGTTTCGGGAATGCTGATGGCGGCGGGATTAATCAGAGGATACGCAGATCCGCGGGATCCTGCCGCGAAAGCGGCGCATTATCAATTTGTGCAGGAACTGGTAGGCGCCTTCAGAGAAAAAAATGGAACGATTATCTGCCGCGAATTGCTGCGCGGGAAGGTTTCCGACGACATATTGAGACCAGATACCCCGCCGGAGGCCAGAACGGAAGAATACTATAAAAAAAGGCCGTGCCCCGAAATCATCGGAGATGCGGCGGAGCTGCTGGAACGTATGCTATATTAAAAAATAGGCGCCCGAAAACAGGGCGCCTATTTTTTGTCTCTTAAACAAAAAAGCCCGTCCCTCGGTAAGAGGGACGGACGAGCAGTTCATACCGGCAATCCGGACTGTTTATTTTTTCTTTTTCTTTACTACGATTCCCGCTACCGCGGCAACGATAACTACAACGCCCACGACAATCAGAACAACGGCCCAGGTCGGAAAGCCGCCCTCCGTATCAGAATCAGCTGCGGGAGACGTTGCGGCCGCCGGCTTCGGCGTTGCGGTTGCAGAAGAAGCGGTCTGCGATTCCGTCGGAGCCTCCGTCGCCTCAGGCGTCGGCGTCGCACCGCCAACTTTATCCACTTCACATCCGTCCGCCACAAGATCATCCAGCGCAATTATCGTGCCTGATCCTCTGAGATCGAATCGGAATGCGGAGGGCTGGGCAAATTCTGCGCTGAATTCTGCTTTGCTGTCCGGGACATACTCCCCGTCCAGGAAAAGGAAGCAGTCGGTCGACAGCGTCTCGCAGACAACGGCAACGGAATAAACACGCTCCGTTTCCAATTCAGCGACAAGCTTATCTGCGAAATTATAGAGCCCGAGCGTTCCATCTACATTTTTAAATGAGAGAATCGGTCCGCTTTCGCTCTCGCTGTCTTTTTCCGGAGAATTCACGTCGGAAACTTTAAAAGCAAATTTCCCGCCGGCAGGCATTGCGTCGATTCGGATTTTAAATTCCACAACGTACGCATCCCCGTCGAACGGAGCCGCCTGGTCGATCGACCATTTTCTGCCGTCCAGGAAATCTTTAATCATGAGGGACTGATCTCCGGAAATCGGATTTTCGTTTGTGACCATCAAGGAGCTGCTGCCGTTGCAGTAAGAAAAAAAGCCAAATGCGCCGCTCCCCTCAATCGTATATGGGGCGAAGTCTCCCGTAGCGTAATCCTCCATTGCCTCCAGATCCTCAAAATCCTGATATATTACGTCGGCAAGAAGATCATCGTACCGTTCGTAAGTATAAGACTCGTCCTCTGCTCCTACCGTCAGAATCCCCATCGCCGCAAGCAGCATAGTGACACTGATGATTATAGCGCAAATTTTTTTCATTTCATAACCTCCGTCTAGCCAAAAACAGCCAAATTTATTCATGATAAATATTATATCCGATCAAGCCTCAATACGCAAGGTATTCAAAAAATTAATATGTGAAATTTGTGCAAAATTAAAATTCTATGCCTAGCTTGACAGATGATTTGTCTAAAATTTTATGATATAATACAGAAATTCCTGTATTACAGGCAGTATTTTTTAAAAAACGGAGGTCCTCCATGTTCGGTACACAGAGAATATATCAATGCAGACTCATCCTTACCGCGCTGATTTTTACGCTTCTGACGGCTTCCGTTTCCTGTACGTCTGATAAAGGAGGCAGCTCGGCGCCGCCTACGATTCCTTCCATCGCTGCTACCATACCGCCTGCGTCCGCGTCCCCTTCCCAGTCAATCCCCACGCCGGATCCCGGTCTGCCCGACCGGATCGGTCTTTACATTGATGACGGTGGGACGCGAAGGCTGGTAGAAGCCTCACATTCCGCGCCTTGGATTGCCGGGCAGGATATCGAATGCTATGAGGCAATCGCATCGCAGGAGGCTTCCCTCACGGGATCCGGTTTTGCGGAAATCTGGAATACGTGCTGGAATCAATTTCCGAATACGAAAAATGTCAAAATCGGCTATACAGTCGAACTGATCTTCAAAACAGGAGAAACGCGTTCCTTCGATGTGCGCTCGCCGGAGAATACGGAAGAAAACCGCGAATATGTTGAGATCTATCTTTATGACGACGTGCATCAGGTCCCCGGGGAATGGTACAGCCATCTTGAAGCTTCCGACATTACGGAAGAAACCATTGCAACCTCCATTAAATTTACTGCCGGCAGTAAAATCGAAGAAATTGAAAAAATCCATCTGTCGGCTTATCTGTATACAGCGGATCTGCCGGAGCAAGCGCTTGCGGAATACGGCATTGATCTTTTAAGAGCATAGCGGAAGAAAGGAGCGGAAACAATATGAGGCTTACGGTTTTAGACCGTTGTACGGTAACACGGGGAGATATCAGTCTCGACGAGTTAGAGCGCTTTGGCGAGCTGAAAATTTATGACGTCATCCCGGAAAACCGACTGGCAGAGACGATTCGCGACGCAGATGCCGTCATCTGCAACAAAGCCAAAATCACGGCGGACGTTATGGCGCAATGCCCGCATTTGAAATATGTCGGTCTGTTTGCCACAGGCTATGATAACGTCGACATCCGGGAGGCTGCCAGAAGAGGGATCGTCGTCTGCAATGCACCCGGTTATTCAACGGACTCAGTTGCCCAGCATACGTTTTCCCTTTTATTAAATTTGGCCTCCAATACAGTCGCGTACAACGCCTCCGTACACAGCGGAGACTGGATGCGATCTTCCGTCTTTACCTATTTAAAATATCCGATTACGGAAATTTCAGGCAAAAAGCTCGGAATTGTTGGATACGGAGCCATCGGCCGCGCCGTTGCCGAGCTTGGCCGGGCGTTTGGAATGCTGCCGCTGATCCATACAAGAACCGTGCCGGCAGCTTGCCCGTATCCCGTTGTTTCTTTCGACACCCTGCTTGCAGAGTCCGATTTTATCACGCTGCACTGTCCTCTTAACGATCAAACCAGGCATCTGATCGACGCGGCCGCGATTTCTAAAATGAAAAAAACGGCATACCTGATCAATACCTCGCGCGGCGGCGTAATCGAGGAGGAAGCGCTTGCAGAAGCGCTTCACGCCGGACGGCTCGCGGGCGCGGGGATCGACGTGCTTGCAGAAGAGCCGATGCGGCACGACCATCCGTATTTTTCCGCTCCGAACTGCATTATTACGCCGCATATCGCCTGGGCTTCGACGGAAGCGCGCCGCAGACTCATAAAGCTCGTCTGTGAAAATCTTGACGCATTTCTGAGAGGATCCCCCGTGAACAACGTAGCGCGGAAGGAACTGATTGAATGAATTATACAATAAACGCCTGCAGGCTTGCAGGGAAAGTTAAGGCCATCCCATCGAAATCACACCTTCACAGGCAGCTGATCGCCGCCGCGCTTTACGGAACGGATACCGAGATCCGGGCCGGCGCCGCAGCATCAGAAGATATTACGGCAACAGAAAATTGTCTGACCGCGCTGGGCGCCCAGATCCTCAGATCGGAAGCCGATCGGATCCATGTCAAAGCGATCAGGGAACGACGCAGGGAGGAAAGCGTCCGGCGGCTTTTTTGCAAAGAAAGCGGTTCTACGCTTCGGTTTCTTTTGCCCGTGGCATGCGCGCTGGGGCTTCCCGCGGAATTTTATCCGGAGGGCCGTCTTCCCGACAGACCGTTGTCTCCGCTGCGAGAAGAGCTGATCCGGCACGGCTGCCGGATTTCAGAGCCCGGAAGCGTGCCGCTTTGTGTAGAAGGAACCTTATCAGGCGGCGTTTTTGAGATCGCGGGCGGCGTGTCGTCCCAGTATATCAGCGGAATATTGCTGGCGCTTCCCCTTCTGGAGGCAGAAAGCACGCTCCGGATTACGGGTACGCTGGAATCCCGCCCTTATGTAGAGATGACGCTTGAGGTCCTAGCGCGCTTTGGCATTTCCTTCACGGAAAACAGCGGCTTCTCCGTTTTTATCAAACCGCGGGGCTTACATCGGGCGCAGACAGCCCAATGCCTGCAGACCGAAGGCGATTGGTCCAATGCGGCATTTTGGCTGACCGCAGGCGCAATCGGAACGAAAGAGGTTTGCGTTTCCGGTCTTTCCCTGACCTCAAAGCAAGGAGACAAAGCAATTCTGCAGCTTCTGGAACAATTCGGCGCTTCTATAAAGAAGGCTGAAGCGGAAGACGGTCTAAGCGATATCACCGTGTCGCCCTCGCCCCTGAAGGGGATTGAAATCAATGCGGCCGACATCCCCGACCTGGTTCCGATTCTTTCCTTGGCTGCGGCCGTTGCCGAAGGAACGACCATCATCCGCGGCGCCGGCAGATTACGTTTGAAAGAAAGCGATCGTCTGCAGACCGTAACAGATCTGCTGGGAACACTCGGCGCCGATATCCGCCAGACGGACGACGGCCTGATCATAAACGGAAAGCCTTCGCTTCAGGGAGGAATGGTAAGCAGCTGCCGCGATCACCGCATTGCAATGACGGCCGCCATCGCCGCAGCCGTTTCCGACGGACCGGTAACGATCCTGGGCGCGGAAGCAGTAAACAAATCTTATCCGACCTTCTGGCAGGATTTTGAAAAATTAAACGGGAAGTGAATCTATGTCCTCTGTATTTGGAAAAAACATTAAGATATCGATTTTCGGACAGTCGCACTCTCCGGCGATCGGCGTCACCCTGGACGGAATTCCTGCAGGTGTAAAAATTGATTTCGACGCCTTGCAGGGCTTTCTCGCCCGCCGGGCTCCGGGCACCTCAGAATTTACCACACCGCGCAAAGAAGCCGATATTCCGGAATTTCTTTGCGGTCTGGTAAACGGCGTCACATGCGGAGCGCCGATTACGGCGATCATCCGCAACACGAATACGCGTCCCTCCGATTATGCGGACCTGTCGGATATCCCGCGTCCCGGCCATGCCGACTACACTGCGCACGTAAAATATAAGGGCTACGAAGATCCTACCGGCGGCGGCCACTTTTCCGGGCGGCTGACGGCGCCGCTGTGCATTGCGGGAGGCATCTGTCTGCAGCTGCTTCGTGAGAAAGGGATTCTGGTCGGAGCGCACATTCGAAAGCTTGGCGCCTGTGAGGACATCCCCTTCGATCCGTGCAATGTCTCCGCAGAAGATTTCCGAAAAACGGCCGGAAGGCTGCTGCCTGTTTTAGATCCGGCGGCCGAGCGGGATATGGGCGAGCTGATCCTGGCACACAAATTGGCCGGAGACTCTATCGGGGGTACGATAGAATGTGCTATAATAGGACTGCCCGCAGGCATCGGCGATCCCATTTTCGACGGCCTGGAGAACAGAATTTCCTGCTGTATTTTTGCCGTTCCCGCTGTGAAGGGCATTGAATTCGGAAGCGGATTTGCGGTCGCCGACAGAAAGGGCTCTGAGAATAACGACGCTTTTTATGTTGAAAGCGGAAAAATCAGGACAAGGACGAATCATCACGGCGGAATTTTAGGCGGAATTTCTTCGGGAATGCCGATTTTGTTTCGTGTAGCCGTCAAGCCGACGCCCTCCATCGGCCTGGAACAGGACAGCGTCAGGATGTCTGCCGGCGTAAACACAAAATTAAGAATATCCGGAAGGCACGATCCCTGCATTCTGCCGCGTGCCGTACCGTGTGTGGAAGCTGCGGCGGCGATCGCCGTTTATGATACATTGCTTAATTCTACAAAAGGATGTGATTGATTTGAAGCATCAGGATTTAAATGATTTGCGTTCCAGGATCGACTCCGTCGACGACGAGATCATTCGCCTTTTTCAAGAACGCATGCATATTTCATCCGAGATCGCTGAATTTAAGAAGGACCACGGCCTCCCCGTACAGGACGTGCAGAGAGAGCGGGAAAAAATCAGCGATCTGATCGGAAAATCGGAAGAAGATTTTAAGTCCTATACGAGCGTACTCTATTCCCTGCTATTTGAACTGAGCCGCTCTTATCAGGATAAAATTTTATATCCTTCCTCCGATCTGCAAAATAAAATATCGGCTGCGATTGACAATACGAGCAAAATTTTTCCGCCCTGCGCTACCGTAGCCTGCCAGGGCGTCGAGGGCGCATATTCGCAGCATGCCTGCGAAAAGCTCTTCCATATTCCCAGAATTATGTATTTTAATAATTTTGCCAGTATTTTCTCCTCTATCGACAAAGGAATGTGCGATTACGGCGTTCTGCCGATTGAAAACAGCACCGCCGGATCGGTAAAGCAAATTTACGATCTGATGATGTATTACAATTTTTATATTGTCCGCAGCGTCCGCGTCAAGGTCGATCACAATTTGCTTGCAAAAAAGGGCGCGGATCTCGCTCATATTAAAGAAATCTATTCGCATGAGCATGCGCTCGCGCAGTGTACGAATTATATCAACTCTCTTGGCAACGTTAAGGTAAACGTCGTGGAAAATACGGCGATCGCCGCAAAGCTCGTAGCGGATTCCGACCGGACCGATATCGCCGCCATTTCGTCACGCTCCTGCGCGCCGCTTTACGGTCTGGATTGCCTCGCATCCTCCATCCAGGACAAGGGAAATAATTATACGCGTTTTATCTGCATATCCAAAAATCTGGAAATTTATCCGGGAGCGGACAGAACGAGCCTGATGATGATTATTTCGCACAAGCCCGGTTCTCTTTACAGAGTGCTCGCACGCTTCTACGCGCTCGGCATCAATCTGGTAAAGCTGGAGAGCCGGCCGATTCCGGATCGGGATTTTGAATTTATGTTCTATTTTGATCTTGATACTCCCGTGTATTCGAAAGAGTTCATTCAGCTGATCTGCGAGCTGGACGGCCTCTGTGAAGAATTCCGTTATCTCGGAAGCTATTCGGAGATGATTTGAAATGAAAATAATCAAAATCGGATCCGGATATCACTGCGGCCTGCTGGGGGGAAAGCTGGGACACAGCTTTTCCCCTTTGATCCACAGCCACCTGGCGGATTATGAATATGTTCTTTATGAAAAAACTGCGGAAGAAGTTCCAGATTTTCTGAGAAGCGGCGGCTACAATGGTCTCAACGTCACCATTCCGTATAAAAAGGCGGCGTTTTCGCTCTGTGACGAGCTCTCCCCCACCGCCGAGAAGACGGGCAGCGTCAATACGATCGTACGTCTGCCGGATGATCGTTTAAAGGGGTATAATACCGATTATTTCGGCTTCTCCTATTTGGTTCATAAGGCAGGCTTCGATGTCTCCGCAGGGAAAATACTTGTTCTCGGAAGCGGTGGCGCCTCCGTTACCGTATGCGCGGTCTTAAAAGACCTGGGCGCAAAGGAGGTCGTAGTCATTTCGCGCTCCGGTCCGAATAATTACGATAATATCTATACGCTCCATAAAGACGCGCATTATCTTGTAAATACAACGCCTGTCGGCATGTACCCGGATACCGGTGCGGCTCCCGTAGATCTGACGCGATTTCCGGATTGTGCCGGCGTGATCGATCTCATTTATAATCCTGCCAGAACGAAGCTTCTGCTGGACGCGGAACGTGCCGGCGCCGCTGCCGTAAACGGCCTTTCTATGCTTGTCGCGCAGGCAAAGCAGTCGTGCGAGCTGTTTACCGGCCGCCCCATCAGCGACGGCGTCATCGAAGAAATTACCGGAGAAATTGAAGCGCTGACCAAAAACATCATATTAATTGGAATGCCGGGATGCGGAAAAAGCACGGTGGGGGCAAACCTTGCACGCGTGCTGAACCGGCCGTTTGTTGATATTGACGATGTTATAGAATCACGGATCGGCATGACAATCTGTGATTTTTTCAAAGCATATGGGGAAAAGGCTTTCCGAAAAATCGAAACGGAGGTTCTGTCCGAATACGCGAAGGCAAGCGGACAGATTATTGCGACAGGCGGCGGCATCGTCACCATTCCGGAGAATCTGCCGCTTATGAGACAGAACGGAACGATCGTCTTGCTGAACCGGCCGCTCCACGAGCTCCCGGTCGCAGGCCGCCCGATTTCAATGTCCTGCGATCTCGTACGTCTGGAGAAAGAACGTCTTCCTCTCTATCAGTCGTGGAAGGATGTTTCCGTCAAATCCGGAAATCCGGAGGAAACGACGCGCAGTATTATCTCGCTTCTGCTTCCGCAGCAGCAAATTTCTGAAGGATAAACGCAAATGGAGCTTCGCGTATTAAATTATTTCCTGGCAATCGCACGAGAAGAAAATTTTACAAGGGCGGCGCGGCAGCTCCATGTGACGCAGCCTACGCTCTCGCGGCAGATCGCGCAGCTTGAGAAAGAGCTGGGCGTGGAGCTGTTTGTAAGAGGCAAGCATAATATTATTTTAACCGAAGACGGCATGATCCTCAAGCGCAGGGCGCAGGAAATGCTTTCCCTGGCAGAAAAAACAAAGCGAGATTTTCTGCATAAAGACGAAGCCCTGGAGGGCGTTCTTTCTATCGGCAGCGGCGAATTTCTGTCCACCCGCTATTTAACCGACTGCATTGCGGCGTTTCGAAAAAAGCATCCGCTTGTACGCTATGAGCTTTACAGCGGGAACGCGGGAAATATTCGCGATTATATAGAAAGAGGCCTGCTCGATCTGGGCCTGATGTCCGAACCGATCGACATCCGCAAATATGAATTTGTATCCATGCCGATAAAAGAACAATGGGGCGCGTGGGTCCGAAACGATTCGCATCTGGCGGAAAAAGAATCCGTAACGCCGCAGGATTTGGCAGGCGTTCCCTTAATTTCAACGTTGGGCGAATTTATGGAAAGCAGCATCGGAAAATGGCTTGGCGAGTACGCCGGGCAGGCGGATATTATTGCAAAGGGAAATTTGCTTTACAATGAAGCAATGTTAGCCGAAAGCAATATCGGAGCCGTCATCGGAATCCGCCTAAATTGCAGATATGAGGGGCTGCGCTTTCTTCCGCTCTCCCCCGCTCTTGAAAGCGGGACAGCTTTAGCATGGAAAAAAGAACAGTTCTTTTCCGCCGCCGCCTCTTCTTTTATCGAATTTAGTATTCAATACCTAAAAGACATAGTTCATAATGAATTATAAGTATTAGACATTATACGGCAGCCGCACTACAATAAAGGCGTTCCAAAAAAGGAACGCCTTTTTTTATCAGCAAGCAGAAGAAAGGGGTCAGAAATGACAATAGACGAAGCAAGCACGCGATATAGCATTCCCGTTAAAATATTGAGGGAATATGAGCGCTGGGGATTTCGGGAGGACGCCGGAGCGCGGGATTATGATGCGCACGATATCGAAAGACTGAGCACCATCATAACCCTCTACGAAATCGGTTTTGCGCCGGAAGAAGTCGAGCAGTATATGCGGCTGCTGCTTGCAGATCGATCCACAGAAAACGAACGGATGCAAATGCTCAATCGAAAAAGGAACGGGATACTTGACGAAATTCATTTCAAGGAAAAGCAATTAGATCGTCTGGATTATCTGCGTTATGGAATACGGCAGGCAAATGGAAAAAAAGATTTATTTTCATGTGAGAAAGGAGTTTAAAAAAATGAAAAAAACAATTTCACTGATTCTGACTATTTTTGCGCTTTGCATTTTTGCAGGCTGCGAAAGCGGCGGAACCGAAGTATTACCGACGTCAGAAACTGAAACGCAAGGCGGAGCTTCAGCGGCCCCCGTCCCGGATTCCGGCTCTGGCGGTACGGACGCTAAAGCATTGGTTGTATATTTTTCCTGGTCGGGCAATACCAAAGCCGTTGCAGAGGCGATCCAAAGTCAGACCGGTTCGGAGCTTTTTGAAATCGTTCCCCAAACGCCCTACAGCGATGATTATAATACGCTTCTTGATGATGCGCAGGAAGAGCAGAGTACGGACGCGCGCCCGGCAATTTCCGGCACGATTGAAAATCTGGAGCAATATGATGTGATTTTTGTCGGATATCCGAACTGGTGGGGCGATATGCCGATGATCCTCTATACTTTCTTTGACAGCTATGACTTATCCGGTAAAACGATTGCACCGTTCTGCACCAGCGGGGGCAGCGGTCTTTCCGGTACGGTCAATACGATAAAAGCCCTTGAGCCGAACGCCACGGTTACGGACGGACTTCACATCGGCAGCTCTGCCGCTTCCAATCCGGACGGCGCCGTCAGCAGCTGGCTGAGCGAGATCGGACTTGCAGAAACAGGAGGCTGACAAATGAAGAAATTCCTGTCGTTCTTCTTCTCTCTGTTTCTTATCATTTTTTTGGCCGCCTGCGGCCAGACGAGCAATACGGACGAGGGCGGACGCGGACCGTCTGAAAATAATTTTACAGAGAGGCCGGATCTGAATACTTCTGATCAATTTGTGCTGATTTCCGGCGGCTCCTTCCAAATGGGCAGTCCGGAATCCGAGGCGTGGCGCAGCGCCGATGAAACGCAGCATCACGTAACTGTCAGCGACTTTTACATGAGCCGGTACGAGCTGACGCAAAAAGAATATGAGGAAATCATGGGCAATAATCCAAGCAGCTTTACAGGCAGCAATCTGCCGGTCGAGAGCGTTTCCTGGCTCGACGCAGTGACTTACTGCAACGCCCGCAGCGAGAAGGAAGGACTGACTCCGGCCTATAAAATAAACGGACAGGAAGTAACCTGGGACAGAAGCGCAAACGGTTACCGTCTGCCAACCGAAGCGGAATGGGAATATGCCTGCCGCGCGGGAACCACCACGCCGTTCTATATGGAAAACTCGCCGAGCGCTGAGGAAGCGAATTATTATGGTCATTATCCCTATCAGATCGAAGACCACTATTTTTCACAGGGGGATTTGGAGGTGCAGCCCGGTCAGTACAGGCAAACGACAATTGCAGTGGGCAGCTTCTCCCCAAATCCATATGGACTTTACGATATGTATGGGAATGTAAGCGAATGGGTATGGGATTATTATGGCGAATATCCCGCCGAAGAGCAAACCGACCCGGCCGGACCGGCTTCCGGTACGCTTCGCGTTTACCGGGGCGGCGGCTGGAACGATTTTGCCAAAAATATGCGTTCCGCTTACCGCGCCACGCTGGAGCAGAATAAAAGCAGTTTTAATCTCGGAATCCGGTTAGTGTTGAATGCCGCTCCCGGCACGGGCAGTATATCGGGTACGGGCGCGCAGAATGCAAGCGACGGCGGAGGCGGAAAAATCCTGATCGCCTATTTCTCCTGGGGCGGCAACACGGAAGGAATTGCGGAAGAAATTCAAAGGCAAACGGGCGCGGACTTGTTTGAGATTACAATGCTCCATCCGTATTCCACGGACTACAGCACCGTTTTAGAAGAAGCCCAGCGAGATCAAAACGTACAGGCTCGTCCGGAGCTTGCAGGCCGCGTAGAAAATATGGAGCAGTACGGCACGATTCTTTTGGGATATCCCAACTGGTGGGCGTCTATTCCCATGCCAGTGGCGTCATTCCTTGAAGCATACGATTTTTCCGGAAAGACGATTATTCCGTTCTGTTCTCACGGCGGCGGCCGCCTGGGCCAGAGCTTAACGGCGATTGCAAAGCTTGCTCCAGATGCCGCCATGGGAGAAGCCCTTTCCGTACATTATTCGGGCGGCTCCAGCCTTGCGGAGGATGTCGCCGACTGGCTTAGCCGCAATGGAATATAAAAATAAAAAGAAGCAGAATGCTCTTTAAGGAGGAAAACACAATGTCAAAAAAATTAGTTGCATTTTTTTCGGCAAGCGGCGTCACAAAAAACGTCTCCGAACGGCTGGCAAAGATTGCGGATGCAGATTTATTTGAAATAAAACCGGCGATTCCCTACAGCCGAGCCGACCTGGACTGGACAAATAAAAAAAGCCGCAGCTCTTTGGAGATGAACGATCCCGATTCTCGGCCTGAAATTGCAGAAGTGCTTCCTAATATGGAAGAATACGATACCGTATTCCTTGGCTTCCCGATTTGGTGGTATGTCGCCCCCACTATTATCAATACTTTTTTGGAAAGCTACGATTTTTCCGGAAAGACCATCATCCCATTCGCCACGTCGGGCGGCAGCGGATTTGGAAGAACGGCAGAGATTCTAAAGCCGCTCTGCGCGCAAACGGCAAAATGGCGGGACGGGAAAATGCTGAACCACATATCAGATAAGGCATTAAAGGATTGGGTGGCAGGTCTTTCATGAAAACCGAAAGAGAAAAAATGCTCTGCGGTGAATTTTACGACACCCGTGACCATGAGCTTCGCGCGCTGAGCAGCAATGCGAAAGATCTGATGCGCATTTACAACAGCCTGCCTGCGGAAAATACAGAAGCACGCAATCAAATGATCCGAATGCTGTTCGGAGCCTGCGGCGACAACATCCGCGTAAATCAGCCGATTTATGTGGACTATGGAAGCAATATTTCAATCGGCAGCAATTGTCTGATCAATATGAACTGTACGCTGCTGGACACGGGCAGAATTACAATCGGGGATAACACGCTGATTGGACCGGATGTAAAAATTTATACCGCGGTTCATCCGCTTTCTGCCAGCGAGCGCTTTTTCACGGATGAAAAGGGAGAAAAAGCAGTCCGTACACAAACCGCCGCCGTTACGATCGGAAGCAATGTATGGATCGGCGGCGGGGTGATTCTCCTGCCCGGTATTACAATCGGAGATAACGCCGTAATCGGCGCCGGCAGCGTCGTTACGGAATCCATCCCCGCAAACGCCGTCGCCTGCGGGAATCCCTGTAAAGTGAAAAAATATCTCATAGAACAAACGCTGTAAGGAGCTGAAGACGATGAAGTATGGCAAATTAGGAACATCCGAATTAAAGGTATCCCGTATCTGTATGGGCTGTATGGGATTTGGGGACGCCGGCAGCGGCCAGCACAGCTGGACGGTCGGCGAGTCGATTTCCCGGGAAATCATAAAAAAAGGACTGGCGCTCGGAATCAATTTTTTCGATACGGCAATCGCCTATCAAAACGGAACGAGCGAACAATATCTTGGCCGCGCTCTGCGGGATTTTGCAAAGCGCGACGAGGTGATGATTGCGACAAAATTTCTGCCGCGTACTCCGGAAGAGATCGATCGCGGAATTACAGGGCAGCAGCACATTGAGAAGCTGCTTGACCGCAGTCTGAAAAATCTCGGTATGGACTATGTCGACCTATACATCTATCATATGTGGGATTATGGGACGCCCCTTTATGATATCATGGAAGGGCTGCATCGCGTTGTAAAAGCCGGCAAGGTTCGCTATATCGGCATCTCAAACTGTTATGCATATCAGCTGGCAAAGGCCAATGCGCTCGCCGAAAAAGAAGGCTTTACAAAATTTGTTTCGGTACAGGGACATTATAATCTCATTTTCCGTGAGGAGGAGCGCGAAATGGCAAAGCTCTGCGCAGAGGATCAGATTGCCATGACACCGTACAGCCCGCTTGCCGGCGGCCGGCTTTCCAAGCTGCCCGGGGAAACCTCAAAACGTTTGCAGGAAGACGAGTATGCCCGACTGAAATACGACGCTGCCGCCGAGCAGGACGGCGTAATCATCCGACGCGCTGCACAGCTTGCCGAAAAACGCGGCGTTTCCATGACGGAAATCGCCCTGGCCTGGCTTTTGGCGAAGGGAACCTTCCCCGTTGTAGGCACAACGAAGCAGTCTCATATTGAAGGAGCCGCCAAGGCCGTTGATCTGGTTTTAAGCGGCGAAGAGCTTGCTTTTTTGGAAAAGCCGTATGTTCCACACCCCCTTGTCGGCGTCATGGCACAGAATACACCCGATACCGCAAAAGAAAAACATGTTTGGTCTGCTGGAACAGAATCGATCTGAAAGGAGAACAAAATGAATCTGCAGGAAACCGATCCCGAATTTATGGAACGTTTTGAACACTTTGCTTTGCATGAAGTCGTAAGCGAAGAAAATCAGGGCCTCGAGGAACGAACGCGATCTATTGCGATTCTGGCAGCACTCATCGGCTGTCAGGGAACAGACGCATACCGTGAAATGCTTCCGCATGCTTTCCGCGTCGGAATCACGCCGGTAATGGTAAAAGAAATCGTCTATCAGGCGGCGGACTATTTGGGTTACGCCAGAATGCTGCCCTTTCTAAAGATCACCAATGAAATCCTAACCCAGCGCGGAGTCCCGCTCCCGCTGGATGGGCAGGCAACCACGACACCGGATAATCGACTGGAAAAGGGCGTTCAGATCCAGGCGGAAATTTTCGGGGAACAGATGAAAGAGGCGTGGAAAAACGGGCACATCAACCGCTGGCTGGCCGCAAATTGTTTTGGCGATTACTATACAAGAACGGGGCTTACGCTTGCGCAGCGGGAGCTGATTACCTTTTGCTTTCTTATGGCGCAGGGCGGCTGTGAGCCGCAGCTGATCGCGCATACGAAAGGAAATATCAATCTGGGCAATGACAAAGACTTCCTGATTCGTGTCGTTTCACAATGTCTGCCCTATATCGGCTATCCGCGCAGCTTAAATGCGATCAGCTGTATCAATAAGGCGGTGGAAGAATGAAAGCAAAAACAATCGTAAAGCTTGCCGTTGATTTCTTAATGACAATTTCCCTGCTTCTGTTAATGGGCTATCAGTTCTGGGGTGAAACGGCGCACGAATGGGTTGGTGCGGGAATGTTCCTGCTTTTCATTGCGCATCATATTCTGAATGGGAGCTGGTACAAAAATCTGTTCAAGGGCCGTTATTCCGCAGTGCGTATTTTGACGCTGTGCCTTGATGCTCTTTTACTGATTGCAATGCTTGCTCAAATGTACAGCGGCATCGTGATGTCACGCTATGTATTCGATTTTCTTCCCGTCAGCGGCGGCATGCTGCTGGCCAGACGGCTTCATATTCTCGGTTCCTACTGGGGCTTTCTCTTAATGAGCCTGCATTTGGGGCTTCACTGGAATATGATTCTGGGAATGCTGCGGAAAGCTACGCAGATAAAGCGAGATTCAAAAGTCCGCAGAGCCGTCGTACGCGCCGCAGGAGGGCTTGTTGCAGGGTATGGCTGTTATGTTTTTATAAAAAGAGAATTCCCCACGTATCTGCTTCTGAAAAGCGAGTTTGTTTTTCTGGATTACAGTGAATCAAAAATTTTGTTTTATCTGGACTATCTTGCTTTAATGGGCCTTTGTATTTTCCTTGCTCATTATGGAGGGAAGCTTCTAAGCGCCGTCAGGCGGAAACGCGGCCGCTGACATCGGCGGCCGCCGTCTGCTTTTGCTGCTCCTCGTCTCTCACGCGGGGAGCCGTCTTATTTTCCGGCGCTTCCGCAGCGCTCCGCAAGCGCGTTAAGCTCCTGAATAACCTCCTGGAGCTGCGCTCTTGTCCAGTGCAGATGATTTCCAACGGTCCGCAGCGTCAGATTCGCGCCCATTTTCAGCGTGGACATGCTCAGTCTTTTTCCCGTATATTTTTCAACCAGCGGTAAAATTCCCGGCAGATGCAAAATTTCCCGAACTCTTGTATTTTCATGAAACATTGAAAACAGCCTCCATATCTACTTTTCTCCCCCTGCTATCATATGATATGATGCGCCTTTTTGCTTTTATTCCATGAAAAAAGCCCGGCGCATGCCGGGCTTTTGTTTTTAAGAGATTCGTTTCTCCGTATCAGGCGTTGTTTCTTTTCTTGAGAAGCACTGTCGCCAGCACGGCGGCCATTGCGACTACAACAGCAAAATACATTGTATCACCCGTAGGCGTGTTCGGCGTAGAGGGTACCGAAGGCTCATCTGTACCGGGATCTACCGGCGTTTCCGGCTCCTCTTCCGCAACTGCCGCAACCTTCAGGTCGTCAAAGTAAACGACGTCCAGAAGATTTTCCGGAGAATCCATCCCGTGTCCGTCTACACGGAAGGCATTCAGTGACGTTAATTCCGCAGATGCAGCTCCCACGCCGTTTTCAAACGAGCCGATTTGCTCGTCGTCCAGATAAAGATCGTAATTTTTCGTTCCCAGCTCGAATACAGCCGTCAGAACATAATCGCGGTTCGTTTCCAGGCCGGACTTCGCAGCCGTTTCCGTACCATTGTTGAAGCCGTTGACAACGATCTGTCCTTCGACATTCTTTACGGACAGGAAATTCGGCGTCCATGTTTCGGTATCCGTGCCGGAATTTCCGACCGCGGCGGTAAAGCCGTAATCGCCGATTTTTTCAATCCGGAATGCGAACTGCAGCGCAACATATTTTGTCTCCGCAGGATAAGCGGAAGCGTCCACGCTTGCGCGGATATTTGTGGATTCAGATGTACCGGCCGCTCTGAAATAAGTAATCGAATTGGTTCCTCCGACTCCGTTTTCAACGATCTGAAGGCCGCCGCCCTCGCTTCCGCCTACAAAGAACGGAAATCCGTCGGGCTTCTCTGCATCGAAAAATTTATCGTCGGTCGCATCAAAATCCTCAAAATCACAGCTGAATACCGGTTCCTCAAGATTCACTGCTGCGGCGAACGCCGGGACTGCCGTCAGGGACGCAAACATCATAACGGCCAGCAAACAAGAAATAAGCTTTTTCATTTCTGCAACTCCTTCTCCTTCTGATTCATACATTCATATGTACCAGATTTTTTACAAATCGAATAAATTATATTAAAACGATTTGTCCCTGTCAACAGAAAACATTGTTTTTTTCGTAAAATCCTGGTTAAATATAAATAATCAAGGCCATAAATACAAGATTTTCTTTTCCTGTATTTTTCAGTGCGTGGCCGCAGCCGTCGGACGTATAAGTAACGTCGCCCTCCCGCACGCCGCGCAGCGCGCCATTGTCATTATATTCGCCCTCGCCCTGCAAAATAAAATACGTTTCGCTCTCGCCGTGATGAACGTGATATCCGATCGAGCTGCCTGGTTCTAATGTAATTTGGGCGTACAGGCCGCACTTTCCATTCATCTGCTTTTTGTCCAGCAGTTCCCGGATGTAGGCTCGGCCCTTCCCGCCGTTTAAATTCTCTTCGATTCTCATAAAAGCTCCTTTTCTTTATATCAGCACGGCAATCAGCTGTGACGCAAGCACGACCAGCACAAGCGCAACCGGATAGGTCGCCGCATAAGCCGAGGCTACATCATCCGTTCCGGATACGCCGATCAGCGTTCCTAAAGCCGGTGTGCTCGTCATTCCGCCCGTGATGGAGCCCAGATTATTGAGCAGGCTCATTTTGAGCATTTTCTTTGCTACAAAAAACCCTACGAACATGGGAACAATCGTCATCACCGCGCCGCCCAGGAAACCGTATAGAAGAAGCATTGCGCCGTACTGCGAAGCCTGGATCTGAGAAACAAGCTCTACGCCGCCCTCGACGCCCGCTCCGATCAGGAAAAGCATCAAGCCAAACTCCCGGAAAACCTTCAGCGTTTTATCCGAAACCCTCAGGCTCAGTCTTCCGATCCTTCCGAAATGGCCGAGGATCAGCGCCATAATAAGCGGGCCTCCCGTATTGCCAAGAGAAAACTTCGCACCGTCGTAGCCGGCCGAGGAAAGCGGGATAGTAAGAGAGCCTAAAATAATTCCGAGTATTACAGCAATCCCAAACGTTCAGAGACCGTATTCATCCAGCTCCAGAAGCTTCCGTCCTGCCGTCTCTTTGGCCGGCGGAGCCTCGATTCCTGTTTTCATTTTAACGCGCTCTTCCGCCATGTCCGCCTTCATAAATTTCGGAACAAGCTGCACAAACAAAACCACGCCGACCACCCCGAACGGATATGCAACCGCATGCCCAAGGGAAACAAGGCCCTGCGCATCCTCCGCAACGGCGGATTTCGCGGCGGAAAAGCCCGGCGTGCTCGTCAAAGCTCCGGACATGATCCCTGTTCCAAACGGCGATCCGATCCCGGGGATCAGAGAAAACAGCACGCACAGAATTGCGCCTGTGCCGACGATCAGGACGCCCAAAAGCACATAGGATTTCGCATTTTTCTTCAAATTCCGGAAAAAGCTTGGCCCGGCGATGAAGCCGACCGACGTAACGAACAGCACCAGCCCCACGGATTCAATCATCTTATAATACTGGACGTTCGTCGCCTCCGAGCTTTCAATAAAGAAATTCTCCAGAATCGGAAGCTCCGCTAAGCCCGGCAGCGTAAAGAGATATCCGAACAGCAGCGCCATCAGGAAAACGCCCGCCGTTCCGAGAGAAACGCCCTTGATCGTGATCCTTCCAAGCGCATACCCTACTGCGGCAATCAGAAAAGCGCCGAATATTACGACCGTCATGCCGCTCAGGGAAAAAATTTTGTTTAAAATATCCATTTTCTCCGTTTTCCTCCGTTTTATTTCGCTTCGTATTTCGGATTTCCGTGCGTATACCGCGGAAGAAGCTGCGGAGAGACTTTATCCGTTACAATCCCTGCTGCTGCCAGCGCCTCATCAAAGCGGGCGACATGCTCCAGCGTAAGCTTTCCGGTTTTTGAAATCGTTTTAGCCTTTGCAGCGGCGCTGATTCCGGCATTCCTACCGAATACAATGATATCAAGCAGCGAATTTCCCATCAGACGGTTCTCGCCGTGAATTCCTCCGACAGCCTCTCCGGCGACGAAAAGGTTTTCCACCTCGGACATCCCGTCGGCTCCGATTTTAATGCCGCCGTTCTGATAATGAAGCGTCGGATAAATCAAAATCGGTTTTTCACGCATGTCGTAGCCATATTTCAGGAACATCCGGAGCATGGCGGGGATCCGTTTTTCGATCGCGCCTGTTCCGTGGATTGCCTCGATCATCGGCGTATCCAGCCAGATTCCGAAACCGTCCGGCGTCGGGATGCCTTTTCCTCTTTCCTGGCATTCCCGAATGATCGACGCCGCGGAAACGTCTCTGGTCTCCAGCGGGTGCATAAACGCCTCGCCGTCTACGTTAACGAGCATGGCTCCCAGAGAGCGAACCTTTTCTGTCACAAGCGCACCGAAGATCTGCGCCGGAAACGCGACGCCCGTCGGATGGTACTGCAGCGTATAAGCATATAAAAGCGAGGCCCCTGCGCGGTAAGCAAGAACAAGGCCGTCCGCCGTAGCTCCGTAATGATTTGAAGTCGGAAAGCCCTGGTAATGCAGTCTTCCCGCACCGCCCGTGGCAATGATCACCGTTTTCGCCCGTGCCGTCAGAATTTCCTTTGTCTCCATATTCATCAGGACTGCGCCGGCCGCTTTTCCGTTTTCATCAAGAATCAGCTCGATCGCCGCCGTAAAATCAACGACGGGAATGCCTCTGTTGATTACCTCGTCGCGCAGGACGCGCATAATTTCCGCGCCGGAATAGTCCTTTGCCGCGTGCATACGCTTTCTGGACGTCCCTCCGCCATGCGTGGTAAGCATCGTGCCGTCCGCTTCCTTATCGAACATCACGCCCAGGTCGTTCAGCCATTTTACGGCGCCGGGGCCCTCGGTTACCAATTTGTAGAGGAGCTCAGGCACGTTTTTAAAGTGTCCTCCGCCAAGCGCATCCACATAATGGATCATCGGCGAGTCGTTTTCCTTGTCTGCCGCCTGGATTCCGCCCTCGGCCATCATCGTGTTGGCGTCGCCGTGACGAAGCTTCGTGACGATCATAACATTGGCTCCATTTTCATGCGCCATGATTGCTGCAGATGAGCCCGCGCCTCCCCCGCCGATCACAAGCACATCCACGTCGTAATCCGGGTGTTCCAGATCGACCGCTCCCGGGGTAACGCGGCTGTGCGCCTGCAATAAAGCCGCCAGCTCCTTGGGAACGCGTTCTCCTTTATTCGGGCCCATGACAAGCGTATCAAAATTCTCTTTCTTATAGTCCGGATGGAACTTTGCAAGCAGCGCATCCTTTTCCTCGGCCGTCATGCGTCTCGGTTCAAATCCGATGCGCGACGGACGCGTTGCCTCTACTTTTTTGATCGAATCCAGCATTTCCTGTGTGTATAATGAAGCGCTCATGTCTCCGCCCTCCTCATTTTTCTATTTCTCTGTTGTTGTACATGGTTTTCAGCTCATCGAGCGGTTTCGCCATCAGATCCTTCATCGGCTGCACATATTCGCCGCGCTCGATTTCTGCGACGCGTTTTTCAAGATGCTCCGACCTTGGGGCAATGTATTTTCCCGTCAGTCTTCTGGCAAGCAGCGCAACCTGCGGATGGGAAATCTGAGCCGGACAGCGCGAGGAACAGATCCCGCACATCACGCAGTCAAAGGATTCCTCCGCGCATTTGGCGTATTCTGCTCTCTGCGCGTACGCAATATACTGCATCACGTTAAGCCCCTGCGTGCAGCTCTTCGTACAGGCGTTGCATCCGATGCAGCTGTAAATCTCCGGATAGAGCTGCATCATGATCTGCTCCGTGGGCCGGATCTTCTCGATATCATACGTTTGCTTCACAACCGGGAAGAACGGAATCTGAGCCACATACATATTCTCTTCGACTTTTGTCTGGCAGGCAAGGCACACCTTGAGCTCCGGATCTCCTTTGATTCTGTATACCGAAGCGCAGGCGCCGCAAAAACCGTTTCTGCAGCCGCAGCCGCGCACCAGCTGGTAGCCGGCATATTCCATAGCATCCATGATGGTGAGTTCTGAAGGGACGGAATACTTTTTCCCCATGATAAATACGTTAACCATTTTTTCCATGTCTTTTTGCCTTCACTTTCTGTAAGAATCCATTAATATTCGTTCGGGAGCTCATCGAGCTGATCGCAGCGGAATACCGGTCCGTCCTTGCAGACGTACTTTGATCCGATATTGCACCGGCCGCATTTGCCGACGCCGCATTTCATGCGCAGTTCCATCGTTGTATAAACCTGCGTTTTGTCATACCCCATTTCCTGCAGCGAAGCAAGCGTAAACTTAATCATGATCGGAGGGCCGCAAAGCAGCGCCGTTTTGTGAACGTCGAAGTTCAGTTCTTTTACGTAAGCCGGAACAAATCCCACGTGGCCGTCCCAGCCGTCCTGCGGACGGTCGATGGTAAGGTGAACGTCTACATTCTCTGCACGCGCCCATTCGTTGCGGATCTGATCGATGTCCACAAGATCGTCTGCGGAACGCGAGCCGTACACGATATCGATTTTGCCGTAATCGCTGCGCTTTGCCAGGCAATAATCAATTACGGAGCGCAGCGGCGCAAGGCCGATTCCGCCTGCGATAAACAGCAAATCCTTTCCCTTGAGCGCTGTATCCACAGGGAATGCGCGTCCATACGGGCCGCGGATGGTGATCTCCTGACCGACCTCCATCTGATGCAGCCATTCCGTAAAACCGCCGCACCGCTTGATACTGAATTCCATATACTCCCGGTTTGTCGGAGAAGACGTAATCGAAAACATTGCCTCGCCGACGCCGGGCATTGAAAGCATCGCGCACTGGCCCGGCATGTGGTCAAAACATTTTCCGCCTTCCGGCGCATTCACCCGGAAGGTTTTCACGTCGGGCGTATCCGTGCGGATATCGGTTACGATTCCGATCTGCGGAATCAATACATCGGGATTCATTTCGATTCACCTCCGAAGGAATTCATCACTTTTACAATGTTCATGGACACCGGGCACTTTGAAAGGCATCTCCCGCAGCCCACACAGGAATACTCTCCGCCGTTGTTGGCCGGATAATAGACTAGCTTATGCATGAAGCGCTGGCGGAAGCGTTCGAGCTGACTCGTACGGGGATTGCCGTGCGCCATCTTCGTAAAATCGGAATACATGCAGGAATCCCAGCAGCGGAAGCGCTTGATTCCGTGTCCCGTGTCGAAATCACGAATATCGTAGCACTGACACGTCGGACAGATAAAGGTACACGTTCCACAGCCAATGCACGACTGATAGAGCTCCTGCCACTGCGGCGCATAAAACACATCGTTCAGGCCCTTCGTGAGCCGGTCGCCGCTGAAATACGCTGCGCTCAGCCCGCTGAGCGGCAGTCTGGCAAGAATCGAACGGATTTCTTCCTTCCGGTCCTCCAGAGCGGCTTCGTCCTGTTCAGACGTTTCCTCCAGAAGCGTTCCAAGGAGCTTCGTCAGCGCTTCTCCCTTTTCTGTTTCGGGGTTCCAATACAGCGCCGAATCCGTAAGCCAGGTCGTTACGTCGCCTCCCGAGGGCTGCGCGGCGTCTATGCCGAATGTTCCGCAGAAGCACGTCTCTTCCGGCGCGCTGCACGCCATCGTTACGACTACGCCCGTTTCGCGGCGGCTTTGATAAAACGTATCTACGGGATCGCTGAGAAATACGGAATCGAGGATGGCAAAGCTTTTTGCGTCGCAGGCGCGCACGCCGAATACCACAAAAGGCTCCGCCGGATCACGATCCTCGACAAGGTCAATGCTCTTCCCGCTGATTCGGAAGGAAATCAGATTTTCGCTCTGCGGGAAAAACAGTTCTTTTGCCGATTTGACCGTATTGAGGCAATCCAGACAGACTCTGCTTTCCGGCGTCCATTTTTCAAACAGGCACTGGCCCGCATCTTCCACCGGCAAATACAGGCTTTTGACGGCCGATATCGCCGAATAAAGTTCCGGCAGGCGTTCTTTCGCTATTTTATACATCATTTCTTCCCGCCTTTCTCATATACAATACTCGGCTCCGCGTCCTGCTTCGTATAGGAAGTCAGCGGCGCTTCGATCGTTATGTCCGCTCCCGCCTGATATTCTCCGTAAAGCTCATTAATATCTTTAATGAATTTCCGGTTGAGCAGATGAAGCGGGATATTCTGCGGACAGACTCTCGTACACTCGCCGCAGTCCGTACATCTTCCCGCGACATGGAACGCGCGGATAATATGGAACAGATTTTCTTCAAATTCATCCGTATTGGCTTTGCTGGCAACGCCGGATTTCGGATTGTCGAATACGCACTGCACGCAGGAGCAGGCGGGACAGATATTTCTGCACGCGTTGCAGCGGATGCAGCGGGAAAGCTCGTTTCTCCAGAAAGCGAAGCGTTCTTCTGCCGACAAATGCTCCAGGTTTTCGATGTAAGCAAAGCGGCTTCCAAAGTCCTGATTTGGAACAGCCTCTTCCGGTTCGTCCGCTTCATTAGAGAGCGCATCGTAAATCATATGCTTTTTGCCCTTGCAGGCCTTGCACTTTTCAAATAAAACGTCTTTTTTGGCGCACGTCTTTTCTCCGTAGAGCGTTTCGAAAACGACCTGATCCCCTTCGATTTTCGCCGCGGTAATTCCTTTTATGCCAAGTGCGCGCGCTGCCTGTGGATCTACCTTGCCGCTGCAGGGAACACCCAGCACAAAAACGTTTTCCCTGCGGATTCTGTGTTCCTTCAGCAGCTGGTTGAACGAGTATGTATCGCAGGGCTTGAGCAGCGCTACGATTTTACCGTCTTTTTTGGATTCCGCGATGCAGTATTTGCTCTGGTTTGCAGCGCAGAAATCATCATATATCATATTATCCAACGTTTCTTTCGTAAAAACGGCCGGCGTCACGTCATAGCAAAACTCTCCGCTTTCCCATGCCAGAACTCTGTCCGCCGTGCCGTCTTCCAATAAAGAACGGCATTTCGATAAAATTTCCTCGCTTATTCTTTGCATCTCAGATCCTCCAATTTCTTATTCTCACCCAAATTGTGGATAGTCGCTACAAATTCATTCATTGTGGCGGAAAATTTCGCGCCCTCCGCTGCAGAAATCCATTCCACTCTCGTACGCTCCCGTTCAATTCCGAGGAAATCGAGCATACTGAACAGAAGCGTCATTCTTCTTCTCGCAAAGTAGTTTCCGGAGGTATAATGGCAGTCTCCGGGATGGCAGCCCGCAATGATTACGCCGTCCGCCCCTCTCTGAAATGCACGTAAAATAAACAGCGGATTTACGCGGCAGGAGCAGGGCACCCGGATGACCTTCACGTTTGCCGGATAGGAAAGCCTGCTCGAGCCCGCCAGGTCGGCGCCCGCATAGCTGCACCAGTTGCAGCAGAACGCCACGATCAGAGGCTTGAATTCGTTCTTCGTTTCTTCTATCTGCATATCGCATCAACCTCCGCCATAATTTGTCTTGTCGTAAAGCCCTTCAAATCCATCGCACCGGAGGGACACGTTACGGTGCAGGCGCCGCAGCCCTGGCAGATCGCCTCGTTTACCCTTGCGATTCTGCGGACTTCCCTCCTGCCATGGTCGTTGATTTCTTTGTCGACATAATCGATTGCTCCGTAAGGGCAGACGCTTGCGCACTGCGAGCAGCCGTTGCACATCAGCTCGTCGGAGCCGGCCACACACGGATTGCACGTCAGTTTATCTTTCGCCAGCAGTCCGATTACCTTTGCCGCAGCGGCGCTTGCCTGCGCGACGGTTTCCGGAATGTCCTTCGGTCCCTGGCAGACGCCGGAAAGGTAGACGCCGGCTGTCGGGCTCTCAACCGGACGCAGCTTGGGATGCGCTTCCGTCAGGAAATTGTTGGTGTCGATGCTCGCCGTCAGCATCGTCGCCAGATTCTTAACGTCAGGATCCGGTTCGATCGCCGTAGCCAGAACCACCAGATCCGCTTCAATCAGGACCTGCTCGTTTGCAATAAGATCCGAACCCTGCACGAGAAGCTTTCCGTCCTTCTCCGCAACTTTTCCGACCATACCCTTTATGTAATCTACACCGTATTCCTCCACGGCGCGGCGGTAAAACTCATCGAAATTCTTGCCGGGCGTCCGCACGTCAATATAGAAAACATGTACTTTCGTATCCGGATATTTGTCGCGGATCATCATCGCATGCTTTGCCGTATACATACAGCAGATTTTGGAGCAATACGGTTTGCCGCAGCCGGAAATATCTCTGGAACCGACGCACTGGATGAAGACGATTTCATGCGGATGTGCCTGGTCCGACGGGCGCAGCAGCACGCCCTTCGTCGGTCCCGCTGCGTTCATCAGGCGCTCGAGCTCCAACGATGTGATTACGTCTTTATTCTGCGCATATCCGAACTCTTCGAAATTTTCAAGCGAAATCGGCCGGTAGCCTGTTGCCACGACAATGGCGCCGTATTCCCGTTCCACGATTTCCTCTTTTTGCGTAAAATCAATCGCCTTCGCCGTGCAGTTTCTCTCGCAAAGTCCGCACTTACCCGTTTTCAGTTTAATGCAGTGTTCAGGATCGATTACCGCAACGTTCGGGATCGCCTGGGCAAACGGAATATATACTGCACCCCGGTTGTCAAGTCCCATGTTGAATTCATTCGGCGCTTTGCGCGAGGGACATTTCTCTGTGCAGACGCCGCACCCGGTGCAAAGCTCGGTATTGATATACCTTGGCTTTTTTTTGATTTTCACCTTGAAATTACCCACGAAGCCCGATACGCTTTCGATTTCACTGTATGTAAAGAGATTGATTTTATCGTTTGCGGCAGCGTCTACCATTTTGGGCGTCAAAATACATGCCGCGCAGTCGAGCGTCGGGAAGGTTTTGTCCAGCTGCGCCATTTTTCCCCCGATCGTAGGCGATTTTTCCACAATATCGACTTCGTAGCCGGCATCCGCGACATCCAGGGCTGTCTGAATCCCTGCGATTCCGCCGCCGATCACAAGCGCTCGTTTTGTTACCGCGCTTTCTCCGGCGGTCAGGGGTTTATTTAAATTCAGCTTTGCAATCGCTGCTTTTGCAAGAATGATCGCCTTCTCCGTTCCCTCGTCCTTATCCTTGTGAATCCAGGAGCACTGCTCTCTGATATTGGCGATCTCTACCATATACGGGTTCAGTCCGGCGGCCTGTGCCGTCTTCCGGAACGTTGTTTCATGCATACGCGGAGAACAGGAGCAGACGACGATTCCCGTCAGGCCGTAATCATGGATCGCCTGCCGGATTCTGGACTGTCCGCCCTCCGAGCACATATACTGGTAATCCGTCGAGATCACGACACCCGGCTCGCCGGCTACGCTTTGCGCCACTTTCTCCACATCTACGGTGCCTGCAATATTGCTGCCGCACCAACAAACAAATACTCCGATCTTTTGCAATTTATTCACTTCCAATCTTTGCCGCTGTTATTTACTGTATTTTCTGAAGGCGCTGACGATTGCCTGCTGCGGGATGTTTTCGTCCAGCAGCTCCGGCACCATATTCGCTTTCAGATGATTTTCGCCCTGCTGGCGGATCACGCAGAGGCGCACCGCCTCGATCAGCTTTGCAGGCTCGACGCTTCTGGGGCATCGTTCGATGCATGCAAAACAGGACAGGCAGGTCCAGATTGAGTTTGATTCCATAAGCTTCCGGATCTGTCCCTTTTCAACCATCGCAACAAACTGGTGGGGATGGTATTCCATTTCCTGATAGGAAGGACAGGTTCCGGAACATTTGCCGCATTTCATACATTTTCTCGTATTGACACCGCTGATCCGGATCACGCGTTCCGCAAGTTCCTTTTCGTTTACCGTCACAAGTAACCCTCCTTATTTTACGCCGAGCGCCTCGGCAAGCAGTTCCGTAAAATAACAGATTTCCGGCTTTTTGTCGGCCGCAGCGTTTGCCTGCAGATTATACAGGCAAAGGGGACATGCCGTTATAATCGTGTCCGCGCCTTTCGAAGCCGCCGATTCCAGAATCATGCCGCAGCGCTTTGCCGGTATGGAATTATCCTCAAGCGCAACATATCCGCCGCAGCATTCATTGCGATACGGCGTAAGGATCGGTTCAGCGCCGAGGGCGCGGATCAGATCCTCCATCACAGACGGATTTTCCGGATTATCAAACTGCAGGACTTTTGCCGGGCGCAGAAGCAGGCAGCCATAATAGGCCGCAATCTTTCTTCCCTTCAAAGGATTCTTGACCGCCGCCTTGATGTTGTCGAAGCCTACCGTGTCTCTCAGCATTTCCAAATAGTGGACGACTCTCGTTTCTCCGACGTAATCCGTATCCAGTTTTAAGTAATTATTGACTTTCAGGCGAATGTCGTCGTTTGAAAGCATATCGTCGTTCACTCTTTTTATAACATGGTGACAAGCGGAACACAATGTCAATAAATCCCTTCCCTGCCGTTTTGCACTGTCAAGCGCGCGTACGGCGGAAAGCTTAGTGGCGATTTCATCCAGTGCAAGAGGATAAACGGCCCCGCAGCACTGCCAATCTTGTATTTCCTCCAGCGTAACGCCGAGAGCCTCTGCAGAGGCTCTCGCATACCGGTCCAGATCTTTTGCCTTTGTTTTTAACGTGCAACCAGGATAGTAACTGTAAGTCATATTCAATTTTCCTTTCGGTTTTGTAGCGCGGCTTTTATACCATTTGTTCCGGCTTGAATACTTCGTCGAATTTTTCAGGTGTCAGGAATCCGAGCTGTACGCAGGCTTCCTTCAGGGAAATATTTTCCTTATAAGCTTTCTTGGCGGTTTTTGCTGCGTTGTCGTATCCGATGTACGGATTCAGCGCCGTTACGAGCATCAGGGAATTATAAAGATTATGTTTCATTTTCTCGCGGTTGGCGGTGATGCCGGATACGCAGTGCTCGTTGAAGGAACGAATCCCGTCCGCCAGCAGGCGCACGGACTGAAGAAAATTATAAATGCATACGGGCATGAATACGTTGAGTTCAAAATTTCCCTGGGAGGCCGCCATGCCGACCGCCACGTCGTTTGCGATCACCTGGACTGCTACCATCGTCATCGATTCACACTGCGTGGGATTGACTTTGCCCGGCATAATCGAGCTGCCCGGTTCGTTTTCCGGAATATGGATCTCGCCCAGTCCGCAACGCGGCCCGCTGGCAAGCCAGCGCACATCGTTTGCAATTTTCATAAGATCCGCGGCCAGCGCTTTCAGCGCGCCATGCGCAAAGACGAGCTCGTCCTTTGCAGTCAGAGCATGAAATTTATTTTCCGCCGAGAGGAAGTGCTTCCCTGTCAGCTCGCTGACGACCTTTGCGACTTCGGGACCGAACTGCTTCGGGGCGTTCAGGCCCGTGCCGACCGCCGTGCCGCCAAGCGCCAGCTCTTTCAGGCCTGGAAGCGCTGCCTCCAGCATTCCCTTTGTCTTTTCTATCATGTTTCTCCAGCCGCTGATTTCCTGAGAAAACTTAATCGGCGTCGCATCCTGGAGATGCGTGCGTCCGCTCTTGACGACGTCGTCATTTTCGCGTTCGAGACGCTGAAATGTTTCAATCAGCGCGTCCATTGCAGGGAACAGCTGATCCTCGATTCCGATGACAGCCGCAATATGCATCGCCGTGGGGAACGTATCGTTGGAGCTTTGCGACATGTTAATATGATCGTTGGGATGGAGCAGCTTTTTCCCGCAGATTTCATTGCCCCTGTTTGCAATGACTTCGTTTGCATTCATATTCGACTGCGTGCCGCTTCCCGTCTGCCATACCACAAGAGGAAAATGATCGTTCAATTTTCCGGCGATCACCTCGTCGCACGCCTGTGAGATGACGGTTTTCTTTTCTTCGTCCAATTTCCCGAGATTATAGTTTGCGATTGCCGCGGCTTTCTTCAGAATTCCAAAGGCGTGTGTGATTTCTCTTGGCATGAGTTCCCCGCCGATCTTGAAATTCTGGTAGCTTCTCTGCGTCTGCGCCGCCCAATAGCGATCTGCAGGCACCTGCATTTCTCCCATCGAATCGCGTTCCGTACGATATTCCATGCTCGACTCCTCCTTCTCCTTCGCAAGCAGACGTTAAAATTTCAGTCCTGCAATCATTTCCTTCAGTATATTTCCGCTTTTGTGCATCAGGGCCACCTCTTCATCCGTCAGCGTGGGCGTAACGCAGCCCTTCACGCCATCGATTCCGACCATAAATAAGTGGCTCAGACAGACATCGCTCAAACCGTATTCCCCGTGCATCATGGAGGACAGCGTCATGATGTAGTCCTTGCCTGAAAACAGCGACTCACAGATGCTGCTTACCGATACGGAAACGGCGTAATACGTCGCCTGCTTATATTTAATGATTTTCCCTCCGGAGGTTCTGACGTAGTCCATAACCTCGTTGTAGTTCGGAGGCTCGATTGTGTTTTTACCGCTGTATTTGACGCCTCTGCAGTAGTCCTCGATCCCGATGGCAGCTACTTTCGCCAGAGACCACGGAATAAAAGAGGAATCTCCATGCTCGCCCATAACGTACGCATGGATATTCCGCTGGCTGACTCCGAAATAATCGGAAAGATAGGAACGCAGGCGTGCCGTATCCAAAATCGTACCGGAGCCCACAATTTTGTTTTGCGGCAGTCCGGAATATTTCATGAATGCGTATGTCAATATGTCCACAGGATTGCTGACAAGAATATAAAGTGCATCAGGCGCATATTTTGCGATTTCCGGCGCAATTTCCTTAATAATATTTACATTTGTCTGAGCAAGATCGAGACGCGACTGGCCCGGTTTTCTGGGAAGTCCGGAGGATATGATGACGACGTCGGATCCCTTCGCATCTTCATACGTTCCGGAATTAACCGTTACCGGACAGCAGAAGGGCGTGCCCTGCTTGATATCCATCGCTTCTCCGAGCGCTTTTTCCTCATTGATATCGATCAGCACAATTTCCGAAGCGATTCCTTTTACGGTCATGGTATAGGCAATTGTCGAGCCGACGCTTCCAGCCCCTATGATTGTTACCTTATTGCTCATATGCATCCTCTTTTCTTTCTTTGATGATTGCGCCGCAGGATGCGTTCCCGGAAAATTTCCGCACGCTGAAAAAGCGCCTGCGCGCTCTGATTAATTATCCCATATACGGAATGAATTGTCAACAAAAGAGGATTAATTTTTAATGAATGGGACGCTTCCTTTTCTAAAAAAAAACGCCATTTTTCGGCATTTTTCTGATCCGGACCGTTCCACTGGAAAAGATCGCGGCGCCTCGACATGCGAGGCGCCGTTTCTACTGCAAAGGATTTACTCTTCTTCCGTTGTTTCTCCACGGTAAGTCAAAAATTCTTGTGCAACCTGATCCACCACTTCACTCTGCACGTCTGTCAGCGTAAGGTTATGCTCCGCGACATACGCCTGGACGCTCTCGTCAAACGCCTCGTTCTTATAAGCGCTCGTAACGGAAGCTACCACCGTTTCCGTGCTTGTATAGGTGCTGCTTGCTACCGTGCCAGACGATTCCGAATAATTCGTCAGGCCTTCGATGATTACAAGTTCATAAGAGGACTCCGTCTTGATGAGCGAAATCGCGCCGATTTCATTCTGAGCAAACGCCCAGTCGATCACCTCCTGCGCAATGGAAGCAGAGCTCTTCTGCAGATCCAGAAGCCCCGCCGAATAGGAAGCGTCGGACGAGTCGGAATATCCTGTTACAAGAGCCTCCGCGGAGTCGCCGTTCTCCAGCTTTGACTGCAATGCTTCCATCAGCCGCAGAACCTCTGCCTGCTCCGTTTCAGACAAGGCATTGCCTTCTTCATCCAGAAGGCTCTTGGAAATATGCCGGATTGTAACAATCCTGTAAGCATCCGGATTTTTCTCGTAAAACGCCTTCAGCGCCTCGTCCTCCGGTTCCATTTCTTCTATGACCTCGTTCGCATATTCCGAAACAAACAGCTGATCTATATAAACGGGCTTGTAATCATTTACATTAACGCCGACCAGCAGCTGCATCAATTCGTCCCGCGTAGACACGTTGTACGCGGTTGCATAATACTGAAGCATCGTATCGATCTGCGAATCCAGTTCTTCCAGTTCGGCGGTGCGTTCCTCCTCCGATACGGTCTCTCCCGCCTCTGTCGCCATATCCTTCAGCGCAAGGAAATCCAGAAGCAGCTCCAGGCCATATTCTTTGGCGTACTCCAGATAGGTTTTTCCATCCTGATATTCCTCCAGAACGGCTTCGTTCAAAATCTCATAAAATTTTTCCTCCGAATCGCCCGCCTCCGAAAAATCGTATCCCGTGAAGATCTCGTTCATGGCCTGGGAGAAAAACTGTACATAGTATGCTTTCAGCACTGCTTCTCCGTTATAGTCTGCGACTTTCGTTTCGTCCGCCGCCGCATCGTTATATTCCGGCTTCGGCGTAGGCTCGGCCGTGGCGGATGGCGACGCAGTAGAATCATCCGTATCGGAAAAATCGCCTGTAAAACTGCGCTTTACTATTTTTTCGATGTATTCTTCATTAAGATCTTTGATTTCGTAATCCTTGTTTTCTAAGTATGGCCGCGTTTCTTCTTCGATTTGGTTCTCTACAAGCTCCATTTTATACGCGGATTCTACTGTTTCCTTTACCGTCTCATCTGTCAGATCGAGAATAGCGGTACACTGCATGATATGGTATCCGTATTCTGATTCAACAATTTCAACCGTGTCCGAAGGTGCCGTCTGCGCCAGCGCCCAATCTTTAAAGGACTGAACGAAATTGGAGTCCTTCTGTACCGTATAATATCCGTCGTTGTTCGGCTCTCCGGTGCTGCTGTTTACATCGTCAGATTCCTCCAGAAGATCGTCAAAAGTGATCTCCCCTGCATTATACCGTTCCACAAGCTCCTGCACGGCCTCATATGCCTCTGCTTTTTCTTCCTCATCCATATCTTCCGTCAGGATCAAGGAATGCCGAACCTCAACCGTTCTGTAGTCTTCCTCATGGTCCGCATAAAACTCCGCCAGCTCGTCGTCCGTCGGATTCACGGATTCCTCAAGCGCCGCCTTATAATTTTCGAGCGCACCCGACATGGTGTAATATTCCATCAGATCGTCATACGTCATTCCGTAAGCAACCTCGGCCAGATCCTGCACTGTCGAAACGCCGAGCGACGTTCCGAGATACGAAAGCATGTAAGAAAAGTAGGAATCCGCAGAAGTCTTCAAATCTTCGATTTCCGATTCGGAGGGCCACTCCTCTTTCTGGGAATACATCTCGTACTGGATCATAAATTCCCTGGCCGTTTCCAGCGCATCTTCCACAAAAATATCGTAATACGACATTCCGTCTTTTTCTTTCCCTCTGATTTCATCGTAAAGCGCTTCACCCTCCAGATCGAAATCGATGTCCGTATCACCCGCCGTCTGCGCCTCGTAAACCGTGGTAGAAAAGCTGTTGATAAACAGGCCGTCAGGAATCACGCTACCGTTTACTCTGCCGACAATTGATTCGCTTTTCTTGCAGCCGGCCAGCAGAGTGAATGTCATGGCGCAGGAGAGAACCAGCGCGATGAGTTTCGTATGTTTCTTCATATATGCCTCCGTATTCAATCCGTAATGATTCTATACAAGTCCTTCGCATCGTCCTTCCGGACGGTTTCCGATACGCTCAGGATCTCAAATTTCGTTTTGTTTCCCGCAAAAGAGACCTCCACGATATCGCCGGGTTTGATCTCCGTGCCGGCCTTTGCGGCTCTGCCGTTCACGGACACGCGTCCTGCGTCGCAGGCTTCATTGGCTACGGTTCGACGTTTAATGATTCGGGCTACTTTTAAAAATTTATCAATTCTCATTTTGGATCACTCCTTCGAGATAATGCTTCAGAGCAATTTCCGCATCCAAGCCGGAACGGTCGGCCTGCCTGCAGATTTGGTAGAGCGCCGCTCCGAGCTCCTGTTCGGAAGCGAGCGGGGGGAGCTCTTCCCGATCGGATCCGGCCTTTCTGATTTTCTTTGCGGCCTTCTGCGCCCGCATCAGAGCCGGCAATACATTCGGAATATCCTCCAGATCCTGACGCAAAGAGGAGAAGCCTTTTTCTTCCAATTTCCGGCTTTCCCAGTTAGACAGCGCCTCGCCCGCCGTTGCCGCCGCATCGCCGCCGAAGACATGCGAATGGCGGAACAGCATTTTGCGCGCGCAGCGGTCCGTTACGTCTTCAAACGCAAAGCTTCCTTCTTCCTTTGCCAGAATCGTATGAAAAATGACTTGCAGAAGCACGTCTCCAAGCTCCTCGCAGAGCTTCTCGGGACTTTTTTTCTCAATGGCGTCTACGGCCTCGTAAGCTTCCTCAAGCATCGGCTTTATAAGCGATTCATGCGTCTGTTCCCTGTCCCACGGGCATCCCTCCGGTGAGCGCAGGAGCTCAATAATATGATATAATTCCTGAAAAGTATACCGCTCGCCGGGCTGCTTTGGTTCCATTTCTATCATGATAACACCCTATCATTCTCTGAAAATATACGGTTGCACGATGTCATGCCGTTTGATTATAATACAAGAAACGGACAAGAGCAAATTTAATTTCCGCTCTGAACGTATCGCCATCGTTTATTGTAGTAGAGGTGTGTAAACAAACTGTGTCAGATATATGGTTCTTTATGGGCAAAGCACTGGAACGCGCATATCGTTCTCTGGAGGAAGCTCCGTGTGAAATCCCCGTAGGATGCGTCATCGTACGGGGAAATGAAATCATCGCCTCCGCCTCCAACACCAGAGAAACCGCGAACCGAATCACGGGGCACGCAGAGCTGTGCGCGCTGGATACGGCGGCGGCTGTGACAGGCAGCCGGTATCTTGCCGGCTGCAGGATGTTTGTAACGCTGGAGCCCTGTCCGATGTGTGCGGGTGCTCTGCGCGCCGCCCGGATCTCCGAGCTGTATTTCGGAGCTTATAATCTGCGGGAAGGCGCCGCCGGTACCGTTTACAACCTGCTGTATCCGGCCGTAAAGGGATACGGAGGAATAAAAAGGAGCGAATGCGAATCGCTCCTTAGAGAATATTTTGCAAAGCTCCGCGGGTAATCAGCTGTTGCGGTCGAAAATTTCAATATCCGCCATGTACCAGCTTCCGTTCGTTCTTACATACCAAATTCTCGTATTGGTTTCCAGCTTCTGCTGAAAATCCGGCTTGCCGCGCTGCCCGTAAATCCAGTAATCAAAATAGACCGCGCACGAGAAGCAATTTTCTCCGTACACCCGCAGATCGTATGCTTCCACGTTTTCAAAGGCCGTGGAATCGTGATCCGTATACCAATACTGACGGTATTCGCTCATATCCTGATACATCTGCGTTCCCTTTATGATTCGGGATAAAAACGAGCTCATTGAAATATCGTTCGACATGAATCCGGCGTAGGTCTTCGCTCCGTCTATCGCAATCTGCGTATATTCCCCCTGAATCGATTCCGAAACCGCGAAATTTCCCGAATATGTCATGCTGCTCTCATCATACTCCAGAGGCACCGTTTCGCCGGCAAAATTTTTCGCTTCTATTTCAAGGCCGCCGGAAAGCACAGCCACTTTATAGAGATTCATATACGGCTTGGCAAAAAGCTCCTCCGGGATATTCTTCAGCTCCGTAATTTCCTGATTTTTCTCTGCAAGCCAGTTTTCGGAGCCCGTGATTTCCGTGCCGTTCACGACAACTGTATAATTTGAAGGAATCTGCAGCGTGAATACCTTGAAACCGACGTCGAACGTTCTCGTTTCGGAATTATACGTACATTCTATAGGATTTCCGGCGGAATCCTCCACTGTGACCTCCGGCTCCTGTGTCAGCTGTTCTACCCGATATGTGTTGAACAGGCTCAGCGCATTTTTATCTTCTTCGTTCAGCATATATCGAATCGATTCGTTTTCCTCTGACTGACCGGTCATATGCTGCGCACCGAGACGGACGCCGTTTACCGTTACGGTAAAATCAGCCGGTGCGTGGATCGTTATGTCAAGCGGCTCGGCAACGATCTCATTGCTGCTGTTTGTCTGCAGGGCAAGCGCGGCGCCCTCCTGGTTCCGCACCTCTACAGAGCCGGGCTCAGAGAGGAGTCCGCACACCTCATAGCGGTTGATGACCAAAGCATCCGAGGTCAGCGTGTACTGAGAGCTTCCCGGCTGGTCCTTCGCCAGGGTTTTCCGGAAAATATCATCTACTGCCTTCCCGTCAATATACGGCACGGCTCCCTCTGGTGCCAGGAACACTACGTTGACCTCCGCAAAGGAAAATTCCGAAATATAGTCAAATTCATACAGGCTAAAGCCGAATTTGCTCTTTTCGGACGATTGCTTCAGCGTTACCTTACACAAATCTTCTCCGTCCGCTCTTATAATATAGGAAGGACTTGCGAAGCGGTCGTATGAAAACGCTTTTACATAAGTGATCTCCTTGCCCTCCGCGGCCTCTTTCAGCTTTGCTTCGTAAGTTTCCCGATCCGCAAAGCCGGTCATGACCACGTCGGTTTTGGCAATAATCTCCGAATATTGTTTGTTTTCAAACAGAGACAGCACCTTGTCCACTTCGACCGTATTCTGACTGTTTTCATAATCCGAAAGCCATACGGAAAACACAATCAGCCCGATCGCCAGAAGGCAAAGAAAGCCCCCGATTATGCCAAAATATATTTTCCAGAATTTTGATGTCTTGATCAGCGTTCTCAGCTTACCCATTTTGCGCGCCTCTTTCCGTCATTCATATTGCGTGTTGATCTGATCGACTCTTCCGACCAGAATTGAAGTCGCCATTTTTCTCGGTCCGTAAAGAGATGCACACTGCGTAATAATCTGCGGGTTGTTTTCTGTTTCTGAATTCTGCACCATATAGGTGGAGGATCCGCCGTCCAGATTGGCCGCGTTTACCGCTCCGTAATTCATCATAATTTCGATCAGGTCCTCATACGTTGCCCCCATGCTCGACGGCTGTCTTCCGTCAATGGTTAAGATCAGGAACGCGCCGTCGGCCCGCTGACCGATCGCGGTCCGCGGATTCAGTCCGGCCTCCGTAAAGCCGCCGACCTCGCAGGCTTCTCCGTTCATAACGAGATACGGTCCGAAATTCAGCGCCTCTACAATACCGCTGTCCAGCGCTTCCTGCCCCGTCATTTTTCCAAGCACCAGAATTCCCTGCCGGTTGATCCCTATGATCTCATATTCCTGGTTTCGAGAGCCCCACAGAAGCTCTCCCTTCGAAATTACAATTCCATCCGAATTTTCACGTCCTGTAGGGACGCCGCCATTGCCCTTTCCGGTATCGTAAAATCCGCCGCCGTTCACTCCGTACAGCGCGTTTGCGTTCCGAACCATATCGATCGTCGAAACGCCCTCGCGATCCGTTCCGTATGCGGCGGGGGTGCCGATATATACTCGTTTGGGATTCTGCACGATCAGCAATTTTCCCTTATACGTTTTCCCCTCGATATCAATTAGCTCTATGCTGTTCAGATCCGTAGTCTGTCCGGGATTTTCCGGATCCGTTCCCGGATTCTCCTCCGGAAGCTTGATCAGCGTCGTATCGGTGGTCGAGCCGCTGTCGATTACGGCGTTTCCCTCAACAATCTCCCGAACCGTCTCGTCGGACAAAAACCAGGTGGCCAAAAACTTTCCCGCGCTTGTTTCTGTTACGGTCAGAACAAAACGGTCCCGCGCAGCCTTCGACGGTCCATACAGCACGACGAGATCAACGGCAACTGCAAGCAGAACAATCGCAAGCAAAAAGGTAAGCACGGAAATTCCAACGCGCGAGAGAACCTTTTTGGTGCCGAGCTTTTCTTTTCGGCGAGAAACGTTCCGGCGTGCCGTAGAAGCGGGCCTTTTCGGCCTGGCCGTTTGGGCAGCAGACCTTTGAGCGGCCTGGTCTGCCACAATTTTGTGCGTATTGCGTTTTCGAGCCTCGTAAACTGCGGGTTGTCTTCGCCTCTGCTCGCGCAGCTTCCGGAGTCTCCATTTTTCAATATAGACAGAAAGTCGGTCTACAACTTCCTCGCTGCCTTTTTTGGTATAGTCAAGTCTGAATTTCATCTGCTTCAACCCTTTGTATTCCACATAAGTCCATATATTCTAAACGTGTAATACTATAACCCGAAGCATGTCTTTCGTCAAGTAATCTCCCTCTGGCGTAACGTCCGGAGACACGTTCTAAGCTCGGATACAAAAATGCTTTCCTGCTCGCTTGTCCCGGGAGAAGCGCTGATTCCTCTTGTCAAGGGATACGTCACGTAAAAATATTTCCGCGCACGTGTCAGCGCCACATAAAAAAGCCGGCGTTCTTCTTCAAGCAGTTTTCCGGAAACCGCGCCGCTTCCGGGAAACTCCCCCATAACGGCATCAATGACAAATACCGCATCATATTCCAGTCCTTTTGCCGAATGTACGGTAGACAGGCAAATTGACGCCTTTCTGCAGCAGCCGCCTCGGGCGTCCAGTTGATCAAGCAAGGAGACGGCCTCGCGGTACGAATCGCAAGCGCTGCACAAATAAAGCAGAAAAGACAGCACCGCGTCTTTATAGCGCAGATGCTGCCTCGTCTGTCTGCAGTATGCTTCAAACTGCCGTTCCAGGCCGTTTTCCAGGAGACGGCGAAATGTTTCAGCAGGCCGGGGCAGAATCCGTCCGCCCATACGCTCCCCGTTTCTGACTTCTTTCAGGACCTCATCTACATACGGAATCGAATGCGTTTCCGGAAGTCCGCCCTGCAGCTCATGCGCAATTCCCGTTTTTGTCAGGAACGCGCTGGTTAAAAGACCGGAAATATTATTGCGATATAAGATTCCGACGGTCAGCTCCGGCTCTCTGCGCGCCAGTACGGCAATTTCTTTGCGGAGAAACTTGATCTGCATCAGACTGCCGCCGCACGCTCGTATGCGCGGCAAAGCGCCCGGTTCCTTTTTGCTGTACGGCTTTTTCTCAAAACGATCGGTATTGACGGAAATAAATCGTTCGGAAATCTTTACAAGATTCTGTATGGATCTATAATTTCTGCTGAGGCGGTATAGTCGGCAGTCGGGCTGGCTTTTGTAAAAGGCGCGGAGGCAGCTCGGAGACGCCCCGCGAAAACCGTATATGCTTTGATCGTCATCGGCCACCACAAATAAATTTCTTCTTGGCGCCGCGACGATCCGAAGAACTTCAAATTGCGTCTCCGTCAGATCCTGGGCCTCATCGGCCTGTATAAAGAGAAGCCGTTCCTGATATGCTTCTCGGATCTGCCGCTGCAGAGGGCCGTCGGAATGCAGAATTTCAGCGGCAAGGGCGATCATGTCATCGAAGTCGATCAATCCGTGCTCTCTTTTATACCGTTCATATGCCGCTATGATCCTTTTTATATTTTTAATTTCGGCTTCTTCTCCGCCCTGCCTCCGGGTGATCTGATTTAAAACGTATGCTTCGGCCGCTTCTCCGTTGATTTCAAAATAGATTTGCTTGAGAAGCTCCGTCTTTTCGTCTTTTTCCCCCTCGATTCTTCTGCGGCATATGCCGGCAAGCATTTCATAGCTCCGAAGCAGGCCGTTGCAGAAGCTGTGAACCGTTTGAAACGTGGGAGCGGCCGTTTCTCGCGATTCCGGCAAAAATTGGGCGGCCGCTTTTTGGTAACGGTTTCGCATCTCCTCTCCCGCTGCGTTCGTAAATGTAACGGAAAGAATCCGATCCGGCGCACGCGTTCTTCGAGCGAGATATAGCGTTCTTTCTGTCAGCACTGTCGTCTTCCCGCTGCCCGGTCCCGCCAGCGTAAGCGCCGGTCCCGTATAATGCGACGCCGCCGCCTGCTGTTCCGGATTTAAAATTCGGCCATCTGGCATACGCCTCCCCCCTTGACGCGGAAATAAAAAGCCGTCCCGGCTTTCCTTGAAATCATCCGGGACGGCAGCGTTTGTTTTTCTTCAAGTCCGCGATCTGTTCAGATTAAACTCTCGCGCTTTTCTTTTTGAGGACTACCGTTGCAAGAACAGCGGCCATCGCAACGACGACGGCAAGATAAGAGGCATCGCCCGTGTCGGTGTTCTGCTCATTGTCGTTATTATTGTTATTGTTGTTATTATCATCATTGTTGTCGTTTCCGCCCTCGGTGTCAAGAACCGGAGCCGTAACGTCTTCTGCGCTTCCGGTCGTAAGGGCGAAGAAGTTGACAACCTTAGAATCCTTGGTAATCGCACGGATATATAATGTTTCCATATCCGCCGTGCCGGCAATGGTAATATCGAAGCCCGCGGTGGAATGGCCGCTTTCATAAGGCATTCCGGCGGCAGTAACATCGTCTCTTGCCGAAATCGTGCAGGACGTTACATCTCTCCACGTTTCGCCGTCGGTGCTGTACTGATATTTTTCAATACCGTTTTCTGCAGCGACCCATCCGGAAATTCCGGTATCCTGTCCAAACGTATAATCACCCTGTACGGCAAATTCGGTTCCGCCAAGGGGAGCGTTGGCCGGCGCGCTGCCGCCGATGGAATCGATGCTCATCTGGAAATCGGCTTCCTCTGTGTAAACCGTCGTATCAACGGTGGAATCCGCTGTGATTTCAAACTCGAAAGGATCGATGCCAGCTACCGGCTCATATCCGCCGTTGTCAAGCACAACCGCATAATATTTGCCCGGCTTCAGCATAGAATTCGGATTGAGCTCCGCAACTCTGTTGCCTGCGGAATTTCCGCCTTCGCCGATCGATGTATCTGCAGCGGCCTTGTCCTCCGGCCAGTTAACCGTTTTTGTAGTATCGTTGATATACCACCAAATAAGCGACGTAACGGTGCCTTCGCCCTCGCCGTATTGTTCTCCTTCCTTATAGATGCCGACCCAGTCCAACTCGTCGGTCTCGCCGGAAACCGTCACCGTAAATTCAGCGCCGTCAACCGTTACTTCAATCCCTGCCGCCTGTACAGCCAGCATGCTCATTGCAGAGATGGCCAGCGCAGCTACAAGCACCAAAGCCATGATTTTTTTCTTCATGATTAAAACCTCCTATGTAAAGTAGTAATATGAAATTACTGCGTACAGTATAATCATTCGGTTTTTCTTTGTCAACCCGAGAGCGTCGAATCTGCTCGAGAAAAGGAATGGAAAAAAGTTTGAAGTTTTTTCCATAAAAATTTTTTGGCATTCCTCCTGCAGATATGATATACTCTGTTTCAAAATAATAAGATTTTGTTTTGCCGAAGGATTTCACAAATGATACGGGCCGTCACCTATTTGAAAAACACACTCAAAGCTGCCGCCGCGATTTGTATTGCGCTTACGGTTCTTTTCTCCGGAAGCGGCGCGGCTTACGCTTTTTTTGCAAACACCCTTCCATCCAACGAATCCGCAGGGATCTCTTATATGGTCTATGAATGTGATACGAAGCAGACGCTTTTAAAGCAAAATACGGAGCTTTCGGCGGACTGTACGCTGCTGGCGCGTCTGATGACGTGCCTTCTCGTGCTGGAAAATCCGTCGATCTCCGTTACGGATTACATAACTCCCTCCGAGGACAGCGTTTCCTTATCGGGACGGTATTCACTGTTTGCATCAAATCAATATATGGTAGATCACCTCATCAAATCAGTTATCCTTTGCGGCGCCGACAACGCTGCCCGTCTTCTCGCAAAACAGGTCAATCCAAATACCGAATATTTCGTTTCTCTGATGAATCAGAAGGCAGGCGAGCTCGGTATGGCAAACACATATTTTACGAATCCGGACGGAGCCGCAGATCAGCTGCAGCGTACTACGGTATCCGATATGTCTCTGTTCTGGACCTATGCCATGTCGAACGCGCAGTTTCGGAACGCCGCCGCCTGCTCTGCCGCGCATATCTGGGGCGGAACGGCGGTATTAAATGAATGCCGCATGGTAACAAGCAACGCCTTTCCGAACGCCTCTCTGATCGCAGGGGCTTATACCGTTTACGACAGCGCAAACGCGTTAGGTACGACGATGTTCTATATCAGCAGCGGCGCGGCAGACCAGACGCCTTCCGTAAGGCTGGTTCTGATTCTTTCGGGAATTTCAGACGATGCCGCCTATGACATGGGAAACAGTCAGATTGAAAATGCGCTTACGAATTTCAAAAAGACGGCGCTGATAAATCGGCAGGAGCTTGTCGTTACGGCAGAGATCGGGGGAAGCGAGCTGTTTCTGCAGGCGGGAGAAACGTGTTACTGCATGATGCCGGTCGACGTGACAAACTATGTGGAAACCGTCAGCTACACCGTATTGGATAATAATGCCTCCCCTTCCGGCGCTGGAAAGGCGCTCTCTCTGGACGAGCTTTCTCCGCCGATCGAAGAGGGCTCCCTGATCGGTACGGCAAATTATCTGTTGAAGGACGGAAGCGTCCATAAAGTCAGGCTGATTGCCGGAAACAGCATTCATTCCGAAAGTAAGACCATCAATATTTTTTATAAAGCCATAAAAGAAAACACCGATATCTTTGTTCTGATATCGGTGCTGCTTCTTTGCGAGCTTGTTCTCGCGTTCGGTATTGTTCTCAGCAGGCTGCGAAAATAAATGGCTCAGGCCTTTCTTTTCGCAAGCTTTGCAAATCTCGGCAGGCCGTCTTCCATCGGAGGGCAGGATTCCCCCTGAATCAGCGGCAGCGCATAATCGATATACTCCTGCGTTACGAAATTTCCTTCCTGATTGATCCACTCTCTGGGAAGCTTTTTTTCCGTATTGGCGACGTCGTCCAGTCTAATGAGCTTAACGCCGCAGTGGTAGCCGCCTTCATTGCTCCGTTCAAATCCGACGCAGTAATCGGTCTTTCCTTCCACTGCATTCAGGACCGCGGCTTCTCCCGCCATATACGCTTCGTTTACGTCGGTAAGAGAAGCGCAGTGCGCAGCACATCTCTGAAGCAGGCTGAATTCGATGCCTCGTACCTTGCAGCCGATTTTTTCTTTTGCAAGATTCGCGAGCGTCGTTGCTACGCCGCCCAGCTGGGCATGTCCGAACGCGTCTCTTACGCCGCTGTCTGCGACGAACTGTCCGTCCGCATATTGCGCGCCCTCCGAAACGGCTACGATAACCTTTCCGTTCTGCCGGTAAATACGCGAAACGTCGTCAAGGAACTGCTCCCGGCTGAACGGAAGCTCCGGTACGTAGATCAGATCGGGCCCCTGGCCTTTAATTCCCGCCAAAGCCGTCGCTGCAGTAAGCCATCCCGCATGGCGTCCCATGACTTCAAGCACGCATACCATGCCGGTATCGTACACTCTGGCGTCATGATAAATTTCCATCGTAGAAGTCGCCACATATTTCGCAGCGCTTCCGTACCCGGGGCAGTGGTCCGTACCGAACAGATCGTTATCGATTGTTTTCGGCACGCCCATAACCCGCATGTCATAACCGGAGTTCTGCATGAATTTACTGATTTTATTGCAGGTATCCATGGAATCGTTTCCGCCGTTATAGAAGAAATAGCGGATGTTGTACTTTTTGAATACCTCCAGAAGCCGCAGGTAATCCGTGGGATCCTCTTCGGCGTTTTTCAATTTATAGCGTACAGAGCCAAGCGCGGAAGAAGGCGTCGTCTTAAGCAGCTCCAGCTCATACGGATCCTCCTTCGACATGTCGTAGAATTCTTCTTCCAGCATTCCTTTTATGCCATGCGCGGCTCCGTATACCTTTGTAATGCAGTCCTGTTTCAGCGCCGTGATGATTACGCCCGCAGCGCTCGCGTTGATTACCGACGTAGGGCCGCCGGACTGTCCGAATATGGCAGCGCCAACAAGTTTTTCCATATGTTCCCGAATCCTCCTGTGTCTTTCAATTATGCTTTGTTATTGCAGCCGAGCACATCAACAAGTTTATGCTTAACAAGCTTTTTGATGTTTTCTCTTGCCGGCTTCAGATATTGTCTCGGATCGAAATCCGAAGGAGCTTTCGCAAAATGCTCTCTGATCGCAGCCGTCATCGCAAGGCGGAGGTCGGAGTCAATGTTGATCTTGCAGACTGCCATAGAAGCCGCTTTTCTGAGCATATCTTCCGGAATGCCGATCGCGTCGGGCATCTTTCCGCCGTATTTGTTGATGGTCTCAACATATTCCGGAATGACGGAAGAAGCTCCGTGCAGAACGATCGGGAAGCCAGGAAGTCTCTTTTCTACCTCTTCAAGAATGTCGAATCTGAGCTGCGGCTTCTGACCGGGTTTAAATTTATAGGCGCCATGGCTCGTCCCGATTGCAATCGCAAGAGAATCCACGCCCGTTCTTTCAACAAATTCCTGAACCTGCGCCGGGTTCGTATAAGAAGCGTCCTCAGCCGATACGTTGACCGCGTCCTCAATTCCGGCGAGACGGCCAAGCTCTCCTTCTACCGTTACCCCTTTTGCGTGCGCATAATCGACGACCTGTCTTGTGAGCGCGATATTGTCTTCAAACGAATGATGAGAGCCGTCGATCATAACGGACGTAAATCCGCCGTCGATACAGGACTTGCACAGTTCAAACGTATCACCGTGGTCAAGGTGCAGGCAGATCGGAAGTCCCGTTTCAATAATCGCAGCTTCCACAAGCTTCATGAGGTACGTATGATTCGCATATTTTCTGGCGCCCGCGGAAACCTGAAGAATCAAAGGCGCGTTTTCTTCCTTTGCCGCCTCCGTAATTCCCTGGATGATTTCCATGTTGTTGACGTTAAAGGCGCCGATCGCATATCCGCCTTCATAAGCCTTCTTAAACATTTCCTTTGATGTGACCAATGGCATAATGAACATCTCCTTATATCGTAATATAATTTAAATGATACTATTCATATCTTTCTCATTATACAACGGCGCAGGCAAAATGCAAGTTAAAATTACATAACCGAAGCGTGCTCAGTCTGCGCCTCCCGAGACTGCGGTTCTGATCGGAAGGAGATACTGCGTTCCCTGATTCCACGTATTTTTTGCAAAATCGCGCCCACGCAGATAAATAAAACCGTCGTGCAGCTCTACAATATACCCCTGACTTCCATCGACGCTGTATTCATCGAGGTTGTTGTCATTCCATAAATATCCAACGGAGGCGGTATTGATGTATCCGGAGGCCTTGTCTCCGTCAAGCAGGATCGGGCTGCGGGAATGAAATTCCCAGTGCGTATGCCCGGTAAAGAGCAGCACATTCGTATTGCTTTCGATGACGCTGCGGAGCTGCGCTTCCGCCGTGTCTCCGCTAACCCCCCACCAGTCCTGAATTACGGGATTTGACGCTTCCAGAGAACCGGAAACCGTATTTTTCAAAGGCTGATGAAGAAATACGAAAATCGGCTGGTCCGGATCAGCTGCTTTTGCCGCATTCACTTCATTCTGGAACCAGCTGATCTGCGTCTGCGAGAGATATGCGTGTTCCCGCGCCGTTCCGGAAGGCAGAGAGGCCTGGCCTTCTGAGCCGAGCAGAATGAATTTGCAGCCGCTCCTCTGAAAAGAATAGTAAACATGATCGGGAGCCGCTGCTCCGGAAGCGCCCGCCACGGCATTATTTTTAAATCTTGCCGTATATTCGCTGTCCAGCGCCGCCGTGCTGCTCGAAACGCCGTTTGCGTCTTTCCATTCATGATTTCCGATCGCGCAGTACATCGGCAGACTGGAGGAAATATATTGATTTCGAATGGTATTGAAGACGGACCACGCGCTTTCCGTTCCGTTATCAACGTTATCTCCCACCGTAATGACAGCCGAAGACTGCGTGTTATTTTTGATATAGCTCAATGCGCTGGAAAGGTTTGCGCATTGTATGGTTTTGTCCGCGGCAACATGAATATCGGAAAGAACAGAAAACGTATAAAGCGGATTTGACACGGAGGGCATCGCATCGTGCGCAGGAATTGTAATTGCAGCACATTTTTCCGCATTGTCATTATTATATACCCATAAATGCGTCGCGCCCTGCGGGATCACAAGCCCCTCTGGAACCTCGTATACATAGGTTCCTTCGGCCGTTTTGAGCGCCATTCCAAACGGATCGCTGTATCCGGGAAGCGGGCCCGTACCGGTTCCCCAGAAAAGCGAAAAGCCGGAAATATAACTGGAATCGCTTGCCGTTACCGTAATGGTACCGTCCGCCCAGCCCGGATAAGAATTTTCAAGCTGATAAGAAACGTTAGAAGGCTGCACGGAGCTGTTTTCCGACGGGCGGATCGTAAAATCGAAGACGGAATAGCCCTGCTTCACATTATAATTTTCGTCGAGCACCGCAGCCGAATAATTGCCGGGCTTCAGCGTTCCGTTTTCCGCCAGAAAATAGGAATCCGCCCGATTGGGTTCCGTATTCCCATTATAGCCGGTGACGCCATTGCTGGCGCCGGAGCCGGGAAGGACCGTCCAAACGGATTCGTTTGCAATTTGGCTGTCCTCCGGCCATGTGATGTGTTTGGTGTCGTTATTAATATACCACCACAGAAGCGACGTGCAGCCGTTGCTGCCGGGCGTTTCCCCACGCCTATATATGGCGACCCAGTCGCCGTCTGCATACGTATCTCCAATCAGATTTACAGTAAACTGCGGTTCATCGATTTCCACAGTGATTCCCGTATCTTCAACGCAGAACGGAATATAATTGCTCTGTGGGACGGCGCTTCCTCCGATATATCCCGTCGTGGGAATCACGTCATAGAAGCTTGCGCCGCCTAAAACCACAGCATGGTAATTCCCGGCCGGCAGCACGATGCTGTCGTCTGTGCCGTTTTGATTATCGTCTCTGTAAAAGATCGTCTTCGTTTCGCTGAAGGCCGTATCGTTGCCGGTAATATCCCTTGTATAACCGGAGACCTCCGCCAAATCCAGCTGATTAAAAGGGATGGTTTCCGACGCGGCTTCTCCTCCGATGTAGACATACTGGAGCGACGGCTGCGTGGCGCTGCGTTCTTGATACTGCGAGCCCGGAGCAAACCCCGCATCGTCTGAATAAATTGCAACCCATGTATTGTTTTTACCAATTCCTCCGTACTGCAGGTCGATCCGTTCTCCCGGGGCAAACACCGATTTGCTCAAGGAAAGGAACGGACCGTCCGGCACGATGTCAAAATAAATGCGTCCGTCGACGTCAAACGGTTCATAATAATCGCTGCCGCCGGAAGTCGTCATGTAAACCGCCACATAGCTTCCCACGGAAAGATTGCCTGCGCCGTCGATTGCGGAGATCTGCCCGTACCTGCTTTCATACAAAGAAGCGGGCTTCCAGTCCGCGCCGACCGTCATAACCGCCGAATCGACATAGCTCCACGTATTAATCGTTTCCGCCGCCCGACAGGCATGTCTCTCCAGAAATTCGAAATCGTGAGCATAATAAATACCGATCCAGTCATTCGGGGTATATCCTGATACTGAAAACGATATCGTGCTGCCGTATTGAAATTCTCTTATCCCATCAGAATTCAGCGTTCCCCCGTTTAATGTAAACGAGCGCGCGGAAGCGCTGCCGGGAGTAAGGCAGACCGCCGCAACAACAAATGCAATAAAAGCAGAAAATAATTTACTTTTTTTCATTTCCATTCCTCCTTACATAATATTTTTTTAATTCATTTTATCATTTATTCATCATAATAAGCCTTCGTTATCTAATCCGCAAGCTTTTTTTTGAATCTTTTTGTTCGCACAAAATACATATTGACAGGCGTCTTTTTTTTGCTATAATTGCACTCGCGTGTTTAGTGAATCTAAACGAAAAGTTTACTTTTGCAAAACATCCCTTTTCGTCTCTTTTCGGAAAAATAATCAGAACGGAGGATTCCGTATGCCGGGCTTCGCAATAGGCAGCAAAATCAGAGAGCTGCGAATCAAAAACGGACTCACGCAGGAGGAGCTTGCGAACAGAAGCGAGCTTTCAAAGGGCTTTATTTCTCAAGTAGAAAGCGAACAGACCTCTCCGTCGATCGCCACGCTTGTAGATATTCTGGAATGTCTCGGCACGAACCTGCGCGATTTTTTCAGCGAGTCCGTCGACGAAAAAATCGTTTTCGGCAAGGAAGATTATTTTACAAGCGAAAACGAGGGACAGGGGCGCAGGATCACATGGGTGATCCCGAACGCGCAGAAGAATAAAATGGAGCCGATCCTTGTTACGCTGTCGGGAGGCGGCCGTTCTGACACGCATGATCCGCATGAAGGCGAAGAATTCGGATATGTGCTGGAGGGCTCTCTCGTCCTGCATCTCGGAGATGCGGTCTATAAAATCCAAAAAGGAGAAAGCTTCTGTTTCGATCCGGAAAAGACGCATTTCATAGAAAATCAAAACGAACGGCCAGCAAAATTTTTATGGATTTCCACGCCGCCAAGCTTTTAAGCCTGTTATACAAAAGGAGAACACACAATGTCACAGCATATCATCGATCTATTCAACATCACAAAAAGCTACGGCGACACGGAAGTGATAAAGGACCTGACGCTCTATATCCGGAAAAACGAATTTATTACGCTGCTCGGTCCGAGCGGCTGCGGCAAAACGACTACGCTGAGAATCATCAGCGGATTTGAAAAGCCGGATTCCGGACGCGTTCTGTTTGACAATGTCGATATCACCGACCTCCCTCCTCACAAGAGAAAGGTAAATACCGTATTTCAAAAATATTCCCTGTTTCCGCATATGAACGTTTATGAAAATATTGCATTCGGCCTCCGGATTAAGAAGCTTCCGGAAAAGCAGATTCGGGAAAAGGTCCGGGATGTGCTGGAGCTCGTGGAACTGAGCGGATTTCAGAAACGGATGCCGGATTCTCTCAGCGGCGGTCAGCAGCAGCGAATCGCAATTGCCAGAGCTATCGTCAACGAGCCGGAGGTGCTTCTGCTAGACGAGCCGCTTGGAGCTTTGGATCTGAAGCTCCGGAAGGAAATGCAGTTCGAGCTGAAAGCGATTCAGCAAAAAACGGGAATTACATTTATCTATGTAACCCACGATCAAGAGGAAGCGCTTACGATGTCCGATACGATCGTTGTAATGAACAACGGCGTCATTCAGCAGATCGGCGTTCCATCCGACATTTACAACGAACCGGCCAACGCATTCGTCGCTCAATTTATCGGAGAAAGCAATCTTCTTTCCGGCGTCATGCTCCGCGACTGCTTATGCGAGTTTGCGGGACGCCAGTTTGAATGCGTGGATACAGGCTTCGATAAGGAAGAGGACGTAGACGTCGTCATTCGCCCCGAGGATATCCGCTTCAGCGCCCCGGAAGACGGCATGCTGAGGGGAACCGTCACCAGTACGCTTTTCAAAGGCGTTCATTACGAAATGATCGTTGAGGCAGACGGATTTCGCTGGAAGGTACACAGTACAAAAATGACGCCGCCCGGGACGGAGGTCGGGATGAATATCGCGCCGTTCGACATTCAGATCATGCGGATCCCCTTCAATGTTCTGACCGGCTGGATTCTGCCGAAGAACCAGGTGGACATTGGAAATACGACGCTTGAATACGCGCTTTCCTCCGGCAATCGGTCCGCCGCGGAATTTGAGGATGAAGAAACGGTAAACGTATATGTGCTGCCGCAGGATATCGAAGTGATCCTGCCCGCGGGGGCCACGCCGGCCTCCGGCAAGGAAAAGGCTTCCGTTCCGCCGGAGCAGGACGGCAAGACGGCGCCGGAAGACGAGAAAAACGTCTTCGAGGGAGAAGTAGAAACGTTCAAGTATAAAGGCGACGATTTCGAGCTCCAGGTAAAATGCGGCGATATCACGCTCGTCGTCCATACGTATCAAAAAGTCGCAATCGGCCAGAAAATCAAGCTCTATATTCCAAAGGACAAAATAAAAATCAAGAAGAGAGAGGAGATCAGCGAAATTGTCGAAGAGGATCAATAATGCATTAAAATGCGTGCCGGTTTATCTGTGGCTCGTTATTTTCACGGTCGTCCCTCTCCTGATGGTTTTCTTCTACGCGGTCTTTGAAGTCCACGCGGACGGGAGCGTTCATTTTACGATGACGTACCTGAAAGAGGCCGTCACGAATGGCCAATATCTTGACGCGATGCTGCGTTCTCTGGAATATGCTCTGATCAGTACAATAATATGTCTGATTATCGGCTATCCGCTGGCGTTTATTTTGGCAAATATGGAAGAACGTCGAAGAAACTTTGTAGCCGTTTTGTTTCTGCTGCCCATGTGGATGAATTTTCTGATTCGGACGTATGCCCTCGCCTCTCTGATCAACGAGCAGGGAATCATTACAAAATTTTTCCAGAAGCTGGGACTGATCTCCGGAAGCATCACCGGCACAGAGGGCGCAATCATCATCGGAATGGTTTACAACTTCCTGCCCTTCCTGATTCTGCCCGTTTATACTTCGATCCTGAAAGTCGACCGCAGAGTAATCGAGGCCGCACGGGATCTCGGCGCGAATACGCTGACGGTATTTCGCCGAATTCTTCTGCCGCTGACCGTTCCCGGAATCATTTCCGGAATTACAATGGTTTTCGTGCCCTGTATTACAACGTTCGTAATTCCGCAGCTTCTGAACAATAAAGTCTGGACGATCGGAAGCCTGATCGAATTTCAAATCAACGGAAACGCCAACAGCTCCGGAGGCGTAAACAATATGGCCGCCGCAATTTCTTTCATATTAATGATTATTGTCTTTATCTGCATGTCGATCTTCAGCAGGTTCGATAACGACGGTGCGGAGAACGGAGGTTTGCTGTGAAATTTCTGAAGCGTTTCTATCTCGTCATCATACTGCTCTTTTTATACGCCCCGATCTTTGTAATGATCTTGTTTTCCTTTAACAGTGGAAAAACGCGCGCTGATTTTACTGGATTTTCCACGCAATGGTACGTTGAAATGTTCCAAAATAAAGAGATGCTCATCGCGCTGCGCAACACGCTGCTCGTCGCGTTTTGCGCCTCTGTCATCGCCACGGTGCTCGGTACGTATATCGCTTTTATCATTGCAAAAATGTCCCCTATCAACAAAAGCATTTCCATGAAGCTTTTGAATATCCCGATGCTGAACGCTGAAATCATAACGGGCGTTTCTCTGATGTTTTTCTTCGTATTCCTGTCGTTTTCTCTGGGCTTTACGACGCTGCTGATCGCGCATGTGATTTTCGACGTGCCGTATGTAGTGCTTTCGATCCTGCCAAGGATCCGCCAGATGAACAAAAGCGTTTACGAAGCAGCGTTAGACCTGGGCGCCACTCCGGCGCTTGCGTTCCGCAAGGTGATCCTGCCAGACATTCTGCCCGGCATCTTCTCTGGTGCGCTGCTGGCGTTTACGATGTCATTTGACGACTTTATCATCAGTTATTACACCTCGGGCCCCGGCTTCGTTACGCTTTCGGTATATATTAATACGATGACAAAGCGGGCGGTTCCGCTGACAGTCAATGCACTTTCGACGTTCATCTTCGTCATGGTGTTTATCCTTCTGCTTATCACGAATTTAAGAAATAAAAAAACCACCAAGGAGGTCGCTTGAAATGCGCAAATGTTCTTCCCTTTTTACCCGTATCTTTACGGTCGCGGCAGCCGTCGTCCTGCTGCTTAGCTGCGTTCCCGTAAGCGTCGGCGCCGCTAAGACGAAGCTGTATGTTTTTAACTGCGGAGATTATATTGCGGATACAACAATCGAAAAATTCGAAACGGCATATCCGGAATATGAAGTCGTGTATGAGGTTTTCGACACAAACGAGGCAATGTATCAAAAGCTTGTCAGCAGCAACATTCCGTATGACGTGCTGATTCCGTCCGATTACATGATCGAACGTCTGATCAAGGAAAACCGTCTGAAGGAAATCGATATGACGCAGTTGGAAAATTATCATTATATTGGGGAGGCGTATAAGAATACAAGCTATGATCCCGAAAATAAATATTCCGTTCCGTACATGTGGGGTACGCTCGGCATTCTCTACAATAAAGAAAAGGTCGATGATGTCGTCGACAGCTGGTCCATTCTCTGGAACGAAAAATATAAAGGACAGATTCTGATGCTTGATTCCATGCGCGATTCCATGGCGGTGGCGCTGAAAAAGCTCGGCTACAGCATGAATACGACAAATGAGTCTGAGATTAATGAAGCGGCCCAGGCATTGATCGAGCAGAAACCGCTGGTGGCCGAATACGGCGTCGATATTCTGAAGGACAAAATGATTCAGGGCTCCTATGCGTTTACGGTCGCTTATTCCGGCGACGCGCTGTATATGCAGAATCAAAACGCTGAGCTGAACGGAGGAGAGTCCGTTTTGGAATACGTAATTCCGAAGGAAGGCAGCAATTTCTGGATTGATGCGATGTGCATTCCTACGACAAGCCAGAATACGGAAGGCGCCATGAAATTTATCGATTTTATGTGCTCCACGGAAATCGCATTTGACAACGTCGAATATATCGAATATTCCACGCCGCACACGGAGGCCCTGCAGCAGCTCGGCGACGAATATATCAACAACGCCATTTATAATCCGTCTGCCGAAATTCTGGAAAACTGCGATTCGTTCTATTATCTGGAGCCGGAAGTACAGGAGCTTTACAACAAAGCCTGGGAATCCGTGCGTCTGGCCTCTGCGACGCAGACAGAATCGGATTCCGACGGCGGAAGCTGGAAGCTGATCGCCGGAATCGCCGTGGCGGCCGTCATCATCGTCGCAATCATCATTTTCGTTCTGTACAAAAAGAAAATGAACCGCATCAAATACGAAGAGTAAAAGGACGCTCGCTGCAAAAATGCAGATAAATTTTTTAATGATGAAGCAGTAAAAAGATGGTAAGCACGAAAATGCTTACCGTTTTTTTTGTATTCCTATGAAAAAATGCCTGTCGTAAGGCAAGCTCTTGCCGGCATGCGCTCCCCTCCCCTTCACGGCCTGAGTTTTCTCTGTTTTATTGAAAACTGACAATGAAATTTGGAAGAGAAGATTTTTTTACTATCCTGCCGTGAGAAAGTAAAAATACAGTGTCGGAGAATAAAAAAAACGATTGGCAAAGTCTTTTTGCCGATCGTCGCTCGCTCTTTCAGGACATTTTTACTAAGCCGCGGCTGGCAAGTAAAAACGGGTGCTCTGTGCACGACCTTCGCATTTCTGCAAACAGGCCGCACCCTTTCCCCAAGGAGTGCGGCCCGTTTTTCTAAGCGTTTGCGCCTCTGATTCGTTTTTTCAGTTGTTCCACGGGATCGGATTTCCTTCACTAAAGTAAGATACGCCCAATTCTCCGCAATCGTTGTTGAAGGCGGCAGCCAGCGCCTCGTAATTTTCCTCGTCAGAAAATTCCCCTCGCTTTGATAGCATCTTATAATACCGGTACTGCAGTTCAGAACGCCGCACGTGCAGAAGCGCCGTTTCGTCGTCCTCTGCGGCGGCAACCGCATCCGCCCACAAGGCGTCCAGCTCCGCCAGCATTTCATCCGTGATCAGTCCCTGGAAAATATCAACCGCATTTGAAACAAGATTAAACTCTCTGTTATGATCCAGCACAAGGCCGTGAAGGATGTCCAGATATTCGCCCACCTTGGCGCCTCCGCCGCCATAATAGGCATTCAGAAATTCCTGCTTATGCTGTTCCAGATCGGTGTAAGGATCCCATAAGAGCTTTGCAAGCAAATAGGACCGCAGCATGCCGAATTCCCCGCTGACGGGATCCTGATAATTGCCCTGAGCAAAAACGCCCTTGATTCCCTTTTCATAGAAATACTGCGCGTTTTTCTGGAGACGCTCCATATTCGGCATGGGGCACAGATATTGCGCAAAATTTGTCGTGTAATCCCATACGTACAAATTAAAGCCTGCTTCCAGCCACTTTTCTATGTTCTCTACCGCGGAAGCATTCGCAGGGCACTCCGTAAGCGCATGCGGCGCGCAGCTGCTGATGCAGTACCGAACAATCACGTTCTCCGCAGGCTTCAGGTTGCGCGGAGGCAGAGCAGAGAATTGATAGGCAAGCGTCTCAAAAATCACATCCGGGAATTCATCCTTCAATTCTTCCGCCACGCGGTTTACAAACCAGATCAGCGTTCCGGAATAGGAACGTTCCTGACGGTTGATCTGTTTGCAGTTTTCGCATGTGCAGTACGACTCAATAACATAGCTGTCGTTCTGAGAAATGGGGACGACCTTTGAATCAGGATTCTCCTTCATCCATTCACGAATCTGATTGACAACGATCTGGAAGACGTCCTCATTGGTAAGGCACAACTGGCTGTACAGGAATTCCGAGGTTCTTTTCCCGTTGATCTCTGAAAAATACTCAGGATGGCTTTCAAAATACTTGTCCACAGGCACCAGCATTTCAAAATTATGCACATGCTGCGGCCCCGCATTTGAAATTCCGCCGCCCCACTCCGGCGAAATCGACCTTCCCAGGGTTCTGTTGAACAGATTAAAGCAGCTGTTCACGCGCTGTTTTACGCTCCATTCCTCGTCAAAGGCGCACGCCCAGAAAACATCGCGGAAGGAAAAAGCAGGCCTCTGGCTGTCGCGATAGTCGGCGTCGATCAGGATCGTTTCCAGTTTGGGCACCGTTTCGCAGTCGGGAGCAAAGAAGCGGCAGCCCAGCGACTCCAGAAAACCGTACACGCCGTAAAGCGTGCCTCTTCCGCTGCCCCCGGCAATCACAAGGGTAAAATCCTTCACCAGTACGGTATAGCCTTCTTCCCCCATCCAGTCCCAGTCAAAATCGCCGTATACGTCCCGCGCGGTCTGTCCGATTACAATTTCATGCCCGGAGGGCGCGGACGTATCATCCGTAATTTCCAGAGAGCAGCCTGACATCGATTTGATGTATTTTTGCAGCTCGTTTGCCGCCGTCACCTCGGAAGCAGAGGCTTCCGAGGACAGTACGATCTGATATTTACTCATTTCATCTTTTACAAGTAAGTTTCTGCCATTTTCCATATCCGGCAGACTGCTTGGATCTTTACATCCGTTCATCATTCCGCACACTCCAATCAGTATTATCGCTAGAATCCACAAGATATGACGCTTCATGACTTCGATTTTCCTTTTTTTCTGACGACGGCGATTACAACGACCAGCACGACGATGACGGCTGCGCCTGCGGCAATTCCGATGATCAGGCCGGTGTGATCTGATTCGTCAGCGCCCGTTGCCGTCCCTGTGGCTGCAGCCGCCGTCCTGCGCGGTGTCGCCGGCTTGCTGCTTTCAGAGGGTGTTTCCGGAGTCGCTTCCGAGGTTGCTTCTGCCGTCTCGGCCGGCGTGGTCTGCGGCGCCTCCGTCGCGTCGGAAGCTGTGAAGCTTAACGAAACGTTTCTAAAGTCCGCGCTGACGTCTCTGACCGCGACGCCGGCAAAGAAGTTTTCGGCTACCAGACGCGCTTTATCGGTCTTGAAAACCTCGTTGCCCTGGGCGTCCTTCACTGTAGCGGTTTTATAATACGTGAAATCCAGATATTCAAAAATTTCCGTATCAAAATCTTCCTCATATTCTCCCGCGTCTGCCATTTCGACCGTGGCAAGCAGCGCGTCGTTTACATATACTTCCGCCTTTTGCCCATCGTCCTTGATGCGGATCGGCACAAATTTTTGCCAATCGATGCCCTCGATCATAAAGTCGTGATAAACGGAAGAAATTCCCCATGTGCTGTCGCTGTCCTGCGTCTTAATCGACAGCCGGATGCCGCCCTCGATCGGCGACAGCACGATACCCGTCGCACCGATTGACGACATTTCGCCCTGGCCGCCCTTCTCTACGTGGAAATCCCATTCATACAGGGCAAAAATATTACCCGTGCGAAAGCAGACGCCGATGTTCGTGCTCAGGCTGTTCGTTCTCAGATCCGCGGTAAATTCGCTGGGAGACGTAATCTCATCATAAGAAAGAATCGCGTACAATCCGCCCACTTCAATATATTTTCCTTCCTCGTCTTCCTCGATTCGCCCATACGAATTGGCATTAGCGGCCTTCGGCTCCCACCAGGAAGCAAAATCCGCAGTTTCCAGCAAATCCGTACCGGCTTCATCTTCTTCGATGCCTCCGGTCTGAACCGTCTCTGCGAAAACGGTTCCCGTACTGATCAAAGCGGCCAGCAGAAGGGCCGCAAACAAAAAGGTCATTTTTTTCATAACAATTCTCCTTTTCTCCTTTTTACTTTATTTTATCCAATATCCGGTTTGTCCCATAGAGTAATATTATCTGATTATTGGAATATCTTTGCATTTAAGCCTTTTTCTGTTGACTTGGTCCGGCAGATTCCATAAAATGAAACGCGAGGTGACGATATGAACAGTGATTCCGTTTATGAAGAAATTCCGTTTGAAGATGCCATGTTTCCCATCCGGCTTCTGCAAAACAAGCGGATTACGCCCGATACGCCAGAGAAGGAAGCTTTAACATGGCACGAACAAATTGAGATTCTTTACTTTCACTCCGGAAGCGCCGCCGTTACCTGCGGCACGCGCAAATACGTTACGGTCCCGGGTGAAATCTATATTATCAATCCGTATGAAATTCATGACGTTGCCTATTACGGGGGAACGCTGGTATTCGACTGCATTATGGCGGATCCCAGAATTTATCACGGAGCGCAGGACGAGGTCTGTGAGATTAAATACATGTCCCAGATTGAAAACCGCAAAATCTGTTTTAACAATAAAATTTCTTCTTCGGGGGAGCCGGCTGCTATTATCACGGAGCTGCTAAAGGAATACCAGCAAAAGCAGCCGGCATACGAATTAAAAGTCAAAAGCCTGATCCTGAATTTTTTTGCCTGGCTCTTCCGCCACGAAGTCAACGAGAAGCACACGAAAGACGAAATTCTAAGAACGACGCAGAAATTCGACAAACTGAGAAATGCGTTTTCTTATATATACGATCATTACAACGAAGAAATCAATTTGTCCGAGCTGGCCGGGAGCTGCAATTTCAATCTTTCTCATTTCTGCCGGCTGTTCAAGTCCGTAACCGGTCAGACGGCCGTTCAATATATCAACGAGGTCCGTATGCTCAAAGCAGAGCTTCTGCTTCGAACCACGAACCTCGGGGTGGCTGAAATCGCCGGCAGGGTCGGATATACGGATCCCTGCTATTTCAACAGATGCTTTAAACGGTACTTTCACGCAACTCCTTTGGAAATGCGCAGCAAGCCGGATTTATAAGCGAGCCTTCCGTCTCAGCGCTTTCGCCGAAACCGCTGACAGAAGCGCGGCTAAGCAGAGGATCGATACGCTCAGATCTCCGGTGCCGGGATTCGGATCGGCCGGCTCAGGATCTGTGGGCTCAGGATCCGTTGGTTCAGGATCGACCGGATCAGGATCTGCCGGTTCTTCTTCCTCTCCGGAAATTGAAATATTATCGATATCGATAGCGTTCTCCCGCACTCCGAACCCAAGGTAGCAGTCTTCCGCCGCAACGCGGGCACTGTCAGTACGGAAGAGCTCGGTTCCGGACGCATCTTTTACAACGGCGGTCTTATAATATACGCCTTCTAAGTATTCCGGAATTTCCGTTGCGGCGTCCTCCGGGTAGGTTCCCGCGTTAGACAGCTCCACAGTGGCCGCAAGCGCGTCTTCTACGTAAATTTTAACAACGGAGCCGTCGTCCTCAACCTTCAGGTTCGTGAATTCCTTCCAGTCAGGCCTTCCCTCTACCAGAATATCCGCGTATACGCAGCTGATTCCCCAGGGCCCCTCTGCCCTTGTCTTAACCGCAAGGCGGATTCCATCGATGACGGGATAAATAACGATCCCGGCTGCTCCGATCGAGGAGGTCCCCTCCGTTCCGCCCTTTTCCACATAGAAATCCCATTCATAGAGATTGAACACGTCGCCCGTTCTGATGAAAACGCCCAGCCAGTCCGCCTTCGGCGTTTCCGTTCTGAGATCAACGGAAAATGTATACGGCGCATCTACGGTTTTTGCGGACTGAAGCTCCAGCAGGCCGGACGCGTTCAGGTAGCGGTTTCCTTCTTCTTCCGCAATTACGCTTGCCGCCTCGCCCAGACCATTCTTTTCCACCCAGTCTTTTGAAAAAATTTCTGTGTTGTTGGAAATGGTTCCTACGGTTTCCTCTTCAAAGCTGCCGTCTCCGGTCAGCGCAGCGGCGCTGACGGCGCCTCCCGCGCAGAGCATGCACAGCAGGCACAGGAGCAATCCAACGCAAATTGTTTTCTTCATAGTAAATATGCCTCCCTTTTTTGGAAAATTTAATGAAAATATAATAAATCAGACTGTTATAAAACAGTTAGTTCAATCTTGCCGCGTTATTACATTATTTTTGCATACTCAGCTTTTCAAAAAGCGTTTCGGCGCCGCGGATTACGGCCGGCTCGCTTTCCCTGCAGCACTGTGGCAAATTATACCAATGCGGTGCATTGATTATTTCATAATGTCCAGACAGAATTTCTTTCAATCCCGCTTCTTTTGCGCATATCGTCTTTCCGTACCAGTATTCCATATCGCAGCGCAGATAGTCCCCCGATTCAAATTCGGAAGCAGGCACCAAATAGCCGTTCGTACCGTTGGCATGTCCAACAACAAAAACAGAGTCCAGATCCAGACCGTGTGCACCGCAAATGGCCTCCAGGCTGTTTCCGGTCTCACAGAAAATTTCAAACGGCAAAAAAAGGAACGCTGCCCGGTCCGACAAGCGGAGCAGCTGCAGCTCCGCAAGCAAAGAATTTTCACGAGGCGTTCCTCCCCATTCGAGAGTCTCGCACAAAGCCTTTTGATGCCAATAAATTTCCCGGACGATCCGCCTGCTTTCAAACGAATCCTCTGCAGACTCCCGTTTTCCTTCAAAAAAGTCAATTGTTTTTTGCAGGACATCCTTCGGCGGGTATGGCAACATCGGAATTTTTACTGTACAGGAAGCGAGCTGCGGCGCGCAGACCGAGCCGCCGTCATAATTTTCGAAATTTTCCAAAGCGGATAACACTTTGTCCGCAAGTTCTCCGCCGAGTGCCGCAATCCGCTCGTCATCGCTTAATTCAGCCGGAAGAACGGGATCTGCATCCGCACCTCTGCCCTGCAGGAACAGAAACGGAACGCCAGGATATTTTTCCTGTGCATTCTGCGTGAGCACGGAAGGATAATCCGCCGAAAGATGCATCCCAGAAGAACAGGTTGCATGACAGGACGCCAATACCAGCGCGCCTCTTAAAGAATTTCCCGTATCATAAAAGCCGCAGATTTTTATGCTTCTGTCACAAAGCTCCCGTCCGCGCCGATTTCCCATCAGAGATAGCTCTTCTCCGCGAAGAAATGCGGGACTGCATGGGGATGCGTTTTGAAACGCTTCCCGCACCGTTAAAGCGGCGCGCATTCCAATCTGATCCCACCAATAATAATTGATCGGAAGGTCTCCCAGCACCCCACTAGCCGGAGCAGAATGCGTATGCGTCGCACAGACCGTAACACAGTCAGGAGTCAGACCATTCCATCTCGCGATGCTTCGCTTCAGACCTAAGGCAATCCGTTTTTCAAAGCCGCATGCGTCAAATACGGCAAGCGCGTACCGAAAGCTTCCGGCGCATATTACAAACGCTTTCACGTACAAAGGATCCCGAACGCCTTCCGCCGGTGTAATTCTTTCTCCGAATCCATCCAGGTAGACCGTCTGAGCATCCGGTGTAATAGCGGACTGCGCGAAACCAAATCTCGTAGGATTTTCAGTTTTCATTGTTGATTCACCTTTAAAATATTCTGATAATATTTCTATATTTTTCAAAATAGACCGAATTAGCCGCATCTCCCCCGTCAACGTTACTGCTCAGAAATACCTCCGGCCGTTCTCCCGTCTTCTGCGCACGCTCCTGCAGTAGTCCGATCACGCGGCAGACGATTTCCTGCAGCAGCGCAGCGCCCATCACCGTGGAAGTAGGTCCGCACCGGACCCCAGAAAGCTCTAGGCAGGCATCGCCCGGTTCGCCGCAGTTATCGATAACGACATCGCAGAGATCACAGAGCTTTAAACCGTCGGCATGTCTGGAAACGCAGCTTGCCGAATGGCTGAGGCTGGTAATGCATACCGTTTTCATATTTCTTTTTCGCGCAGCCTGCGCCATCTCAACGATAACGGGATTTCTTCCCGAATTTGAAAAGAGCAGCATAACATCTCCCGGCGCGATTTCTTTATAATTTTCAAGCAGGAGCTCCGCATATCCCGAAAGACGTTCCAGTTTACTGCTTCGGAACGCGCCTCTGTGAAGCATCAGCGCGTCCTCCAAAATCGGGTATACGCGTACAAGGCCGCCCGCTCTGTAAAAAATTTCCTCTGCAAGCATATGGGAATGCCCCGTTCCAAATGCATACAGCATTCGTCCCTCGGCAAGCGCAGCAGCAATCGTCTCCGCCGCGGCCGCTATATTTTTCTCCTGTGAATCGCGCGCTTTCTTCAGAAGCGCTTCAATTTTATCAATATAATGCATACCATTTCTCCTTCATCGCTGTTCTATCATTCGCTTTGCATAAATCACGGCGGCATATTCCGGAGGCATCTGGGCCTCTTTGATTTCCGCAAGCGGATATTTCAAACGGATCCCCCTGTCAAAGCTGTCTCTTACAAAATGATTGTTTGTCAAAACGCTTCCGTATATTCCGATTAAAGGGCAGCCCTCAGGCGGGTAGTTCATTCTGCCGATCAAGCGGACTCCGCATTCAGCCAGCTTCTGCCCTGCTTTTTCCAAAATGCGGACGGCCTCTTTGCAGCCTCTTTCCGCGCATAAATATACAATTTTGGAAAATTCCGCTACTCTGGCGCGGCTGTTATGCTCCCCGTGAAAGCAGTTGATCAGCTCTCTGGGATGCGATACGCCGTAATAATCCAGCGCAGCCGCGGAAAGCATGCCTCCCGTCTTGGCAATATCCCGATAGCCGAATTTGTCAAACGCATCAAAAATGTATTGAAACGCGGCCACCGCGATATCGTATCCGCTTCCCGTATCGTTAATAGGAAAGCCCCACCCTCCCGCAACGTAAAAGCCGCCGTTCTCGTCGATCGCCGCTCCCATGGAGCCGGTTCCGCTTACGATCAAAGCACCCGCTTTTCCCTGCGTTAATCCATAAAGCGCCATATATACGTCGCTTTTGATATAGATCTCTGTCATGGGACCGAGTGGAAGATGCGTTCTGATTTTCCGGGTAAAATTTTCCGTATGCGGATTGACGCAAATGTCGTCCTGCGCCGGATCGCCGATCGAAACCGCCCGGATTTTCGCATAATCGATATGCAGATCTTCCATAATATATTTGAAATTTGAAAACGCTTTGTCAACGCCGATGTTGTTATAATTGATGCTGGCTCCCTCGGAGCCTGCTATGATCCTGCCTCCGGCATCTACGGCAGATACCCGCGTTTTCGTTCCCCCTCCGTCTACTCCAATAATGATCGAACACATTGCAATCACCTGTCTGTCTTTTCTCAGACTCCAGTATAAACGGCTTCCCTATAAAAGCAGTAGAACAATAATTGTATTTTATTGGATTATATTACGTAGAATTTCGGAGCAAGACGGAAAATCCCCGGATTGTTTTGATCCGGGGATTCTTCATGTCGACGATTTTTCGTTCATCCTGCTTTTCTGAAAGCTCTTTCTCACCGATTCAGATTAGCAGCCGCAGCCACAGTTGTTGTTGTTGGCGCATCCGCAGCCGTCATCGCTGAGAATCGCGAGGATGGCAACGATGAGGATGATCCACCAAAGGCAATCCTGATTTATAAAATCAAAGCAACCACAAGCCATATTTTATGTCCTCCAAATTACTCGTTACATCTATATACTATGCTTCCACCGCGGCGGACGTCACAGCCGAAAGGAAATAAATTTCTTGCCTTCCTGCACTCGTTTGAGGTATTATTTATAAGCCGTCAGACACGGCAATTTGTTTATAGGAGGAAAGCGCATATGCAGCCTATCAAGGGAGCAAGACAAACAGAGCTTATCGTAATGATCGCTTTATTTTCAGCGCTGATCACCGTAATGACCGCATTTATCAAGATACCCACTCCGCTTGGCTATATCCATATCGGCGACGCGTTCATTTTTGCGGCCGCAATGCTGCTTGGTCCGTATGCGGCGATTCCCGCAATGATCGGCTCGGGTTTGGCCGATTTTATAACCGCTTATTTTATGTACATACCGGTAACGATTCTGATCAAAGGACTGATGGGGCTGCTTTCCGGATTTGTGCTCGCGCGCAAGAAGCGTCCCCTACCGTTGAAATTCACGTTTTTTCTGGAAACGGGATTGATTTTTGCCCTGTGTGAACTCATTATGGTCGCCGGCTATTTCGTATTTGAGCTGTTTTTCTATCATTTCGCGGCCGCACTCGGCGCCGTGCCGTTCAATCTCATTCAAGGCGCTGCGGGTATTATCATCGGCCTGGTCCTGATCCCCGTGCTTCAGAAGCTGAACATAAAAAATTATAAAATCAATCGATGAAGACAGGAGAATGTAAAATGAAGTCGCTGCGTCTTGTGCTTTCAAAATCATATGACCCTTGGTTTAATCTGGCGCTGGAGGAGCTTTTATACGATACGATCCCCGAGAACACCGTCATCCTTTACCTATGGCAGAATCAAAATACCGTCGTGATCGGCAAATCGCAGAATGCATGGAAAGAATGCCGCGTGTCGGAGCTGGAAGCAGACGGAGGAAAGCTTGCGCGCCGGCCCTCCGGCGGCGGCGCAGTATTTCATGATCTGGGGAATCTCTGTTACACCTTTCTCGCCTCCTCCGGCCTGTACGACCTGGAAAAACAGCTGAGCGTCATTCTCGCGGCTGTTGGCGAGCAGGGCATCGAAGCCAGGTTTACGGGGAGAAACGATATTACGACATGCGACGGCAGAAAATTTTCCGGGAATGCATTCCGCTTTTCCAGCGGGAAAGGGCTGATGCACGGCACACTGCTTCTGGATACCGATCCCGAGAAAATCGCTCGTTATCTTCAGGTGTCCAAGGCCAAGATGCAGGCGAAGGGAATCGATTCGGTACGCGCGCGCGTCATAAATCTGATTGAACGAAATCCGGCAATTACACCAGAGAGTATGAACGCTTCCTTGAAGAAAGCGTTCCGCGCGCAGTACGGCTCCTGGGATGCGGAGGAGGTTTTCTCCGATGCGGAAATTTCGGGCAGACTGAAGGAGCTGTATGAAAAACAATCCTCCTGGGAATGGCGGCTTGGCGAAACGCCGGAATTCGATATGTCTTTTGAAACGAGGTTTTCCTGGGGAGGCTTTGAGGTTTCTCTTTCTGCCCAAAAAGGGGTGATTCAAGGAATCGAGCTGTACACGGATGCAATGGACGCGGAACTGGCCGGGCTTTTAAAGGACAGCCTGCGCGGCTGCAGGCTGTCCTTCGATGAAATCAGCGATAAAATAAAGGCTTCCGTGGCTCTGCTTGCCGCGGGCGGAAGCATGCTCGCAGATCCGGCTCAGGTCTCCGGAGATTTATGCGGCTGGTTTGCTGAGATTCTTTGAATTTATTTTTCATTCCATACAGCAGTTCTTGTATTTTTTACCGCTGCCACATGGGCACGGATCGTTGCGGCCGATTTTATGGCTTACTGCCTGGCAGGACTGCCGGTACTCTTTCAAAAGCGTATTTCTTTCTTCCTGCGTCAGGATTCCGTCCCATTCCGGCAGATTGTATAGCCAGTCCGCTTTTGCCTTGTGCATATTTTTATACAGCTCGTTCCATACGATCCTGAGCGTCACGTCGCTGTCGGCCTCCAATTCGTCCACATTGACGGGAGCTTCCAGCGAGGTATTGATTCCGTCGACAAAGCCGCCGAATTCGTCTTCGGAGAGGCCGAGTTCCGCCGCAAGGTCGGACGCCTTTCCGGAAAGCTCCTGCTTCTGTTCGCGCAGAATCTTGGCGTATGCATTTTTTTCTTTTTCGTAATATGCTTCCAGTATTTTCTTTGCGTTGGCGGGATTCGCTTTTTCAATGCTTTCCTGCCATCTTTGATAGAGTCCCATTTCGATTGCCTCCTTATTTTTTTCTGCGTGTTTCGTACATCATCAGCGCCGCTGCGACCGATGCATTTAAAGATTCTACGCCGGCCTCCATACGGATCGTAACGAGCTGATCGCATAATCTCAGCATGCGGGAGGATAGTCCGTTTGCTTCATTTCCAAGCGCGATGGCAAGTTTTCCGGCAAATTCTGTTTCAAATAGATCCTTTCCTCCCCTGGGATGCGCTGCGTAAATTCGAAATCCTGTATGCTTTGCTTCCTCAGCGATCTGTATCAGGTCGCCTCTGCACTGTATGATTTTAATCTTCAGCAGACAGCCCGCAGTGGAACGGACCACCTTCGGGTTATACGCGTCGACGCAGCCTTCGGATGCGATAAGAGCCCGAAATCCGGCTGCCGCCGCCGTTCTGATGACCGTTCCCAGATTTCCCGGATCCCGCAGATCCTCCAAAAGCAGAATATGATCCTCCCTCACCAAAACCTGATGAAGGTCATGCTTTGCAATTTTACAGATCGCGGCGATTCCCTGCGGCGTCATGGTGCCGGAAATTTTCCGAAACAGAGGATCTGATAAAACCGCCGTCGGAATTCCTCCGTTCCCTGCAAGGGAGAAGGCCTCCGATGCCGCAAAGGTCTGAGAAAAAATCAGCTGACGAACGCAGCCGGCCGCCAGCGCTTCCGAAACGGCGCGCCGGCCCTCCATCAAAAAGCACCCGGAGCGCGCCCTTTCCCGTTTTTCGGAGAGCGCGGCGGCATATTTTACAAGATCGTTGTCTTTCGACGTAATAACTTTTTCGTTCATATACGGTCCGATCCAAAAAGAATCCCGGAGTCCGGCGCTTTCTGCAAGCGCTGCCTCAGACCTCGGGACGATGGATTCCTATGTGCTTTTCGGTCAGGGTTTTACCTGGGCGACAAGCTTTGAAAAGCCCGCGCTGTCGTTCACCGCCATGTCCGCCAGAATTTTTCTGTCGAGCGCGATTCCTTTTACCTTAAGGGCGTGCATCAGCGTACTGTAAGACATTCCGTTGCTTCTTGCCGCGGCGTTGATTCTCGTGATCCAGAGCTTTCTGAAGTTTCGCTTTTTGTTTCTTCTGTCTCTGTAGGCGTACATCGCTGATTTGATGACGGCCTGATTTGCGGTTTTATATACCGTGCTTTTTCTTCCGAAATAACCTTTTGCAAGCTTTAATACTCTCTTACGCCTTGCTCTTGTCGCAACTGAATTCTTTACTCTTGACATAACTCAACAACCTCCCTGCTCTTTACGAATACGGCAGCATCTTTTTGATCGTAGCCGCATTGGAATCTGCCGCGTAGGCCGGCATTTTATGGCCCTTCTTGGCTTTCCTGGGTTTGCTGACGAGCCGGTGTCTCCTGCAGGCGTGACTCATTTTCACTTTCCCGTTTGCGCTGATCCTGAATCTTTTTTTCGAGGCGCTGTGTGTCTTTACTTTAGGCATTTAAAAATCCCTGTCCTTTCTGCTGTGTATTCTGTGCGCGCGGCGCTTTTATAATCCGAGCGGTACGTTATATTCTTATTTTGAATTGATAATGACCGTCATTCTTCTTCCTTCGAGCTTCGGTCTTTTTTCCATTACGCCGTATTCCTTCACTGCGTCTGCAAACCTGTCGATCAGTACTTCGCCGTCGCCGGTATGATTCATTTCTCTGCCGCCGAAGCGAACCGTTACTTTGACTTTATCTCCGTCCTGTAAAAATCTTACCGCTCCTCTGACCTTGACCTGGAAATCATGCTCCCCAATGCCTAATCCGAGCCGTACTTCTTTGATATTGACAATTTTCTGGTTCTTCCGATTCTCGCGTTCCTTCTTTGCCATATCAAAAACGTATTTGTTATAATCCATAATCTTGCACACCGGCGGCTTGGCCGTAGGCGCGATCATGACCATGTCCAGATTTTTCTGATAGGCAACCTGAAGAGCTTCCTTCGACGACATGATACCGACAATGCTTCCATCGGTATCGATTAACCGGACCTCGTTCTCTTTGATCTCCTCATTCACCATCAATTCGTTTTTGTTTATAAGCCGACACCTCCAAATATTATAAAAAGCGGCGAACCGAGCCTTCGATTCGCCACACCCTGTTCACTCTATATATTTATACCAAATATCCGTCATTATGAAAACGATACGGCTATTTCATATAAAATACATATGCGTGATACCCGCTGATCTCCATCGGCCAAGGTGTGAAGCGAATTGCTTCCTCTTAACGCGCTTTTTTATAGTAGCACGGCCGGACGCCGTTGTCAACAAAAATTTTAGAGACGGAATTGCAGCAATCCGTCCTTTAATTTTCCAGCTCATCCTCAATTCTGAGCAGACGGTTGTATTTTGCAACGCGCTCTCCGCGGCACGGCGCGCCTGTCTTAATAAAGCCTGCGTTCAGTCCGACGGCCAGATCCGCAATCATTGTGTCCTCTGTTTCTCCGCTGCGATGGGATATAATCGTTTTATATCCGTTGGCACGCGCCAATTCCACGGTGGAAATGGTTTCCGAAATCGTTCCGATTTGATTCGGCTTAATTAGAATCGTATTTGCGGCTTTCATTTTGATGCCCTTTTGCAGCCGTTCGGAATTTGTGACGAACAAATCGTCGCCGACTACCCCGTAGAGCCCGAAGCCTTCCAGATCCGCCGTAAGCTTCTGCCAGCCATTCCAATCATCCTCTCCCAAAGGATCCTCAATGGAGAAAATCGGATACCGCGCGCAAAGGTTTACCCAGTTTTTAATCAGCTCTCCCGTGGAAAAACGCACGTTCCGTTTCGGCATCAGATAGCTGTCCTCCGAAATCCATTCGCTTGCCGCAATATCAAGAGAAATCATAAAATCGTCAGGATATTTGTAGCCGGCCAGGTCAACCGCCGTCAGAATCAATTCAATCGCCTCGCTGTCATCCTTCAGATTCGGAGCAAATCCGCCCTCGTCTCCTACGGAGGCCGAGAAGCCGCGTTTTTTGATAATTTCCGCAAGCTTGTGATATACCTCGCAGCATCGTCTGAGCCCCTCGCGGAAAGAAGGCGCATCGATGGGAACAAGCATGAATTCCTGGATATCTATATTATTGGACGCATGCGCTCCGCCGTTGACAATATTCATCATCGGAACGGGAAGCTTCCTGCCCGCAATGCCTCCGATATAGCGGTATACCGGCTGGCGGCTGATATAGGCTCCCGCATAAACGCAGGCGATGGATACCGCCAGAATCGCATTCGCGCCCAAATTGGACTTATCCGCCGTACCGTCGCATTTCAGCATCGCCTCATCGATTTTCCAAAAATCAGTACAGGACAGGCCGCTTAAAATCTTGGAAATAACAGAATTGATGTTATTTACGGCATGCGTGACGCCTTTTCCTCCGTAGCGCGAAGGATTATTGTCCCGCAGCTCCAGCGCCTCATATTCCCCCGTAGATGCGCCCGACGGAGAAATCCCGCGGAATTTCAAGCCGGACGACAGCAGCACTTCTGCCTCAACCGTCGGATTTCCGCGAGAATCCAGGATTTCCCGGCCCCGTACATTTTTAATTACAGTATCGCAAGCAAACATGTAGAATAACCACCCTTTGTTAAAATATAACTATATTCTGCCACAAAACACCAATTTTATACTTTTTCGGAACGCACAGGGACTTCTTATCTTGTATGCTTTTGAATAATATGATATTATCATCACAAACCGCTGATCCCGGAGGTATCAAAGCATGAATATATCGTGGAACGAATTTTGCGACAGAGTATACGGCTGCTTTATGGGAAAATGTATTGCAGGCACCGTCGGCGCGCCGTACGAAGGCTATAAAGGCATTATGGACGTTCAATATACGCCGGAGCTGTTCGGACAGGCGCAGTCGCAGTCGGAAACCGTTCCCAACGACGATCTCGATCTGCAGGTGCTCTGGCTGGAAGTCATCGAAAAAACAGGTCCCAATTTTACCTCGGATGATCTTGCGAAAGCGTTTTACGAAAAATGCCCGTATGCTCCGGGAGAATACGCCACCTTCAAAAAAAATTACGAGCTTGGGCTCAGGCCTCCGCTTACAGGCTCCTTTAACAATCACTATTATCTGGAAGGAATGGGCGCTCCCATCCGCGCCGAGATCTGGGCCTGCCTGGCGCCCGGGGAGCCGCTTCTTGCGGCAGAGCTTGCCGGGAAAGACGGCTGTCTCGATCATAAAGGAGAATCCGTCGTCGCCGAACAGTATGTCGCCGTTTTGGAAGCCCTTGCTTTTACTGGAAAATACGACATTCAAACGCTCGTCGTGAAGGCGCTCACATATATCGACGAACGCTCGAAATTTTATCAGATGGCGGGCAGAGTCATCGAGCTGTGCGGCAGCACCAAAGACTGGAAGCAGATCCTCACCCTGATCCTGCGGGATTACGGTCATCCCGACTGCACGAACCTGTACCAGAACATGGGCATCATTCTGATGGCGCTCCTGCTCGGATGCGGGAATTTCATTACCACCGTAATGCTCGCGCTCAACTGCGGCTTCGATACCGACTGCACGTGCGCGACCGTCGGCTCCATCATCGGAATCTGTGAAGGCGCCCGGAATCTGCACCGCAAATATAAATTCGGCGATCAGAAATATGCGCTCGGCGTCAAAACCACGCGGCGTTCGGATCGCGTATTGGACCTGGCCGTGGACATTGCAAGAGCCGCCCTGCTGTTTACCGACAGATATAAAAAGACCGTCATTTCAGGAGCGCCTTCTGGGAAAATGCCCGTCATCGAATCCAAAGCCTCCTTTCCGATCCGTCTCTCCATCCGGTATGAAAATGACGATCCAACCGTCGCGCCCGGCGAGATCAAACGGATCTCGGTTCATCTGGAGCCCGCAATGCGGATGAAGGTCGCCGGCTCCATTCAATTTACCGCGCCGTCAGGCTTCAGTATTCATCCCAAAGAAAAAAAATTTAAGATCGGCATGTTCAATCCCGATTTTACCGTAAATGTCGCCGTATCGAAGGACATTCCCATCCTGATGGAAAAAAATATCATACATTGCACGATAACTCTCGAGAACGGCGATGTCTACCGGCAATCCTTCGGGGTTGTCGGCGCGCAGATCTGGAAGGTCTACGGCCCGTTCTGGGAAAATACGTCCTACGCACCGCCGCCGCGTGCGATGGAATCCTATTATCAATCGCTTCCGGCCGGCAGCAGCGAAAGCGAATCCCTTACGATCCTGCGGCAATTCCACCTGAATATGAAGGCCGACTGGAAAAAGGAATACCTGGAGGAGCAGCTGCTTGGGAACGCCGTTCTTCCGCAGGAGCTGATCGACGATCCGACCTATAAAGGCTTTATTGTATATATTCGGAAAGATAAATTTTCTTTTGAGGACTTCATGTCAAACACAATGCCCTGCGTCGTATATCTGGTGCGCGACGTTTACGCCGAAAGCAACCGTACGGTGAATCTTCAGGTAGGACATTGCGACGTGTTCCGCCTTTGGCAAGACGGAAATCTGCTCGCCTATTCCGACTGCGTGGAACACTGGACGCCGGAAAATATCCACGTGAGAAACGTAGCACTGCACAAGGGCTGCAACAGATTCGTTATAAAAGCCGCCCGTTCTTCGACCGTTTCTGATTTCAGCATGATGTTTACGAAGGACGGACCATGCACGGACATCATAACGGCGCTGGGGAGCGGAAGGCTTTGAAGATCCGGACCAGCACGCATTTGATCATTGCATAAACAGGAACGGACGCGATAATCCCCCACAATCCAAAAAATTCCTGTCCTATAAAAACAACGAGAATGACGGTAATCGGGTGGATTCCGAGGTTTCCTTCAATAATTTTAGGAGAAAGATAATTGTTGTCCAGCTGCTGTACGGCAAGAAACAGAACAAGAACCCAGACCGCTTTTGCCGGCGAGATCATCAGCGCCGTAAAAATCGGCGGCAGCGCTCCGAAAAACGGTCCGAAATAAGGAATCATATTGGAGATTCCTCCGATCGCTCCCAAAAGCACCGCATAAGGAATCCCGATCAGCAGCAGGCCAAACATTTCTATGATACCAATGATCAGGGCCACCAGGATTTGTCCCTGTATAAACTTTGCGGAAATCATGCCCAGCTCGTCCGCGGCAGCGGACAGAGACGGTCTCCACTTATAGGGAAACAGGCCGTAGAATCCGTTTAGGATCGCCGTTTTATCCCGCAGGAAATAGTACGTCAGCACAAAGGAAGATACAATTCCCACCAAAAGATCTGAAAGCTTGCCATAGGAAGAGATCGAGCCAGAGGCGTCGCCAAGCGAGGCGATTTTTTCATCGATCCGATCCGCAAAAGAATTGATCAGCTCGGTCGCTTTGCCGCGCAGCCCCGCGTGCTCCTCTGAGATCAGGCTTTCGGCATAAGCCAGCAGACGCGTTCTGATCTCCTGTGCATTCTCGATGATATCCGCAAGATTGGACGCGATTGCGGGCAAAAGAAACGCGGCAACGGACACCGCGCACAGTAAAAAAACAAGAAACACAAGCGCAACGGCTTTTCCCCGACTTTTTTTCTGCATGAATTTGATACGCTTTTGTACGAAATCCACGGCCGGATTGAGCATGTACGCAAGGAGGATCGCGGCAAACAGAGGAACTAAAATAGCAGACAGCCTTTTGCGTAATACGAGGATCAGAATCCCGACTGCCAGAGCCGGAAGAAGCGGAACCAGTCGATACAAAAGGCTGCTGAAGCGTTTCATTACATCACTTTGTCTACTGCTTTGTTGATGGTTCTGCATATGCCTTTATATGCTTTCCCCGCCTTTTTCTTCATCTGCCTGCATTTGCACGTAAGATCCATTCCGGAAATATATGCCGCACCGCCGCCGATCACGGCGCCGATCAGCATTCCCTTCAAAACAGCCGACATCAGTTTACTGCTCATCATTATCTTCACTCCTTGCAATAATATATTCTTTCCCAAATTCAACACCGTCCCTCATGAAAATTACTTTTCTGCCCTCGATCATATCATTCATAAATCCCCTTGAGAGCTCGAAGCCTTCCAGCGAACCCGTTTCCATATCGAATACCATGTCATGCACCACGCCGAGGTTCTCCCCTTCCTCCGATACGACGCTGCGTCCCATAAACTCGTCCAGATCGCTTTTCTGTTTCAGCTCCTGTTTTCTGGAAAGCTTTTTGACAGAATCACGGCTGTAGACGACACAGACCGTATGATTCAGCTTGAGGATGTCCTCGAGCGCGATAAACCGCTTGACGAACCTTCCCGTAAAGCCGTTTTCGCCTTCCAGCAGAAATCCTTTTACATTGTTTTCCCCATCGTAGAGCGCTTCTCCTACAAACCCGAGCCTTCCCTCATCTTTGAGGCACACAACGGGTACTCCCTTGCAATCAAGAATACGAATCATATAAACCCACCCGAATTTCGCATATTTCCGCAAAATACAGTTGTATATTCCACGGAAAAATGGTTAAATATACTTATAAAATTTTGAGGAGTGTATTTATGCCATCCAATATCGATCTACCATACAGCAACATCGGATTCATTGCTCCCGACATATTATTGCCCAACAAATCGACGGATATGTATCGATGGGCAACCGTAGCATGCGATCAGTATACGTCCGATCCGGAATATTGGCAGGACGTGGAAAATATTACAAAAAACGCGGATTCGACCTATAAGCTGATGCTCCCGGAAATTTATCTGGATTGTCCCGATGCGGATGACAGGATCGCGGAAATCAATCAAAACATGAGAAATTACATACATAAAGATCTTTTTGTGAATTATCGCCGTTCTTTTATACTGACGCGACGCAGTACGCCGTATTCTCCGGTCCGTACCGGCCTTGTCGCCGCTCTGGATCTGGAACGGTACGATTATCACAGCGGAGCAAAAGCGCTGATCCGCGCTACGGAGGGCACCGTTCCGGAGCGCATCCCGCCGCGCATGAAAATACGAAAAAACGCAGTTCTGGAAATGCCGCACATTTTGATTCTGATCGACGATCCCGGCAGAACGGTCATCGAGCCGGCCGCGGAAGCGCTGCTTTCAGGAAGCGGCATACAGCCCGTTTACGACACGGAACTAATGAAAAACGGCGGACATCTAAAGGGGTATCTGATCGATCAGAGCACAGGAGGAGAGCTTTACGCACATATTTTCAAATCCATGGAAGAATTGGCCCGCTCCTCCGGAGGATTCCTGTTCGCTGTGGGAGACGGAAATCACTCCCTTGCATCCGCCAAATGTCATTATGAGGATCTGAAGCGCGCAGGCCTTCCCTGCCGGAACGCAAGATATGCCATGGTAGAAATTGTCAATTTACACGATCAGGGCATTCTGTTCGAACCGATCCACAGAGTTTTGTTTGGAGCAGAGCACGAAAAGCTGACCGCGTTTCTGCAAAGCAGAGGCTGCCGCCTAGAGCGCGGCGACACAAGGTTTCATATTCTCTCATATATTACGGAATCCGGCGAGGGCCGCATAGCGATTCCCAGGGAACTCCACCGGCTCGCAGTCGGCGCGCTGCAGCTTCTCCTGGATGCGTATGTGAGAGAAAACGCGGAATGTAAAATCGATTATATCCATGGTGCGGACGCCGTGCGCAAGCTCGGCAGCAGACATGGAAACGTCGGTTTCTATCTCCCCGCAATGGACAAAAATGAGCTTTTCCCAACGGTCTCGCAAAACGGCGCCCTTCCGCGGAAAACGTTTTCAATGGGAGAAGCCTGTGAAAAGCGGTATTATATGGAGTGCCGAATTATTGTTGACAATTGATACCGAATCATCTAACATAACTGCATCATAAACAAAGGAGGATCTCCGGAATGCTGAAAATTACTTTTATGGGCGCGGGAAGCACCGTGTTCGCAAAAAATGTGCTGGGCGACTGTCTCGTATCGCCCGATCTGAAGGGACTGGAAATCGCCCTGTACGACATTGACGGCGAACGCCTTGCAGATTCTAAGGTCATGCTGCAGGCAATCAACAGGAAATATGCAAGCAAGGCGAAAATTAAAACCTATCTCGGTACGGCCAACCGGAAGAAAGCGCTGAGCGGCGCTGATTTTGTCGTGAACGCGATACAGGTCGGCGGATACGAGCCATGTACCGTTACCGATTTTGAAATCCCCAAAAAATATGGACTTCGTCAGACGATTGCAGATACGCTCGGCATCGGCGGCATTTTCCGCGCCCTGCGTACGATTCCCGTCGTGCTGGATTTCATACACGATATGGAGGCCGTCTGCCCGAACGCTTTGTTTATCAACTACACAAACCCCATGGCCATGATTACGGGCGCGATCCAGCGCGTTTCCTCCGTAAAATCCGTAGGGCTCTGCCACAGCGTGCAGGCATGCGTCCCCGGCCTGATGGGCCAGCTCGGTATGGAATATGACGAAACCGTGCAATATAAAATTGCCGGCATCAACCACCAGGCCTGGCTCCTCGAGGTGTCGAAAAACGGAGTGGATCTGTATCCGGAAATCAAAAGACGCTCGCTGGAGCAGGGCGCGCCGGATTATGACCGTGTCCGTCACGAAATGATGCATAAATTCGGCTATTATATCACGGAGTCGAGCGAGCATACGGCGGAATATCTGCCTTATTTTATAAAAAATACACATCCGGAGCTCATAGAGCGCTTCAACATTCCGCTTGACGAATACCCGCGGCGCTGCGTCGCTCAGATTGCGGACTGGAAGCAGAGAAGGGCTTTGCTCGTCTCCGAAAGCAAGCTTGAGCATGTCCGCACACATGAATACGCGTCTTATATCATCGAATCCATGCTTTACAACAGGGTTTATAAACTGGGCGGAAACGTGCTGAATCATGGGTTGATCACAAATTTGCCGCAGGACGCCTGCGTGGAAGTTCCCTGCCTCATAGACGCGTCCGGTATTCAGCCCGTCGTTGTAGGCGATCTTCCGCCTCAGCTGGCTGCGCTCAACAGAACCAATATCAATCCGCAGCTTCTTACGATCGAAGCGGCGCTGACCGGCAAGAAGGAATATATCTACCACGCTGCGATGCTGGATCCGCACACCGCAGCAGAGCTTACCATGGACGAAATCGTGGCAATGTGCGACGAGCTGATCGAAGCGCACGGCAGCTGGCTGCCAGCTTACAAATAATATATGAATATACTAATCACTCTGGATAATCGTTATATCGAGCCGGCGCGCGTGATGCTTTCCTCCCTGCAGCGCAAGAACAGACAAGTCTCTCTGGATGTTTACGTTCTGCATTCCTGCCTGACGGAGGAAAGCATTGCCGCGCTCAAAAACGTATTGAATCCCGAGTTTTGCCGTCTGTACCCAATCTGTGTAAACGACCGGCTTCTCGCATTCGCCCCCACTACGGATCGATATCCGCAGGAAATGTACTACCGGATCTTTGCGGCGCGTTATTTGCCGCAGGAAATCGATCGAATTTTGTATCTGGATCCGGATATCGTTATAAACGGCAGACTCGAGGAGCTGTACAGCACTGATATTGACGGCTATCTGCTTGCCGCCGCTACGCATGTGCGGGAAATTATGCGAAAAATCAACGTACTCCGCCTCGGGATGCATGAGGACGGTACGTATATTAATTCCGGCGTACTGCTGATGAATCTGAAGCAGCTGCGGGAAGAGCAGGATTACAACAAAGTATTTGAATATATCAAAAAGTATAAAAACATGCTGACGCTTCCCGATCAGGATGTCCTCAGCGGACTGTACTCAGATCGGATACTGCCGATCGACGCCTGCCGCTATAATATGACGGAGCGCTTGTTTACGCTGTACTTTTCTTCCGAGGCCTGGCGCGACATCAACTGGGTGCGGGCAAACTCCGCAATTATTCATTACTGCGGAAGAAATAAGCCCTGGAAAGAAAATTATATCGGAAAGCTGGATGTCTTCTATCGGTTTGCCGTAAAGCATATGAAGGTCTATGAATGGTAATGGGAAAGGAAAAGACGCTTTCTGTTTTTAAATATATCCTTTCCTTTTTGAAATGGACCGCTCTGGGCGCATCGGCGGGCGTGATCGTCGGCCTGGCGGGAGCCGCCTTTGCTTATTGCCTCCAGTTGGTCACGGATTTCCGCACAGCCCATCCCCTGCTGGTTCTTGGACTTCCGCTGGCGGGCCTTCTGATCGTATTTCTTTACCATTCTGCCGGAATCAGGGAAAGCCGCGGTACGAATCTCGTGCTCGCTTCTATCCGGACGGATGAGCCCATCCCGTTTGCAATGGCTCCGCTCATTTTTGCCGGCACCGTACTGACGCATCTGTTTGGAGGCAGCGCCGGACGGGAGGGCGCCGCGCTGCAGCTTGGAGGCAGCATCGCGCAGAATTTAGCGAGGAAGCTTCGCTTAAGCAGCGGCAGTCAGAAGCTTTTGACCATGTGCGGCATGAGCGCCTGCTTTTCCGCCCTTTTCGGTACCCCCATGTCCGCCGCATTTTTCGCAATGGAAGTGATCAGCGTAGGAATCATGCATTATTCGGCGCTCGTCCCGTGTGCGGTCGCCTCGGTAACCGCCGCCTATCTTTCAAGGCTTCTGGGAATCGCTCCCGCGCGGTTTTCCGTCAGCGGGATCCCCTCCGAATTTTCCGTTCCGACCATGCTCCGCGTGTTTGCGCTTGCCGCGCTGTGCGCCGGCGTGAGCATTCTGTTCTGCGTCATTTTAAAATATACGTCGGCGTTTTATGCGAGCTGTTTTAAAAACTCGTATCTTCGCGTCGCATGCGGAGGAATCCTCGTTGCGGTCTTTGCGATGATCCTGCGCTCGCAGGATTATCTTGGCGCCGGCACTCAGATCATCGCCCGTGCCTTTGCCGGAGAAGCCGTCCCGCTTGCCTTTCTTCTGAAAATCATATTTACGGCGATCACGCTGGAAGCGGGTTTCAAAGGAGGAGAAATCGTGCCGACCTTTTTTATCGGCGCAACGTTTGGCTGCACGGCGGGAGCACTGCTCGGCCTCAATCCGTCGTTCGCTGCCGCAGTCGGTATGCTCTGTCTTTTCTGCGGCGTTACGAATTGCCCTATTACGACGCTTTTTCTCAGCCTAGAGCTGTTCGGTGCACGGGGACTGCTCTGGTACTTTTTGGCAACCGCCGTCAGTTATATGCTGTCCGGATATTTCAGCCTCTACAGCAAGCAGAAAATCATGTACTCCAAGGTCGCCCCGGAATTTATCGATATCACGGCACATTGACAGAAAGCTGCGCGATTTTCCGCGATTTGACATTTTATAGGTTTTCTTTTAATATTGTACAGATATTTTACTCATAAGGAAGAACCCGAATGGATTTAAGGAGATCAAAACAACCGAAACAGTTGACCGTATTTCTCTGGCTCTGCGTATGGGCCTTCGCGTGTCTCCCGCTCTTTACGGACAAGCTTTTTGACGCCCACGATATCAGCTATCATCTGAACCGGATCGAGGGAATCGCCGCAGCGCTGCGGGATGGTCAGTTTCCCGTTCGGATTCATCCGAATATTTTAAACGATTACGGCTATGCAAATTCGATTTTTTATCCCGAGCTGTTTCTGTACCTTCCGGGAGCGCTCCGGGCGCTTGGTGTCAATTTAAATATTTGTTATAAAATATTGATTGCAGCGCTGAATGCCGGAACCGTTGGGATCGCCTATTACTCCTTCCGGCGGCTTTTTAAAAGCCAGTATGCCGCGTATCTGGGCACCGTTCTGTACGGGCTCTCTTTATATCGCCTGTTGTGTATTTATGTAAGAGGCGCGATCGGAGAAGTGCTGGCCATGATGTTTCTGCCACTGGCCGCGCTTGGCTTGTATGAAATATTCTTTGGGAATCCGCACAAGTGGTATTATCTTGCAATCGCTTTTATCGGGATCCTGCAGTCTCACATCATTACGGCGCAGCTGACGTTGTACGTCTGCCTGTTTGCGGCGCTGATCGCGTTTTCCAAGCTGATCGAGCATAAATGCCGGAGGCTCCTGGCTGCGGTAAAAGCCGCGGTGCTGACGATCCTGGTAAATCTGTGGTTCCTTGTGCCCTTTTTCGACTTTGTCCGCATGGGCGTAAAAATCACAAGCACCGATTTTGTGTATTGGGGCAATACCATCAATCCGCCTTCCGAAATATTTGCGTTTCTTTATCCTGTTACAAAGGGAATGACAACGCGCGAGGATATGCCGCATTCCGTCGGCATCAATCTGTTCTTTTTATTGATGATATTTATCGCTTTCTGTATTAAGAAAAGGAAGCAGACGCTCCTTGGTTACGAGCGGAGGCTGTATTTTCTGGGCAGAATCGGCCTGCTCTTCGGCGGAATTGCGCTGTATATGTCTACCTGCCTGTTTCCGTGGATTCTCTTTAAATATGTTCCCCTGCTGAACCGCATTGCATCCTCCATGCAGTTCCCGTGGCGGCTTCTGTCTGTAGGCTCTGCGGCGATTTGCATTACGGCTGTTGCCGTCTGTCTCATTCTGCGCAGAGATTCAAAAATTCCCGCTAAAATACTTTTTATCGTGGTAACAGCGTTTACCGTTATAACCGCGTCCGTATTGATCGACAATCATATATATAACGCCGCCGTATTCGGAGACCTGTCCCTGAAAGCGCCGTTAGACGATCCAAACTGGGTTTATGACGGGCAGTATTCCCTGAAGGGCACGGATATTGATCGGCTTGCAGAGCGCGGTGAAATCGCGGTATCTGCCAATGAAACGATTCAGTTTTCGGAAATCACACGAAGCGGCGGCACTCTCACGCTGAGCTTCACCGCTGGCTCTCCTGCTTCCGGGGATTATGTAGAGCTTCCGATTTCCTGGTATCCTCACTATGAAACAACGATCGACGGACAAACGGCGGAAAATGAACCGGGAGACAACAATGTGATCCGGGTATACACGGAGGGGCGCAGCGCAGGTACGATCCGCGTAAAATGGAAGGCGCCGGTCCTTTACCGCGTCATGGAATGGATTTCGCTTCTGGCCGCTGTCTGTTATCCTCTGGATCGAAAATACCATTTTACGCGCAGGCTTCTGCGTAAGCGCGGCCAGGCGGTTGCCTGAGGACGGCGGCGAAATTACCGTTTTTTCTTCCGCTTTACAGCAAAGATAATGACAACAATCACAATAACCAGCACCGCTGCGCCGATGCAGAGAGAGAGGATGAGATTACCGTTCGTGCCATTTTCTTGATCCGCCGGTTCCGCAGACGGTTCCGTTATCGGCGCCTTCGTGGGAGTCGCCGCAGATTCATTGTCCTCCGTTTCTCCAGGCACCTCAAACGTCACCGGCTCCACCACCACCGTTTTGGCATCCGTATCAACAACTACCGCGAGATAGCGCCCGCCCTTCAGCGGCGATCTGGAGCCTGCCGATAGCTCCTCCTGGCGCAGGCATCCCACGGATCCGCTTCCCGGATACGTCTCCGTGTTCTCGTATTGATGCGGCACACGCCACTTCAG
>CAJFUB010000003.1 GCA_904420095.1 uncultured Clostridia bacterium
CTCTCATTCTAACAGCTTTGGCAACGATGCGGAAAAAAACACGGCTGGCTGCCGTGCCTTATCCCGTAAATATATTGTAATAGGAGGGCTTCTGCCGTGAAAATCAGTACGTGCACCGAATGCGCTTGCCGCCGTCTTCCGACCTCGGAGGCAATGCGCCTGCTGGCTGCCGCGGGCTTTGCATTCGTGGATTACGAGCGGCCGTGTTCCGACTATCGGGCGTTTGGCGGACTCTATGCGGCCTCTGAAACGGAATTTCGCGCTTTTTTCGAACAAGAGCGGGACGCCATGGAACGGGCCGGAATAAAGGCCTGCCAGGCGCACGCCCCTTTTCCGACCTGGACGGAGGACCGCGAGGAACAGGAATATATGCTGCGCGCCATCCAGCGCGCTGTGTTCGCCGCGTCGGTTGTCGGGAGCCCATATCTGGTGATCCATCCCGCAATGCCGGCCGGCTGGACTCCGGATCCCGATCCGGAACGGACGAGAAAAGTCAATTATGAATATTTCAGCCGATTTCTTGAGGCGGCTCATAAGCATGAGGTGAAACTTGCTCTGGAAAACATGCCCGGGCGCGGCGTGCCGTGCGATACGGCGGAAGCGCTCTCGGATTATATCGATATGATGCGGGACTCCTATTTCTGCGCGTGCATGGATACTGGTCATGCAAATATGAGCGGGATTGCCTGCGGCGAAATGGCAGAGCGGCTGGGCCACCGGCTCCAGGTATTGCATATTCATGATAACGGCGGCACGGCCGATCAGCACCTTGCGCCGTACCTTGGGACAGTAGACTGGGACGCCTTTCTGCGCGCCCTGAAGCACATCGATTATCCCGGCGCGCTTAGCTTTGAAGCGACAAATTCCGAGCGCGTGCCGGCCGGGCTTCTTCCCGCAGCAGAGCGATATCTATACGAAATTGGGCTCTATTTTATGCAGAAATTCAAAAAAATGGTCTGATAAAAATTTTTTGGAAAAATTTTTAAAAAGGGTTGACATTCCGTTTTCAGCCACTAGAATATAACTGCTAAAAACAAGAACCTCCGGTAAGGGGTGATTCGTATGGATCAACATATGGAAATGCTGAAGAATAAAAACGTATCGGAACGACTGGCAAACGAGCTGAAACGCTTCGAAACGGAAGAAGAACCGATATTGTTTGCGGTGATCGGAGATCTGTCCCTGAACTGCAGTTATTGTGAGACGATGCTCGCCATAACGAAGAACCGCACGATCGTCATTGATTCTTCACTGGAAGGCGGCGCCGCCGTATATCCGCACGCCGATGTCGAAAAGGCTGTGGTGAAAAGGATGTACGGCAACGCCGTTTTGAAATATACGGTAAAAGGCAAAGCGCTTTCCGTATTCCGTTTTACATATTCCGTCGCGGCGCTCTGTGACACTGCGGCGGTGTTTGTAGAGCATATGCACGATGGGGGAGACCTGGCCGAGGAGCTGGACGTCGTTGCGGCGATGTATGAAAAGATGATGAACGTCTGTCCCCGATGCGGCAGAACGCTTCTGCGCGCCGGGGCGGAGTGCATTCACTGCCAATCCAAAAAGAAAATGGCGGGAAAGCTCTATAAATACCTCAAGCCGCAGATCAAGGTTCTGGTACTGTGCCTGTTTTTATCCTTCTTTACGACGGGCGCCCTGCTGCTCCCGCCGTATCTGACGAAAATGCTCGTAGACGAGGTTCTGCCGCAGAAGGATACTCATATGCTTGTGATTATCTCGGTTGTTCTGCTTGTCAGCTACCTGATTTTCCTGGTAATCGGCATCCTCAGGAACTATCTTCTGCGCGTCAGCGGCGATAAGATCGTGGCGGACATCCGGAATGACGTATATGAAAAAGCGCAGTACCTTCCCATGAAATTTTATGATAAGACATCGACGGGCTCCGTTATTAACAGGATCTCCGGAGATACCGCAACGCTGCAGTCTTTTATGCTGCGGATTACGCAGGAAGCCATTGCGCAGTTCGTGCTGATGATCGGCATCATTGTTCTCATGTTTGTCATGGATTGGAAGCTGACGCTGCTGGCTCTGATCCCCGTCCCGATCGTAGTGCTCGGCGCGCGGATTTTCAGCAGAAAAATTTTCCCCTTTTATCTCAAAATCTGGCGGCGCTGGGCGGCGGTTTCCTCCGTCCTGACGGATACAATCCCCTGCATCAAGGTGGTAAAATCCTTTGCGGGCGAAAAGCGGACGGTAAAAAAGTTCGAGAAATATAATAACGAATGGCTGCGTGTCGATATACAGGCGTCTAAGATCGTAACCATTTTTCCGCAGACCGTATCCTTTTTTATCTCCTGCGGCACGCTTCTGCTGTGGGCGGTCGGCGGACAGTGGGTCATCAAAGGCACGGACAGCTCTCTGACGGCAGGTCTTCTCGTTTCCTTTTTGTCGTATGCGGGGACGTTTTACGGTCCGGTCAACTTTTTTGCCAATCTGAGCGACGCGTATAATCAGGCGCTTTCTGCAGCCGAACGGATTTTTGACATTCTCGACGCAGAACCGGAGCCCGATTTCAATAAAGAAAACTGTCCTCCGATCCGGGGAAAAATCGAATTCCGGAACGTCAACTTTTCTTTCGACCGGACGAAGAAAGTCCTTTCCGACATCAATCTGACGATCGAGCCGGGAGACATTGTCGGCATTGTCGGAACGACCGGCTCCGGAAAATCCACGCTGATTAACATTCTGATGCGCTTCTATGATCATTATGAGGGTGAAATTTTTGTAGATGGGCATAATATCAAGGAGCTCAGCCTGGAATACTACCGTTCCAAAATCGGCTATGTGCAGCAGGAGCCTATGATGTTCAGCGATACGATTTTCAACAATATTGCTTACGGAAAACCGGATGCGCATGTAGAAGAGGTCATCCATGCTGCGGATATCGCAAATGCGCATGAATTTATTGCAAGGCAGCCGGACGGCTACGATTCCATGCTTGGAGAACGCGGAATCGGCTTATCCGGCGGAGAACGCCAGCGGATTTCCATCGCGCGGGCCGTCCTGAAAAATCCAAGCCTCCTGATTTTCGACGAGGCTACGGCGTCTGTGGATTCGGAAACGGAAAATCTTATCCAGGAGGCCATCGAACGTCTGATTAAGGGCAGAACGACCCTGATGATCGCCCACCGACTTTCGACGCTTCGCAAAGCAAATAAAATCATTGTGGTCGATCAGGGAAAAATCATAGAAAACGGCTCCCATGAAGAATTGATGGCGCTGAAGGGCAAATATTACAAGCTCGTCGAGATCCAGTCGATGTCTGAGAAGATCAGGCAATCTAAAGAGCAGGAACATTTTGAATAAAGGCGGGTGGAACGGAATGGCAAGATTATATATAAACGGTGATGAAGTGCGTTTTACCAAAAGAGACATGTGCCTCGTCGACGCGGAATTTTACGACGGAAGGAGGTTTGAAAATCTGGAGCCGAGAAGACTGTTCCCCATAAGCGGTTTGACGCGGTATATCACTCTTTTGGATCCGGACGGAAAAGAAATGGCGATCATCCGCAATATTGATACGCTGATGCCGGAGTCGAAAAAAATAATTGAAGCCTGCCTGCGGGAATATTATATGATCCCCAAAATCAAACGCCTGATTGACTCGACCGAAAAATATGGTATCCTGAAATGGACGGTCGAAACGGATCGCGGGATGTGTTCCTTTGAGATTCGCAACAGGCACAGCGATATCAAAATGCTTTACGACGGCAGAGTTCTGGTGCGGGATTCCAACGACAACCGGTATGAGATCACGGACTGCAAGACGCTCGACAAACACAGCATGGCGATTTTGAACGCCGAGCTGTGAGTATAATAAAAGAGGAGGATTTTTTATGAAACTTGTTTTGGCAATCGTAAATAACGATGACAGCGCTGTCGTCGCATCCGCTCTTACGCAAGAGGGCTTCTTTGTAACAAAGCTTTCTACCACAGGCGGATTTCTCATGGTAGGAAACGCGACGCTCCTGATCGGAACGCAGGACGATAAAACGGGCCGGATTAAAGAAATTTTGAAAAAATATTGTTCAACGCGAAAACAGCTCAACAGATCCTCCAATTCCTTCGGAAAGGGTCTTGACCGCGACGGATTGGGAGATGAGGTCGTCGTAGGAGGCGCCACATTTTTCGTTTTAAATGTGGAAGAATTTGAAAAATTGTAAAATATAGCCGTACTGTGAATTTTATTGACAAAACGTTTTCTGAGTTGTAAAATACAGAAAAATACGTTTTGGAGGAATTACTTATGAAAAAGAAACTGATCGCCTTTTCGGTTATCGCAGCGCTCCTGATCTCCATGCTTTCGATGAGCAGCGTTTTTGCGGCAGAAGAGCCGGTTTGGATCTGGAGGCCTGCGGAGGACGGATATGTAACCGACGACGGAATGGGAACGGGAGAGGACGCGGAGGACGGTTCCTATACGACCTTTACGACGGTGGAAGGAACCGTGGAAGGGTATTTCTATCCGGGCTCGGCCGGGGGGAATCTGACCGCGGGCGGCATGGACCCGATAGATACGATCGCGACCATTGCGCTTGTAAAATACAGAACGACGGTGCCGTCGTCCGTAAACGCCCAGTTCGCATGGCATAACGGATCGGCGCACGATTTCAAGAGCTTCCGTTACACGGGCGACGGCGAATGGCATTTTGCGATCGCGGATCTTACGACGGACACCGATTCCGGTGCAGGACCGTGGACGGATGCCGCGTCGATAAACTGGTTCCGCTTCGACTTTGCAAACAATATTGCGGCCGATCAGACGTATTCGGTAGACGTGGCTTATATCGCGCTTTTTGAAAGTGAAGAGGACGCGCAGGCATATGCCGAGGCGGACGGCGGAGCTGTCGTTCCGGCACCGGGCGAGGATGAGGATCAAGACGGCGATGGAAGCGGCGGGACCGAAGAACCGGCGCCTCCGCAGACAGGCGACGTGAGCGTCATCGTTGCGGTTGCCGCCGCGGCGTTGGTTCTTACGATGCTTCTGAAGAAGAAGCTTGCCGCATAAGCTTTTTCTTTTCCGGTGCGAAGCCGGAAAAGCCGCTTGAAAAATATTGACAAATTATTTCTTACGGATTAAAATTAAATGCCTTGAGTATAAGTGTTATTATACAAATATTTCATTTGGGAGGTTAAAGAAATGAAAAAACTAATTGCTTTGGTGATTTCCTGTGTTCTGGCGCTGTCGGCCTTTCTTCTGCCGGCTGCCGCCGCGGGCGATCTGGAGATTGACTTTTCCACGCTGGATACGAGCAAAAAGGGATCACAGACAACGATTCATGTGTTTTCGCCTGCCGGATACACGGATACGGTCATCCAGTTCGGAGGACCGGAAAACTATGTCAGCCTCGGCGAGATCGATCTCAGTCAGTACGGCTCCGTTACCATTGAGTACGGGGCGGACATGAATGCGGTATTTGAAAGCAGCGACGGTACGATGTCCTATGTGGCGCTGACGTCGTACGAGGGCCCGATCGCGGAGCTGAAGGATGGCGACGAGGTCTACACGCTGGTTGACGGCGTCGATATTATCGGCCAGGGCGAGTTGGAAGAAGTGACCGGAAACTGGGCGGGAGGAAGCAATACGCTGACCTTCGAGTTCAATACGAATTATAATGGGGAAGTCTTCCTTTCTCAGCTACCTGCACGGGATCTGGGAATCGACGAACCGTACGGAAGAGGCGACGGAATTGCGATTACCAGCATTACGTTCCATGAAAAGGAAGGCGGCACGACAGAACCTTCGGATCCTTCCGAGCCGTCTACGCCTTCGGATCCTTCGGATCCTTCGGACGAGACTCCTCCGGAGACGGGCGACGCCCATATTATCTTTGCCGTTGCGGCAGCTGGAATTGCTCTGACGGTACTGATCCGTAAGAAAGTTACGGTATAACAATTTTAATGAAATTGGAATCCCGGCCGATTGCGGCCGGGATTTTTTATATTACCCAGATGAAATTTTTGAAAAAGCATGATATACTGATACAATCAAATTACTATTTGACAGAAAGAAGTGAATACAATATGAGTACGATTTTCAGACCGGAGCATCCGAATCCGCAGTTTATGCGGAAGCAGTGGATGAATTTAAACGGAACGTGGCAGTTCGAGAAGGATATGGGAAGAAGTGGAAAGGCAAAGGGCTATATGGAGGAGGATCATGAGCTGGCCGAAACGATCTGCGTCCCGTTTTGCCCGGAGAGCCGGCTATCCGGAATTGAATATAGAGATTTTATACCGGCAGTATGGTATAAGAGGCGCTTTTGCCTTACAGAGGAGCAGACGAAGGGAAACCGTGTGAGGCTGCAGATCGGCGCGTGCGATTATTTTACCGAGGTATGGATCAACGGCGTATTGGCAGGACACCATAAGGGCGGCTATTCCTCCTTTTCGTTTGACATTACGGACATGATTCGGACGGGAGAGAATACGATTACCGTATATGCCGAGGATGATACGCGGAATCCGATGATTCCGAGCGGGAAGCAGTCGCACGAGTATGCGTCGTTCGGATGCTTTTACACGAGAACGACGGGAATTTGGCAGACCGTATGGCTGGAATTTGCCCCGGAAGCACAAATACAGAGCTTTCGGTTTTATCCCGATATCCGAAGGGGAACGGTATCGCTTGCCGCGCAGTTCGAGGGGACTGCGGATTTTACAGCGGAAATTTCCTACCGGGGAAAGCCTATGGGAGAGATCGTCTGCCCGTCCTGCGAGGGCTTCCGCATATTTACTGTTCCATTAAAAGAAATCCATTTGTGGGAACCGGGCTGCGGCCGTTTATATGACATCACAATGCGCTTCGGACGCGACGAGGTGCAGAGCTATTTCGGGCTGCGCGAGATTGCGCTGAGCGGACGGAAGCTTCTGCTCAACGGAAGATCTGTTTTTCAAAGGCTTGTATTGGATCAGGGGTTTTATCCGGACGGCATCTATACGGCGCCGGACGATGCGGCGCTGAAGCGGGACATCGAGCTTTCCATGCAGGCTGGCTTTAACGGAGCGAGACTTCACGAGAAGGTTTTCGAACCGCGCTTCCTGTATTACTGCGATCAGATGGGCTATCTGGTATGGGGCGAGTACCCGAACTGGGGGCTCGATCATTCCAAAAAGGACGCTGTTTATTCAATTTTACCGGAATGGACGGAAATTTTGAAACGGGATTTCAATCATCCCGCGATTATCGGATGGTGCCCGTTTAATGAGACCTGGGATTGCGGAACTCCCGTTTCGAGGCAGCAGGACGACCTGCTCAGAATGGTTTACCGGCTGACGAAGGAAATGGATCCGACGCGGCCCTGCATCGATACGAGCGGCGTTTCCCATGTCGAAACGGATCTCTATGATGTGCATGATTATGATCAAAATCCGGAAACGTTTGCAGCGCGTTATGATGCCCTTCGAACATCCGGAACCTTTGAAGATCCGCATTATGCCGACCGGCAAAGGTATGACGGCAAGAAACCGGTATTTCTCAGCGAATACGGCGGCACCGGGCTTTCCCTGAAAGACGGCTCCTGGAGCTACGGCAGCGCCGCAAAGGACTGCGAGGAATTCATCAAGCGGTATGAAGGTCTTACAAACGCGCTGATGAAGAATCCGGAAATCTGCGGGATGTGCTATACGCAGCTGTATGACGTAGAACAGGAACAAAACGGGTTATATACATATGAAAGAAAACCGAAAATAGACATTGCAAGAATTCGTGAAATCAATACGAAAAAAGCGGCAATTGAAGAATAATCAGATAGGAGATCGACAATATGTTAAATGAAACGTGGAAAAAGCTGCAAAACGGAAGCGACATCAGAGGCGTCGCCATGGAAGGCGTAGCGGGACAGCCCGTAAATCTTACGCCAGAAATCGCAAAACAAATCGCCTGCTCATTTGGCGCATGGCTTTCCGAACGGACGGGAAAGCTTCTTTCAGAGCTTACCGTTGCCGTGGGAAACGATTCCCGCCTGTCTGCCGGAGAACTGAACGGCGCCGTAACCCAGGGCCTTTCCATGCTGGGCATTACAGTGGTGAACTGCGGTCTGTGCTCTACGCCGGCGATGTTTATGACAACCGTGATGGAAGGATATCGGTACGACGGCTCCGTTATGCTGACGGCGAGCCATCTGCCGTTCAACCGCAACGGCCTTAAATTTTTCACAAAGGACGGCGGACTTGAGAAGAGCGATATTACGGCGATTTTGGAGCTTGCGCAAGAGAAAATCTATACAAAGGCGGGAAAGCCCGGAGCAATTAAATCGCTGGACTTTATACAGGTCTATGCCGCGGACATTGTACGGAAGATCCGGAATAAAACAGGGGAGGAGCGTCCTCTGGAGGGATTTCGGATCATTGTAGACGCGGGCAACGGCGCAGGCGGTTTTTATGCAGATCAGGTGCTGAAGCCGCTCGGAGCCTGTACAGAGGGCAGCCAATTTCTGAATCCGGACGGCAGCTTTCCGAACCATATTCCCAATCCCGAGGATAAAACGGCTATGGCCTCCATTCAAAAAGCAGTGCTTGCATTTCATGCGGATTTGGGCATTATATTTGATACGGATGTCGACCGGGCGGGCGCGGTCGACAGATTCGGCAGGGAAATCAACCGCAACAGAATCATTGCCCTGATCGCCGCCATCGCGCTTGAGGAACATCCGGGAGCCACCATCGTTACGGATTCCATTACGTCCAGCGGACTTAAAAAGTTTATAGAATCCGAGCTCGGCGGCGTACATCACCGTTTTAAAAGAGGCTACAAAAACGTAATCAATGAAGCCATCCGCCTGAACAGAGAAGGGATTTTTACTCCCGTTGCCATTGAAACATCGGGACACGGTGCGCTCAAGGAAAACTATTTCCTGGATGACGGCGCGTATCTGATTGCTAAAATTCTGATTAAAATGGCACAGCTCAAGAAGCAGGGGAAAACGATTGATTCGTTGATCGAAAAGCTGGAGGAGCCGGCAGAGGCCAAGGAATTCCGGATGGCGATTTCCTGCTCGGATTTTAAGACGTACGGAAATAGCGTAATTGAAAAGCTCGAAACGTTTTCCCAGAAACAGGAAGGGTGGAGCGTGGAGCCGAATAATTATGAAGGGATCCGCGTGACCTGCGACAAGGATCACGGAGATGGCTGGTTCCTGCTGCGCCTTTCCCTGCATGATCCGCTGATGCCGCTCAACGTAGAATCCAATACGCCGGGCGGAACAAAGGTCATTACGGATGTGCTCCGCGGGTTTTTCGGCGACTTTGCCCAGTTGGATTCCTCTTCTTTATAAACGTCCCTGCGCCGCAGCGTTTCGTTTGACAAATTCATATAGATGTAATATATTATCTTCAATATAGAAAATGTCAGGTGACGCGATATGGATTATACGTTTATCAGGAAGCGGTTTATCCCGGAGGAGGAAGTCGACATATCTGGCGACGAGGTGCTGTATGACGATGGAGCCCTGATCGTGACGCGCTGGCTTCCGATCAGGGCACGGAACGATATCGGATGGGGATTTTCCTACATATGGATATTGGGACATTATAAGATCAGCGCGGTTTTCGACCGGACCGGGAAATTCAAATACTGGTACTGTGATGTCATTAAAACGGAATACGAGAAAGATAAAAATAAATATGTGTTTACGGACCTCCTGATAGACGTCGTCATAGAGCCGGACGGAACCTGCCGGGTGCTCGACGAGGACGAACTGCAGGAGGCCTTTTTACGTGGCTTCATCAGTGCGGAGGACGTTAAAATTGCACAGGAAACGCGCGACACGCTTCTGCGGATCTTCCGAAAGCAGGAACCTGCACCCGCTTCTCCCGGGGCGCCGCTGCCAGGTGAAATATTGCCCCCGGCAGGGTTTACGAAACTGGCCTGATGTGATAAACTAAAAGCGAAAAAAATACATCATATCGGAGGTAAACTATATTATGAGTCCGGAAAGAGCACCGTTTTCCACGCTTTCGTTCCCGGTCGGATCGCTTGGAATCATTGCCATGGACAGCTGCAAAGAACTGGGAGAGCATGTCGACAGGTGGCTGATTTCAGAGCGTCAGAAGGAAATGCGGGGAGCGGAGGCGCCTGTTTCTTTTTTGATCAAGTCGAGATGTCCGCGGTTCAGCAACGGCGAATCAAAGGCGATTATCGACGAATCGGTACGAGGAAAAGACTTATATATTTTGGTGGATGTCGGAAATTACAGCTGTAAATACAACTTTATGGGCGTGGAAAACCATATGTCACCGGACGATCATTACGCCGATCTCAAACGGGTTATTTCGGCTATAGCGGGAAAAGCAAAACGAATTAACGTCATCATGCCGTTTTTATACGGCGGCAGACAGCATAAGCGTTCGGTTCGAGAATCTCTGGACTGTGCGGCGGCGCTTCATGAGCTTGCGGCGCTGGGCGTGCAGAATATCATAACCTTTGACGCACACGATGCGCGCGTGGCGAACGCTATCCCGCAGATCGGCTTCGAGGATGTACATGCCTACTATCAATTTATCAAAGCGATGCTTCATGAAATCCCGGATCTTGAAATCGATAAGAAGCACATGATGATGGTAAGCCCGGACGAGGGCGGCATTCACAGAAACCTGTATTACTCTACCCTTTTCGGAATCGATCTCGGAATCTTCATTAAACGGCGCGATTACAGCAAGATTGTGAACGGCCGGAATCCGATCGTAGCGCATGAATTTATCGGAGACGACGTGGAGGGCAAGGATATTCTGGTGCTTGACGACATGCTGTCGTCGGGGGATTCTCTGCTCGATATCGCGACGGAGCTGAAGAGGAGAAAAGCGCGCAGGATTTTTGCGGCCGTAACCTACGCGCTGTTTACCGACGGCATCGGGGAATTTCAGAAGTGCTACGAAGAGGGAATCATCGATAAAATTTTTGCCACGAATCTTACATACCGGCGGCCGGAGCTTTCCGAGGCGCCCTGGTTTGTTGAGGTGGATATGTCGAAGTATATTGCCAAGCTTATTGACGCGCTGAACTATGACGAATCGCTTGGCGTTCTTGTAAATCCCGCGCAGCGGATCATGAATCTGATCTACAGGCGCAACTGCGGAGAGAAAATATAAGAGACAACAGAAGAATCAACTTGGAGGACTGAAATATGCAGGCAGATATCGGATTAATCGGACTGGCGGTAATGGGCGAGAACCTCGTTCTGAATATGGAAAGCAAGGGCTTTACCGTTGCTGTATACAATCGGACTGTGGAAAAGGTTCGGAATTTTGTCAGCGGACGGGCGGCGGGGAAAAATATCCTTGGCGCCGATTCACCCGCGGAGCTTGTTTCTCTGCTTAAAAAGCCGCGCAGGGTTATGATGATGGTGAAGGCCGGAACGGCGGTAGACATGCTGATCGAGACGCTGCTGCCTCTTCTTGAACCGGGCGACATCATCATTGACGGAGGAAATTCACATTATAAAGATACGGAAAGAAGAACAAAATACGTGGAAAGCAAGGGCCTTTTCTATATCGGGACAGGGATCTCCGGCGGAGAGGAGGGCGCTCTGCACGGGCCGAGCATTATGCCCGGCGGCTCGGAAGCCGCATGGCCGTACGTTCGGGATCTTTTCCGTAAAATCTGTGCTTTTGCGGACGACGGACACGGCGGAACGGCGCCGTGCTGTGAGTGGATCGGAACGGGGGGCGCAGGCCATTTTGTAAAAATGGTGCACAACGGAATCGAATACGGCGATATGCAGCTGATTTGTGAAACGTATGACCTGATGCGCAGATATCTGAAAATGACGGCGGACGAAATGGCGGACGTATTTTCCCGCTGGAACGCCGGTGAGCTCGACAGCTATCTGATCGAGATTACGGCAGATATTTTACGGAAGAAGGATAAGGACGGTCTCCCGCTCGTTGATCATATTTTGGATGTTGCCGGGCAAAAGGGCACGGGCCAATGGTCCTCACAGGCGGCGTATGAAGAGGGCGTGCCGCTTACTCTGATCGGAGAATCCGTATTTTCCAGATATTTAAGCGTACTGAAGGAGGAACGCAGCGCAGCCTCCCGCGTCCTGTCCTGGACGGCACCGGAAGACGGCGCGGAGCTGCAGGAGGCGGAGAAGGCGTCTTTCCTCACTGCGCTCCATGATGCGCTTTATGCTTCTAAAATCGTATCCTATGCGCAGGGCTGCGCGCTTATGGCAAAAGCCTCCGAGGTGAACGGCTGGAATCTGGATTTGGGCTCCGTTGCTTTGCTTTGGAGAGGCGGATGCATCATCCGCAGCAGCTTCCTGGGCAAAATCAAAGACGCGTACGAGCAGAATCCAAATCTGAAAAATCTTATGCTCGATTCCTTTTTCGCGAGCCGGCTGTCCGCCGCGCAGAAAGGGTGGAGACTTGTTTGTGCAAAAGCCGCGGAAACGGGGATTCCGACGCCGGCGTTTTTTGCAGCCCTGAGCTACTTCGACGGTTATCGCGCGGAGCGTCTCCCGGCCAATCTGCTGCAGGCGCAGCGCGATTATTTCGGCGCGCATACTTATGAAAGGACGGATACGCCGCGCGGTGAATTCCGGCATACGGACTGGCAGGAGGGGCTGAAGTCCGGAACCTATTACGGCCCGCTGGACGAAAAGAAGCTTGAACGGATCCTGGAGAAAACAATCGGGGATTATACGTTCCGCGGAAAGAAAGTAAGACGGCTTCTGATTATTCCGCCTGATTATACGCGCTATTATTCGGGCGCAGGAATCGTAACGCAGATTTTATATCGGAAATACACGGAGGCCGGGGCAGAAGTCGATATTTTGCCGGCGCTGGGGACGCATGCGCCGATGACGGCTGCGGAAATTTCCGATCTGTACGCAGGAATTCCGCAGGAACGGTTCCTGGTTCATAATTGGCGGGAGGATGTCGTTAAAATCGGCACGGTGCCGGCGGAATTTATATCCGAGATCTCGGACGGCATCGTCAACGAGCCCATCGACGTGGAGGTCAATCGGCTGCTTGTCAGCGGGAACTATGATCTGATCCTTTCGGTCGGTCAGGTTGTGCCGCATGAGGTCGTCGGGATGGCAAACCGAAATAAAAATATTTTCGTGGGCTGCGGCGGAAATTCCATGATAAACGGCTCGCATATGCTCGGCGCGTTTTACGGGCTTGAGCGTATCATGGGACTGGATCATACGCCGGTCCGCCGAGTATTCGATTATGCGGAGGAAAAATACCTTTCAGAGGTACCGCTTTCTTATATCCTTACGGTCACGGATCTTGATCCGGCCGGTAAAATGCGGATGCACGGATTGTTTGTCGGCCGGGAACGTCACATCTTTGAAAGCGCTGTGGCGCTGAGCACGCAGGTCAATATCATACATGTGGAAAAGCCGCTGAATACGGTTGTCGTCATGCTTGAAGAAAAGGAATTTAAGAGCACCTGGCTTGGCAACAAGGCGATTTACCGCACGCGCAAGGCCATTGCGGACGGAGGAGAGCTGTATGTACTGGCTCCGGGCGTCGACCGGTTCGGCGAAGACGCGGAAATCGATGCGCTGATCCGTAAATACGGTTATACGGGCAGGGAGAATATTCTTCGTAAAATACAGGAGGCTCCCGATCTGCGGGAGAATCTTTCCGCGGCGGCTCACCTGATCCATGGTTCCTCAGATGGAAGGTTCCGCATTACTTACTGTACGAGGCATTTATCTGCGGAAGAGGTGGAGGGTGTCGGCTTCCACTATCTGCCTTATGAGGAAGCCGTACGGAGATTCCAGCCGGAACAGCTTGCGGAGGGGATGAACCAGACGGATGCCGGAGATATATATTATATCGGAAATCCCGCTCTGGGCCTCTGGTCCGTTTGATGCAGAGGAAGGAAAAGAAAAACCCGCAGGCTTTCCAGAGGATTGGAGCCTGCGGGTTTCCTTTTGATTGAATCGTTTTCTTACGGTTTATCGAAGACCATCAGTTCCGCGAACTGAACGCGGTACGGCACTGCCGCTGTCCCTTCGTCGGCGGCGATATTCCCGACTTTTGTAACGCTCAGACGGAGATACTGTGCGGTCTGTGCGCCGACATCGTAGCTTTGCACCATGTCGTTTATGTTTTCTTCCAGAGAAACGCTCTGAACGGAAGTGTAGTTTGTTCCGTCGCTGCTTACGAGGATTTCAAACGCAAACGGATAATTCGGTACGCCGTCTTCCAGATCGAGCGTGTCTGTTCTGGGGAACAGAGAAATAATATCGAAATTCTTGGCTTCTCCCATGTCGATGTCAATGGTAACCGGTTCGGCCAATTCCATCGTTTCCTCGTCAACATTGGCAAGCGTTGTAGTTGAAAAGCGTGTGTTGATATCGCCGTCGGTCAGAAAGGCTTTGCCCCATCTTGATGTTGGGTTTTCTTCCGTTCCGACAGAACATGTAACAGTGGAATCTACCGCAAGATTTTCGCCGTACAGTGGTTCTATATCGATATTCAGGCTGACGGCGTCCTTGGCGGGCGTAAATTTGATCGTTTCTCCTTCTGCGGCTGCATCCCCGCTCCATCCGGTCACTTTATACGGAGCGCCCTCCTGCAAAACGGCGGTCAGCTCCACTTCGCTTCCGTTGTTTGGGACGAGGAGCTCAATTGCCAGATAGTCGAGCTCGAGTCCTTCCGAGGAGGCCGGAATGATCTTATCCCATGTTGCGAGTTCGTCCTGATATTGCACGTTAACAAGGTAAATATAAGCAAGATCGTCCACGGTGACTGCGATGGATACGTTTTCCGAGGGCTCCTTTGTTGCCGATGAAGTAGGCCGTGCCGTGGCCGCAGCGGTGGCTCTGGCCGTGGCCGTCGGTGTCGCCGCTGCCGGATCCTCGCTCTCTGAACATGCCGCGAAGCAGAAACAGAGCGCAAAAAGCGCTATAAGACACAAGAAAAATTTTTTCATAAATTTTACCTCCTATTGAGATTACATGTAATAATTGATTCAATTATACAATAATTAAATACAGTAAGCAATAATCTTTAAATAAAAAGTGAATAAAATTTATTTGCGGTGTTTTAAAAATTTCATTATAATATATAAGATATGAATGATCGGAGGTGGATGTATGCTGAATAACAGATCAAAGCTTCGCGAAAAGGTTTCGGAGGCCCTGTCCTCAGTGCTCCCGATTACCGCAATCGTTTTGCTTTTATGTTTTACGATCTCTCCGATTCCAAGCAGCCTGCTGCTTGCGTTTGTACTTGGCGCCGCACTGCTGATTGTCGGAATGGCGTTGTTTACGCTGGGTGCCGATACCGCCATGGCGCCGATCGGTAACAAGGTCGGTGCGAGCATAACGAAATCCAAAAAGCTCTGGCTGATCCTTCTGGTAAGCTTGCTTTTGGGAATTATCATAACGATATCGGAGCCGGATCTCCAGATCCTGGCAAACCAGGTGCCGGGCATCCCGGACGCTGTGCTGATCGGCGCGGTGGCCGTTGGCGTCGGTGTTTTTCTGGTCATCGCCATGCTCCGGATTCTGATCGGCATCCGGCTTTCCTATTTGCTGATCGGATTTTATGCAATTGTATTTATCCTTGCTTTTTTTGTACCAAAGAATTTCTGGGCGATCGCATTTGATGCGGGCGGGGTAACGACGGGCCCGATGACCGTTCCTTTTATTATGGCGCTCGGCGTCGGCGTTTCTTCGATCCGAAGCGACCGGCATGCGGGCGACGACAGCTTTGGCCTTGTCGCGCTTAGTTCTATTGGTCCTGTAATCGCCGTTCTGGTTTTGGGCCTTTTGTATCCCACGCAGGGAAATTATGTTCCGGTGGAAATTCCGGATATGGAGAACTCCAGAACGCTGGCAACGCTGTTTTTAGAGGCGCTTCCCGATTACATGAAAGAGGTTGGCGTTGCGCTTGCTCCGATCCTCGTGTTTTTCCTGATATTCGACTTTTTTATTTTGAAAATGGGCAAGCGGCCGTTCTTTAAGATTCTGATTGGTATTGTATATACATATGTCGGTCTGGTTCTTTTCCTGACAGGCGTCAATGTTGGTTTTATGCCGGTGGGAAATTATGTCGGAAAGGAAATTGCTTCGCTTGATTATAACTGGATTCTGATTCCGATTTCCATGATCGTCGGATATTTTATCGTTGCGGCGGAGCCGGCGGTGCATGTACTGAATAAGCAGGTGGAGGAAATCACGGCGGGCTCGATCCCCGCCCGGGCGATGAGCCTCAGCTTGTCCGCAGGCGTTGCGGTATCGCTGGCGCTTGCCATGATCCGGGTTCTGACGGGGATTTCCATTATGTGGTTCCTGCTCCCGGGATATATCATAGCGCTTGTTCTGACCTTTTTCGTGCCTAAGATTTTTACGGCCATCGCCTTCGACTCCGGCGGCGTGGCTTCGGGAACCATGACGGCGACTTTTCTGCTTTCTTTTGCGATGGGAGCGTGCGAGATCATCGGAGGAACGGATCGGATCGTTACGGATGCCTTCGGCGTCGTTGCTTTGGTGGCCATGACGCCCCTGATTACCATACAGATCCTGGGACTTGTTTATAACCTGAAGCTGAAGCGGCGCGGCGCGGAACCGCAGGCAGTGTATGGCGACGACGATATCATAGAGCTATAGCAAGGGGGCTTGAAAGCGAATGGGCGATGCGCATTTAATGCTGGTAATTACGGAACGGGGAAAGGCCGAGAAATTTATCCGGCTTTTCACGGAGCATCATGTATACGCCGTTAACTGCCTGCTGGGAGAGGGAACGGCAACAAGCGAAATTTTGGATTATCTGAGCCTGGAAGACAGCGAGAAAACGCTGCTGCTGGCGATTGTCACCGGGCATACGCTGAAGCCGCTTTTTCACGATTTTACGGAGAAGCTGTTTATCGATATCCCGGGGAACGGAATCGTTGCCACGGTTCCCGTCAGCAGCGTCGGCGGGATGCGGTCGTTAAAGTATCTGACAGAAGGTCAGCTGTTCAGAATGGAGGAAGGAAAAAAGATGTCGCTGAATACGGAATACGAGTTGATTTTTGTAATTGCGAATGAAGGCTATACAGAGCTGGTCATGGATGCAGCACGCGGCGCCAAAGCAATGGGGGGAACCGTGGTACGCGCCAAAGGCCTGGGCGCGGAATATGCCAAGAAGTTTCTCGGCTTTACGATATCCGCGGAGAAGGAGATGATCCTGATCGTTTCGCCCACGAAGGACAGAAGCAACATTATGAAAGCGATCATGGAGAATGCGGGCTTGGAGAGCAAAGCTCAGGCCATTGTTTTTTCGCTGCCTGTCAGCAGCGTCGCAGGTCTTAGAAAGCTTGAGGATGACGACGACGCGTCAGTCGATCTCGATATGACGGAGTGACATGCAGTACATGGAAAGTCCCCCGCCGCAGGTAAACAGCGGTGCCGCCCAGTTATAAACGGAAAGGGACAAAACCGGATTCCCGGAGAGCAGAAAGCAGAGCGAGACAACGGCAAATACCGCCATAAACAGAAACAGAAGCCAGCGCGTCAGCTTATGGGAATATGCCAGACCGCAGAGATCGGAGATCAGGTAGCCGATCCGAAGCAGCGCGAAAAGAACCAGCCCTCCGAATATAAAAGAGAAAATATAAGAAACCAATATACTGATTTCAAGAAAAGTAATAGAGCTGAATGAAATCGTATCGATGTGAAACTTGTAAAGCAGCGCCTGCGTGAGTCCAAGCGCGGACCGCCTCGTGAAAACTGCCATTCCAATGAGATTGACGATATATACGGCATAAAGAATTACTCCGCCCAGCACGGCGCGTTCCGACAGCAAAACGGCCAGTCTGGAAAGAACGGAGTCTTTTTCTCCCGCGGAAGCTGCGCTTCCGCGGATTTTTAATGGCTTTCCCGCCGTGTTTTTTATTTGATCCTCAGAATTAACCGGCTCCACCGGCACCTTGTCAGGCCGCGCCGGTTCCGGTGCTGCCGGCGCATCTTCCTGAATGGGGGCCTCTTCTTCTGCCGTAGTAAACGCTTTGATATGCTTAACGATATTATTCACAAATTTTTTCTTGTTATCATCCATTTTTTTTGCTCCGCAATCATAGTATAGATATGAAAATATTTGTTTACTTTAAAGCTGCTTTTTATTATACTATACTCGATGCAGCTTACTGTAAAATTAGTATATCACCTTTTTATTTTGAAAGGAATGATTTTTTTGAAAAACGACAAGAAAATATTGTCTCAGGAAGACAGAATCGATAATTTCAGAGAACTTCTGGACCGCTCCGTCCGGCGTTACGGCGAGCGGGAAGCGTTTATTTTAAAGATAAATCATAAGGAACCGGCGGAGTACCGCAGAATTATATATAAAGAATTCCGGGAAGAGGTTGACCGGCTCGGCACGGCGCTGACGGAGCTGGGGCTGAAGGGCGCCAAGATCGGCGTGATCGGAGAAAACAGATATGAGTGGTGCCTCTCGTATCTTGCCGTAACATGCGGCTGCGGAGTAATCGTGCCGATCGACAAGGAGCTTCATGCCGATGAGGTTGCCATGATTCTGAACCAGTCCGAGGCTGAGGTCCTGATTTTTTCCGGTAAAATTTTCGACAAAAATCTGCAGGACGCTTTAAAGCTGAACGATACGGTGCGGATCCTGATCTGTATGGACGAGGAACGTCATGAAGCCGAAAACAAAGAATATTTTACGATCGGAGAGCTGCTGCAGCGGGGAGCGCAGCTTTTGGAAAACGGGGACAGAAGTTATCTCGACGCCGAAATCGACAGCCATGCAATGAGCGTGCTGCTGTTTACGTCGGGAACCACCGGCGTCGCAAAGGGCGTGATGCTCTCCCAGAGAAATATCTGTGCGGATATCGAAAGCGTTACGCAGTGTCTTGACAATGACTGCACGGATTCGGTGCTTTCCATCCTTCCGATTCACCATACATATGAATGTACCTGCGACTTCCTTGAGATTCTTTACATGGGAGCGCGGATCGCTTTTTGCGACGGGCTGCGGTATATCGCAAAAAATGTGCAGGAGTATCAGCCGACGATTCTTATGCTTGTTCCGCTTATTATCGAAAACGTTTACAGTAAGATCATGAAGCAGGCAAGCTCCAATCCCGTAAAGCGTGTAGCGTTCCGCTGTATGCTTTGGACGTCGGGAGGTCTGCAGCATATCGGCTTTAAAAACGCCGGGAGAAAAATGTTCCGGCAGGTACATGAGACGCTTGGCGGAAGGCTGCGCCTGATCATCGCCGGCGCGGCGGCCATGAATCCGAAAATTTCTAAAGATATGAACCGGATGGGCTTCAAGCTCCGGCAGGGATATGGTCTGACGGAATGTTCTCCGATCCTGTGCGTGAGCCGCGATACCGGAAATGCGGACGCCTCCGTAGGGCCCGCGATGCCGCGCATTGAGGTGAAAATTGTCAACCAGGATAAAGACGGACGCGGAGAAATCGTTGCCCGCGGGGAAAATATCATGCTTGGCTATTACAGGGATCCGGAAGCGACCGCGGCCGTACTGAAGGAAGACGGCTGGTTCTACACGGGAGACCGCGGTTATATGGATAAATACGGAAGGGTATATATCACCGGAAGAATTAAAAACATGATCGTGAACAAAACCGGCAAGAATATATACCCGGAGGAGCTGGAGGAAAAGCTCATGAAGATCCCATATATCCTTGAATGCGTCGTCTGGGGCGACGACGATGCAAAAGAAGACGATACCGTCATCTGCGCGACGATCGTTCCGAAGGAGGAGGTCATTACCGAGAAAACCCGTCTTTCCATGGAGGATACGCAGGGGATCCACGATCTGATCTGGAAAGAAGTCAAAAAGGTAAACAAAGGCCTTCCAACCTATAAAAAGATCCAGAGGCTTGTAATCCGTAGGGAGGAGTTCGAAAAAACGACAACGAAAAAAATCAAGCGTTACTTGTCCAATATCACCAAATTTTTAACCAGCGGAGACGGAAACGACAGCGGCAGCTCTGGGAAGGCGGTTTAGCCCATGAATTGGAAAATTCACAAGCAGACAATTTTAATTGCGATCATCGTGGGGGTGATTTGTGTGGCGGGAGTTTGCACTGCTCTTTATCTTACGCGGGACAAAAGCGAAGCGTTAACAGGAAATTATGAGGAGCAGCCTTTGCCGGATTATACACAGTTTCTTCCGGAAAACGCAATCCGGGCTCTGTTTGGAGAGAAGGGCGGCTGCGCCTATTATGACGGAGCGCTGCTTTATTACGAGAACGGCGAGTACCGGAATGCGGAAACGGCTCCATGCGTTTCGGAAGACGGCGTTTTGCATATTACGACGGAACAGTTCGGCACAAAGACTCCGGAGGAGCTGGCGGCCGCCATGGACGCGCACTACGTCGTATATGACGACAAATTAGCGGTGTTTTCCTATGAAGCGGACTTTGCCGACACGTTCTCGGATATTTATACGCTGGAGGCGCTGGCGCTGCGGCTTAAGGGCGCGGAGGAAGCGGATATCATAAACGCATTTATTACGCTTCCGAATTTTATTTCAAATGGTACGACGAATTCGGTTTATTATACGGAGCCGAACCTGAACCTCGGTGTGCAGACGGAAATCTACGGCCTGCAGCTTGCGGATTACGACACCGGCTACGAAAAAGTCAGCCAGGCGCCTATGATTGTAGCGGGACAGGGAGAGGACGGCGCGAATTATACGCTGATCCGCGTGTTTAACAGCAGTCAGGCGTGTATTTCGCAGTTCCTGGCGTTTCCTGCGGAAGTGCGCGGCGGCGTTCTCGTAAAAGCAGGGCATGCTTCTTCCGGGCAGGCGCTGATTGCTGCTGCGGCTTATGATGCCTCCAAAAATGCGGCGAAAACCATTAAGGTCTTCGATACGGCCGGCTCGCTCCGGTATTCTTTTATTCCGCAGGGAGTGGAGGCGCCCTTCACGATCGAAATCGGGAAATTTCTCCCCGGAAGCGACAAGGATTATCTTTTTGTCGCATCTAAGCTCTCCGGCGGGGACGGATCGAAGTATGAGCTGTATGATCTTGACGACGGATCTTTTGTAAAAGCCATTAATGGCGAATTTGATAAACAGATAGAAGCGCAGCGCATCACGCTGTCTGCCTCTTCCGAAGAGGGAGATGACGCGCAGAAGCTGATTATCACCTTTAAAGAAAGCAAAGAGGTTTATTACCTGGACTGCGGCGATTCTTCCTGGACAAAATCGGAAATTCGGCTGCCGGATAACGCAACCGGCGTATATGCTTCTGCATTTTCCGGAGAACTCATTGCTTCCCTGGATGAGGATACGTTTTCCAACGTAAGAATTTACGGAAGCGGCGCCTCGGAGAATCTGGAGGGAAGCCTGCTGAACGTAGGATATAAAGAGAACCGCTTTTATTCTACCTATGCGGAGGATAATCCGGAGGGATACGTCGATTACGCGGCGTTCAACCATATCCGGACCGACCTTTCAAACGGCGTCATAAGCGAACTGAACGGGCTCGCAACGGAGGAAACCGAGGCGCTTCTGGAATGTCTGGAAAATGCGGTGTACGCGGACTGGGAATACGTCCTGAGCGAAGCGCAGAAGACGAGCTATCATTCGCAGTATAACGTATGGGAGCCGTGCTTCACACATCGCTGGAACGCCATTCAGGCCATGCTGAATTTGGTTGCCGTGGTCGATACGGAAACGGGGTATCCGGCGTACGCCTCGATCGGAAGAGATAACGCAGGAGGCGTTTATCAGGAGCTTGACAGCTCGTTCCTGATCGGAACGTATGCGGACGGGATCCTGGATCTGGCAAAGCTTCGCATTTATCCGCTCCGGACGATGCTTCAGCAGCTCGCGGCGGAATTCCGCGGGAGCAACGGGGAGCCGGAGCGTCTGGTGGACGTTTCGCCGGTGCATGAGCAGGAAATTAATGTCGCCGGCTCGATTGGCGATTACCATCCCAACATGATAGAAGGCTTCCGGAAGTATCTGCTCGGCCTCTACGGAAGCGTTGAAAACATCAACAAGAGATTTGGCACTGATTTCGCCTCGGAAGAGGAGATCGACGCGCCGCGATATGATCCCGCAGGCTCGAATGCGCAGGATAGCAGAGGCGAATGGGACGTATACGGCCAGAGCGATTATTTTACCCAGTGGAGTCTTTATACCAGAAACATTGTAAATAAACGGATATTGGAGGCATACCGCGAAGCGCTGCTTGCGGGATTCCCGCCGGAGGCCATTAACGCCCATCAGATTCCGGAGGGAGACGCGGTCAGCGGCTTCCTGGGCGAGGCCGATACGCGGATTTCGCCCACGGATGTGGTTTCCATCTGCGGTACGGCGTACGGCGGAACGCGGTACGGCTATTTCTGCAGCGATTTGAACAATTTTATCGAGCTTGCGTACGGAGCGGGCCATAACAACATTACGTTGGGAGAATATTCCTCTCTGTCCTCCAGCTGGCAGGATGCCTACACCCAGCTGAAATACCTGTTCGACCATGGCGTCAAATTTACGCATATTATTGTGCCGTACGATACGAGGGATATGATGTATACCATGGTAAAACAGGCGGAGGAAGGCGCGGTGGATCAGCTGCAGCAGGATAATCAGCCCAGAAGCTCGGCAACCGGCGGCACAGGCGCTTCGGAACCGGTTCTAAGGGGAGAGGACTCTTACAACATCGTTCAGATCGGAGATGCGGACAAAAACGGGCTCCTCAAATCGGTAAAACAGGACGGCTCTTGGGAGGGCTCCGTATATCTGGTTCCGTTCCACTCCCAGGTCACCGTAGAAAACGTGGAGATGACAAAAACGGAGAACGGATATGTTTCCGCTGCGATTTCAAACTTTCAGTATGGAGATCAGGCGGAGCTGACGTTCCTTGCGTCTTATTCGGGCGGAACCGCCTCTGTTAAAATTGAAGTATATCATGCGGGATATCTGCTGGAGGATGCGACGGCCGTTTACGAGGTTGGTTCGCAGCTGACACCGTACCGCTACGTCCTTTCTAACCAGCTTGCCCTGGAAGCTGTAGAAATCAGAATGACATTTGTCTGCGACGATCCCGGCAGCATGAAGCTTGACGCTTTACAATGCACCTCCCAGGTGGAAAACGTGGCGCATAAATATTTTGGCGATTTAACCGGCGCCGCCAGTAAAGGAGGCGTCTCGTTTGATGTTCTCGACTGAAGAGAAAAAGGAAGCGCTGCAGGAAAAGCTGAAACGCATCGGTCAGGACGGTCTGCTTGCTTTTTATGAGGAATTGAATGAAGCGGAAAAATCAGCGCTTCTTTGCGATATCGAAGCTATTGATTTACCATTAATGGAGCGTTTATATCAAACCATCGGGAAGCCGTTGTCTGATTCTGCCGCCGGTGAGATTGAGCCGATCGGCGGCACGGATGCGGCTTCCCTGCCCGCTACGGAGCGGGAGCGGCTGTACCGCATCGGCCTTAACGAGCTTGCCGCCGGCCGAATGGCGGCGCTGACGATGGCTGGCGGTCAGGGAACGCGTCTTGGGCACACGGGACCGAAGGGAACGTACGATATCGGATTGCCCTCCCACAAATCGCTTTTCGAAATTCAGTGCTGCGGCCTGAAAAAAATTTCTGAAGAGGCCGGACGCACTGTGCCGTGGTATATTATGACGAGCCGGATCAATCATGACGAAACGACGGCGTTTTTCGCCGCGCATGATTATTTCGGCTACGGAAGGGAAAATATTTACTTTTTCCCGCAGATGATGATTCCCGCAATGGATCGGGAAGGCAGGCTGCTTTTAGAGAATAAATATACTGTACTAAAAAGTCCGAACGGAAACGGCGGCCTGTTTGCTTCTCTTCTGCAATCCGGTGGAATTGAAGACATGCGGCGGCGCGGGGTTACGCGTATTTTTATCTGCGGAATCGACAATTGCCTGGTAAAAATGGCGGATCCGCTGTTTCTGGGATTTTTTGAAGAATCGGGAGAGAAAGCTGCCGCGAAATCTTTCCTGAAGCGTACCGCGGACGAAAAAGCCGGCGTCTTCTGTAAACGCGGCGGCGCGCCGTGCGTCATCGAATATACTGAAATTCCAAAGGCTCTCGCGGAACAAAAGGACGAGCAGGGCACCTGGGTGTACGGCGACACGAACGTCTTAAATTATATCTTTGAGCTGGATACCGCGGAGCGACTTGCGGACGCGGGCCTGCCATACCATATCGCCGTCAAAAAGCTGAACTATATTGATTTTCGTACGGGAACGCCTGCGATCCTGCCGGACGGCTATAAATTCGAGCTGTTCCTGTTTGACGCGTTTTCGCGCCTGGACGGCCTGGCGGTCCTCAGAATCGAGCGGACGGAGGAATTTGCTCCCGTTAAGAATCTTACCGGCATAGACAGTGCGGAAACCGCACGGGAAATGTATCTCAATATACATAAGGAGGAACTTTTACAGTGAATGAAAAAATCAAGATGAAAACGCCGCTGGTCGAAATGGACGGCGACGAGATGACGCGCATCGTGTGGCAGAAAATCAAGGAAATTCTGATTACCCCTTTTGTGGACTTAAAGACAGAATATTATGACCTTGGCCTGGAAAACAGAGACGCCACGGAGGACCAGGTCACCGTGGACGCAGCAAACGCAACGAAAAAGTATGGCGTCGCCGTAAAATGCGCGACAATTACTCCAAATGCCGCGCGTGTAGAGGAATTTCACCTGAAAAAAATGTGGAAAAGCCCAAACGCTACGATCCGCTCCATTTTGGATGGCACTGTATTCAGAGCGCCGATTCTCGTAAAAGGAATTTCACCGCTTGTTCCTTCCTGGGAGGCGCCCATCGTGATTGCCCGTCATGCTTACGGCGATATATACGCCGCTACGGATGCGGTAGTAGAAAAAGGCAGTAAAGCAGAGCTGGTCATAACGGCTCCGGACGGGACGCAGAGGATTCTGCCGGTCAAAGAATTTACTTCCTCCGCAGGCGTCGTTATGGGAATGCACAATCTGGATTCTTCCATAGAAAGCTTTGCCCGTACCTGCTTTGAATATGCGCTTTCCGTGAAGCTGGATCTCTGGTTCTCCGCGAAGGACACGATTTCAAAGCAATACGACCATCATTTTAAGGATATTTTCGCAGAGCTGTACGAAAAAGAGTATCAGCAGAAATTTGCTGCGGCGGGAATCACCTATTTTTATACGCTTGTGGATGATGCGATCGCGCGTGTTATGAAATCCAAGGGCGGATTTATCTGGGCATGCAAGAATTATGACGGAGATGTTTTCTCTGACATGCTTGCGACGGCCTTCGGGAGCCTTGCGATGATGACCTCCGTTCTCGTGTCTCCGCACGGCTACTATGAATATGAAGCCGCGCACGGTACGATTCCGCGCCATTACCACAAATATCTGAAAGGAGAAAAAACCTCTACGAATCCCGTTGCAACAATTTTTGCCTGGACGGGCGCGCTTGCAAAGCGAGGGGAGCTCGACGCGCTTCCGGCGCTTTCAGACTTTGCGCACCGCGTCGAGGAGGCCGTGCTTTCTACGATTGCATCCGGGAAAATGACGGGGGACCTTGCACAGCTGTCTTCGCTTTCTTCCGTACACGTGCTGGATCTTGAGGAATTTTTGCGGGAAACGGCCGCTGCTCTTTCCCGTTAATAGAAACGGACAGAGAAAAAGCCTCCTGCGGAAAATACCGCAAGAGGCTTTTTTGCTGTGCAATAGACGAAGCTTTAAAAACGGACGTTCCTCTCACAGAGGTTCTATCATTCCGTAGTCGTCCTCGGCACGGCGGTAGACAGTAGAAATTTTATCGGTCTCTTCGTTTTTGAACATGTAAAACGTATGCCCCAGCATGTTCATATTGAGAATGGCATCCTGCACCGACATCGGCTTCATCTCGTAGGTCTTGATTCTGACTACGGAATATACATCCGGCTCTTCCTCCTCCTCCGGGATCGGCGGCGGTGCGGTCACGATCGTGCGATGCTTATTTTTCTGGATTTTCGTTTTGGATTTCGACATTCTGCTTTCCATGGCGTCCATGCTTTTGTCAAGCGCGGCCACAGGGCTGATATCGTCGTATGTCTCTGTTCTTAAAATAAAACCATAATATGGCAATGTAAGTTCTACTTTAAAACGAAACTTTTTGTCGGATATTTTAATGCTCAGCACGGTCGCATCCTCCGCCTCGTGCGCAAAATATCTCGAAAATCTCCTTGCAGCCTTACTTTCCATAATGCTCAAGGTGTTTCCGTCTACGTTGGAATTTTTTGTGTTGAATTGAACCAACATAACGATTCCTCCTTTCGTTTTGTATCTTAATTATACCACGCGGCGTATGAATTTCAAATTTGATTTCTTAAAAGTCGACGGCGGAATACAGCGGATATCCCAGCTTCTCGGTAAAGGCCTCCGCCCATTCGGGCGTGTTATAAAAGACTACGATCATCTGGCACCCGCTGACTAAAAAGAAAAATCTGTGTTGACAGTTTTCTTCCTCTTGAATGGAATTAATGAAATTGAGAATGCGCAGGTCGAACCAGTCTCCTCCGCTTTGCGCGACGTATTCGTATGGCCTGCCGTTCTTCTGAAAGCGGATCATGTGGGCTTCCTCGTCGGCGGCATCATATTCCGCCGTTTCCGTAATTGAAAACTCGTTGCGGCTGATCGCAGAAAGTCCCTGCAGGAAAAACGTATACATCCTGCGGGGATCGAGCGCTTCGGGATCGAAGCTGTATACGGAGACGGAGGAGGGGGACCAGGTCCGCATTGCGGAATCGAATTCCCCCATTCCTGTGTAAGACAAAACAGTGGTGGTGACGGCCCATGCCTCCGCGGCCTCCGCAGGAGGCGGGAAGAGGCTTCGTTCTGCCATTGTCTCTATTTCTCTGCTGATTTCGGTAATACCGAGTTCCTGCAAGGCCTGCAGATGCTTCTTTATTTCCGCAGAAAGCTCCATCCAGATCACTTCCCATAGCTGTTTTGTTTTTTCAGTATGGAAATCATAACACAAGAGAAAACTTTTGGCAATAAAAAATTAAAAATGTCGCATCCGCACTACGCGTTTGACAGAATAAGGAACGGAGATTGAACTGAAAAGCAAAGCTCAGGAGGTGGCATGAAAGATTGGAAACTCCAAACGTATGGCTGAATTGGGCAGTAGCTGCAGAGCCTTGCGCAGGCAGGGCCGGATTACGCAAAAGATCCGTATGATCTGGAGCGGTTCCGGAGAATCCGTGAGATTTCCGCAGAGCTCGTCAGCCGCCAGGCGGAAATACCGCGAGAACCGGCGATCGACTGATTTTGCGGAGAAACCGGCTATCAGACGCCGAAACTGGACCGCCGCGCCCGCCGTTGGCCGAGGAAAAAAACAATTAAAGAACAAGTTGAGATGTGCTTCGGCATATGCCGATCCGGATTGGAGCGTTCTTTTCGACTGAAAAAAAGCTCCGGCGCGGCCGGCGCCGGAGCTGTCAGACGGTCTGTCTCAGTTACAGATGATATTTTCCGTCTCTTTGTCGAAAACGTGCACTTTATTCGGATTCAGCGCAAACCGCATCGTATCGCCGACATAAATATTGCTACGCGGCTTTACCCTGGCGACAAACAACGTATTTTCCAGCATCATATATACAAGAGATTCCGCGCCCAAAAGCTCAACAACCTCTACTTTACATTCGATCTGGGAATCCTGATAGGCTTCGAGGTACATCTGCTCATCGTGAACTGCCTCGGGGCGGATGCCCATTACAACGGTTTTGTCGACATATCCTCCGGCCAAAACTTTCTCGGCCTTCTGTTCAGGAAGCTTTACCGTCCAGCGGCCCATTCTCAGATAGAGATCGGAGCCCTGTTTTTCCACCTTGACGTCGATAAAATTCATTTGAGGACTTCCGATGAATCCTGCAACGAACATATTTACCGGTTTCTCGTAAAGGACCTGCGGACTGTCTACCTGCTGAATATATCCGTCCTTCATAACGACGATCCGGGAGCCCATCGTCATAGCCTCGGTCTGGTCGTGGGTTACGTATATAATTGTCGTCTGGAGCTTCTGGTGAAGCTTGATGATTTCGGTACGCATCTGTGCACGGAGCTTCGCATCCAGGTTGGAAAGAGGCTCGTCCATGAGGAATACTTTTGGTTCGCGCACGATGGCACGCCCTAATGCGACTCTCTGCCGCTGACCGCCTGACAGCGCTTTGATGGAACGGTCCAGGAGGTGTTCTATTTCAAGGATTCTGGCGGCCTCTGTTACCCGCTTTTTGATTTCTCCCTTCGGTGTCTTTCTCAGCTTCAGACCGAAGGCCATGTTTTCAAAAACGGTCATGTGAGGATAAAGCGCATAATTCTGGAAAACCATCGCGATATCTCTGTCTTTCGGAGCGATATCGTTTACCAGTTTCCCGTCAATCAAAAGCTCTCCCGATGTAATTTCCTCAAGACCGGCAATCATTCTCAGGGTGGTGGATTTACCGCATCCGGAAGGCCCGACCAGAACGATGAACTCCTTGTCCGTGATATTGAGGTTAAAGTCGTTTACCGCCGTAACCCCGCCGGGATACTTTTTGTAGATGTTCTTAAGTACAACGCTTGCCATTTATTATGTTCCTCCTAGTAGTATTATATAATATAGACAATGCTTATATAATACCACCATATCCCAAATAAAGAAATACGAAAACAGTACAATTTTTTGTCGGCGCTCTTATGCACTGTGCCCAAAGCAGAAATACTTAAATAATGCCTATTTTAAAAGATTTCTGTGCCTTTTCCGACGAATGATGCGAAGCGGAATTTAATAAAATGGCGGGAAACAGCAGCGCTGCAAAATCCGGCACATCATATTAAAAATATAAAATTAATAAAAGACCGGTTGAAAAAAATGATAATATTTAATATAATATTTTACAGCAGTTAAATATTATATTAAATTAGGAGGTAATATATATGAAAAAGAAATTGTTTTCGGCTCTTATTGCTGTTGCAATGCTGCTGACGATGGTGCCGTTCACCGCAGTTCAGGCGGCAGAGGCGACTCCGGTCGTACGCCCGCAAGCAGACGTTGAAAGGAATTTTTGCGGCGCCGACAATATGGCGTATGCCATGAATGCGGAGGATATCGTGGGGACGCACTTTTCTATTGCCGGCGACGCGACCTTTGTCGGGATCGGTTGCCCGAGCTGGAGCGACAATGTAGGAAGCCTTACGGTTTCGCTGTATACATTTGACACAGACTACAATACCTCGGTGTCGAAGGATCCGATCGCGACGAATGAATTCGTGGATTTTCAGGATAACGGTTTCCTGGGCTTTGAGTTTGCGGAGAGTGATCCGTTGACGGCCGGGGAATATGTTCTTGAGGTTACCGACGCGTACGATGACAGCGGCAGCGGCGTTGGAATATGGGCGCAGCTGCCCTATGAAGGTCAGCACTTTTATGAAAACGGAGAGTATAATCCTGGTCTTTCCATACGCATGGCAGTCGTGCTGACCACTCCTCTGGAGGTTCCTTACGGTACGCTTTCCGGTTCGACCTCGGACGGGGAAGACGGGGAGATCGACTACATTCCGTATCTGGACTGCCTGATGCGCTTCTCGGATGACGACGCGGAGTACTACTATACCATAGATGGCTCTATGTACATCGACAATCTGGAAATTACGGACGAGGGATACCTTCAGGTAGACGTCGGAGTAGGAAATGATCCGCAGTTTTATATCAATCTGCCTTCCTGGGTAGATGGGCCTACGAGGGACGACTATCCTGTAATGCTGATCCGCCTGAAGCGTTCGGCGGGCGCGCCCACAAGCGGAGAATTTTTCTTTAATACGACTGAATTCCCCGGACCTTCGGCCGGAGGCTCCTTAACGGTTCAGTATGAGGATACGGAAGAGTGGCAGAATGCGATCGTAAATTTCAAAACGAATAAGAATTTTACAGGTTCTCTGCTCAGCCTGCGGTATGATATCGTAGGCGCAGCGACGGAGCCCTGCACATTCCTGATTGACTATATCCTTTTCTTCAGCAGCCCGGAAGCGGCCGCGGCGTTCAAGCATGAGGATCTGGAAACGTTGCTTGCAAATCAGCCGACACCGGAGCCGGCGACACCGACGCCGGAAGCGACGGCTACGCCTACAAAGGCGGCGACAGCGACGCCGAAAGCGACTGCATCTGCTGCGCCGTCGGCGGGAGCAGAGGAGCAGGAGGGCGGCCTCTCTACTGGAGAAATCGCTGCCATCGTGGTTTGCGCCGTCGTAGTGGTCGGAGGCATCATTGTGATTATCGCGGTTGTAAATAAAAGGAAGAAAAACGGAGGAGGCTCCGGGGATTCGTCCGACGCCTCCGGGGAAAACGAAGAGAAAAAGGAATAAAAGAAATTCATTCCTAAATTTCTGAATAAGGAGCGGGCAGAGAAATTCTGCCCGCTTTTTTGTAAAAATTATTCTTTTAGAAGTTGCAACATTTACATAAAAGCGGTACAATGACATGACAATCTGACAGAGGGGAGAACAGATTGGAAGGAGGGCTGTTGAACGATATGGATGCGATTATTGCAAAAATACTTGAAATAGAACGCCGCTCGTGTGAGATTGTACGTGAGGCCGAAGAGAAGCGAGACACCCTTGACGAAACGTTGGATGCCAAACAAGAAGAACTCAAAAAAGCAATATTCAGCGGAGAAGAAAAACGTCTGGAAAATGACAAGGTATTGATTTTAAACAAGGCGCGAAGCCAAGCGCAGGAACAGGAAGAATACGCAAAGGAAAAAATTGCGGCAATGGAAGCTTTTGAGCAGAAGCACAGGGAGCAATGGCTGCAGGAGCTCTATACCCGAATTATCAGGACGGAAAAGGACTGACGGCGAAGCGGCAGACAAGGGAAGTGATGGAATGTCGGCGTCGGCTATTTTACAATACAGCGCAGTAATCACGAAAATGCGCGCCATGTACACGGGAATCCTGAAACGAAGCGATTACGAGAAGCTCATGTCCATGACGCGCGTAGGGGACGTAGTGCGCTGGCTCAAGGAAAGCAAGGGCTATGGAAACGCCCTGAAGGATGTGAGCGATACGTCCGTTCACAGAAATCTCCTTGAGAGCGCTTTTGATAATGCTCTGATCGAAGATGCCAATAAACTGAAGCATATGCTCGGCAATGACGGCAAACGGATGCTGACCGTGCTTATGACACGCATCGAGATCATGATGCTGAAACGGATCCTGCGTGCGATTTACACGGGGATTCCCGCTCCGGAGCGTGCGCTGTACAGGCTGTATTCTCCCAAAACATACTCGAGCAGCAAATACCTGGATCCTTACAAATGCATCCGGGCCAAGGACTTTCACCAGTTGATCGACGCACTGCGCGGTTCAGGCTATGATAAAGTTCTCGAGCCTTATGTCATGCGCGAGATCACCGGCACCTTCGATATGGAGGAGGCGCTGGACGAGTATTATTTTAAAACGGTGCTGGACAGCGCAAAGAAATACCTGACACAGGAAGATTATAATATAACGAAAAATTTTTTCGGCACGGAAGCCGATGTACAGAACATTATATGGATTTACCGATATAAAAAATATTACGATTTTACTGAGGAGGAGATTCTTGGCCATATTCTGCCGAATCGGAGGAAGCTGCGCAGGGAACAGATCCGCGCCCTCAGCGCCGCAAATGTTGAGGATTTCCGGTCGGTCGTATCGGAAACGAGATACCGCTTGCTGTTTGCAGGCGACGCCGCACAGTGGGACAGCAGCGCTTCGGATTACCTCCGCAACATGTTTATGAGCCAGATGCGTCATAACCGGTACAGCTTTGCGGCGATTGTGGCATACCTTTTTCTGAAGGAAATTGACATACAAAATATCATTACGATTGTAGAGGGCGTGCGGTACGGCATGGAACCGCAGCAAATTGAACAATATTTAATATTGGGTGGTCAAAATGGGCATTGAAAGAATGAAATACGTCAACTTTGTAGGCGGAAAAGAATATCTGGATGATTTTATCAATAAATATATGACCGGCGACTACGCGCTGCAGCCGGAATACGCTATGAGCGTGCTCAAGAACGTATCGGGACTGTACGCGTATAAAGGAGTCAATCCCTGCACGGAGCTGCTCAGAAGAAGCAAAAGCATCATGGACACGCTGCACGTGGAAGCGGAAACGACGGAACCGGAGGAGGAATACCGGCTTCTTTCCTTTGAAGATATCGCCGCAAAGCTGGCCGAGTTTGAGGAACACAGCGAGGAGTTCCGGCGGCAGCGCCAGGAAATCGAAGATTATATCAGGGAGCGCCGCCACGTTACCGGTCAGCTTTCCAAAATAAAAGAGATCGACGTAGAGCTTTCCAAGCTGTTTCATCTTCGTTTCTTCAAGGTCCGGTTTGGAAAGATGCCGAAATCAACCTATGACAGGATCACCTCGTATCTCGATACGCTTGATGTGATCATGTTCCATGTTTCTTCTGATGAAAGCTTTGAATACGTATTGTATTTGATGCCTGCGGATTATGAGGTGCGTGTGGACGGCCTGTTCAACAGTCTGCAGTTTGAACGGATTCGAATTCCCGATACGGCGATCGACGGAGAAGACTCGCAAGGCACGCCGGCAGAAATCTGTACCAGAATTACGAGTGAAATCAACAAAAAACTGGCGGAGCTCGACGTGCTGGATAAAAATATCGCGGCGTATTCCGCTCAGTGCGGCCGGGAAGCGGCGCGCCTGTATCAGGTGATTGAGAAAAGAAACGAAATTTTTGAAATCCGGAAATATGTCGCCTTTAATCGAGAGTCCTTTTACCTCGTGGGCTGGATGCCGGAAGAGGAGCTGAACCGCCTCCAGCCGCTGATCGATAAAGATCCAAAAGTAATTACGATCGTAGACGATATTGATAAGCTGCCGGAAACAACAAAGCCGCCGACAAAGCTGAAAAACAATTTTCTCTTCCGCCCGTTCGAGCCGATCGTGACGATGTATGGGCTTCCCTCTTATAATGAAATCGATCCTACGCCGTTGATCGCGGTCATTTACTGTCTGATGACGGGCTTCATGTTCGGCGACGTAGGACAGGGACTTGTCTTTGCGATTGCCGGTCTCATCCTTCTGCGCAGAAAATCGATGCTTGCAGGCGTGTTTTTGGGGGGCGGGCTCTGCGCCATGATTTTCGGTTTTCTTTACGGAAGCATTTTTTCGATGGAAGACGTAATAAAACCTATTTTTATGAATCCGATGGAAAGCGCGAACATCAATACGATGCTGATTATCGGGATTGCAATCGGCGTTGTGCTGCTTGTGCTTGGAATGGTTCTGAACATTTTAAATGGAATCAAGGCAAAGGATAAAGGCAGAATTTTCTTCGACAGAAACGGGATCGCCGGGATGGTATTTTATTTGCTGATCATCGGAAGCGCGGTTGGTTTTCTGCTGAACGGAAAATTATGGGTATCTGCCGGACTGCTTGCCGGAATGATCCTGATCCCGTTTGTGATTATTTTCTTTAAGCATCCTCTGGAGAACCTCTTGAACAAGAAGAAAGCGTTGCCTGCGGAGAAAGGGAGCTTCTTCATCGAAACGGCGTTCGAGATGGTCGACATGCTTTTAAGCTTTGCAAGCAATACGATTTCGTTCGTACGTCTGAGCGCATTTGCAATCAACCATGTGGGCCTGTCGATGGCGTTTCTCATTTTATCCGATCTGACCAGCGGCGCCGGAAAAGTGATCATCATGATTATAGGAAACGCGCTGATCATTGGTCTGGAGGGACTGATCGTGGGGATTCAGGGACTTCGTCTTGTATATTATGAGCTGTTCAGCAGGTTCTATTCCGGGGATGGGGTGCCGTATACGCCGGTGGTTACGAAAAATAAAAATTAACGTATTTTACGCATCATTATAATTTAACAGATTCTGGAGGTTATATCATGTTGGAGTTTATTGTTGGGACTATGATTTTTGTGATAATCGTTACTGTGTGTCTTGGAGTGTTTTCAAGAAAAATCGCGGCGAAATCCAAGGGAGGACAATATCTGCGCAGAGCGCTGAAGGGGAATATGGCTCTGATGGCGAGTCTGGTTCTGGTTGCGGCGATCTTCCTGTTCTCCGGGGCCGCGATCCATTCCAGCGCGGCGGATACGGAAACCGTGTCAGAGACGGAGCAAACGCAAAACGATTCCTCTTCGGCAGAGGGAATGGCCTATCTTGCGGCGGCGCTTTCTACCGGCCTTGCTACGATTGGCGCGGGCATTGCCGTTGCTGTCGCGGGCTCGGCGGCGCTCGGAGCGATCAGCGAGGATTCCAAGCTGCTCGGTAAAACGCTTATTTTCGTCGGCCTTGCGGAAGGAATTGCAATATACGGACTGATTATATCGATCATGATCTTGAACCAGGTATGATCGGATGAAAATGCATGTAATCAGTAAAAGCAACGATGTGCTGGCGGGATTCCGCCTTGCCGGCGTTGTGGGAACGAACGTACGGAACGAAAAGCAGCTTGAGGACTGCCTCGAATTGCTGCTTGGCGACAGCGATACCGGCATTATATTAATCTCACAGGATGTTTATGAAATGGGAAAGGATATCATTGCCCGCAGGATGCGTGACCGCCGGCTTCCGCTGCTTGTCACGATAGAATAGTGTAAACGCATGCCGCTTCCGCAGCGGCCAGAAGGAGAAAGTGACCTTATATGAGTTCTATAGATTCGAAACTGAGACGGTTCGAGCATAATGTAATCAATAAAGCAGCACAGGAAAGGGACCGCCTGCTTGCGGAAATTGACGAGGCCACAAAGAATGCGCTGAAGGAGACAAAGGAATCCTATACAAAGAGCGCGAAAGAGATGTACGCCAAGGGAATGGACGAGGTACGGAAGGAAGCGCGGATGATTATCTCTGCAGCGAAAAACGACGGACAGTCGAGTGTTGTTGCCAAGCGGGACGAAATCATAGATTCCGTTTTCCGCGAACTGGAAAACCGGCTCAGAGAATTTGTGCAGAGCAAAGAATATGAAACGTATTTTACTTATAAGCTGAACGAAGCTGCCGATGCGGTCCTGGCGATGAAGGCGATTCCAAGAAAGGCGGAAATCTGTTTTGCCGTATACGATTACGATCATCGCCTGAAGCTGGCGGAGACGGCCGCACAGCGTCTGATGGGACGCGGTATCCGCGTGACGTTTCAGAAAAGCGAAAAGGACTTTGATTTTATCGGAGGATGCGTCATCGGCCTGCCAACCATCGGCAAGGTGATCGATAACTCCATGAAAAGCGATGTTTTGAAGGAACGAGAACAATTCCTTTCGTGGAGCAATTTATCGTTATGAAAGACGGGAGGAAACAATGAAATATATATCGCGTATAAACGGTTCGGTTGTAAAAGCCAAAGGAAACGACGATTTTTCCGTGCAGGATATGGTATACGTTGGAACGATCCGTCTGGTCGGAGAGGTCATCAGCGTGGACGGAGACGAAGCAACGGTTCAGGTCTATGAAAGCACCTCCGGCCTGAAGCCCGGTGAACCTGTAGAAACGACGGGAGAGCCGCTTTCCGTGTACCTGGCGCCTGGCATTATCGGAAATATGTTTGACGGCATACAGCGGCCGCTTGAGAAGCTTTATGAGACAAGCGGAGATTTTATTACGCGCGGACAGCAGATGGAGAACCTGGATACGCAAAAAAAGTGGCATTTTATCCCCGTGCTGCAGGAGGGCGCGCAGGTCGGTGCGCTGAGTGTTTTCGGAGAAATTCCGGAGACCGGTTCGGTGCGGCACAAGGCAATGATCCCGCTGCCGCTTTCTGGTGCCGCTTCGGCGGCAGACGGCGTTTTGGAATATATTGCGCCGGAGGGGGAATATACCATAACGGACTGCATTGCCAAGGTGCGCGCAGAGAATGGAGAACTGCGGGAAATCCGGATGCTCAGCCGCTGGCCGGTGCGGATTCCCCGGCCATACAAGAAACGGATCAGTGCCGACGAGCCTCTCATCACGGGCCAGCGTGTAATAGACACGCTCTTCCCTCTGGCCAGAGGCGGAACGGCGGCAATTCCGGGAAGCTTCGGAACGGGAAAAACGATGACGCAGCATCAGCTGGCGCAGTGGTGCGATGCAGATATTATTGTTTATATCGGCTGCGGCGAGCGCGGAAACGAAATGACGGAGGTTCTGGAGGATTTCCCCGGCCTGAAAGATCCGAGAAACGGCCGATCTCTGATGGAACGCACCGTTTTGATTGCAAACACCTCCAATATGCCGGTTGCGGCAAGAGAGGCGTCGATTTACACAGGGATTACGCTTGCCGAATATTACAGGGATATGGGATATGACGTCGCGATTATGGCGGACTCTACGTCAAGATGGGCGGAAGCACTGCGTGAGATCTCCGGGCGTCTGGAAGAAATGCCTGCGGAGGAAGGGTTCCCCGCATATCTGCCGTCTCGTCTTTCGGAATTTTACGGCCGGGCGGGACGAATCGTCAGCTATAACGACGCAAAAGGCAGCGTTTCTATTATCGGTGCCGTATCTCCGCAGGGAGGCGATTTTTCCGAACCGGTCACACAGAATACAAAGCGCTTTGTACGCTGCTTCTGGGGGCTGGACAGGGAATTGGCGTACGCCCGGCATTATCCGGCGATCAACTGGCTGACGAGCTACAGCGAATACATTGACGACATGACGAAATGGTACAACGAGAAGCTCGGAAGCGACTTTCTGGAAATGCGCGCAAAAATGATTAAGCTTTTGCAGGAGGAAAACGATCTTATGGAGATCGTAAAGCTGGTCGGGGCCGATCTGATGCCGGAGGATCAGAAGCTGATCCTGGAAATCGGCAGAGTGATTCGGGCCGGCTTTCTCCAGCAAAACGCATTTCATGAGGTGGATACGTTTGTTCCGCTCGAAAAGCAGTATGCGATGATGTCGTTGATTTTATTTTTATATGAACGGTGTGTGGAGCTGACGCGGATGGGCGTCCCCGTATCTGTAATCAAGGACACGAAATTTTTTGACGACTGTATTTCCATGAAATACACCGTCGGAAATAAGGATTTTTCTCAAATCGACCGGCTTCGCGAGAAGTTTGATAAGGGAATCCGGGAGCTGCAGAGGGCGTATCGCGACATCAAAAAGCCGGAGCAGTAAGCCGCCCGTTTTAACGGAAAAATAAAAACCCATCTTTCAGATATGGACAAACGCGAAAAAAGAAGTATTATAAAAGGGACGCTGCTTGCAGAACAATCCGCTTTGATCCGCTTTGGATCGGCGAATGGAGGAAAGATATGTACGAAAAGGTATCATCAAATTTGAATTTTGTAGAGAGAGAAAAGAAAACGGAAAAGTTTTGGGAAGACCATGACATCTTTCGAAAAAGTATAGACCTCCGCGCGGGCGGAAAGACGTATACATTTTATGACGGTCCTCCGACGGCAAATGGAAAGCCCCACATCGGACACGTGCTCACGCGTGTAATCAAGGATATGATCCCACGATATAAAACGATGAAAGGGTATCATGTCCTTCGGAAAGCGGGCTGGGATACGCATGGCCTCCCCGTGGAGCTGGAAGTGGAAAAGGAACTCGGGCTTGACGGAAAAGATCAAATTGAAGCATACGGACTGGAACCGTTTATAAAAAAATGCAAGGAAAGCGTCTGGAAATATAAGGGAATGTGGGAAAAGTTTTCCAATACGGTCGGATTTTGGGCGGATATGGAGAATCCTTATGTTACCTATGATAACAACTTTATAGAATCCGAATGGTGGGCGCTCAAAAAAATCTGGGAAAAAGGTCTTTTGTATAAAGGCTTTAAAATCGTTCCTTACTGCCCGCGCTGCGGAACGCCTCTGTCGAGCCACGAGGTGGCGCAGGGCTATAAAGATGTGAAGGACAGATCCGTTACGGTGAAAATGAAAGTCAAGGACGCGGAAAATACGTATTTTCTCGTATGGACGACGACGCCCTGGACGCTGCCCTCCAACGTGGCGCTTTGCGTCAATCCCGATGTGACTTATGTCAAGGTTCAGACGGAAGCGGCTGCCTATATCCTGGCGGCGGAGCTGGTTGCCTCGAATATAGAAGGACCGTATGAGATTACCGCATCGTATACGGGCAGCGAGCTGGAAGGGATGGAATACGAGCCGCTGTATTCCTTCAAAGAACCGGAAGGAAAAGCATATTATGTTACCTGCGACGGTTATGTCACCACGTCGGACGGTACGGGCATCGTACACATTGCGCCTGCGTTCGGTGCGGACGACGCCCAGGTGGGACGGAAGTACGGGCTGCCATTCTTACAGCTGGTGGACAACAAAGGAAAAATGACGGCGGAAACGCCGTGGGCCGGGATGTTCTGCAAGGATGCCGACAAGGAAATCATAAAGGATCTGAATGCGAGAGGACTGCTCTACAAGGTGATCCCCTTTGAGCATTCCTATCCCTACTGCTGGCGCTGCGATACCCCGCTGATCTACTATGCGCGCGATTCGTGGTTTATTAAAATGACGGACGTGCGGGAGCAGCTGATTAAAAATAATGATAAGGTCAACTGGATTCCGGAGTCCATCGGAAAGGGACGCTTCGGCGACTGGCTGAAAAATGTGCAGGACTGGGGGATCAGCAGAGACCGGTACTGGGGAACGCCCCTGAATATCTGGGAATGCGCCTGCGGGCACAGGCATGCGGTCGGTTCCATCGCGGAACTGAAATCGATGTCCGACAATTGTCCGGAGGAGATCGAGCTGCATCGGCCGTATATTGACGCGGTAACGCTTCGCTGCCCGGAATGCGGCGGGACAATGACGCGCGTGAAGGAAGTCATCGATTGCTGGTTCGATTCCGGCGCCATGCCGTTTGCACAGTGGCATTATCCGTTTGAAAACAAAGAAATTTTCGAGGAAAATTTCCCGGCTGATTTCATCAGCGAAGCGGTTGACCAGACGCGGGGCTGGTTTTATTCCCTTATGGCGATTTCTACGCTGATCTTTGACGAGACGCCATATAAAAATGTAATTGTACTCGGTCTCGTCCAGGATGAAAACGGGCAGAAGATGTCCAAATCAAAGGGAAACGCTGTAGATCCCTTCGAAGCGCTCGAAACATACGGCGCAGATGCCATTCGCTGGTATTTCTATTCGAACAGCGCGCCGTGGCTTCCGAACAAATTTTACGCGAAGGCCGTAACGGAGGGCCAGCGGAAGTTTCTCGGCACGCTATGGAATACGTATGCGTTTTATGTGCTTTATGCGAATATCGATGCGTTCGATCCGACGAAATACGCTCTGGAGTACGACCGGCTCTCCGTAATGGATAAATGGATCATATCAAGACTGAATACCGTTGTGAAGACGGCGGATTCTTATCTTGAGAATTATAAAATTACGGAAACGGCGAAGCTTCTTCAGGATTTTGTTGACGAGCTCAGTAACTGGTATGTCAGGAGAAGCCGCGAACGGTTTTGGGTAAAGGGCATGCCGCAGGACAAAATTAACGCGTATATGACGCTTTATACGGTTCTGACGACCTTTGTGAAAATCTGCGCGCCGATGATTCCTTTCATGGCGGACGACATTTACCGGAATTTGGTATGCAGCGTAGATCCGACTGCGCCGGAGAGCGTACATCTCTGTGATTTTCCGACGGCGGAGGAAAGCAGGATCGATACCGCGCTGGAAGAGGAAATGGAGCTGGTGCTGGAAATCGTTGTCTTGGGCCGCGCCGCCCGGAACAATGCAAATCTGAAGAATCGGCAGCCGCTTCGCAGAATGCTTGTGAAGGCGGACCGGCCGCTCGATGCATTTTATGCTGAAATTGCGGCGGAAGAGCTTAACGTTAAGGAAATTGAATTTACTCAGGATGTCAGCGCGTTTACCTCATATTCTTTTAAACCTCAGCTGAAGACGCTTGGGCCGAAATACGGAAAGGACCTCGGAAAGATCCGCGCGCTCCTTTCGGAGCTGGACGGCGCCGCCGCAATGCGGGAGCTGGAGGAATCCGGAACGCTGGTTTTGGATCTCGGGGAAAAAGAGGCTGTATTGGAGAAGGAGGATCTTCTGATCGATACCGCGCAGAAAGAAGGCTTCGAGACCGCTGCGGACCGCGGCGTCACGGTCGTGCTGGAAACAACGCTTACGCCGGAGCTGATCGAGGAGGGCTTCGTGCGTGAATTAATCAGCAGAATCCAGACGATGCGGAAGGAAGCGGGCTACGAGGTTTTGGATCATATCGTCGTGTATCAGGCCGGCAGTCAGGAAATCAAAAACTATATGATGCGGAATGAACCGGAAATCCGGGCTGAGGTGCTTGCAGAATCCGTCTGCTATGGAGAAGAATTCATTCCATCGGACGCATATCGGAAGGATTGGAATATAAACGGGTTCGATACGGCGCTTGCCGTCAGAAAAATCGGTTAAAGGTCTGTAAAAAACGCGGTTCGTCAAAAAAAGGCACGCTCCGATAAGGATGTATTGGGATAAAATCTGACCGGCTGATTTTATCTCAAACGTTCTCCGTTTTACCAATAAATCGCGGTGAACAGAGTGCATCCATAATCGAGAAGGGACTTTTTCATGTTTACAGTCACAAAAGAAGATATTTCACGGATACTAAATGATTTTGGTATTTTTTCGGATGTCATAACTTTTTCAGAGTTACAAAGATATGATTATGAGATAAATAATCCGTCGTCAAAAGAAGTCCGCCTCATTATTAAGGTGGACCTTAACAACGGACAATCTGTTGTTGTTCGGTTCAAAAATGAATCGGATGCCACCCTGAAAGTCATCAACGAGCAGAGCCGATTTGCTAAGTTCCTGGCGGATAACGGCATTAAAACGCCCGCGCTCTTTATGACAAATTATGAATACGCCCGATGGTATACCATAAACAGATACGATGTGATCGTGACCGTAGAAGAGTTTGTACCCGGAGAAATCCGTTTGGTCAGTGAGAAAATTGCCGAAAAAACCGGTAAACTGTTGGCACAGATGCACAACATTGCAGAAGCCGGCACGTTCCATGTTCAGAACGGGGTATTGTTTGATCCTCTGAGCGAAAACGATCTTTTTAGCTTTCAAAGTTTTCAAGAGCAAAAAGATTTTTTGCAATCTGTGGATGACCCGCTTTATAAAGATATCGTGGAGGAATATGACAGCCTTTTTCAAAAGATTTGTGTCTTTAAAAATGAACCGAGATATGCTGTTCAGGGAGATATCAGCAACTGTAATTTGTATCAAACCGCTGATGGAGAGGTCGGCGTATTTGATTTCAATCGATGCGGCGATAATGTTCTCTACTACGATGCAATTATGCAGGCGATTTTTGTAGCCAGACTTATGGATTATCCAAAAGAAATCGACGGAAATCAGGAAGACGTAATTCTTCCCGCATTTTTACGTGGGTATCATCGGGAACGGCCCTTTACGGACAAGCAAAAAGATGTTTTTCCATATCTGTACGCCATGATTTGCGCTTTTTGGCGCGGCAGCATTCAATTTGACGAAGACAGTCTTTGTCATGCCATTGAGGCAGGAGATACGGAGTCCGTGCATAAATGGATGAAAGAAATCCACAGACGTACAGTATTCCGCCCGGAAATGACTTTTTAATCCTTCTGCATAGCGGCGGTGCTTTCCGGTATGTCTTTTACAGTAACAAGCAGGGAAAACGTGCGGACAGTTTCCAAAGATAATGAAAAACTTTCTTATCAGACGTTTCCCAAAAGGCGGACCGTGTTTTTTGAAAATAAGACAGCCGGGATTTTCTGCGGTCCGAAACAGGAGACGGTAATTATACCGTCTCCTGTGCGGATGCGGATGGCGCCCGTTTTGCGGAACGTCCGGCAGGCAGACCGTTTGCCCTTTGCAGCGCAATTACGATAAGCGGTACCAGAACGATCTGGCAGATGATCCCGGGAATCGCGTCAAGAAATGCGCCGCTGAGAAACAGCTGGAACGAAAACGTCGTGTTTGTAAGTCCCATCAGGGCAAATCGCGCAGCGCCCCAAACAATGCGTCCGATCAGCATGGAAAGAATCAGATTGACGTAAATGTATCCGGCTTTTTTGGGAAAAACTTTATAAAACAGCCCCGTCATAAGCCCATATGCCGCCAATTCAAAAGCCATGAAGAGGCAGTTCGGAAACGGCGGCATTGTAAATAGCAGAAAACGAAGGGGAGCAGCGACGGCTCCTACGGCGAGCCCATACTGCCACCCGCAGAGAAATCCGCAAAGAAGCACGGGCAGATGCATGGGAGAAAGCTTACTCCCGATTTCCGGAATTTGGCCGGTAAGAAACGGCAAAACAAGACAGAGAGATAAGCACACCGCAGCGTAAACTAATTTTAAAGTACCTGTAAGATATTTCTGCTTCATCATCAACACTCCTGTTAAATTAATAAAATGATATCAGATCAATACCTTCAGGTATTTTTTGATCCGCTTCTGCGGATCACATTATATAAATTTTATATAAAACGGGATACGCTGTCAAGCTTCAATTGAAATACTGATCGAGCGATCGGAACTCATATCCCTGCGCATGGGCATAGTCGATAATTTCGCCGAGCGCATCCGCATTATCCTTGGAAATGGCGTGCAGCAGCAGGACTTCCCCCGGATGCAGGCTTTTTGTCACTTTGTCGAAAGCGTACTGCTTGCCGTGGATCACTTCACTGTAATCGTCATATGCGAAGGACCAGAAGATACTGTGATATCCGAGGGAGGTTACCAGATCCATAGAGGCATCGCTGTACGCGCCCATGGGATATCGGAAATACCGGGTGGAGTAACCAAAATGAATGCGCAGATAATTTTCCACGCGCTGGAGCTCGGCCGCCATCCGCTCGCGTGATATTGCTGAAAAATCCGGATGCTTTGCGGAATGGTTTCCCACGATATGACCTTCGGCGATTATCCGTGCCGTTAGCTCGGGCGCTTCTTTTAAATAATCAAGCGTCACAAAAAAAGCGGCAGATACGTTCTTTTCTTTTAAAACGTCCAGAATCCTTGCTGTTTGTCCGTTTTCGTAGCCGCAGTCAAAGGTGAGGTAAATGATTTTCTCTTCGGTTTTTGTATCCACAGTCAGCGCGCTCCAGCCCATTTCCTCATAATGCTGCTGGAATCGGATCGGCTGCGCCGGGGTGTCCTTCCCAAACCAGTGGCTGACGCGCTGTGTAGAAAGACTGCGCTTGTTATTGGGATCGCTGATCGTAAATCCGACCTGCTTGAGCGGCTTTCTGCCGTTGAAGGTTTCCGCATAGGTTGGTTCCTCAAAATCAACGGGAAGCGTAATTTGCTCTCCCGAAATAGGACTTTGCGTAGGGGGCGCCTCGGTGGGCGGCACGGGCGTCGGTGTCGGGGTAGGAGTAGGAGTCTGCGTTGGAACGGGAGTCGCCTCCGAAGTTTGCGTGGAAGCCGAAACGGTTGACTCCGTAATTGGAGAGGCGGAACGATCAGCAGAAGCCGCGGTTGAATTTCCCGGCATCGCGTTCCCGGCTGGCGTGTGATAAAAAACGACTCCGGAACCACTGCTTTTCTGTTCCTTTCCGCAGCCTGCGGCCAAAAAAAGGCACAGACCGCCCGCCGCAAGCGTCAAAGCGGCAGACGTAAGGAAAAATTTGGATTTTTTCTGCTTCATGAAAGCATTCTCCTTTTTCTTTTGCATCGTTTTTGCGAAACAGCTTTATTCTAGCATATTCTTGGAAGGGAAGCAAATCAATGTTTTGTTAAATCGGCATCCGGAGAATGAATCCCTCTTTCCGGAAAATAAAAGTTGGCACGAAAAAATTTTGCCTATATAATAAAGAGTGTGCGTATTGTAAATACGCCCCGATTCTTTGAATGTGAAAGGAGAGCTCTGCTATGGGACTGATCAAAGCCGGAATTGGAGCGCTGGGAGGCACGCTTGCCGATCAATGGAAGGAATTTTTCTATTGTGATTCGCTGGATTCCGATATTTTAATGATAAAGGGGCAGAAGCGTACCTCAGGACGTTCTTCGAATACGAAGGGTGAGGACAATATTATTTCAAACGGCTCCGGAATCGCCGTTGCGGACGGGCAGTGCATGATGATCGTTGAACAGGGGAAAATCGTGGAGGTCTGCGCGGAGCCGGGCGAATTCACATATGACAGTTCTACGGAGCCGAGTATTTTTACGGGACCTCTTGGGGCGAGCGTTAAAGAAACCTTTAAAACGATCGGGCGGCGATTTACTTACGGTGGAGATACCGGAAAGGATCAGCGCGTATACTATTTTAATACGAAAGAAATTCTGGACAATAAGTTTGGCACGAAAGAGCCTGTGCCGTTCCGTGTGGTTGATCGGAATATTGGACTCGACGTTGATATATCCGTTCGCCTGAACGGCGTTTTTTCCTATAAAATTGCGAATCCTCTTGTTTTCTATACGAACGTTTGCGGAAACGTTGCGGAGGAATATCGCCGGGATACGCTGGATTCCATGCTGAAGCCGGAGCTTTTGACGCATCTGGGGCCGGCGCTTGCGAAGATCTCTGCAATGGGCATCCGGTACAGCGCGCTGCCGGGACACAACATGGAGATCCGAGACGCCCTGAAGGCGGAGCTTACCGAGGAATGGTTCCATCGCCGCGGAATCGAGGTTGTGAATGTAGCAATTAATTCCGTAGCGGCGTCCGACGAGGACGAGGAAATGATTAAGCAGCTGCAGAGAACGGCTGTCATGCGAGATCCGACGATGGCGGCGGCGACGGTCACCAGCGCGCAGAGCGACGCTATGCGTGCCGCGGCGGCGAACGAAAACGGAGCGATGATGGGCTTTATGGGACTCGGCATGGCGCAGCAGGCCGGAGGCGTCAACGCGCAGACGTTATATGCGATGGGGCAGCAGGCCCAGCAGCAGAACGCACAGCCCGCGGCCGGGAACAGCTGGCTCTGTTCCTGCGGTACGCAGAACGGCGGAAAATTCTGCGAGAACTGCGGAAAGCCCAAACCTTCGGCGGATTGGATGTGTTCCTGCGGAACACGAAATAAGGGGAAATTCTGTTCGGAATGCGGCAAACCGAAACCGGAACAATCTGAATTTTACCGGTGCGAGACGTGCGGCTGGACCCCGCCGGATCCGGCGCAACCGCCGAAGTTTTGCCCGGAATGCGGAAATCCGTTCCGCCGGAACGATTTAAAGTAAAGGAATCGGAGGTTTTCCGGAATGTCTGAAACGATGCGGTACAAATGCCCTTGCTGCGATGGCGAGATCATATTCGACAGCACGACGCAGAAAATGAAATGCCCGTATTGTGAAAATACGTTTGATGCGGAAACCTTGCGCGAATATGACGAGGAGACCGGCAGCGTCCCCGAAGAGAAAACGGAGTGGGAGCAATCCGGCGGCGCCGAGTGGAGCGAAGCGGAGCAAAGCGACGTCGTGTCTTATACGTGCGCATCATGCGGGGGCGAGATCATAGGAGATCGAAGCACCGCGGCGACAAGCTGTCCATACTGCGGAAATCCCGTCATTATGAAGGGCCAGTTTGCCGGCGCGCTGCGGCCGGATTGGGTGATCCCCTTCAAGCTGGATAAAAATGCTGCGAAAGCGGCGCTCGGGCGTCATCTTCAGGGAAAGCGCCTGCTGCCGAAGCTCTTCAAGGACAAAAACAGGATTGAGGAGATCAAAGGAATTTACGTTCCATTCTGGCTGTTTGACTGTAATACGGACGCAAGCGTCCGATACCGTGCCACCAGAACGCGTTTTTGGAGCGACCGGAATTATAATTATGTGGAAACGTCGCATTTCCTGCTCGTGCGGGAGGGAAGCGTCTCCTTCTCCTGCGTTCCTGTAGACGGCTCCAGTAAAATGCCGGACGCATTGATGGAGGCGATCGAGCCGTATGATTATAAGGAAGCAGTCGATTTTCAGACGGCCTATCTCTCTGGTTTTTTTGCGGAGCGCTATGACGTCGCCTCAGAAGGCGCTGCGGAACGCGTCAACGAAAGAATCCGCCGGAGCACAGAGGAACTGTTCCGCGACACGGCGAACGGCTATGAAACGTGTGTCACGCAAAACTCGAGTGTCTGCTTTTCAAATGGGAGGATTCGTTACGCGCTGCTGCCCGTATGGCTTCTGAATACAAAATATAACGGGAAAATATATACTTTTGCAATGAACGGGCAAACCGGTAAGCTGATTGGAGATCTCCCGATGGATAAAGGCGCGTTCTGGAGATGGTTCACAGGAATTACCGCCGGAGTCGGAGCGGCCGTGATGCTGCTGCTGTGCCTGCTGATGTAGGAGAAGGAGGGGAAAATCCGATGCTGCGCGGAAAACAGTTTTATATTTTCCTTGGTACGCTCCTTTTGCTTTCTATCTTTATTCTTCCTGTCATCGCAGCGGACGCGGGGACGCCGGATAAGGTTGTTGATGGAGCCGGACTGCTTACGGAGGAAGAAGAGGACGCGCTTCGGAGCCGGATCGCGGAAGTCGTTTCGCGCTATCAATGCGATCTTGTTATTGTGACAGCGGATTCTACTCATGGGAAAACGCCCCGTGCGTTTGCCGACGATTATTTTGACGAAAACGGCTACGGCATCGGCGCGTCGAGAAACGGCGTGCTGCTGCTGGTTTCCATGGAAGAACGCGATTGGTACATCAGCACCAGCGGCACGGCAATCCGTGCGTTTACCGAGTACGGTCTTGATTATATGGAGGAACGCATCCCTCCTCTGCTGACCTCCGGAGATTATATGGAAGCTTTTGAAACGTTTGTTTCGCTCTGTGAGGACTTCCTGCGGGAGACGGAGGAGAACCGGCCGTATGATATTGACAACAAAATCCGCGAGCCCAAAACGCTTTCTGATTATCTTTTTTATCTGGTGATATCGGTTGCGGTGGGCGCGGTCATTGCATTTTTCGCAACGTCTTCTATGAAAAGAAAGCTCAAGACGGCGGTTCCGCAGCCCGCCGCGCATACGTATATCCGGGAGGACGGCGTGCAGATTACCAAGTCAAAGGATCTGTATCTTTTCAGCAGCGTTTCAAGAACCCCAAGACCGAAAAATACGGGCGGAGGCGGCAGCAGGACGCATACGAGCGCAAGCGGCAGATCTCACGGAGGACGCGGAGGAAAGTTTTAAGTGCGCGGGCGGAACGCGGAGAAATTGTAAAATATGTGTTGACAATGCATGCTTATGTGGGTATAATAGCACAGTCGGATTTTGGTTAACAGGTAAAATAACTTTGTCATCCGACGCAAGCGGGTGTAGTTCAATGGCAGAACATCAGCCTTCCAAGCTGATTGTGAGGGTTCGATTCCCTTCACCCGCTCCATTCTTTTGTACCCATAGCTCAGCAGGATAGAGCAACGGCCTTCTAAGCCGTCGGTCGGGGGTTCGAATCCCTTTGGGTACGCCAACAAAAGCACAGCATTGAGGAGTTGAACTCCCGTGTTGTGCTTTTATTTCTAATATTATATAATGTCATTAAGGGGGTGAAAAAATGTTTGAAAAATATTTTAATAGGCCATATGAAACTCACGATTTTCCGTATTTTGTACCGGAAAAAGAATTGGATTATAATGTCGACTACGCCAAACGGATAACTGATGAAAAATGGGTGTATTACCGATGGAGAGAAGATGTAGAACGTGGCGGTTGGAAAAGAAACGAAGAAGCCGCTGAAAAAATAACGGCTCATGGCGGATTAAATCTTGAAATATGTGCTGGACCCGGTGCTGGTTTTGCACTCGCCACTTTAATGAAAAACTATAACGCTAATATCATGCTAAGTGATTTATGCCCAACTGTTGTAAAAGAATGGTATAAACTTTTTCAAAACATGGAAAATCCCCCACCAAACATAGAATATGCGGTTTTTGATGTTTGCGATATGCCTTTTGTTGATAATAGCCTGGATGTTATCTCCGGGAGAGGTGCTATTATTAATATTGAAGGAAACAGGGATAGGGCTCTTAAAGAAATTTATCGTGTACTTAAACCAGGCGGCTTGTTTGTATTTGATTATGGTTTTGTTACGGAAGAATATTATAGTCGGATGCCCAAAACAGCACGTGAAATTATAAAAGAAAGATATCCAACAGTCTTTTGGGATTCATTAAATATTTTTGACGAATTGGGATATTCGAAGATTGAAATCGTCGAAAAGAGTACATGGTCTAATAAAGATGATGAGAGTAACCTCGCAGATCTTTGTAGAGAGTTAAATACTGAACTGATATTTTCATGTTTTATCCGATATTGTACAAAATAAGCAAATATTTTTCTTCGAGAGTTCAAATCCCTCCGCCGAAATGCCGAAAATATCTTTTTCATGTGGTTTAGACATAGAAAAAAGCCTTTCGTTAAAGTAAAAACGAAAGGCTTTGTTTTTTAGAGTTTGGCTGAGAAAGTGAATTTTCCCGTTATTTTTCCGTTATTTTAAAAATTATCCTGTGATTTCATCGCTTTTTGTGTTCTGCTTGGTTGAGGAGTGTTGAGCGTTGCAGAGGCCTTTTATACGCGAATCTAACTTTGCCGCAGCCTGCTGTTTTTGTGAATCTATAATATGGCCATATATATTCAAAGTGGTGCTTGTCTGTGCGTGCCCAATTATACCGGTTAATAGGCGCTTTTTCTAATGCTCCCATAAGTTTTGTGAGTTGCTCTTCATTAAAAAAACGCGCTTCCTTTTTGGCTACCTTTGGCGGCTTAATGTGTGCGCTGTCTGCCGGGTTATATGGGATAAGATCATCCCGGACGGCCTGATTTAAAATGCTGTTAATCAGCTTATAATGCTTTTGTATTGTATTGTCGGAAATGAGTTTTTCGGCTCCGGATATATTGAACAGTTTTTTACTTTGATGCCAACGATGTCATTAACATATTTTCTTATGTAAGTACTATTTATATCTACACCCGTGTCAATAATTACGATTTTATTCATATTTGTTTATCCTCATGCTGATAATATGCTATTTGCATATTATACATTTTTGCGTATAATCCGTTGGCTGCCATCAACTCATTATGTGTTCCGCTTTCAATAAGTTTACCGTTATCCAATACTATAATTTTTGTGCAAAATCGAGTTGTGCTGAAACGATGTGATACAAATAAGGTTAGTTTATCCTTTCTCACTTCGTATGTAAGATGGTTCATATTTCTTTCTGCAAGCGGATCTAAAGAAGCGGTAGGTTCATCCATCGTGAGAACACATGACGATTCTTTACATAATGCCCTTGCTATTATGAATCTTTGTTCTTCTCCTCCGGAAAATAGTATTCCATCAGATGAAAACTCATGTGTATAAGGCGTTTCGAGTTTATTCGGTAAATTATTGATTTTATTCAGCATTCCGATTTGCTCCAAAAACATTTCAGTATTTGTACCGACGTGTCCAAAAAGGAGATTTTCTTTTAATGTCAATGCATACATATTATAATCTTGAAAAGCAGACGCAAAAAAACGACAATACTCAATCCAGTCATATGAATATATGCTTTTTCCATTCAACAGGATACGCCCCGAATCTATTTTATATAACCTCAAAAGTAATTTTATTATTGTACTTTTACCCGCGCCGTTTTCTCCCACAATTGCGACAATGTCATTTCCGGAAAAACGAAAAGAAAGATTATCCACAGCGGGGGATATCTGATTGGGATATGTAAAAGAAACATTTTCGAAAATTATATCGGTTATATGCGTTGGCATCGGATCATGACCATCCAAACTGCCGCAGACAGGCAGCGCCATATAGCGTTCAGTTGCTTCATAATATAATGCCATTGTTGATAAAGTTGTATATGAATTAAATACTTGACGTATAGCGCCTGACATCATCAGAGCGGCCGAAATATAAATTAGAAAATCATACAATTGAATGTTATCTAAGCTGAATTGCCATATAGCAAAACCGTAAATACCAATTGTCTGTAATGCATTTATAAAGGCTAAACTTGCCTGGTATTTCATTTTTGAAAAAGACCGCTTGTTTTCAAGTGCGCGAATATTTTTCTCATTATTATTATATTTTGAAATTAAAAAATCCTTTATATTATATAACCGTTCCTCCGCACCATAATCAATACTAAACATTATTTCGCTTATATAACCACGTATGTGCCGTTTTTTTGAAATTGCCTTATTGTGCAATTGTTCTACTTTTACAGCCTTCTCATCTAAAGCAAAGATAACCAGCAATGTCAACACAACAAAAACAACAAGCATAAAATGAACGTTAATAAAAATAATTGAGGTTGTAATTATCGTTATAATACGACCAAGCAAGACAGAAAAAATCTCAAATACAACATTTTGCGTTTGATAAACACCCATCAAGGCTTCCTCCTCAAACTCAAGACATTCATTGCTTTCTGCTGTTTCCAAACTAAGTCCATGCAGCTGCGCGTCAAACCTTCCGATGCGTATATTAAACAATTTTTCCTGCTCATTATTAATTTTTCGATTCACAATATTTTGCAGTAGTGATAAAAGCGGTATTGCGGCTGTGATAGAAACGGCAAAAATCACCGATTGTTCTATCGTATATATGCCTGATGCTATCCTAAGCATAAAGGACGGTAGGAAAACCCCTACTAAGACTTTCCCTTCAAAAAGGATGGCATTGATAATACTCAAAGGCATTATGATTTTTGAAAGCTTATGTTGTTCAACTAAATTCTTTTTTAAGAATTTGACGTTTTTTATTATTTTATGCATCATATCTACGTTTTCTCCTATTGTCAAGCCTTGCAAAGCAGCGCAAATCTGATTTTATTCCGAAATCTTCAGGCCAAATAATTCGATCTGACTGTTGTATAGATTTGTATATATCCCATTGTGTTTTATCAAGTCACGGTGACTACCGTCTTCAATTAATCTTCCGTTGTCAAATACTAAAATTCGGTCGGATAACGAGCAGCTTGCAAGCCTATGTGAAATAAACAGAACCGTTTTAGAATGAGATATTGAGCCGAATCGATTGTATATTTCAAATTCACTTTGCGGCGATAATGACGATGTGGGCTCATCTAATATCATTACCTGTGCGTCAGCGCATAAGCATCTTGCAAATGCAAGCTTCTGCGTTTCGCCACCCGAAAGCTCAACGCCCTCATCCGAAAACGTTTGCGTAATATATGTTTCTAACCCGTTAGACAGAGCGTTAATGGTTTTTGTCAGTCCTAAATCCTCTATAACCTGTTGAATCGTTTGGAGTCTATCGTGCGTTATTTTTTCATCAGTGGGAAACACAAGATTATCTATTATTCTAAAATCAAATATATGATAGTTTTGCATCACGGGCGCAAACAGAGAAATATAATCAGTGTAGTCTATGGTCTCAATGTTTACTCCATTGTACGTTATTATACCTTTCGATGGCTTATATAGTCCCATCAGCAACGATATAAAGGTTGTCTTTCCCGCGCCGTTTTGTCCGACAATGGATATCTTTTCTCCTAAACGTATTTTTAAGGTCAAATTCTTCAGCGCATATTCAGTTTGTCCGGGATATGCAAACGACACATCAATAAATTCAAACACACCTTCTCCTTGCGGTAAAGAATTAACTCCTTTGTTGGCAGAGGGCAATGTTAAGAAGGCGTAAAAAGCATTCAAATAAGTTAGCTGCTCATTGATTGAAATACATTGCGAAAGAATGTTGTCCACTGAACCTGCAACTTGCTGAAGCGCCGAAATATTCAAAGAAAAGTGTCCAAGAGTGATTTTAGACTTTAACACTTGAAAAATATTATATATGTATATTGTGGCATCCTGAGGAATACCAATAACGTAAGCCCACCATGTTTTTCTTGTTATGTAATGATTGTATCTTTGCGTGATATGATATACCTCGTCGATATTTTCGCCGAGCTTGCGAAGAATAAAATCGCTGAGTGAAAAGGCTCTTATTTCCTTTGCATAATTTCGCCAAGTAAGCCCATCGCGAAAATACTCTAATTTTCGCATTGCTATTGCCTTTTCAGATTCCGCAGTATAGTTTTTACGCGCAACCTTCATTTGGCTGATACCACGTAATAGAGAAAATGCCGTTATTAAGACATAAACATACAAAGGCAAGTTGCGTAATATAACAATCGCACTGAAAAACACGGCAATGGAGTTTATAATTGAAAAAATGCTTGACATGATTCCTTTAACGCTGCCCTTTTCACGACAGGCTTTTGAAAGCTCATACTCATTTCTTACATTTGGTTCAACTAACTGCTCGTAACGCAGTGTCATCAATTTTTCATATTGTATAATATCTATCTGATTATCATACTCGCTTTCAGCGACTTCAATTCTGTACTGAACTATTGTGCTTATAATAGAAATAACCATTTGAAGCCCTACAAAGCCAAGAACGACCATCGCAGCCGCAAAATAAGAAGCACTCTGCAAATTTGTAATCAGCATACTCGGGAAAAAAATAAAAATATAAGCATTTGCAAGCTGAATTATTGTGCGTGCAGAATAAAGTAAAAATAGTATTTTCTTGTATTTGACCATCATTTTTGCGGCGTATATTAAGCTTTTAATTTTTCCACAACTGTGCTTCACGATTTCTTCTCCTATGATTTTGTGATTGGGTTAAGTTTTCTTTCGATTAATCACCAACAGCTATAATCAAAACCAAAAGCCAAGCGGTGGTTTTGATTTATAAACATGATGCGCAGATTTTGAATCTGCGCATACATAATCCCAGTACTGAACAGAGCAATCAAAAATGTATAGTATTCTTATTAAATAATTCGCCTTTTAATACAGCTAAATTGATTGCTGATATATGCTTAGCGAATTTAGTTTTTCATTTACATGAATTACACGCTTTCGCAGCACAAGCCTTTGGCAAATTGCAACCGCTGCTAACATTAATTAATATTCTCTTTCATATTTTTACAATATCATACATTTTTCGTTTTATCAATATTTTTTTGTATTATACAGAAATAAACTTCTTGTTTGATTTTAACAATGAAAATAAATGTTGATATGTTTTTTGGAGGTGATTAAGCATAATCCTAATACGGATGAGTTCGATTATAGACAGTACGAATGCAACTTTATGATGCAGATATATCGCAGAAATAGCCGTAAAAGAAACGGATGTATTTAACTGCCGTTTAAAATGTCGTATATTACTTGCTTTAAAATATCAAGATACTTATTATATACTTTATTGTATAAAAATATTTCTGAAAAATACAAGTTGATTATTGACAAAAATGAATCATGAGTTTATATTATATATATTTTATAACAACATAGATGATGAAGTCAGTGTAATAGTATATAAAATACTTATATAAGTCGGAAATTAGAAATTTATGTAGTTTTAAAAAATATTATTGGCAATTATAGGTAAATGTTTCGTGTTTTGCAATGACACAAAGTTTAGTAATTTTGCAGTTTGAAAATTAAAAAGAGATTAGATAAATTATAAACATATAAACTAAAAACAATAAATATATCGGAAACTAGAGGAGAATTTACACATGATTCATTGCATATTTATTAAAAACGAAAATCACAATGAAGTAAATAAATGGTAATTTAATAAAAAGGTGCATATTATGGGTGGATCAAATTTCAAAAAAAAATTATTTACTGGAGTAGTAATATTTATTGTTCTCTGTATTGGGATAGGAACTATCTATTATATACATAAATATACCAACCTTCCGAGTGAAGAAGAACTAATAAATTATAATTCATTAGAAAACATATTACAAAAAAAAGATTCGCTATATATCGAACAAAAAATAGTTATGAAAGATAAAGAGGAAAAGATTGGGCAGATCTGTTATCTAGAATATGCAGAGGGTATAATAAATAAGTTTAATAGTTTTTATGATAATCCAATCGAAGACATATTTTACAACGGATATCATTATAGAAATTATCAAGACACAATCTATGCAGTATGTGAGAAAAATGCATTAAATCTTTCCTCAATGATTGATATTTTTTCCAGCTGCGTTCAATATCTGAATTCAGCTGGAGCAGAAAGGGTAAAGCCGCAAAAATTAGAAAGAAACGGACAGGGGTATATTCTTTCTTACAACTGGAAAACATCTTATGATACAAATGTTTTTCAACATGAACTTTCATTTCGATTTTCAAAAGATATGGCCTGTAAGGAAATAAAACAAGTAGAAAACGACTCAACGATAATATATTCATTCGAATATGGGAATAAAAAAGATTACTTTAATAAAGTCCGGGATATCCATCAAAACACCTATATAAAGATAAATGTGACAAATATAAGCGAAAATGAAAGATCGTTTGGTCCTTGTAAAATTCCTACAGGCATGTATGTATGGATCGAGCATATGACACAGGCCGAACTTTATTTAGATGCTGACGGTATCGTACCATATACGGCAGCAACTCATGTAGGACCAAACGCATGGATTACAGCGGAACCAATCTATCAAGATCTGTCATTATTTTTGAAGGAGACATATGAATAGAAATGAAGCTCAACAATCAATTGGTGAAAAACGCATATATAATATTTTTATTTATCAGAAAAATTGCGTTATATCTAATAATATCTTTCGTTCCAAATTTCTTATTCTATTTCAGCGATAGTCTGCAAATTGAAAGGCGGCAATCGCCCGAGGCTGATATGGAATTGATCAGCATGATTTTGAGCATCATTTTTATGATCACATTTGTTGCTTTGCTATATTCAACCAAAAAGCATATTTTTGATATAGGCGTTACAGATCGCATAAAAATTAAAGATCAGGTGAAGTTTGAGACCTGTTTAGCGGTTGGCTCTATATCCATATATCTACTAATATCCGCCATTTTAGCCATTTTTTTAGATGACAAAATGTTTAAAATCAGTCTTTATATTCCTCTGTTCGTATTTTATAAGTTTCTTCATAATGCTTGGTTGTCGCTTGTGCTAGCTATTTTAATGTATATTCTATTTGCATTTATTGTGTTAGTGATTCCATATATAAAACGAAAACGTTCTAGCAATAGAGAAGAAAAATTAGATTAATACGATAAAGGATAAATTTATAAAATAGAGTTTAAGTATAGATCATGAAATCAAAATTGCAGTTATTACCAATCGCTCTTTAGAAGCTTTTCTGGATATAGCACAGATGGCTTCTTACGAAGACAATATGACGCGACAGTGTTCTTTTTTGAATTCATTCGGAACCTTGTGTCATCCGCGTATTTGAAAGCAGAACTTATTGCGTTTGGGAACGCTATGCGGAATTTTTAAATCTTATTAATAAAGCAATCAAAAATATGCTGACAGGCTCGATCCATCAAGCTAAAATGGAAAAACAAGCGACAGCTTTGCAAGCTCTGGATTACCGACTTTTTTCCTTGCTGGGAAGACTATCGCAGGATCAGCATATTTTAAAAAAGCTTGGTAACGGCGGATATCCCATACAGCGGAGACAAAACCGTAAACGGCAAATACAGCGGATGAAGAAATGATGGAAAATCATTGGGTATCAAATGACACAGACGGGATCCACCGGCTTGCATATGATCCGGGCCAGGCGTATCCGGTCAAGAAGATCGTGCTTTATCATATAAAATGCAATGTACTGATTGACTACACGATACAGGGGCGCCGCGATTCTCTGCAGCGGAAGGATTTGTACAGAGACGGACAGCCACGATGAAATTACTTCTTATTATTTAAATGGCCGGCCGTACTGATATTTTCGTCTATACATAACGAATCCCTCAGCCCGAGGGAACGCCGCCGGGCTGCTGGAATTTCAGGCCTGGGTGTGAGTCATTTCGATGCTTTTTCTCTTTCAAACGCCGCAGTCACGATTCCCTTTTTCTCGTGCCGGAGCTGAAAAAATCCGGAGATCGCCACGATGACCGCGCCCGCGGCGTCCAGAATCAGATCCCACATGGTGTCTTTCAATGCTTCGTGTCCTACCAGCGGAACGGCGTCCGCTCCTCCGACCGAGCCGCCCGTGGACTCCAGATAAGTCTGCGTACTTGTTCCGAAAAGATCGTCGAAGGTGTATTCCAGAATTTCCCAGATCGCGCCGACCGCCAGGGCGAAACAAAAAACAGAAACGGCAACAAAAACCGGGCTCAGCTGCAGCGACACCGAATCCGCCTTATTCAGCGTATTGATCAATACGAAGCCCAGGCTGGCCAGCAATACTCCGGAAAAGAAATGCAGCAGCGAATCCCAATACTTAAATCGATCGAAAAAGTTGATCACGTCTCCCAGGACGATTCCGCAGAACGCAAACGCAACGTAAATGATCTGAAAGGAGCGTGGTATTTTAACCTTAAAAAATTTTCTGACGAATACCGGAAGGATCAGGAGAAGCAGCATGAAAAAACAGGAGACCGCGTTAAAGACCATTCGGCTTATCTGCGCAGGCTCTTCGGAAATTGCCGCAAAAATCAGGGAAGAGACAAATAACAGGAGCGTAATCAAAAATATAATGCGCGTGAACGCGTCGGGCATATGTTCTTTTAGTAAATATTGCGGTTTTTCGGAGTTTTTTTTCATGCTTCGCATCTCCCTTCCAAATATTATATATTTAGTATATTATGCGAAGCGCTGCTTGGCAAGGCGTATCCTGCGTCAGCCGAAGATTCTTCCAAGCATATATCCGGAAAACTCTTTCACCCGGCTTGCTTCAATTTGGAACGGCGCGCCGCACTGATAGCACGCAAGCGCCGCTTCAATCAAGGAGGTATAGGGCCGCGGAAGCTGACCGGCGCCCCACCTGCCGCCCTGCTCTTTTGAAAGAATCAGGCCGCTCTCCTGGACTGCGAGCACCCTGCAGAGATTCAGCAGGTAAGACACAATGTCTGCCCCTGCTCCGCCGCCCGATTCCCGGAGGTCGGCGCGAATGCTGTCCAGATAATATTCTGGGGGGAACGGCTCCGAACACGGACGCGGCGGATTCCCCGCAAAGTGTGATCCCGACGGCTCGCGTCACGGTAAAATGTGCCGCCAGGTCCCGATCCGTTCCATGCATGGCGCGGCAAAACGTTTTCCGGTCTTGCCTGCAGCGCTCTGTATACATTTTTGAAAAATGAAGTTCAAACGGCGTTGGATAAACGAAATTTACGCAGTATTTTTTCAAAACGACGCTCATTTCGATTCCTTTTGCCGGCCAATCGTTTTCCAGCTTCAGCAGCGCATCGATCAGCGCTTCCTTCTCCGCAGGGGCAGGCGGATCCCGGGTTACCGTCAGAAAATCGATATCGCTTCTTTCCCGGCGGTAGCAGCCAAAGGCAAGAGATCCATGCACATAGATCCCAACCAGCCGTCTGCCAAGAATTTTTTGATATTCCAACGATATTTGATTTAACAGCGTCGTTTCGCACATCTGCGCGGCCGCCCTTTCTGTGCCGTATTTTTCCTTTATTGTACCACGCTGGCAAATAAAATTCACCGGGCGGCAGGAGCTTGACAGCCCGCGGCCGCCAGCGTATCATAGAACCCCATCAGAGTGGAATTTGAAGGAATATGAGGAGGCGTTTTATGAAAAAACTGGTCGTTGCAATCATACAGCATCGCTGCCCCGGAGCGGATCAGCTGGTTAACACGGAAACGGGGATTGCTTACGTGCGCGAGGCAAAGCGGCGCGGTGCAGATCTCGTATTATTCCCGGAATGCTGGATTACCTCGTATGATTGTCCGGAGGCCGCCAGAAGGCTGCCGCCCTTGGAAGAGCTCGAAGCCGATCCCGACTTCCGCGCCTGGTGCGACGCGGCCCTTACAGAGGAAAGCGAACCGATCAGACGATTTCAAGCGGCCGCGGCAGAGCTTTCCGTGGGCATCGTGATTACCGCTTTTACAAAGGGCGTTAAATATCCGCAGAATTCCGCGTTTGTGATCGGGCGCGACGGGCAAATCCTGATGAAATACAGCAAAGTTCATACATGCGACTTCGATTGGGAGCGATATCTGGAAAGCGGCAGCCGCTTCTCTGTCTGCAGCTTTGACGATGTCTGCATCGGCATAATGATCTGCTATGATCGGGAGTATCCGGAAAGCGCCAGGGAGCTGATGCTCCAGGGCGCGGAGCTGATTCTTGTACCGAACGACTGCGATAACATGCGGCCGCGCCTGCGGGAGCTTTCTGTCCGCGCCATTGAAAATATGACGGGCATCGCAATGGCAAATCCGCCCGGTCCAGGAGCGGGGCGTTCCTGCGCATACAGTCCTGTCGCCTGGGATCGGGACGATAATACAATCCTGCTGGGGGATGAGAGAACGGAAGAGATTTACCTTGCCGCTTTTGACGTGGATGAAATCCGGGCGAACCGCGCGGAAGAGGACCTCGGAAAATATCGGAAGCCCGGAGCGTACCGTCATTTGCTGAGAACAAGGGAGGAGCTCCATGAAAACACTTGAAACGGAACGCCTGATTTTACGGGCATGGAAGCTGGAGGACGCGGCGGATGTTTTTGCCTATGCGTCCGGCAGCCGCGTCGGCCCCATGGCGGGCTGGAAGCCGCACGAAACGCTTGCAGAAACAAAAGAAATCCTTCGGAAGTTTATTGAGCAGGATGACACCTGGGCTGTGGAATATAAAGAATCCCGCAAAGTAATCGGCTCCGTCGGGCTCCATTGCCGGGAGCGGGAAGGAATCGCGTTTGACCGGGAGCTCGGTTACGTGCTTTCGGAGGATTACTGGGGACGTGGAATCATACCGGAGGCCGTGTCCGCCGTAATCCGCTTTGCCTTTGAAGAGCTCGGCGTCAATACGCTGCTTGCATCGCATTTTTCCTTTAACCGCCAATCGGAACGCGTAATCCGAAAGTCCGGCTTCCGCTATTTGAAGCATGCGGCGGAAAGCTGGCGGCGCTACGACGGCGCGGTGCTTGACGAAGAGCTTTATCTTCTGGAACGGGCGGATTATCCGTTTGAAATCGGGCGATGGATGGAATGCTTCATCAGAGAAATGAAGGCCAGCTTCTCGGATCGCGTTGCTTTTATCGGGCTACAGGGAAGCCGGGCGCGCGGCGAGGCGAGCGAAGACAGCGACATCGACGCAGTGCTGATCCTCGAGCGCAGAAACCCGGAGGACCTCAAGACGTATCGGGAAGCGCTGCGGCGGCTGCCGTGGAATGCAAAGGCATGCGGCTTTTTTTCGGATCTGGAAACGCTTTTGTGCTGGGATCGTGCGGATCTATTTCAATTATATTATGATACAACGCCATACTTCGGCAGTCTGGAGCTGCTCCGGCCCCTGATTGGAAGCGCGGATGTACTGCGCGCAGTACGGATCGGCGCCTGCAATCTTCGCCATGCCTGCACGCACAACTTTCTTTACGGCGGCTCCCGGACGGCTCTGGCAGGATTATACAAATCGGCGGTGTTTGTGCTTCAGGCGGAGCGGTTTTATAAAACGGGCGTCTATCTGCGCCGCAGATCCGAGCTGCTTCCGGCGCTCTCCGGGCGCAGCGCAGAGATTTTGCGCATCGCGGCGATTCTTCGGGAAAATGCAGACCTTTCTGAGGAAGCATTCGAACGTTATTCCGCGCTTCTGCAGGAATGGGCGGGAGAATTGATCCGTAAATACGCGGAAATCGTATGATTTTGCTTGCTTTATTTTCAAACCGGCGTATAATAAACGTCGCAGGGGTGCTCACGGCAGTGGGCTGAGATTAGGCTGATACCGCCTGGACCCGAGAACCTGATTTGGATAATGCCAACGTAGGGAGATCGCTTTCGGAATATGCATACTTATGCGGTGATGTCTTTACAGCGGCATCACCGTTTTTTGTTGGGAGGAAATGCAATGCTTGGAGTATATCTGGAGAATGTCAGGAGTAAAAAGCCTCTGATTCATAACATCACGAATTACGTTACGGTAAACGACGTTGCAAACATCCTGCTGGCCTGCGGCGCAAGCCCCATTATGTCCGACGATGCCGGAGAGGTAGAGGAAATTACCTCGGCTTGCGGGGGGCTTTGCATCAATATCGGTACGCTGAATCAAAATACGGTATCTTCTATGCTTCTGGCGGGCAAGCGGGCGTCGTCGCTTGGCCGTAAAACCGTACTGGATCCCGTAGGAGCCGGGGCGAGCAGGCTTCGGACGGAGACGGCATTTCGCCTGATCGAACAAATCCGCTTCGACGTCATCCGCGGCAATATTTCTGAAATGAAGGCGCTGGCGCTCGGAAGCGGCGGCGCGAAAGGCGTGGATGCCGATGTCGCCGACGCCGTGACGGAGGATACGCTGGACTCCGCCGTTTCCTTTGTACAAGCTTTTTCACAGAAAACAGGCAGCGTCATCGCAGTGACCGGCGCGATTGATCTCGTTGCCGACGGAAAGCGCTGTGCGGTCATCCGGAACGGCCGGCCGGAAATGGGCAGGATTACGGGTACCGGATGCCAGCTCTCCGCAATGCTTGCAGCTTTTGTAACTGCAAATCCGGAAAAAGTGTGGGAGGCTGCGGCTGCCGCGGTATGCGCTATGGGGCTTGCGGGAGAAATCGGATACCGAAACATGCTGCCCGGAGACGGAAATGCCACCTATCGCAACCGGATTATCGATGCGGTTTATCATTTGGACGAAAAAACGCTGGAAGAGGGAGCGCGCTATGAAATTCGATAAAAAGGATTTACTGCTGTATGCAATTACCGACCGGAGCTGGCTCGGCGGAGAAACGCTGTATGCGCAGACGGAGAAGGCGCTTAAAGGAGGCGCGACATTTTTACAGCTGCGCGAAAAGGATCTGGACTGCGAGTCCTTCCGCTCCGAAGCGATGGAGCTCAAGGCGCTGTGCCGGAATTATCACGTCCCGTTTTTGATTGATGATAACGTGGAGCTGGCAATTGAAACGGACGCGGACGGCGTTCACGTTGGGCAGAGCGACGCTGAGGCCGGCGAGGTCAGGAAGCGTCTGGGAAATGGAAAAATTCTCGGAGTATCCGCACAGACGGTCGAGCAGGCGCGCCGCGCAGAACAAAACGGCGCCGACTATCTCGGTGTGGGAGCGGTTTTCCATACGGGCACAAAACCGGATGCGAAGGACGTTTCCTTTGACACGCTGAAAGAGATTTGCTCTGCCGTCCGCATCCCCGTTGTAGCCATCGGAGGGATTTCCAAAGACAACATCCTCCGGCTTTCGGGCAGCGGAATCTGCGGCGTCGCCGTAATCAGCGCAATTTTTGCGCAGCCCGACATTGAAGCCGCAGCGCGCGAGCTGCGGCAGCTTGCGGAAAGAACGGTATCGTCATGATTCGTGCCGCCGTTTTTGATGTGGACGGAACGCTGCTGGATTCCATGCCCATCTGGGAAAACGCCGCCGCAGTTTTTCTGGCAAAACACGGAATTGAAGCGGAAGCAGGGCTTGGCAAAAGGCTTTACCCGCTGAGCATGCAGGAAGGAGCAGCCTACTTGCAGAAAAAATACCGACTTTCGATGTCTTCGGATAAAATTATAGAGGGAGTCGGCGCCGTGGTTTCCGATTTTTATGCAGAGGAAGCGCCTCTGAAGCCAAATGCGGATGCGTTTCTGAACGCATTGCGGGAAAAAAGCATCCCGATCGCGATCGCAACCTCAAACGAGCGCGGCGCCGTGGAAGCCGCGTTCCGCAGACTGGGGATTTTGCAGTATTTTACAGAAATATTTACCTGCTCGGAAATCGGCGCAGGGAAAACGAAGCCCGATATCTATCGGAGCGCGGCGGAGGCGCTGCAGGCGCCGGTCGACTGTACCTGGATTTTTGAAGATGCGTATTACGCGGCGAAAACGGCGCACGACGCCGGCTTTCGAGTGGCGGGCGTTTATGATGCTTCCTCGGCGGAAGACTCGGAGCTCCTGCGGGCGGTTTCCGATATTTATATCGGAGATTTCAGCGACTTTGCCGGTTTTTACAGAAAAGCGCAGAGGGAGGGAACGAAATGAAGACAGCTCTTACGATTGCGGGCAGCGACTGCTCCGGCGGAGCGGGAATTCAGGCGGATATTAAAACAATGACGGCCTGCGGCGTCTATGCGTCAAGTGCGATCACATCGCTTACGGCGCAGAATACGACGGGCGTTTATGGGATTCTGGACGTAGCGCCGGAGTTTCTGGAAAAACAGCTGGACTGCATTTTCACGGATATTTATCCGGATGCGGTTAAGATTGGTATGACGGCCACGGCAGAGACCGTTTCCGTAATTTCGGAACGGCTGCGGTTTTACAAGGCGCGGAATATCGTGGTGGATCCTGTTATGGTGTCGACAAGCGGCGCCAGGCTGATCGGGGAAGAAGCCGCTGCGGCGCTGAAAGAACGGCTTTTCGGTCTCGCCATACTGCTGACGCCGAATATTCCGGAGGCGGAGGCGATTTCCGGGCGATCTGTTGAAACGCCGGAGGATATGCTCTGCGCGGCGCGGCAGATCAGCGAAACGTTTGGCTGCGCAGTGCTCTGCAAGGGCGGACATAACAGAAACGATGCAAACGACCTGCTGTATTGCGGCGGAACATACGAGTGGTTCCGGGGCGAACGCGTGGAGAATCCAAATACGCACGGAACCGGCTGCACGCTTTCGAGCGCGATTGCCGCATATCTTGCAAAAGGCGCGGATCTGCGCAGCGCCGTGCTTCGAGCCAAGGAATATATTACGGGAGCGCTGAAATCGCAGCTCGATCTCGGACAAGGGAGCGGGCCGCTGGACCACATGTGGAATATAAAACAGGAGAAAGGATGACAAAGATGAGGGACTATAAAACGCAGATGGAAGCTGCCAGAAAAGGAATCATAACAGAGGAGCTGAGAACCGTAGCCAGGAAGGAGCGCATGCAGCCCGAAGAACTCCTGCCGCTTGTGGCGTCGGGAAAAGCCGTAATTTGTGCGAATATAAACCACAGCTGCATCGATCCGGAGGGCGTCGGTTCGATGCTGAAAACGAAAATCAATGTAAATCTTGGCGTCTCGCGCGACTGCAAGGATTATAATATTGAAATGCAGAAGGTGATGGAGGCCGTCAAAATGGGCGCGCATGCCATCATGGATCTTTCTTCCCACGGGGATACGCAGCCGTTCCGCAGAAAGCTGACATCCGAATGCCCGGCCATGATCGGGACGGTTCCGGTATATGATTCCGTGATCCATTACCAAAGGGATCTCGATACGCTTACCGCCAAGGATTTTATCGACGTCGTGCGGCTCCATGCGGAGGACGGCGTTGATTTTGTAACGCTGCACTGCGGCATTACGCGCAAAACAATCGACCAGATCAGAAATCACCAGAGAAAAATGAATATCGTATCCCGCGGCGGCTCGCTTGTTTTTGCCTGGATGTGCATGACGGGAAATGAAAACCCGTTTTACGAGTATTTCGATGAAATTCTGGAAATCTGCCGTGAATATGACGTGACGATTTCACTGGGAGACGCCTGCCGGCCCGGCTGCCTTGCGGACGCGTCGGACGCCTGCCAGATCGAAGAGCTTGTGCGCCTCGGCGAACTGACAAAGCGGGCGTGGGCCAAAGACGTACAGGTCATGATTGAAGGGCCCGGACATATGCCGATGGACCAGATCGCGGCGAATATGAAAATACAGCAGACGATCTGCATGGGCGCGCCGTTTTACGTATTGGGGCCTCTTGTAACGGATATTGCGCCGGGCTATGATCACATCACCTCCGCCATTGGCGGCGCGATTGCGGCGCAGCACGGCGCGGCGTTTCTCTGCTATGTCACGCCGGCGGAGCATCTTGCGCTTCCGAATGTAGAGGACGTCAAGCAGGGCATCATTGCGTCAAAGATTGCGGCGCACGCAGCCGATATCGCAAAAGGCGTCCGCGGCGCCAGGGAGCTTGACGATAAAATGGCAGATGCCAGGAGAAACCTCGACTGGGAGGCGCAGTGGGCGTGCGCAATCGATCCGGAAACGGCAAAGGCCATTCGCAGCGACAGGAAACCGGAGCATGACGACACGTGCTCGATGTGCGGGAAATTCTGCGCCGTACGGAGCATGAATAAAGCGCTTGCGGGAGAACACATCGATATCCTGTGACAAAGATTGACAAATATCCGCATTTATAGTACATTTATTCGAAAGAACCTTCCTGAATGTTCTTTGTATTTTTATGCCTGAATAAAGGGCAGATATTATAAATTTGTAAATGAATGGGTGCGGAATATGAACAGCGGATACGAACATGAGAAAAAAGCGGAAATAACCGAGCGGATTGTCCGTCTCAAAAAAGAACGCGACGCCGTTATTGTTGCGCATATGTATCAGAACGCCGAGGTTCAGGAGATCGCCGACATCGTAGGCGATTCGTTTGCGCTCAGCAAATACTGTGCAGGCCGTCCGGAGCGCACGATCGTATTCTGCGGGGTAGATTTTATGGCGGAAAGCGCCAAGATTTTATCGCCGGAAAAGACGGTGCTGCTTCCCGAACGCCAGGCCGGCTGTCCGATGGCGGATATGATTACGGCAGAGGCGCTGAGGGAATTTAAAAAGACCTATCCCGGGTATGCGGTGGTGACCTATATTAATTCCTCTGCCGCGGTAAAGGCCGAATCCGACGTTATCGTAACTTCCTCTAACGCAGTGAAGGTAATAAAGGGGATGGAGGAGCGGGACCTTATTTTTGGGCCGGATCAGAACCTCGGCGCGTACGTAGCAAAGCAATGCCCCGAGAAGAACATCGTCCTTTGGGACGGTTACTGCCCTACGCATCACAGAATCCAAAAGGAGGATGTACTGGCGGCGAAAGCGGCGCATCCCGGCGCGCCGGTTCTGGTGCATCCGGAATGTCCGCCCGACGTCACCGCGCTTGCGGATTATGTCGGAAGCACAAAAGGCATCATTGATTATGCGGCGGCCTCCGACTGCCGTGAATTGATTATCGGGACCGAAATGGGTGTCCTGTATCAGCTGGAAAAGAATAATCCCGGAAAGACGTTTTATCTTATGACGCCGGGCCTGATCTGTCCGAATATGAAAAAGACTTCTCTGAAGAGCGTTTTAAGCAGTCTGGAAACGGGAGAAACCGAAATCCGCGTCCCGGAGGAAACGGCAGCGCGCGCCAGAAAGGCGCTGGAGCGCATGATGCGGCTGGGAAGCTAAAACAGCAGGAATGAGGCGAGAAGAATGAGAAGATATTTGGTGGATTTTGACACGGCGCAGATGAAAAAGACGTATACGGACGTCCTCATCATCGGCAGCGGCATTGCCGGCGTATATACGGCGCTGGAGCTCGGCGGAGACTACGACATTACGATTATCACAAAGGAAGAGGTCGAAATCAGCAATTCCGTGCTTGCGCAGGGTGGGATCGCCGTATCGCTCGACAAGAACGATTCACCGGAAGAGCATATGAAGGACACGCTGTATGCGGGAGCCGGGCTCTGTGACGAAGAAAGCGTAAATGTGCTCGTACATGAGGCGGCTGACAATATCAAGCGCGTGTGCGCCTTTGGCGTTCAGTTTGACAAAAGCGAAAACAACGACAAGCAGCTTGCTCTGACGCGCGAGGGCGCGCACAGCAGGAACCGGATCATCCATGCGGGCGACGCGACGGGAAAAGAGGTCTGCGACAAGCTGATTCATTCCATGATGCAGCGCAGGAATGTCCGGATCGAGGAACGGACGTGGGCGCTGGATCTTCTGGTGGAAGACAATACCTGCTACGGCGTTATTGCTTATCATGAAAAAACAGGTGAATATACAGCTTATTATGCAGGAATTGTAATCTGCGCCTCAGGCGGCTACGGGCAGCTTTATTATTATACGACGAATCCGGAGGTCGCTACGGGAGACGGCGCTGCGATGGCTTACCGCGCCGGAGGAAAGCTGGCAGATCTGGAATTCGTACAGTTCCATCCGACCGTTTTATATCATGAAAAGAATAAAAGCTTCCTGATCTCCGAGGCCGTGCGCGGCGAGGGCGCGATTCTGCGGAATTCTGCGGGAGAGCGGTTTATGCCGGGCTATCACGAGCTTGCGGAGCTCGCGCCGCGCGATGTCGTTTCGCGCTGTATTTTTAAAGAAATGCAGAAAACCGGCGATTCTCATGTGTGGCTTGACATCACGCATAAAAGCCGGGAATATCTGGAAAAGCGTTTTCCGACGATTTTCCAGACCTGTCTTGAATATGGGATTGACATTTCTAAAGACTACATCCCCATTGCGCCTGCGGAGCATTACTGTATGGGCGGAATCCGCACCGGCCTGTACGGAGACACGAGCATTGCTCGCTTTTACGCGTGCGGGGAAGCCGCCTGCAACGGCATCCACGGAGCAAACCGTCTCGCGTCGAATTCTCTTCTGGAAGGGCTTGTTTTCGGCCACAGAATCGGAGCCTGCGCGGACCGGCTGCTGCATGACGACAAGATTGAAGCGATAAAAGGAATGCCCGATTTTGCGAGCAAAGAGGCGGAAACCGGAAGCCGGACGCCTGAGGAAGCCGGGCTTGATCCTGCCGCAGCGATCGAACGTCTCCGCAGAACGATGTCGTCGCTCGTTGGAATCGTACGGACAAAGGAAGGACTTACCGAGGCGCTTCAGACTGCCGAAGAGCTTGCTCGAAAAGCGGATTGCATAAAATGCACCGCCCCGGCCGAATTTGTTGCAGCAAACGACAGCATGCTTGCCTGCCTTGTGATCCGTTCCGCGCTTCGCAGGGAGGAAAGCCGCGGCGCGCATTATAGGGCGGATTTCCCGAAGCCGGACGATGCCTGGAGGCGGCATATTATCGTATCAAAGGAGAACGAGACGTGATGCTTGACTTAAAACAGATCGACAAAGTTGTTTTAAACGCTTTGGAAGAGGACATGCCCTACGGAGATATTACCACGGACAGCCTGATTCCGGAAGACCGCATGGTCGAGGCGAAGTTCCTTGCAAAGGCAGACGGCGTGATTTGCGGAATGCCTGTTGCAGAGCGTGTCTTCAAACTGATCGATGCGCGAACCACCCTGGAGATCTTGAAAAATGACGGTCAAGCCGTACAAAAGGGAGAAATCCTCGCGATCCTGCGCGGCCCTGCGGCGGCTGTATTAAAGGGCGAACGCACGGCGCTCAATCTTCTGCAGAGACTGTCGGGAATTGCTACACGAACACATTGCTTTGCGGAGCTGGTAAAGGATTATCCCGTAAGCGTGGCGGACACGCGCAAAACGACGCCGGGCCTTCGTTATTTGGAAAAATATGCCGTGCGCTGCGGCGGCGGCCGGAATCACAGATACTCGCTTTCCGATGCCGTAATGCTGAAGGATAACCATATCGCGGCCGGGGGCGGAATTCTTTCCGCCGTCCGAACGGTACGCGCCGGCATTCCTCACACGGTAAAAATCGAAGTGGAAGTCGAGAATATGGACATGGTACGCGAAGCTCTGGAGTCGGGCGCGGATATCATTATGCTTGACAACATGGATATCGCCGCTATGACCGAGGCAGTTCGCGTAATCGCCGGCCGGGCGCTTGTAGAAGCCTCCGGAGACGTAACAGAGGAACGAATCCGCGCGATTGCCGCGACGGGAGTGGATATCATTTCAATCGGATGTATCACCCACTCTGTCAAGGCATTGGACATTAGTCTCCGTTTTAAAATTTAACGGGCGTTCTTTTATAATGCCTGTATCATAGTCTTTTTAAGACATGCTATTTTTCCACAAAAATTATCCACAGAAAAAAGTGGAAATGTGGACAAATTCAAAAAATCCTTTAATCAAAGGATTTTTTTTGATTCCACAGAAAAAAGTTTTCCACAGGCTGTGTAAAACAAGCCATGGAGATGCTTCAAAAAAATTTTTTAAAAGGTATTGTTTTTTTCAAAAGAAGGGTTTATAATATCTCTCAAATTTAATAGAGAAACCGTTGACTGAGAAGAGTAGCATGGTTTTTTATTTTCCAGAGAGCCGTCGTTTGGTGGAAGACGGTAGATAGGGATAATGTGAATGGACTCAAGAGGGCAGACCGAAAACCGGGAATCCGCAGAGGAGGAAGGCGAGTAGTGGCTGATGGGGACTCCACCCATTATCAGGGGAGCATGTATCAGATGATTGTACGTGAAAGTGAGCGGGCCTTATCGTTTAGGTCAAGAAAGGTGGCACCGCAGGAAGCATTCCATACTGTTCGTGGGAGATCGCTCCTGTCCTTTGTAAATAACAAAGGACAGGAGCTTTTTTTATACATTTTATCAAGAGGAGGAAACCGCTATGGCAGACAAAAAAAGCACAATCAAGAAAATTTATCTTTCCGAGGAACAGATTCCCAAATATTGGTATAACATCGTGGCGGACATGAAGGAGAAGCCGGATCCGTATCTGAATCCTGCTACCAATCAGCCGCTTCGCGAGGAGGAGCTCCGCCCGATTTTCTGCGACGAGCTTTGCAAACAGGAAATGAATACTACGGATCGGTTTATAGAAATTCCGGAAGAAATCCGAGAGTTTTATAAGATTTTCCGCCCGTCTCCGCTGATCCGTGCCTTTGAGCTGGAGCGCGTGCTTGATACGCCTGCAAAAATATATTATAAATTTGAGGGCAACAATACGTCGGGCAGTCACAAGCTGAATTCCGCGATTGCGCAGGCGTATTATGCGAAGCAGCAGGGCATTACCTGCCTGACGACCGAAACGGGAGCCGGCCAGTGGGGGACGGCGCTTTCCATGGCGTGCGCCTACTATGGATTGAAATTAAAAGTTTATATGGTGAAGGTCAGCTATAATCAGAAGCCGTTCCGGAAAGGCGTAATGGAGACGTTCGGCGCGCAGGTCATTGCAAGCCCGAGCAATACGACGGAGGTCGGACGCAGAATCCTGTCAGAGGATCCGGAAAATGCAGGCAGCCTTGGCTGCGCAATTTCTGAAGCAGTGGAAGAGGCCGTTAAGACGGATAACTGCAGATATGTGCTGGGCTCCGTGCTGAACCAGGTGCTTCTCCATCAGTCCGTGATCGGTCTGGAGGCGAAGCAGGCGATGGAGGAGGTCGATGCCTATCCGGATATTCTGATCGGCTGCGCCGGCGGCGGCTCGAATCTCGGCGGGCTTATGGGCGCGTTCCTGCAGGATCGCTTTGCCGGGCGCAAATCGCCGTATTTCATTGCGGTGGAGCCGGCCTCTTGTCCTTCCTTCACGAAAGGAGAATACCGTTATGATTTCTGCGATACGGGAAAGGTTACGCCGCTTGCAAAAATGTATACGCTCGGATGTGATTTCAAACCGTCTCCGACGCATGCCGGGGGGCTTCGTTATCACGGAATGTCCCCGATTTTAAGCAAGCTGTATCATGACGGCATCCTGGATGAGGCAAGAGCGGTGGAACAGCGCGACGTATTTGAAGCGGCTGAGCTGTTTGCAAAATGCGAAACGATTTTACCGGCGCCCGAATCCGCACATGCGATCAAGGTTGCAATCGATGAAGCCGTGAAATGCCGGGAAACGGGCGAAGCCAAAACGATTCTGTTCGGGCTGACCGGTACGGGAAACTATGATATTACCGCGTATATGAATTATAACGACGGCACTATGAAATAACTACAATTTACTGACGACTTCCAGGGGCATCCGCACGAGCTGCGGCTGTCCCAGGAATGTGAGCTCGATAACGGCCGTCCGTTTGTGGCGGTCGATTTTTTTGATGATTCCCTCCCGCCCGAGCAGGGGACCGGAGGTAATATATACTTTAGAATCGAGGATATAGCCCTCAGACATACCGATACTATAATCATCGTCCGTAAGGCCCGCAATAAATGCCGCCTCTTCCTTGCTGATCGGAGTGAACACATCGCCCTCTTTCAGTATGCGCTTGAATCCCTCGATTTTCTTCAGCTCTTCGTAAAAGGCGTCAACCCGGTCGGTGATCACAAAAATATAGCCGGGGAACAGCGGACGGATTCGTTTCTCATATAAGCCGTTCTTTTTAAAAACGTATTCTGCCTGGGGCACAAAACAGTCGGCATATAGCCCGCTTTCAACCCGGCTTTTGATTTTGGCACACGATCTGTATTCGTTTTTCGGAAGAACCTGTATCACATACCAGTTGGAAAACAAACCGATCACTCCGTGAAAAGTTTAGCATAAAAAAAACGGACGGTCAAACGCTGCTGCGGCCGCTTTTCCGCAATTTTACTTGACAAAAACTGGAGGCAGGGATAATCTAGTCTACGTGCGACTTTTAAATGGGGGTGGATCCGGAATGAAAAAACCAAAACTGATAGGCGCAATCTTGTATTCCGTACAGCTTGCACTGTCTGCCGTGCTTGTTTTCTATATTTTTAAACTTAATGTACTGCCGGATTCGGTCGTTTTCGGCTGCGTATTGGTGCTGACGCTGTTTGCCGCAGCCGGCGCGTTCCTGCTGTTTCTGAAGGGAACGGCAAAAAAAATTATCTGTGCATGTATTTCGCTGATTTTAAGCATACTACTGTTGATTCCGATTCGTGTTTTTCGGAAAACGGATTCTACGCTGAACAACCTTCAGGGGGAAACGAACACGTATCATTCGAATTATGAAGTCGTGGTACGGCAGGATGACGAAGCGGAGATTCTGAGCGATCTCATCGGATATAAAATCGGTCTCGATACCGCCTATAATCAAGCAAGCGCAGAAGAGGCGCTTGCCGATATCGAGCGTAAAATAGAATCACAGCTGGAGGTCTTAGAATACGGTGGATCTTCGGCGCTCTGGACGGCGCTCACGGAAACGAGAGAGACGGATGCAATTTTGATTGATCATTCTTTCTATGAGATGTTCCGTGAGGCGTACGAGGCGCAGAATGACCAGATTGAAAATCATGTGAAAATTGTTGACAAAATAACGGTTTCCGTAGATATCGAGACGCCTCCCACGGCGTCGCCCTCTACGCCTCCGGAAGAATCCTTACAGCTTTGGGAAAGGCCGTTTGTGATTTATGTCAGCGGGATCGATGTGGCCGGAAAAATTACGACGAGAAGCAGAAGCGACGTGAATATTTTGATTGCGATCAATCCGAATACGAAAAAAATGATTCTCGTCACGGTGCCGCGGGATACGTATGTTCCGTTCCCGGGCGTGACGGACGGGGCGTATGACAAGCTGACGCACGCCGGGATTTATGGCGATAACTGTGCGGTTTCGATCGCCACGCTGGAGCAATATATCTATACGGGGATCACGATCGACAAGTGGATCCGGGTGAATTTTACCTCTGTAGAACGGATTGTGGATGCGCTCGGCGGAATTACCGTAGAGTCCCAGTATAATTTTTCCAGTGGAAACTATACGTTCGTGAAAGGAATGAATGAGCTGGACGGGAAGCAGGCGCTTGCGTTTGCAAGAAACAGAAAAAGCTTCGCAGAAGGCGATATGCAGCGCGGACGAAATCAGCTGGAGGTCATCAAGGGAATCTTCAACAAGGCGATTTCTCCGGCGATTCTGTCAAGCTATTCGGAAATTCTGGATGAGATTGCCGACTGCGTTCAGACGAATCTGTCCTACAGCGATATCACAGGGCTCGTAAAAATGCAGCTCAGCGACGGCGCTTCCTGGCAGATTGACACGGCGTCGATTTATGTTGACTATAAATATGATTACTGCTATTCTATGTCAGGTCAGAAACTGTGCGTCGGCGTGATGTCAGAAGAATCGCGCCTCGAGGCCATTGAAAAGATCAATTCGGTTCTGAACGGATAGAAGAAGGGAAGAACAAATGAAAAATTTAAAAATAACCGGTATTATAGGTTTTTTGTTTCAATTGATATTTTCCGTAGTAACCGTTGTTTTTGTAATCAAGCTCAACGTGCTGCCGACGTTTTATATTTTTTGGATCGTTTTCATTTTGACGCTGCTTCTTCTGATTTCGGGTATTTTTATCATTGCGCGCTCCCGTCTTCGGGTGATCATCGGCATGGTTTTCGCGTTCCTGATGAGCATTATATTAGCCGTCGTTTCGATCAAATACCTGATCCCGGCAATCGGACTGTTTAATAATATTACGAATCCGTCTTCCACATACAAGACGACTTACCACGTTCTTGTGAAAAAGGATGACGATGCGCAGAAGCTGGAGGACATTAAGGACTACAAGATCGGGGTGGAAAAAAGCCACGATTTCGAGGCGATGAAGAAGGCCCTTGACAATCTTGCCGCGCAGTTTAATCATACGCTGAACGTGATTGCATATGATGATTACAGCTCGATGTGGACCGCCTTCCTGGGAAGCGGCGAAACGGGCACGATCCTGATGGATACATCGTTTTACGATATTTACAGGAATTCTTATGAGGAGCAGGACGACGATATTGAAAATTACGTTAGAATTTTAGGCGATATCGAGGTTGAAATGACCAGAACCGGATCGTCCGGCGAAACCTCTGCGGCTACGCCGTCGGGAAGCCTTACAGAGCGCCCATTTATTCTGTATCTGAGCGGAATCGATGTTTCCGGGAGCATCAATACGCGGAGCCGCAGCGACGTCAACATCATTATGGCTGTGAATCCGAATACGCATAAAATTCTGCTTGTTACGGTGCCGCGCGACACGTATGTGAGGTTCCCGCAGACGAGCGGCTTCGGAGGTACGGGCGAACAATACGATAAGCTGACGCATGCCGCGATTTACGGCGAAAACGACTGCGCCGTATCGATTGCGACGCTGGAGCAGAACGTCTATACCGGGATTCATATCGACCACTGGATCCGCGTGAATTTTACCTCTCTCGAGAAAATCGTAGACGCGCTCGGCGGAATCGAAGCTTATTCCGAATATTCGTACACGTCGTATTTTACCGGAGAAGAGGTTTATTTCCAGAAGGGCATGAATTATATGGACGGGTGGAAGGCGCTGGTCTTCTGCCGCGAACGGAAATCCATCCCGGGAGAAGAGCAGCAGAGGGGACGGAATCAGCTTGAAGTCGTAAAGGGTATTTTCAATAAAGCCACGTCGCCTTCCATTATTGTAAACTACAACAATGTTCTGAACGAGATAAAAGACAACATTATAACGGACATGTCTATGGATGAAATTACAAATCTGATCAAAATGCAGATTGAAAGCAATGCCTCCTGGACATTTGAAACGGCTTCCGTTGAAGTGGAATATGTCTATGATTATTGTTATTCGATGCCGAGCCAGAAGCTTTGCGTAGGAATAATGGACGAAACCTCCCGCCAAGAGGCGATTAATAAAATCAATGCCGTTATGAATGGATAAAACGGCAGACCAGCAGAAGAAAGGAGCAGTTTATATGGGAGAAAAGGTTAGAATCGGTATTATCGGAATGGGTAATATGGGAACGGGACATTCGAATAATATTTTACAGGGAAAATGCCCCGAGATCACGATTACGGCCGTGGCCGACCTCAACCCCGAGCGCTTGGAGTGGGCAAAGGAGCATTTGCCGGACGCCGTTCGATATGAGAGCGGCGATGCGCTGATTGAAAACGCGGCGCATAAAATTGTAGACGCGGTGCTTGTGGCGGTCCCGCATTACGACCACCCTCGATTTGCAATTGCGGCCATGAAAAAGGGACTTCACGTGATGGTGGAAAAGCCGGCGGGCGTATATACGAAGCAGGTCCGGGAGATGAATCAGTGTGCCGCTGAATCCGACGTAGTTTTCGGCATGATGTTTAATCAGAGGACGGATCACATTTATCGGAAAATGCGCGAGCTGGTACAAAGCGGTGCGTACGGCCGCATTCGGCGTACGAATTGGATCATTACCAACTGGTACCGCCCGCAGGCATATTATGATTCCGGAGCCTGGCGCGCGACCTGGAGTGGAGAAGGCGGAGGCGTTCTTTTGAACCAGTGCCCGCACAATCTGGACCTGTGGCAATGGATCTGCGGAATGCCCGTGCGCGTTGAGGCACATATGCATTTCGGAAAATGGCATGATATCGAGGTCGAGGACGATGTGACGGCGTATGTGGAATACGAGAACGGTGCTACGGGAACCTTTGTGACCACTACCGGCGATGTACCGGGCAGTAACCGTTTCGAAATCACATTGGATAAGGGAAAAATTGTTGCGGAGGCCGGAAGACTGCTGCTGTGGGAGCTGGAGGTCTCAGAACCGGAATTTTCAAAAACGAACCGGGTTGCCTTTGCGGCGCCGCGCAGTACATACAAGCAGGTGGAGACCGACGGAAAATCAGAGCAGCACAGCGGTGTGCTCAATGCCTTTGCGGGGGCGATTCTGCGCGGCGAGCCTTTAATCGCCGGCGGAGAGGAAGGAATCAACGGGCTGATGCTTTCCAATGCGATGCATTTATCGGCTTTCCTTGGAGGAAAAACCGTTTCTCTTCCGATCGACGATGATTTATATTATAATGAACTGATGAAGCGTGTTGCGACGTCGCGCCGCAAGGAGGGTGTCCAGGCGGTGCTTTCCGATACGGAAGGATCGTATAACGTATAAAAAAGTATGCAAAAGCCCCCGGCATTGGGGGCTTTTGTTTGTCTTATGGCGGATTTGGCAGCGCTCAGGAAAGCTTTTCGAGCTCGATGCCGGTATAATAGTGCTTTAAAATCGTTTCGTAATCCGCTCCGTTTTGTGCCATTGCCTCGGCGCCGCATTGACTCATGCCTACGCCGTGACCGTATCCGATTGCAACGACGGCTACGGCACCGTCGGATAACTCTTCAAAATAAATGTTGGAAGATAATGTGCCGAACATTGCTCGGATTTGCTGGCCGGTAAATGTCTGGCCGCCGATATTTGCACTGAGAATCCTGCCTGTCGGGGCGCGTTTGATCTGTGTGATGTTTCCGGCTGCATCATCGGCGCTGCATTCTAATTCTTCGCTATATGCGTAGATAGCGTCTACAAAGTCTCCCGGAGTATAATATTTTACGCTGCAATAATCGTAATTTCCGGCTTCTCCCGGGCTTTCGACGCTGACGAGATAGGGATACGGCGCGCCGCCCCAAACGTTTTCCACCGATTCCGTATAGCCGCCGCTGTTTGAAAAGTAAAGTGCGTTAATGCATTTCCCGTCGTATGTTCCGATGATATTGTGCGTTTCTTCTACGGCGGATACGATTGATGTGGGGTAGCTTCCGTCGCTTCCGGCTTGTGTCCAGGCCTGGCAGTGCGTGTAATCCGTGCAGATATCCGCTCCGTTATCGTGCGAAATTTGATTTTGAATGCGGTACAGGGTGTAGGAACGTGCTGCTACTGCCTGTGCTTTCAGCGCCTCGGGATGATACGTTTCGGGCACCTCGCCGTAAAGCACTCCCATGATATATTCATCCAGAGCCATCTCTTTTACGACGCCTTCCCGGTGAAAATATACCTTGATATATATATTATCATCTGTTTCCTCTTCCGTAGGCGCGGGTGCCGGCGCGGCGCTTTCTTCGGGCGCCGGTGTGAAAGTTGCCTCCTTGTTGGAATTTTTGATCAGGTCTAGCATATTGCTGATCATTCCTGCGCGAATGGTTGACTTTTCTCCGGACTCTGCCGTAACAGTGTACACAGAGACGGAGAGTGTTATTGCGAATGCCGTAAGAAACGCCATCCATTTTTTCTTTCCGATAGATTCATTCCTTCTTATCATAAAACGATCCTCCTTTATAGGAAAATGTGCCCATAAAAAAGCGTTTTATACAAGATCTGAAAAAAATATGGGCGTTTAGCCTGCTTCTGCGTTATGCCTCGGCGGGTTTCGTACAAAAGGGGGTGCTTTTGTGCGAAAGCAGGCAGGGCCCGGCTGCCTGGGTGGGGCTTCTCTCCCGTTTCGCATAAAAGGCACGCCAAATTGTACGAAACCGGAGCGCCAGCAGCGCCTGCCCTCTGGAAGCTCTTGGACGCCCTGGTAAAATGCGGCGGGTTCTCCCGGTTTCTGCCAAGCCCCCAGCGCAAAAAAATGCTCCGGCCGGCTTCGGTCGGAGCGGGCGGGCAGGCTGACGCCGCCGGCTGCTTTTCTGCGCCGCCGGCTTGGCCCGCTTCTCTTTAGTACGGAGTGACGATGCCCTCCCGCAG
>CAJFUB010000004.1 GCA_904420095.1 uncultured Clostridia bacterium
TTGCCTAATCTTTCACCTGCGCCGGTAGGAACAGAAAATATTGACGCTATTAGCAGAAAAGGTGACAGATACAGTATAAAATCTACGAGTAATAATACAACGGGTGTGTTTTATGGATTAGAAGAACCGGTGTCAAACATACCTGACAATCAGAAGTTTGAGTATGTTATCGTATGTAAATTTGATGATAACCTACGAGTTACAGACGGTATTAGAAATGGATTGGAATACATTTCTGATGAATAAGCGCTGGCATAGTAGAATGCATGCATGGAACCTGTCTTTGACAAAGCAAGTTCGCCAACAATGCAAAATTGTATATAAAAAACAAGAGTAACCATATATATTGTAAAAATCTGTTTTTCGGTGCGAAATAACGAAACGAAGTTTATAACTTTTTACAAGAAAAAACAACATACAGGAGAAATGTGAATATGATAAAAATACTATTTATCTGCCACGGCAATATCTGTCGCAGTCCCATGGCAGAATTTATATTGAAGCATCTGGTACGCGAACGCGGATGCGAAGAAGATTTCTTAATTGCGTCCGCGGCAACCAGCACAGAAGAAATCTGGAACGGCAGAGGCAGTCCGGTTTATCCGCCGGCACGGGCGGAATTGGCGAAGCACGGGATCGACTGCGGAGGGAAACGAGCCGTGCAGGTCACGAAAAGCGACTACGACAAATATGATTATTTGATTTGCATGGACTCCCAAAATGTTCGGGCCCTGCTTCGGATCCTGGGCGGAGACCCGCAGAACAAGGTTCGGAAGCTGCTCGATTTTACCGGCCGCGGAGGAGACATCCCGGATCCCTGGTACAGCGGACGCTTTGATTCTGCATACCGCGATATTTCCGCCGGCTGCGAAGCGCTCCTGCAAATTTTACTGTAATGTAAAAATATTTTTCATTTAGGTTTTATTTTTATGATAAAATAGGGAAAAATTTTGCAGGAGGTATTTCCTTTGAACAGAAAAAACATCCGGCTGCGTTACGAACAGCCGTCAGATTATACAACCGTAGAACAATTGACGCGGGAAGCGTTCTGGAATCGTTACAGACCGGGCTGCACCGAGCATTATCTGCTGCATATCCTGCGCGATTCGGACTGCTTTCTTCCCGGGCTGGATATTGTAGCGGAGCACCGCGGAAGAATCGTTGGAAGCATCGTCTATACAAAGGCCAAGCTCTTTTGTGACAATGGCGAGACAAAAGAGGTTCTGACCTTCGGCCCGGTATCTGTACTGCCGTCTTACCAAAGAAAGGGAATCGGCTCTCTGCTGGTCGGGCATACAAAGGAGCTGGCAGGAAGAATGGGCTACAAAGCCATCCTGATTTACGGAGATCCGGAATATTACGGAAGATTCGGCTTCTTAAACGCAGAGCGTTACGGGATCGGAACGCAGGACAACCTGTACGCGGACGGACTGCAGGCGCTGGAGCTGTTTCCCGGCGCGCTGTACGGATGTGCGGGACGGTTTGCGGAGGATCCGATTTATCAGGTCGACGAGGCGGCGGCAGCGGAATTCGACCGCCAGTTTGAGCCGAAGGAGCTGCTTGAGGGACTTCCGTCTCAGGAACGGTTCCGCACGCTTTCCTCTGCATGCAGGCCGAGAGCCGCAAAATAACCGTCTGCGAGCGATCAAATATAATAAAAATTTTTCAGGAGGTCGATTCGTTTATGAATTTGACGATCCCGACAAAAAGCGCTTTGGCGCTGCTTTTTCTCTTTGTTGTTTTTTTTGTGTCTCTCGGACTTTTCAGCGGGAATGAAGCTCCGCTTCAGGTGGCGGGAAAACCGGCGGAGCTCGGCACGTTTATCGGCGATAACTGGACTCAAATCTGGGTGGCGTCCGAGCTTGCTTTTCAAAGCGCAGGATCGTATGAGAATCCGTTTTACGATGTGGAATTTGACTTTGTTTTCACACATCGGCAGAGCGGGACCACGTACAAAGTTCCTGCTTTCTGGAACGGCGGACAGAATTTTATTGTGCGGTATACGCTGACGAAGCGCGGTCCCTGGGATTTCACGGTGGAATGCTCGGACGAGTCGAATCCGCTGAACGGCCTGACCGGCACCGTGGCGTGCATGAATTACGACGGGGAGCATGAAATTTACAAAAGAGGCTTCCTGAAAGCGGAACAGCGATATTTTACATATGCGGACGGAACGCCGTTTTTCTATCTGGGAGATACGCACTGGCATATGGCTCTGGAGGAAATCGATACGAAGGAGGAATTTGAAGACGGCACCGTGGCGTCCCGCTTTGAATATACCCTTATGCGCAGAAAGGAGCTTGGCTTCACGGTGATTCAGTCGGAGCCGCTCGGAGTATACGACGGAGACAACAGTTATTTTAAGGGTATTTTTACGGAAGAATTTGGAGAAGAACAGCTTGAGCGTTTTCAGCAGTACGATAAATATTTTAAATTGATTGCCGAAATGGGCTTCGTACATGCAAACGCGCAATTCTCTTATCCAACCGCTTTGGGAGACGCCATGCATCTGATCTCCGATGAGGATCTGGCGCGCCTCTGCCGCTACTGGGTTGCCCGGTACAGCGCGTATCCCGTTCTTTGGACGTTATCCCAGGAATGCGACAACGACTATTATTACGGGACGACGGGACAGTTTATTTTTACCGCCGAAACGAATCCGTGGAAAAAGGTCGCGGAATATATGCATGCCTATGATCCGTACCAGCATCCGCTCTCCGCGCACCAGGAGAATTCCGGAAACACACTGGCCTCTAATTCCGCGTTTCGCTCTGTTGAGGGACACAACTGGTGGGCTGCGCAGATCAATTACGACTGGTCGGGCGGCACACAATTCGACGCCTATAAAAATTACTGGGAGTATGGAGAGGGAAAGCCCGGAATAGAATATGAAGGACGCTACGACCATTTTTGGACAGGTACGTGGGGCGCCAGGCTCCAGGGCTGGCTGGCCTTCCTCAACGGCATGTACGGATACGGATACGGATCCGCCAAAATATGGAGCGCAAATGAAACGCCCGGAATCTGGGCGGGTGCCATTCAGGATTCGGTCAGCGACGGACTGGAATTCCTGACATATGAAGACATGGATATTACATGGCAGGAAAGCCTTGATTTACCGGCCGCCCAGCAGATGGGATACATGAAACAGTTCTTTTCCGAATATGAATGGTGGAAGCTGGAGCCCTGCTTTGATTCTGAAGAATATTATCGTTCTGATCTCGGCAGCAAAGGAGATGCAAACAGGTATTCTGCGGCGCACATCGGCGACACGGTATATATTGCGTATTTTTACAACGTCGGACGAGACACCGGCGCGTTCAAGCAGCTTCAGCAGGGGAGGTATGTCTGTACCTGGTTCGATCCGTGCACCGGAGCGTCGCGGGAGCCGTATCGGGTTAATGTGGATTCGTCGGGCCTCCTGGAAATCGGGGAAAAGCCGAATAACGGAGACTGGGTATTTTCCGCAGTTTTTGATAAACCGGCAGATCCGGGAACAGAGCTTTTCGGAAAGCTGATGGCGGCGGGCACGCTTCTGGCGGTCGCGGCGTTCTGTACGGCGCTGCTTGTGCGGAAACGCCGCGGTGCAAAAGGAGGCATTTAATATATATGGGAATCTGGGAGCTTTTGGTCCTGGCAGCCGGACTTTCGATGGATGCGTTTGCTGTTTCCGTCTGCAAGGGCCTTTCCGTACCGGAGCTGAAGCCGAAGCATGCGCTCATTACGGGATTATATTTCGGGGGCTTTCAGGCTCTGATGCCTTTGCTCGGCTATTTGCTTGGCAGACAATTTGAGGCGCTCATTACGAATATCGATCATTGGATTGCTTTTGTGCTGCTGACGCTGATCGGAATCAATATGATCCGCGAATCGAGAGGAAAGGCGGAGGAGCTGAACGCCTCGTTCCGTCCAAGCGCGATGCTTCCTCTGGCTGTTGCCACCAGCATAGACGCGCTGGCGGTCGGCGTCACGCTTGCGTTCTTACAGGTTAACATCGGATATGCGGTGGCGCTGATCGGCGTGACGACATTCCTTTTGTCTGCGGCGGGCGTTAAAATCGGGCATGTCTTCGGATTGAAATTCAAGGCCGGCGCTGAAATCGCAGGCGGCGTGGTTCTGATTCTGATGGGGCTTAAAATTTTGCTGGAGCATCTTGGCGTGTTTGGTTAATTTATTGTTATTTCCTGAAAAAATGGATATGGAGGTTTAGTGTCGTGGCGGTTTCTTTTGTAACAGGCGGAGCGGGTGGCATCGGGCGCGAAATATCGCGTTCTTTTGCAAGACACGGGTATGACGTGGGCATCCATTACAATACGGGAAAAGAACGGGCGGAAGCGCTGGCGGCAGAGCTGCGAAGCGTTTTCGGGGTAAAAGCGCTGACGTTTGGCGCGGATTTCGCACAGCCGGAAAGTATATGTAAAATGTTCGGCGCGCTTGCGGACGGACTGGGCGCTCCCGACGTGCTTGTCAACAATGCCGGCGCCTCAGACTGGAGACTGCTAACCGACATTTCCGAATCGGCCTGGGAGAGGCAGCTCGACGTGAATCTGAGCGGGGCCTTTCATTTATGCAAATGCGCGGCGCCCGCAATGATTGCGCGGAAGCACGGAGCCATTGTCAATATTTCTTCTGTCTGGGGGATTGCGGGCGGCGCATGTGAAGCCGCGTATTCTGCTGCAAAAGCAGGGCTGATCGGTCTTACGAAAGCGCTTGCGCGCGAGCTCGGTCCTTCGGGGATTCGGGTTAATTGCGTCGCTCCCGGAGTCATTGACACAGAAATGAATGCGATCCATTCGAAAGAAACGCTGGATCAGCTTGCAGAGGAAACGCCGCTCTGCCGCCTTGGAAAAGCGCATGAGGTTGCCGCGGCTGTATATTTTCTCGCCTCCGAGGAGGCGTCCTTTATAACAGGACAGACGCTTTGTGTCGACGGAGGCTTTCTGCAGGGCTGAAGCGCGCAGTTTACGGCAGCGCTGAGAAAATTCGAATTTCACTTGACAAGGCATGAAAAAATACATAAAATAAAATCCATCAGGAACGAAACGTTCCTGATGGATCGGAGCAGACAACGGAATGCGGAAAAAAGATTGCGATTTAATGCGGAACATTAAGAAATTTACGGAAGAATTTTTCGTCGCCAATAAAAGGCAGCCCTCCCTGCGGGAAATTTCGGAAGGACTGCAAATCGGCAAGACGACGGTATACCGTTATCTGCATGCCATGGACGAGAACGGAATGATTGCGTATAACGGAACGGACGGCGTCACGACGGATCTGATTCAAAGAATCCGTACCGCCGCCGCAACCGTCGCGGTGCTCGGAGAGGTCGCCTGCGGCATTCCCAAATACGCGGAGGAGAACATCGAAACCTATTTGGAACTGCCGCGGCAGCTTGTGGGCGAAGGCACCTTCTATATTCTGCGGGCAAGCGGCGATTCAATGACGGAGGCCGGGATTGACGACGGTGATCTTGTCGTGATCCGGAAGCAGTCCGCCGCCGAGCCGGGAGATATCGTAGTGGCGCTGGTCGGCGACGAGGCTACGCTGAAGACGTATTACCCGGACCGACAGAAGCGCTGCATACGTCTGCATCCCGAGAATGGGAAATACGAAGATATCGTAACGGAAACAGCAATCATACAGGGCGTGGCGGTGAAAGTAATCAAAGATTTGAAATAGGAGGATCAGCGCTCATGAAGTACAGAGCAATGTGCCCGATCTGCGGCTGGACACTGATGCAGGCGTCTCCGAATTCCCAAATAAAAGTCAACTGCCCGAAATGCAAGAGCAATTTATATGTGGAAGTCGAAGAGAACGGGGTTCGTGTCTATACCTGCAAAGACGAACATTTTCAGAAGACGCAGCCATCGTAGCGCCGCTTTTGGCTTGCCGAGGGGGCGGAATACGGATATTTATGCAGTAAGGAATGCGCGTTAGTCTTGCGCAGGAATCAAGAGAAACCCGATAAACGGAACGCTGCGGCAGCGCCGGACTTCGTTTTCGGGTTTCTTTTTTTGCTGGCTTCCGCAGTCATCTGTTTCTATGATTTATATTAAAAATACGGGAAGGCAAGAAAAACAAAAGGATTTTTTCACACGCAAGCGTATAATAAGTGTAAAAATAAATGCCGCAGGCGTAAGGAGGCAAAAGGATGGACAACGGCGCAAGTAGCTACCGCCGTTTCCTGGCAGGCGATGAAACTGCGTTTGACGAGATCCTCGACTTGTACCGCGAAAATTTAATCTTTTTCATCAACCGTTTTGTCCGTGACACGGCTGCCGCGGAGGATCTGGCGATCGACGCGTTCTTGGAGCTTCTGGTTCATAAAAATCGGTATAATTTCAAAACCTCGCTGAAAACATACCTTTTTATGCTGGGGCGCAGTAAAGCCATCGATTACCTCAGGCACCGTGCAAGATGGAAAACCATAGAGCTCTCCGAAGCGCAGGGGGAAGAAGACGCGGGATTTTCCATCGAAGACCGGCTGCTCGCCGAAGAACGGAGCCGTGTGCTCAGCGCCGCGCTCGAAACCCTTCCGGAGGAAATGCGCTGCGCCGTCCATCTGATCTATTTTGAAGGACTTTCATACGAAGAGACGGCAAAAGTAATGAAAAAGAGCAAAAAGCAAGTGGACAATTTACTGTATCGGGCGAAAAGGAAGCTTCGTTCCGTCATCGGAATGGAAGGAGAGACGTTAATATGAGAAACCGGGACGAATTTAAAGCAGAGCTGCTCCGCCGGCGGGAAGCGTACGAACGGAGAAGAAAAAGAAAACAAAAGCTTTTCCTTGCGGCGGCTCTCCCGCTTGTTTCCTGCGCAGCGGTTTTCTGCGTCGCTTTTCTGCCCGCGCTGCTTCGGGGATTTCAGGAGGGCACGGCGCATTCCCTGGGCGAAGCGGCGCTTCCGGAATCGGCGGCGGCGCAGAGCGTAGAGATTGCTGCGTTCCCCCCTGCAAACGAGCCGGCAGAACGGTATACGGATCCGGATGTGATCCGGGATCTTCTTGCCCGGCTGGAGGCCGCAGAGTCGCTTCCTGCCGCGACCGCATCGGCAGAGCCTGCGGCGGAAACGGGATACAGCATCCGCGTTATCTGCGACGGAGAAACTGCGGAGCTTTACACGTTTCTTACAGACGGCTCTTTGCGGACAGCGGACGGCTCCTGGCGGAAAATGCCGAAGGAAGCGGCAGAGGAGCTGGAACGGCTGATATCGGAATTGCAAATGGATTAAGGAGGTCGGTTCGTATGAAACCAAGACAGAACTTGAGAATCATTTTATTGTGTATTTTATTGACAGGCGGAATGCTGCTGCATTTTACCGGATGCTCCGCCGAAATCCAGGCCGCGGACCTGATGGAGGGAATAAAGGCGGGGCCGGTCGGGGAAAGGGCTTCTGACGAAGCGTTTCTCCTGGCCTCCGCAGATTTTGCGGCGGCTCTTTTCCGCAATATATCTGCGTCGGAGCAACAGGCAAATTCCCTGGTATCTCCGCTGTCTGCCATGCTGGCGCTGGCAATGACGGCAAACGGCGCGGATACGCAGACGAAAGCGGAAATGGAAAAAGTGCTGGGCGGATCGCTGCCGATTGAGGAACTGAACGAATATTTACACACATATGTAAAAAACCTGCCTTCCGAGGAAAAATCCCGCTTGGAAATCGCAAATTCTATCTGGTTCCGAGAAGACGAAGGCCTGCTGCAGGTGAACAGCGAGTTTCTCCAGAAAAATGCCGATTACTATAACGCCGCGGCCTATCAATCCGCCTTCGACAGTCAGACCGTGAAAGATATTAACAGCTGGATAGAGAAAAACACGGACGGCATGATTGACAAAATCATAGAGGAGCTCGATTCATCGGAAATGATGTATCTGATCAATGCGCTTGTTTTTGACGCGGAGTGGGAAACTCCATATCAGAAGCATGACGTCGTGAACGGAACCTTTACGCGCGGCGACGGGACGGCCTGTGACGTTCAGATGATGCGTTCGTGTGAAACAAAATATATCCGAGACGAAAATGCCGTGGGATTTATCAAGAATTATGCGGGCGGAAAATATGGCTTCGCTGTGCTTCTTCCCGACGAAGCGGTTCCGCTTGAGGAGTATGTTGATGCTTTGTCCGGGGCGCGTCTCCTTTCTGTTTTTTCTAATGCAGAAAGCGCCTCCGTCGATGCCTGGCTTCCGAAATTCAGCTATGAGTATTCTGCTGCGCTGAACGATGCCCTGGCACAGATGGGCATGCCTTCGGCATTTTCTTCCGAAACGGCTGATTTCGCAAAGCTCGGCAGCTCTTCGCTCGGCAATCTTTATATCGGAAAAGTAATTCATAAGACTTTTATTTCTGTCAGCGAGCTGGGGACGAGAGCCGGAGCGGCAAGCGCGGTCTCTATGGAAGCCGAATCGGCGCCGATGTACGATTATACGGTAAAGCTTGATCGCCCGTTCGTCTATGCAATCATTGATAACGCTACGAATCTGCCGATTTTTCTGGGAACGATGCAGATTCCTTCCTGAGCTCCCCGGGCCCTTGACCGGAGAGCGGAATCCCGCGGAGCCTGCGGCTTTGCGGGATTATTTTTCGTTGACGAATTTCGGATTGATTGTTATACTTCTGCTATATGCAAATATGGAGGGCTGTCAATATGAGCGAACAGAACGAATGTTTAAATAAAGTCCCGTACGGGATCAGGGATGAGTCTATTTTTCGCAATACGGAAGAGGACAAAAGAGTACGGCGTTTTATGACGCCGAAGCGCATCCTCTGGATGACGCAGACGGACAAGGCCGAGGTGACGGGCGCGGAAACGCTGCTGAAGCCGCATGTGAAGCAGATCCATTTCAATGTGCCGGAGCAGTGCCGACTGGAAAGCAAGGGGAAGAGCGCGGGGATTTTGCTGGATTTCGGCGTGGAGTTTCACGGGTATGTCAAATTATACATACATTCCGTAAGTCCGCAGCGTGTCCGGCTTAGGATCCGCTTCGGAGAATCCGCCTCGGAAGCAATGGCGGAGCTTGGCGGAGAAAAAAACGCCACGAACGACCATATCAACAGGGACCAGATTATTGACGTCGGGTTCCTCAGCATGCCGGAAATCGGGCCGAGCGGCTTCCGCTTCGTCCGGATCGACGTCGTGGATCCGGAAGCTATGATTACCCTGCAGGCCGTTCAGGGGATTTTTGTGTACAGGGAGCTTGAATATAAAGGCTCCTTCGAATGCAACGACGAGCTTGTCAACAAAATCTGGAATACTGCCGCGTATACGGTTCATTTGAATATGCAGGAATATGTTTGGGACGGGATCAAAAGGGACCGCCTGGTTTGGATCGGAGACATTCATCCCGAAACCTCCACGATTCAGGCCGTTTTTGGGTATGACGAAAGCGTGGAGCGGAGCCTGGATCTGGCGAGGGACGAGTCGCCGCTTCCTAACATGATGTGCGGAATGTCCGCTTATTCGCTTTGGTGGATCATGGTGCAATACGGCTGGTACATGCAGAACGGAAATCGGACCTTCCTGGAATCGCAGAAAGAATATCTTGTGGAGCTGCTGCGCTATTTTGCAGGCTGCATTAAAGAGAACGGCTCCGAGGACCTTCCGGAAAACCGGTTCGTAGATTGGCCCACCGCCGATAAGCCGGACGTGATTCATGCGGGATTGCAGGGGATTATGCGGATGGCGTTCCGGGCCGGGGAATTTTTGTGCGCGGAACTCGGGGACGGCGAAACGGCCAAGCTCTGCCGCGACGCGTTTGAAAAGCTGGGACGGCATATCCCGGAGCATTACGCAAACAAACAGGCGGCGGCGTTGCTCGTTTTGGCCGGCCTTGCGGATCCCGTAAAGACAACAAACCTTATTCTAAAGAGAGGCGGCGCAAGAGGCTTTTCCACCTTCATGGGCTACTATATGCTTTGCGCGATAGGAGAGGCAGGGGATCTTGCGGCGGCGCTGAACATCCTCAGAGAGTATTGGGGGGCGATGCTTTCTAGAGGCGCGACGACCTTCTGGGAGGATTTCAATATGGAGTGGCTGGAAGGCTCCAGCCGGATCGATGAGCTCGTTGCGGAAGGAGAAAAGGATCTGCACGGAGACTACGGTGCATATTGTTACCAGGGATTCCGGCACAGCCTTTGCCACGGCTGGGCGTCAGGACCGGCGGCCTTTTTATCGCAATATGTGCTGGGCGTCAGACCGGCCGCGCCCGGCTGTGAAAAAGTGACGATCCGTCCCAATCTGGGCGATCTTGAATGGGTTAAGGGCACATATCCGACGCCGTATGGGATCATCCGGGTGGAGCACCGCAGAAAAGAGGACGGAACGCTGGAATCCCAAATTGACCTGCCGGAAGGAGTTACGCTTGCAGAGTGATAAAAGAAGCCCGCAGAGAAAAGATTCACCGTTATTTACCGCGTGTGCTTTGCATTCTCGTTACCGCGGCGTATGTGTGTTTTATCTTTGGAAATTCACTGGACACTGCTGAGGAATCCTCTGAAAAAAGCGGCATCGTGACGAAACTGATTCAGACGGCGGTGAACACCGTTCTCCCGGGAATTTCTATAGAGGAGGGAACTGTACGAAAGCTTGCGCATTTCGCGGAATTTGCCGTTCTCGGGATTTTGCTGATGCTGTGCGTGCGAATTTATACGAAAAGATATTTGCAGAATATATTTATACCGCTGTTTGTCTCCCTTGCGGCAGGCGTAACGGACGAAACGATACAGCTTTGGAGTAGCGGCAGGTCTTCCGAGGTCCGCGATGTGTTAATTGATTTTTTCGGAGCGGTATCGGGAATAATAATATGCATATTGTTTGTCATATTATATAACCGTATAACATGCAAAGAAAAACGCGCCAGTCGCGGAATCGGAGAGTGAGGAACAATGTGCGAGCATAAAGAGCCGGAAGAAAAAAGAAATGAGGATAGCCGCGAAACAGCCGCGGCAGCTGAAAGTAAAACGGAAACGAAGCAGAAACGCTTTACTTCCTTAAAGCTGCCGCGGCTCCGGTTTACTCCGGCGAAAATATATCTGTATATTTTGATTATCCTTGTTACGGTCAAAATTATTTTCGACATACAGGGTTTTGAAGATTTTCTTTCAAAAGCCGGTGCTTTTATTACATCAACGCTGAGCTATTTAATTGTCGGCCTGATTATCGCGTATATTTTGAACGCATATATGATGGTCTGGGAAAACCGCATCCTGAAGAAAATGAAGAAGAAGAATTTACGGCGCGGGCTCAGCATCGCAATTGCGTATTTCACGTTGATTCTGATTTTGGCGCTTTTCCTATTCGCCCTGATTCCGACGCTGATCGATACGGCGAAGTCCTTTGCGGATAATCTGCCCAGAGCCTTTTCCAAAATAACGGAATTTTATGACGATATTATAGAACAAGGCCGATTCAATCTTTCTGAGGAAGTGAAAAACACAATCGAAAGCAATATACAGCGGGTACAGGAACGGGTGATGGCCTGGTTCAACGCCGAAAACATTACCAATTTTGCGACACGGTTTTTTTCTACTACAATCAGCGGCGTGTTTAATGCCATTATGGGGCTGATGGTATCGGTGTATATGCTGATTGAAAAAGATAAAGCGATCCGGATGCTGAAGCGTGTCAACTATGCGCTGCTTCCCAAAAAGCATGCGGATACGATTCAATGGGGCGCGGCGCAGTGCAATAGGATTTTCAGGAAGTATTTCGCGGGGAAATTGCTCCAGGCGTGTATTACGCTGATTCTGTCTTATCTTCTGTTCCTGATTGCGGGGCTGAGATACGCCATTTTGCTTGCCGTTATTATGGCGTTTTTGAATATGATTCCTTATATCGGGCCGTGGGCCGGCGGCGCGCTTGTGATATTTATCACGCTTCCTCAGGGCCTGTTCAGCATTGTTGCCGCGCTTATATGCATCCTAGCGGTGCAGGCGGCGGATAATTGGTTTGTCACACCAAAAATCGTGGGAGGACGCATGGGCGTGAGCCCGCTGCTTGTGCTTGTCGGCTTGTGTATCTTCGGCGGTCTGTTCGGCCTCCCGGGGATGATTATCGGGGATGTGATGGCGGCGATTTTTAAAACGCTTTTCTACGATCGTTATGTCGAAAATCGACTAAACAATAAAATAAAAAATGGATTTTTACCAAAGGAGTTTGATGACCGGAATGAAAACTAGGAAAAACAAGCAGCAGATACGCTCTGCAATTCGTAAGCTTTCGGCGCTGTTTTTATGCGCGGGCTTGCTGTTATCGGGGCTCGCTTTGCCCGCAGCTGCGGAAGATGCGGCGTCTGCGGTCAAGCCGGACACCTGGGCGGCAGTCGACGGATTGGGAAGAACCGTAAACCAATATCAGGACGTAGGCGATACAAGGGAAGGCAAATATGTGGGGCTGTTTTACTGGACGTGGCATTATGAATTTGCCAAGTCTACCTCTGCGCTCAATGTTACAGAGATTATTTCGCAGTATCCGGAAGCAAGGAACGACTATACGCACGAGGCGTGGGGAAGAAACACCGGCGGGAAATACTTCTTCTGGGATAAGCCGATGTTCGATTATTACATCAACACCGATGAATATGTGGTGCGCAAGCATGCGGAAATGCTGGCGGATGCCGGTGTAGACGTCATATTTTTCGACTGCACAAATGGTACATATTTATGGCAGCCGGCTTATGAGACGGTCTTCGAGGTCTTTGCACAGGCGCGCGAGCAGGGAGTCGATACCCCTCAGGTCGCGTTCATGCTGAATTTTGGAGCGGGTGCGGATACGAGAACGCAGCTTCAGACGCTTTATAAAGATCTTTACAGCGAAGGAAAATACAGTGATCTTTGGTTCCTGTGGGACGGCAAGCCGCTGGTGCTTGCGGGTCAGAACTGCATCAGCCGGCAGGACCGGTATGGGGAGGAAATCCTAGATTTCTTTACATTCAGGTACTGCAACCCGAGCTATTTTACGGAAGATGTTGATATCAGCGAGAATCAATGGGGCTGGTGCTCCGTCTACCCGCAGACAAAATACGGCGTGCGGGAGGACGGTTCCGTTGAGCAGATGACTGTAAACGTGGCGCAGAATGCGAGCGATAACAGCAACGGCGGGCCGGTTGCCATGAATGATTACCGCGGCGGCGTATACGGACGCGGTTACGCAAAAGGCGACTATTCTTACTCTTTTCAATACAAAGGAGAAACGATAACGATCGACAAGGAAACGGAGGATGCCTTCCTTTACGGACTTAATTTCCAGCAGCAATGGGATTACGCTCTGGAGGTCGATCCCGATTTCATTTTTATCACAGGCTGGAACGAATGGGTTGCGCTTCGCCAGCAGGAATGGGGCGGAACGGAGAATGCCTTCGCCGATCAATACACGGATGAATACAGCCGCGATATCGAACCGTCCGACGGTGTTCTTAAGGACCACTTCTATTATCAGCTCGTAACAAATATCCGGAAGTTCAAGGGCGTCCAGGCGCCGGATGTTGCGGATGAAAACAGCGGGACATATAAAACGATCGATATTCACAGTGAAGCAGATCAGTGGGCAGACGTAAATCTTGTATATAACCATTATGAGAAAAGCACGTGGGACCGCAACTCCGCCGGCTGGAGAGGAACCAAGAAATATAATTATTCCACCATGCGGAATGACTTTGTAACGTTCAAGGTTGCATATGATGAGAACAATGTATATTTTATGGCCGAAACGGTTGACGACATAACGGATTCTTCGGATCCTGCGTGGATGCGTCTGCTGATCGATACGGATTTCACGGGGAACAGTCCGAACTGGGAGGGCTTTGAATATATTGTGAACAGAACCTCCCCGTCCGGAACAGAAGCGACCGTCGAACGCTCGGATGGCGGCTGGAATTTTACGGAAGCCGGCAAGGCAGAGTTCTCTGTCAAAGGAAACAGAATCCAAATTTCGATTCCGCGTTCTGTTTTGGGCCTTACGGATCAAAGCGGCAAGATGCCTGCGTTTAATTTCAAATGGGCGGATAACACGCTGGCGCCGGAGACAACGGAGGACAGCGGGGATATCCTTGATTTCTACAAATACGGCGATGTGGCTCCCGGAGGAAGATTTATGTTTTCGTTTAATACGGAGCTTGTAGCTGCTCCGGGTTCCGCAGAAGAAAGCGGTGTTGCCTGGTATATCTGGGTATGCATCGGCGCTGCAGTTGTGGTTGTTGCCGCAGTCGTGATCGTGCTGGTCGTGACAGGACGCAAAAAAAAGGTTGCATGATTGCGGCTTTCTGTGGTATAATGCAAAATGCTTTTCTGTCACATGCTGTGACAGAAGGCATTTTTGCGGATTATTTTATCCCCTGTGAAAGAAGGTGACATGGAATGAAAGAGGGAATTCATCCCAAGTTTGAAGAAACAACAGCAAAATGCGCTTGTGGAGAGACATTTACAACTTATTCGACAAAGAAAAATATTTCCGTTGAAATTTGTTCGAAGTGCCATCCTTTCTACACAGGAAAGCAGAAGCTGGTTGATACCGGCGGCCGGGTAGACAAGTTTAACAAGAGATATGGTCTGTAAGCCGGTTACGAGAGATTCAGGCGGCGGGGCCGCCAGGAGGCGGTTCCTGCCTGAAATGGTTTTTTGTAGCTTGCTGGTTTAACGGCAGGCTTTTTTATATATAATTATTATATTGGTACGGGTGTGTGGAGGTATTATCATGGCGGTCAATCAGGAAGTTATCGATAAGAATTTAGTCAGATTAACATATGAAGCGGACGCGGACAAGGTGGAAGAAGGCCTGGCGTACTCTTTTCAGAAAAACAAAAGGAATTTTAACGTACATGGATTCCGCCCGGGAAAGGCTCCGCGGAAACTGGTAGAACAATTTTACGGGCAGGAGGTTCTTTTCGGAGACGCGGAAGAATATATTATTACGGATCTGTATTACGGATCCATTCCCGAGCTGGGGCTCAAGCCGGTTTCCTATCCGCAGAATGTTAAGGTAACAAAAATGGACAAGGACGGCATGGCGTTTTCCCTTGAAGTGTATACGAAGCCGGAGGTAAAGCTCGGACGTTATAAGGAGCTTGAAATTACCGAGGTGCCTTCTGCGCTGACGGATGAGGAAGTCGATCAGGCCATCCGGAGCGAGGCTGAGAAAAACGCGCGCATGGTAACGGTCGAGGATCGGCCGGCTGAAACGGGCGACACGGTCACGATTGATTTTGAAGGATTTGTCGACGGAAATGCGTTTGACGGCGGAAAAGGCGAGAATTTCAAGCTGAAGCTTGGTTCCGGCCAGTTTATTCCCGGATTTGAAGAGCAGCTGGTCGGCGCAAATACCGGAGACGAGATCACAATCAATGTAAAGTTCCCCGAGGATTATCATGCGGAGGAGCTGAAGGGAAAGGATTCGGAATTTAAAGTAAAAATTCACGAGATCCAGAAACAGGAAATTCCGGAAATCAACGACGAATTTGCGTCTGATGTCAGTGAGTTCGACACGCTTGCCGAATACAGAGCGGACCTGGCGAAGAAGCTTGCGGAGAATAAAGAAAAAACTTCGAAAGCGGCCATGACGGAGGAAGCCCTGAAGGCGGCGATTGACAATGCGGAGCTCGATATTCCGGAGTGCATGATCGATGCCGAGGTTGCAACCGAAATGAAGCGCACCGAAAATCAGGTCGGAATGTACGGAATGACGCTGGAGAACTATTGCCAGTACATGGGAACTACCGTGGAGAAGTTCCGGGAAAATATTCGTCCGCAGGCTGAAATGAATGTCAGGAGAGACCTTGTTCTCGAAGCAATTTCCGAGGCGGAAGCCATTTCCGTTTCCGACGAAGAGTTTGAAAAAGAATTTGAGCAGGCGGCCGAATATCTTAAGAAGACCGTCGAAGAGGTCAAGGAGATGTTTAAAGACAGGCGCGATGACATCGCCGAGGAGGTTAAACGCCGCAAAGCCGTCGATCTGATCTATGAAACGGCGGTCAAAGTACCGGCGGCCGAGAAACAGGAACCGGAAGAGAAAGCGGCCGAGGAGGCAAAGCCCGCGGCTGCAAAACGCAAAGCTTCCTCCCAAAAAGCTGAGGAGAAAAAAGAAGAGGACGCCTGAACCGGCGGGAGGCGCAGCTCTTCATCATAGGAATATTTTACGCGTCGGAGAAATGGAGTTTTATTATGGCTTTGGTACCGATTGTTATTGAACAGACGAGCAGAGGCGAACGGTCGTACGATATTTTTTCCAGATTACTGAACGACAGGATCATTGTGCTGAGCGATGAGGTAAACGATGTAACGGCAAGCCTGGTCGTGGCGCAGCTTTTATTCCTGGAATCGGAAAATCCCGATAAGGACATACAGCTTTATATCAATAGTCCGGGCGGTTCCGTGACTTCGGGAATGGCAATTTATGATACAATGCAGTTTATTAAATGTGATGTTTCGACGATTTGCGTCGGCATGGCCGCCAGCATGGGCGCCTTCCTCCTTGCGGCGGGCGCGAAGGGCAAACGCCTGTCTCTGCCGAACAGCGAGATCATGATTCACCAGCCGCTCGGGGGCGCGAGAGGCCAGGCCACTGACATTAAAATTCAGGCGGAACAGATTCTGAAGATTAAGGACAAATTAAACAGGATCCTGAGCGAGAGAACGGGGCAACCGCTTGAAAAGGTCATCGCCGATACGGAAAGAGATAATTATATGTCTGCACAGGAGGCGCTCGAGTACGGCCTGATCGACAAGATCATGGAAAAGAGAATATAATTCAATAATCGGGGATAAGATTTATACGCCGCAAGTTTATTTATAGGATTATTCTATAGTGATTTGCGGCGCCTGCATTATAAGTCCATAAGATAAAAGGAGGCTGTAATATGGCGAAAAACGACGATAAACAGGTACGCTGCTCTTTCTGCGGGAAGAGAGAAGGCCAGGTGAAACGGCTGATTGCGGGCCCGGGCGTTTTTATTTGCGACGAATGCATTGATCTGTGCTGCGATATTTTACACGACGATTATTTAGAAACGGAAATGGAAGAGGTGCTTGCGGGCGGTGAAAACGAGCCGCCGCTTCTGAAGCCGGCGGAAATAAAAAAAGCTCTGGATGAATATGTAATCGGTCAGGAGAAGGCGAAGCGAGCGCTTTCCGTGGCAGTATATAATCACTATAAAAGGATCGAGGACAATAAAAAAGAAGCCGCTGCGGCGGGGAGCAGACGAAAGAATGCAAAGACGGACTCTTCCGCGGAGGAAGAAAAGGCGCCGGCCTCTCCGTATGACGGCGTAGAGCTGACTAAAAGCAACGTACTTTTGATCGGTCCTACCGGTGTCGGAAAAACATACCTGGCGCAGACGCTTGCGAAGGTGCTGAACGTCCCGTTCGCGATTGCGGACGCCACCTCTCTTACAGAGGCGGGCTATGTCGGGGAAGATGTCGAAAACATATTGCTCAGACTGATACAGGCCGCTGATTTCGACATTGAAAAAGCCGAACGCGGAATCATTTTTATAGATGAAATCGATAAAATTTCCAGAAGAGGAGATAACCCGTCAATCACACGAGATGTCAGCGGGGAAGGCGTACAGCAGGCGCTTTTGAAAATTTTAGAGGGCACGGTGGCGGCCGTTCCGCCCCAGGGAGGACGCAAACATCCGCATCAGGAGTTTATCAATATCGATACGACCAATATCCTTTTCATCTGCTCGGGAGCCTTTGACGGGCTGCCCAAAATTATTGAAAGCAGGACGGGAAAAAATACGATCGGATTTTCCGGAAGCATCCACAGCAGCGATAATTTAGACACAAACGCGCTGCTTGCCAGCGTAGAGCCGCAGGATCTGCTGAAATTCGGATTGATTCCGGAATTTATCGGCAGGGTTCCGCTCATTGTCACCTTGGACGCGCTGGATGCGGGAATGCTGCGGGAAATTCTGACTACTCCAAAGAATGCGCTGATAAAGCAATACCAGAAGCTTCTTTCGTACGACGGCGTGGAGCTGGAATTTGACGACGGCGCGATCGATGCGATTACGGAGATTGCGATTGCGCGAAAAACAGGAGCGCGCGGACTGCGGGCAATTGTAGAATCGGCAATGCTGGATGTAATGTACGACGTTCCCACGAAAGAGGACGTACAAAAGTGTATCATTACGGCAGATACGATCAGAAACGGCGTGCCTCCCACGCTGATCTACAAAAAGGCAGACAAGAAAAAAAATTCTGCTAAAAAGTCCTCCAAGAACAAAGAGGATGGAGCGCTCCCCGGCTTAGAAGCGCCCAAAAGCCCGATGGCTGCCGGAGCGGAAAACGTTAATGTGGAGATTGAACCGGTATGAAAATCCTGCAGAGTATTATTCTTGGACTCGTACAGGGGCTCACGGAATTTTTGCCGGTAAGCAGCTCCGGACATTTAATCGTATTTAAAAAGCTGTTCGGAATTGATCAGGAGCAATTTGGGCTGACGTTCGATATAGCGTTGCATTTTGCAACGCTTATCGCCGTTTTCATCGTCTTCTGGCCGGATATTCTGGCAATCCTGAAAAAGCCAGTGCAGAAGCTTACAGGCCTTTTGATTATTGCTACGATTCCGGCAGCGCTGGTGGGCCTTTTCCTGAACGACTACATAGAAAAAATTTCTCAGAGCGGAGGTTTTCTGGGAATCTCGTTTATAATAACGGCAGTCTTGCTTTATTTTTCGCAGAAGGCAGGAAAACGCGTGAAAACGATAGAGTCCATGTCCTATGTGGATGCGGCGGTGATCGGAGTAACGCAGGGGATCGCAGTCATGCCTGGAATTTCTCGCTCGGGAAGCACGACGAGCGCCGGCTTATTCATGGGCCTGCAAAAAGAGGATTCGATGCGTTTTGCGTTTCTGATGTCGATTCCTGTGATATTGGGCTCCGCCGTTCTTGGGGTAAAAGACGTCGTCTCCGAACCGGCGGCGGTCGAATGGGGCCCGGTCATCGTGGGAATGCTTGCCGCGGGGATTTCGGGATACGTTGCAATCCGCTTTATGCTGAACTTTTTCAAAAAAAGAAGCTTAAACATTTTTGCCGTGTATACTGCGGTGCTTGGAATTTTGATCGTTGCGGATCAGCTGTTTTTCAAAAAGTTTTTCACGGTGTTTTTAGGATAAAATGGATAAAGAAGGACGCGTTTTAACACTGGGAATTGAATCAAGCTGTGACGAAACCTCCGCTGCGGTAGTGGCGGACGGAAGATTTGTTCTTTCCAATATTATTTCTTCTCAGGTTGAAATCCATAAACCGTTTGGCGGCGTCGTTCCTGAGATTGCTTCCCGGAAGCATGTCGAAGCGATTATCGGTGTGATCGATGCTGCGGTGCGCGAGGCGAATGTTTCGTTATCCGAGATCGACCGGATCGGCGTGACGTTCGGTCCAGGCTTGATCGGCGCGCTTCTTGTGGGACTTTCTGCCGCGAAGGCGCTTTCTTATACGCTTTCGAAGCCTCTGGTGCCTGTACACCATATCGAAGGGCATATTGCCGCTAATTTTATTGAATATAAAGATCTGGAACCCCCGTTTGTGTGTCTTGTGGTTTCAGGGGGCCACAGTCATATCATCGATTGCCGCGCTTACGGTGATTTTAAGGTTCTTGGGCGGACGCGCGACGATGCCGCCGGAGAGGCGTTTGATAAAATTTCCCGTGCGCTTGGGCTGGGATATCCCGGCGGGCCCGCGGTGGACAGACTCGCAAAGGAAGGAAATCCCCATGCCATTGATTTTCCCCGCGTCCGGTTTGGCGGCAGTCTTGATTTCAGCTTCAGCGGCGTGAAAACGGCCGTGCTGAATTATATGAATAATACGAAGGCGAAAGGGGAAGCCGTTCCTCCCGCGGATCTGTGCGCCTCTTTTCAAAAGGCGGTCGTTGACATCCTTGTTGAAAATTTAATGAAAGCCAGTGAACAGACGGGGTATGGGAAAATCTGTCTGGCCGGGGGCGTTGCGGCGAATTCCTGCCTGCGCGCTGAGGCTCAGCGTGCAGCTGAAAAAGCGGGAGCCGCGTTCTTCCGCCCTTCTCCTGTTCTATGTACCGATAACGGAGCCATGATCGCCTGCGCCGCACATTTTGTGGGCGAGAGCCGGACGGCGGGAGCCGATTTAAACGCTGCTGCGAACGTCAGTATCGAATGTCTCTCCGGCCTGTTCGACAAAGTGGCAAACGAGTGAAATCAGTTCTCTGTTTTCCGGACGGACATCGGAATATCGGTACTCGCTGTTTAAAACGGCAATTGTTTTCCCTGTGCCTCCGTGCCGCTTCCATACGGCTGCCGCTGCCTTCCGGATTGATTTTTCAACATTTTCCGATGTTGTTCCGTATGCCTTAGCAAGCGGCGCGTAAATCAGCTTTGTAATCAGCGTCAGCGTTTCGGGATCCCGGAGCGTGGTAAGGACTGCGTCCCGCAGAAAGAAAAACCCGTTATATCCGGGCGTAAAGCCGAGCTGCAGCATTGCCTTAGTGACGATATATCTTCTGGCGTCCATACGCTTATTATTGCAGAAAGCCGTCGATAATTTTCTGTTCTGCTTCTTCCTCGGTGAGACCGAGTGTGCGCAGCTTCAGAATCTGTTCGCCGGCGATTTTTCCAATTGCCGCTTCGTGGATCAGCTCGGCATCGACATGATGCGCATCCAGCGTGGGAGACGCGTTGACGGTTCCCTGCTCCGCGAGGATCGCATCGCATTCGGAATGGCCGGTACAGCGAACCTTACCGACGATCCGAGAGGTGAATTCCTGATGGGAGTTGCCGCGTGCTACGGATCGGGAAACGAGATCCGCGCCCGAATCCTCGCCCTCCAAAACGACGCTGAAGTCGGTTTTGGCTTTTTCATTGCCGTCGGTCATAATTCGTTCGCGTACGATGATCTTTGCAGACGCACCGAGTACGGCGCGCGTCGTTCTGGTAGTATCGTCGACGCCGCCGAGCTGAATCGTATCCATCGTCAGAACCGCTCCTTCGGCAAGCGTTGCGTCCGTAATGGGATCGATCCGCTTGATTCCCTTGCCGGCTCCGGTTCCGATATGTTTTTCCAAATACAGAACCTTTGCGTTCTTGTCCAGAATAAACCGGTGAATTCCATTGTGGCGGGCCTGGCCGTCGTCTTCGGTATGCACGCCGCATCCTGCGACGATGGTGACGTCGGCGTCTTCTCCGATGTAAAAATCATTGTATACGAGGTCGTCGACCGAGCCGTGCGTCACGCAGGCCGGAATATAAACTTTTTCGTTCTTAGTGCCGGGCCTAATGCGGACGACAAGCCCCGGAGCGTCCTCCTTGGATTCTATTTTGATGTTTTTGGTCGATTTGCGTCCTGCGCATTGTCCATCTTCGCGGATATTGTATGCGCTGCCTTCTATATCGATCAGATTTTTTAAATCCGAAATTTTTTCTAAGAGATTTTTTGCAATAAAATTCATCAATATTCCGCCTCCCTTGAGTTGATCGGGCATCTTGCCGTTTTTTCGTCCGATAACAGCGTCGGTAAAACTTCTTCTCTGGTTCCGGCGGCTCTTACGGAGCCGGCGGCGATTACCACGATATCGTCCGCTATGGAGATAATGCGCTCCTGATGTGAAATAATGACCAGCGTGCCTTTTCTGCTTTCTCTGATTTCCTCGAAGGTTTCAACCAGTCTGGCAAAGCTCCACAGGTCGATTCCTGCTTCTGGTTCGTCGAATACGGAAATTTCTGCGTTTCTTGCCAGCACGGTTGCGATTTCGATCCGCTTGCTTTCTCCTCCGGATAAAGAGGTGTTCATTTCGCGGTTGATGTATTCTTCCGCGCAAAGACCGACTTTCCCGAGCAGCTTGCAGAGCTCGTTCTGGCTCATGGTGCGTCCAGCCGCGATTTCCAGGAGGTTGCGTACTGTGAGTCCCTTGAAGCGAACGGGCTGCTGGAAAGCATATGCAATTCCGCTCCTGGCTCGCTCTGTAACGTCGATGTCTGTGATTTCGCGTTCGATGCCTCCGCTGGTTAAAAAGATTTTTCCGCTTGTGGGCGTTACGACACCGGCGATGAGCTTTGCCAGCGTCGTCTTGCCGCCTCCGTTCGGTCCGGTGACGACGACAAGGCGGCCGTCTCCGAATTCCAGCGTGATGTCTTTAATGATTTCTTTATTTAAACCGCTGCCGCTGTCGTCGGGCAGATCCCATTTAACGTGCTCAAGCCGTAGTGCCATAAAACTTCCTCCCTTGGTCGGATTTCGTTTTATAGTATACTACGGCTTTCGGGTTTTGTCAGTGATAAATGCAACAGGTATTTATTCGCCAAGCTGCCGGCAGGTTACGGAGGTTCCGGCGGATGTGTGGCCGGCGATGTTCCCGCAGCGGATGCTCGTACCGGCAGAGACGCTGCCGGCGACGTTGCCGCAGGTTGCGCTTGTCCCCGCGTTGACACAGCCGAGTACGTCCGCACATTTCAGCGAGACTCCGGCATTGGCATTTCCTTCTACGTTTCCGCACGTCAAATTAAGATAGGAAATGACGTCCAGAGCGTCTCCCTGGTACGTTACTTCAAGCGACTGGCAATTGGCATCTCCTGCCTTCAGCAGTCTTCGCCCGACAAATGCGGCGATCCGCAGCTTGCCGTCGTCCGGCCAGCTGCCTTGTTCGCCTGGCGCGTCCGTCTTGCTTCCGATCATTTTTTCGGCTTCGTCTGCCGAGATTTTACCGTCTTTATAAAGATCCAGTATTTTTTTCAGTATGCTTTCTTTCATGTGGTTTCTCCTTTCGATTGGGATGAGATGATTTTTCCTATAGTGCAAGTGGAGTCGGCCGTTACGGGGCCGTCGCAGTAAATTTTATCGACTTCGCAGTTTTGGCTGAGCGTGACGCTGCCGGCGTGAATTGTTTTAAATTTTGTATTGGAAGCCACAAGCTCTGTGCATTCTACGTAATCTGCCCTGGAGGCTCCGTCCGGGATGCGGAAGCCAAAAAGCAGCCTGCAGAAAAGACGGCTTTTTCGCCCTATGGGAAGATGTGTGCTTTTGTCGTGAAACAGCTTGACTGTGTCGCCGTAGATGTGTGAAATGCTGAAAATCCCCTGAATGCTGATTTGATCGGCGCTTAATTCGTGGCCGCAGTACAGACTGCCGGTGCAATTGATTTTGTCCGCGTGAAGGGAGGCCTTTTTCAGTCTCAGCACGCCGTTGATCGCTACTTCTCTGGCTTTGATGGTGCGTTTGGCTTTGTGAATGCCATTGATATTCAGCAGGGAGACTTCTATTTTACCCTTTGAACGGGAGATTCCGCTGGCGCTGATTTGATTGGCTTTTATGCTGCCCTTTAATTTTCCGATTCCGTCGATTTGAATGGAATCGTATTCGCCGCACGAGATCGATCCGATCCCGCCGATTCGTTCGCTCGTCATAGCTTCACAACCTTTCCTGTTACGGCTTTGTCGGAAATTTTTATGGTGTTTTTATATGTTACTTCTTCGATGGTGCAGAGCTCTCCGATTTCGATGTCGATTCCGGAGACGGACTGGGCGCTTGTGTTTTTTATGCGGATCGTGTCTCCGATGATCGCCTCTGCATGTGCCAGCTCTTTGCTGCATTCCGTGATTTTTCGGTATTTTTGGGTTTTGGGCAGGGAAGAAAAAGATTTTTCCGGTCGAAAGCGGTTGTCAATCGTAATATGTGTGCCGGTAATTTCTCCGACGCGTACGTTCCCGCTTGCAAGCAGAAAGATTTCTTCTGCGTTTATGGAGGGAGCCGAAATGCCGTTTAAAGCGTATAAAACGGTGCATTGGATTTCTTGCTCGGATGTTATTTCGGCCAGTGAAAGGATATTTTTGAAATGATAGTCAAACGACAGTTTCGCGGGGAGCAGATTTTCAAATGTTTCTGCATGAAAGGTGCCGCTCCAGTCCCAGCTGGAGGAATCCGATTTTCGGATATGCCTGGGATCTGTGCCGTAGCGGAGAATGCGGCATTCCAAAAGTTCCGCCTGGAACGAGCCGATCGCTGCGATCGTATCTCCGCGGCAAATTCCGCGGAATGCGATGTCTCCGGCCGCTTTGCAGTGACCGAAGGTAAGATTAAAGGCGTTTACATCGCCGGCGGCGCGTATTTTTTCGATCTTGGCGTCGTGAATATCGATATCGCCGGCGCAAAGCAGCGATTTTATTTTGCCGTTTTTTATTTCAAGATCGCCGGCGGCGCGGACGTTTTTGTATTCGCCCTCCAGATGCCTTTCGCCTAATGCCATTACCGAGTGTTTCATGTGAACGCCTCCTTTATTTTTGATTCTTCTATGTTTTCCTGCGGCTCTTCATCGAATCTGAAGTTGAATTTGTTTTTGTATTTTACTTTGATGGCGGCTGACAGGTCGTTGAGCCGGATTTCGTCGATTGTTTTAAATCTGGCATCCAGATAGACGGCGGCTTTTTCTTCTTTTATAGTTATGAAGTAACTGTCGGCATATTCTAAAAGAATGCACAGATACTCGGTCTGCTTTATTGCGCAGAGGCTTTCTTTGATACCGCAGCAAATATTTTCCACGTCGGAAAGCTGCAGATTGTGGCGTGCGTAGAAGCTTGAGATGGCATATAAAAACAAAACGTCGATGTATGTGAAATTTTGCTTCTGAAAATTTTTGAGGAAGCAGGGGATCAGATTCGGACTTATTTCTGTTATAAGGCGCAGATCCTTCTCGGAGAAGAGGCGCTCTGAGACCTCAGGGGACAGAATCCGCGCCAGTTCTTCCAGAGAATATTTGTCCTTCAGCTCCTGAATGGCTTTGATCCTGGCCAGAATTTTTGTTTTTGGGAAAAAGGTTTCCTGTCCGGTGAAAGAGGATCGCTTAATAAACCATTCCTCGGGGATCAGCTTTTCGCGTTTCCATCGATAAAGCTGGCCGTAAGAAATCCCGGTTTGATCGAGGAGATCTTTTTTTGAAATCAGCATTTTTCTCGCTCCTTTTTGCTTGTAGAGATAGTGTAACAAAACATTGTTATGAAGTCAATGGGGTAAAAAATTTTTTTCGCACAAAAGGGGGTGCTTTTTGTGCGAAATCAGGCAGGGCCCGGCTGCCGGGGCGGGGCTTCTCTCCCGTTTCGCATAAAAGGCACGCCAAATTGTACGAAACCGGAGCGCCAGCAGCGCCTGCCCTCTGGAAGCTCGTGGATGCCCTGGTAAAATGCGGCGGGTTCTCCCGGTTTCTGCCAAGCCCCCAGCGCAAAAAA
>CAJFUB010000005.1 GCA_904420095.1 uncultured Clostridia bacterium
TTGACTTTACTGGTTCCCCAGGTTGTTCAGTTGATTTGTGAGAACTATCCTGTGGATGAGCTGATGGCCTCCAAAGAGTTTTATGAATCCAAGGTATATTCCTTGTTGGAGCAGGAGGACACCAAGTTGTGGCATTTCAGCCCGCTTACCTTATTTAATATGTATGACGAGGAAAAAAAGACAGGAAACTTTGAGATACCGGAGGAGGCATGAATATGAGCAGGCAAGGAGATTTTCTCATTTATTGTGTGGAAACCTACAAAAACGCCAAGCACTTGACTGGAAAGCAGGTGGCGGAACTCTTTACCCGTTACCGCGTGTGGGACTATGTGTATTCCTGCTTTGAAGCCTTGCACACCACCGGGGCCAATTATATCGTGGAGGATATCGACCTCTATATTGAGGCCAGGAAACCTGCTATGGCTTAAAGCTGCCGTCCGAAACTGCACATTCCTCATTTATATCTGCATATAAAACGCAAAAGTATATGCGGCAAAACAGGGGAGAGTGGACAATATTCTTGTTTGTACACTGGATGAAAGAAGAACGCTTCCTTGACTTTGGAATGGCTACCACAGAGAATGTCCACTTACTTTTGGATAGGTATGTAGACTGCTTCAATAACAGGAAATCTGCGGCTGCCTTGGGCTATAGAAGCCCAGTTCAGTAAAAGACCGAACTGGGCTTCCAATGCTTTGGTGGTTTTCGATGTCTACCTCTTCTTGACAGATGCACTTAGCCGTTATATGCCGCCGGCGAATTCGTCGCCGAACACACCGCTTAACGCATCGAGGATTTCCGGATCCGTACCGACATAGAATGCGATTGTGTTGTCGCGGAGATACCAATGCGGCGTTGAAATCCACTCGTAGATGATCTCGGATGACTCTTTTTCGTTTTGCTTTATTATTATTCTAAAACCGTCACTGGAAACAAGCCCTTGCTGCTTCGCTGCGGCTGCCGAGCTTTCATAGACGTAAACCAGAATCGTTTCGTCACTGCCGGAAATCATGAATTCCAGAGGCTCGCCCTCAAGAAGCAGAACCGGCGAGACGCGCTCTTCAAAGAGCAGGCCGCGGTCCGTTAAATTTTCTCTGAACTTTGCTATCACGTACGTGCTTCCGACCGCGGGGGAAGCGGCGGGATTGAGGAGCGAAAAGTCAACCCATACCGTATACATGGTTTCGGGGTCCCCTTCGAAAAAGAATTCTGTGGAGAAGCGGTAAGAGCCGTTTTGCGCGACGGAAAACTGTTCTGTGAGATTATACTCTTTTTCGCGATTTTCCGCAGAGCCTGAATGGGAGGGTGCAACCGAATAGGCCGGTAAGTCCCACGTCCCTTTTTCTTCCAGCATGATCCATTCTCCGGCATCCTGTTTTGATATACGAAACGGTTCTCCGTAGCATATGGAATGCTCCGAGCCGTTATTCCATCTGATTTTCAGCAGAAGCTCCCCGTTTTCGGATTGAAACTCGGCTGCTTCAATTCCGACCTCTTGCCGATCCGAGCCGATTTCATTCACGACAATATTTGCGGATGGCTGCTTGGATTCCCGCGGCATCGGATCTGTAAGGAGACAAACGGCGGTGACGGCACAGGCGGCGGCCGCGGCGAGGAGGATCCAGAAGGATGGCTTTTTATAGCGCAGTATGTTTTTCACTCTCCCTTTTATACCGTCTTCTCCAAAGGCAAGCGGACCGCCCGCGACCGTTTTTTTAGGAGCGCTGCAGCTGATCAATGCGCTGGAATACGGCTGCCGGATATCGCTTCCTGCGTTCTTCAGGACATTTTCGTCGCAGGCGAGCTCGATATCTTTACAGAAAAGGCTGTAGCCGATCCACAGAACCGGATTGAACCAATAGACGCCAAGCAGCAGAAAGCCCAGCGGCTTCCAGATCGTGTCATGCCGTTTTATATGAGCTTTTTCATGGAATATTACATACCTTCGATCCGTTTCACTGACAGAGGAGGGCAGATAAATCCGGGGGCGGAAAACACCAAGAACAAACGGGGAGGGGATTCGGTCGCACACCCAAACGTTGTCTTCCAACCATATGGATTCCTGTACGTTTCTGCGAATCCGCAGAACGCTTACAAGCATATAAACGAACAGTGCCGCAGTGCCGGCGGCCCATACCATCGGCGCGAAAAAAAGAATGATTTGCAGAAGGTTCGTACCGGCTTCACCCGCAGACACCGGTGATCCGGACGCGTTTTCCGCTTGCGATAATAGCGGCAGATCGCCGCCGCCTGCGGCGGAAGAGCCGGCCGTGATAAGCTCCTGCGGGATTGCGTCAGCTTTCGGCAGCACGCTCAGCATACTTTCAAAAGAAAAAGGACAGATCAGCCGAACGGCAACGAACGCCCAGAAGACGCCCATAATCCATTTTGGCGCCTTCTTCAGCGCAAGCCGCAGCACAATGACGGCCAGAACCAGCCAGCCTGCAGCGATGCTCTTATTAAGAAGACCAAGAAAGAAGTCCTGCATATCTATTCCTCCTCGTATTCTGCGACCATGCGGCGCAGATATTCGATCTCTTCTGGAGATAATGCTTTCTTTGACGTAAAAGCGGCTAGAAAAGCCGGAAGGGAGCCGTCGAAGGTTTCTTTAACGAATCTTTCGCTCTGCGCCGCGTAAAACGCCTCGCGGGAAATGACCGAGGTAACCGTTCCTTTTTGATTTACAAAAATGCCTTTGTCGCAGAGTCTCCTCAGTACGGTAAAAGATGTGCTCTTCTTCCATCCCAGCAATTCTTGGCTTTGCTTTACAAGCGCGGCGGATGAAATCGGTTCGTTTTTCCAGATAATATCTGCAAATTTTGATTCGACAGCGCCCATTGTCAGATCGGCCATGCTCCATTCCTCCTTAGGTTTACACGATGTAGTCTGAATGTATTCTACATAATGTAAACCCAATAGTCAAGAAAAATTTTTCCCGGAAAACGATGCCCGGCAGGCGGCCGGGAATATTTGTCGTCTGCCGTTTCTAACGCGGGTTTTACGCATTTGTCCATGGATAACAAGAAATTGTACATTGAGGGAATTCCTTTTTATTTATACACTGGTATGCAGAATATATAGAATAGAAAGGAAGAGATGAAATGAGCTCAGAGAAAGAAATTATAAATTCATTTTTTCGGGATCGCGGCGGCGTTCTTCCGCTTATCCCGACGTTCGTGCCGCGCCGCTTCGGAACGGCGGGCAGACGGCTGCGGCTGCATCCCGACGATTATTATGCCCTTGGCACAAAACGCGGTTCCATTAAGGAACGCTGGTTTTCTTCTGTAATTACAGCAATGAATGGCCCCGACGCCGCTCCGGACGAGGGCATGAGCTATGTAAACCTGGATGGCTGCAGCGAGGAAAGAATCACGCTGAAGGCATTTGTCGATACGCTTCAGGAAGAACTGATCGGGGAGAACTGTTTCAGACGGCATCAGACGTGGCCGATGTACTCCAAATTTTTCGATTACGAGGGACCGCTGTTTCATCATATGCATCTGGGCTTTGAAGCCGCAGCCCGCGTCGGAAAGCTGGGAAAGCCGGAGGCGTATTATTATCCGCCGCAATACAATAACTATCCCGGAAAATTCCCCCATACTTATTTCGGATTTACTGCGGATACCACGAAAGATGACCTGCGGGAACGTCTGAAGGATTATCAAAAGCGGGATCTGCGGATTACAGAGCTTTCCAGAGCGTACCGGATCGAATTAGGAACCGGCTGGTATACGCCTCCCGGAGTTCTTCACGCTCCCGGCTCCTATCTTACTTACGAACCACAGTGGAATTCGGACGTAAATGCGGTCTTTGAAAATATTACTGACAGCGAAATCTATGACGACAGTTTCCTGTATGAAAACTGCCCGCCGGAGCATTGGGGAGATCCCGATTATGTAATCGAAATGATGGACTGGGAAAAGAACATCGATCCGCAATACAAAGAACACTATTTCCGTCCGCCCATTATTCTGGAACAAACGGAAAGTTATATGGTAAAGCAGATTGTATACGGAAACGAGTACATTGCGGCAAAAGAGCTGACCGTATATCCAGGATGTTCTGCACGGATCACGGATGACACCGCATACGGCTGCATCGTTGTGCAGGGCTACGGCAAACTCGCCGGGCAGCGCTGTGCTGCGGCGACCATGCTGCGCTTTGGACAGAAAAGCGAAGATGAATTTTTTGTTTCTTATCCTGCCGCTTCGAACGGCGTGCTCGTCGAAAATGCCAGCGCATATGAACCGCTTGTTATGCTGAAGCATTATCCTGCTGCCGAGGCGCAGGCATAACGGACAGAGGAGAAACGGGATATGGAACGATATTTTGTAGGGATTGACAATGGCGGAACCAATATCAAGGCCGCCGTATTTTCCTCCAGCGGGCAGCAGATGAGCGCTGCCTCTGAACAAACCCCGGTAACAGTGGTACGGGAAGGCTATCACGAACGGGATATGATTTTTTTGTGGGAGAAGACGACGGCCGCCATACAAAAGGCGATATCTGCTTCCGGCGTTGCTCCGGAGAAAATTGCCGCAGTGGGATGTACCGGACACGGGAAAGGACTGTATCTCTGGGGAAAGGACGGCAAACCGTGCGCGCCGGCAATTGCTTCAACAGACCAGCGCGCGGCCGAGCTCGTTAAGGAATGGGAACAGAACGGAACGACGGCGCAGGCGGGGCTGCTGAACCTTCAATCTACTCTGGCATGCCAGCCGACTGCGCTTCTTGCCTGGCTGAAGCGGAATCAGCCGGAAGTATATCAGAACATTCAATGGGTTTTTGAAGCAAAGGATTATATCCGCTTTATGCTGACAGGCCGTCCCTTCGCCGAATATACGGATTCCTCCGGAACAGGACTTCTGAATCTCCGGAAGAAAGCGTATGATCCGGAATTGCTGAGGCTTTACGGAATTCCGGAGATTGCGGAATGTCTGCCGCCGTTAGCGGATTCCGCAGCGCATTGCGGCTGTGTAACGAAAGAAGCGGCGGCCTGTACGGGGCTGCCGGAGGGGATCCCCGTATGCGGTGGCATGTTTGATATTGACGCCTGCGCGATTGCCATGGATGTCTCCGATTCTGTTCCTATCTGCGTCATTACCGGAACGTGGAGCATCAACGAATATATATCGCAGGAACCGGTCGCACCGGAAGAGGGCGTGAATCATTCGCTTTTCTGCATGCCGGGGTATTATCTTATCGAAGAAAGCAGCCCGACCTCCGCGGGGAACCTGGACTGGGCGCGCGGCATACTGTTTAGGAAGGAAAAGCCCTCTTACGGAGAAATCGACAGTATGGTGGCATCCGTAGCGCCAGAATCCTCCTCGCTTCTGTTTTTCCCGTTTCTATACGGCAGCAATGCGCGGAACCGAAAGCATGCTGCATGGGTAGGACTGCACAGCGGTCATGGCACGGAGCATCTTCTGCGGGCGGTATATGAAGGCGTCGCGTTTTCGCACAAGCAGCACGTTGAAAGACTGCTGAAGCACAGACAGACGCCGCCTTATATTCGAATTGCGGGAGGCGCGGCAAATTCAGACGTGTGGATGCAGCTGTTTGCCGACGTTCTTGAGACGCCCCTGCAGGTCGTAGACGGAAAAGAGCTCGGCGCAATGGGCGCGGCCATCGCTGCTTCCATCTGCTGCGGCGCATATCCGGATTATCATACGGCAGCCAAAGAAATGGTTCATATTCGGAAAACCTTTTCGCCGGACGCTCGCATGGTTCCCGTTTACAGGGAAAAATATGCGCTGTATCAGGAAATGCTGGAACGTTAAAGATCGGTTTTGTACAAAATAAAACAAATTTGAATTATTTGATTTTTCGAAGATGATTTCAAATTAAAATTGAAATCATCTTCTTTTTTACAAAAATATCCAAGTTTTATTAGCCCAAAACATACCTTTAACAAAAAAATGTGTTATGAATTGTCCAGTAAAAAAACGATAATGTCTATTTAAAAGAATGTGTATTGGAGGTATTCTCTTAAACAAGAACAGCTGTCAAAAGAAAAGGAGGATTTTTAAAATGGTAAATGAAGGATTAAGAAAAAGTAAAGCCCGCTTCCTAATTTTCTTTTTGGTCGCGGCGCTTTTCGCTTGCAGTCTGCTCCCGGCCGGCGCAGCGTCGGAGAAGATTACAATCGAGCTGGAGGATCAGGAATATACTAAAACAGAGGAAGTATTTCTGGAGACTCCCTTTACGCACGAGGCGCTCCCGGTGGACGCCGTGGCAAACGTAAACTTCTATAAGGCGGGAAATATGCTGGAAACAACGTTTTCCGTAGAGAAGGAAGCCATATATCTTATTACGTTGGGTTACGTTATGAATCTGGACTGCGGAGTATTGGAAATGAAGATTGACGGTACCGTAATCGACAGTCAGATCAATTTAAACAACGGTGCCAATTGGGAAGCCGGAATGAAGACGGTCGGACTGCTTCGCCTTACGGAAGGAACGCATACGCTGACCTTTACCAGCCAGGAGTCGGCATATTACTGCGCGCTGCTGGATTATCTTGCGCTCGAAGAGCTGACACCTTCTGATGAAATTATTTTTGAATTTGAAGGTAACGCATATACCAAATCCGACGATTTCCATCTGGAAAGCAATTATACGCATGAAGCGCTGCCGGTGGACGCCGTAGTCAATACGGATTTCTACGCAGCGGGACGCAAGCTGGAAACGGTATCTCTCGTCGTTCCCGAGGCAGGGAGGTATTCGATTACTCTGGCTTATATATTAAATAATGATAGCTGCTCCGTTCAGATTTCAATTGACGACCAGAAGCTCGGAGAGCCCGTTAATCTGTATCATGACGGCGGCTGGACGCTGGCAGAGCAGGAATTGGGCGAGATGGAGCTTGCGGCAGGAATCCATAAAATTACGATCGAGAGCGTTGACAACGGTTCGGGAAGATTCTGTGCGCGTATGGATGCGCTGAAGCTCAGCAGGACGGCAGAGGCGGAGGATCCGGTTGATCCGGTGATTCCCGATCCGGGCACGGATCCCGGTTCTGATCCCGGTCAGGATGACAACACGAATCCGACGACAGGAGATTCGGGTATCTGGCTGGGAGCCTGCGCGGCAATTCTCCTTGCGTCGACCGCGGGACTTGTGGTCCGGCGCAAAAAAAGCCATGAATAAAGAATAAGGAGCGTGGCATAGTATGCTTGTAAAAATATTGATTCTCGTTTTCCTGGCACTCATTGCCGCGCTTCTTCTGTTTGTACTATATACAAAAAAAAGGCTTTCCGCAAAAAGCTGCGCTATAACGGCGGTCGCTTGCGCGGCAGTGCTGTGCGCCGTGGGAGTATATTTCTACATCGACGGAGAAAATCAGAAGAACGGAGAAGCGCCTAAGACGCTCAGCGCAAGAGAAGAGGGGAAAAGAACCATGGATATGATTATGTGGTATGATATCGACACGGGACCGACGACGAACGGACGTCCGCAAAGAGGCTGGTGGCCGCTGAACCCGCAGCATCCCGACACGGTCCAGGTGAGCGGCAATTACCGGACGACGACGCCCCTGATGGGCCTATATGATCAAAGAGATCCGGAAACGGCCAGACAGCATTTGTATTGGATGTCAGCGCTCGGCTGCAACGGCGTGGCGGTAGACTGGACCAACTATACTTCTTACCGGCTGGAAACGCCGGGGCAGGACTGGTATAAATATACGTATGGAGTCTATGCAAACACGGAGGTGCTTCTAAAGGAGGCGTCGTCGTCGCTGGGCTTCGAATCGCCCAAGATCTATATTACGGTCCGGCTCAGCGGAGAAAATTACGATGCGCTGAATGAAGTGCTGACGGATGTCTATACGCTGTACGAGCAGTATCCAGAGGCCTGGTATTGTCTCCAGGACGGAACAGATCGCGCATCCAAACCGTTTCTCATCATTTTCATCGATTCGGAGCTTCAGAAAAAAGTAGCGGAGGGCAAGGCGATTTTTGACGACGAGCGATTTAATATTCGCTTCAGCAACGGATATTTGTCTCCGTATACAGAAGAACAGAAGGACGGAAGCAAATCCATTTCGGGCGACGTGCCGCTCTGGTTCTTTGTAGAATCCGAAGAGGATCCTGAGGCCGGAGAAGGAATGTACCGTATTTTCCACAAAGATGCTGCGGATGGAAGCGTGGAGCAAATGATCGCGTGGGCTTCCGTTCACAAAGGCGGCGAGAACTGGGATGAGCTGAATCATATTGTAAACGGTCAGACAACGTTTGAACGCACGCTCCGCGGTGTGGCGGAGCTGTCCCCGAAGGCGCTTCTTGTCAATCGCTTCAATTATGCGCTGGCATGGAAGGAACAGCCGCAGGAGGGCGTGTCGCTGTATGGCAGCACACATATCGAACCGAATGTGGATTTCGGCTTCCTGGTGTTTGATAACGTCAAAACAAATCTGTACAAACTGAATTACTGGAAGCAGGAGGCTCCGCCGGCCCCTGAGGTCCTTTCCTCAGACGGCGACGCGTTCTTCCTTTCCCTGGACGGATATCCGACCGAATACCGGGTTTCCTTCGATCCGGAGGTACAGGGAGAATGGGTTTATTACAACATTAATGATGGTGTCGAGCTCCCCGAAGAAAGAGAAGGAAACGTCTGCTATATTCAGACGCGCAACACATTCGGAGAGAGCACCGTAACGGAATATACGATTCCGACGGAATCGTGACAAGGAGGTATCATTTTATGAAACGAAAAGTAATTGCCAGTCTTTTGGTTGCAGTCATGGCATTTGCGAGCGTTTTGCCGTCCCTGGCGGCGGTACCGGAATTACCGGAAGCTTTTAATGAAGCGTACAGCACCGATTTTGAAGGCTATGAAGGAGTGCTTCCCGATGATTTCTACACGTATTTCAACACTTACGATGTAAAGCCGGAAAATGTGGTAACGGAAGGCGACAATACGTATTACAACGGCACGTTCCCGTCAGGCTCTTATGTTTATTCTATGTATGAAGTCGTGGACTACCGTGTGGAATTCGATATTAAAACGGCAATCCCCGGAAAGGTGGAAGAGAATGCTTATAAATCCGCTTTGGCGCTGCACGTACCCGCCGATTCCGTAGGCATGGTGATTGAACCGGACAATGAGGATGCGGATCTGACTTCGTTCCTGGGCGCTGCCGGCGTGTTCATTTACTTTTTTGATAATATTCTGGAGGTAGGCGTACACACAAACAAAAACGGCGGTACTGCCGGACCGATCAACGGCGAGGCGACGACCGGCGTCGTGGAAAACGCAGAGGACAGGATGTTAGGCGCATACACCGTTTCGTATCAGTTCCAGATGCCGGAGGGTGTGAATTTCACGGAATTTACGTCTGTCTGCGTGCAGGAGGAGAACGGAGAGATCGCCGTATACGTTGAAGATAATCTCGTCTGCACGATCGCGATGTCCGAACCGGACGAGGTAACGACGCATTGGAATGAAAGCTACTGGGATACTTCTCTGGCAGGGCAGGAGCTCTTCTCCGGCGAGTCCTACCGCAAGGTGGAAATCAAAGATGCCGAGGGAACGGTCGTGGCGACTGTTGATGAAGCTGTGGTGCCGGTGACAGGCCTGTTTGCTTTTATCAACCGCGCTAACAATTTTGGTCTTGATAACCTGACTGTCTATGAAAAGGTGGAAGAAAGCACGCCGGCTCCCGAGCAGCCTACGTCGGAGACGGATGCAACCCCAGAAGCAGGCGGAACGCCCGCGGCGGAGAAGACGCCCGCAGCGACTAACGGCGGCGCAGAGGATGCCGGCAGCGGAAACGGCTGGATGATATACGTGCTGATCGGCGCGATTGCAGTGGTTGTAATCATCTTCGTCGTTGTGATCGTACGAAGCAAGAAAAAGAAATAAAGCGTGATCAATTAAAACGCTTTATTCATAATCCTTTGTCTCAGGAGGAAGATAATTGCGCTTTGGAAGCTCGTTATCTTCCTCCGCTTTTTGCTTGTCGCATTCCGCCCAATATTTGGGACTGACGCCCGTCACCTTTTTAAAAACGCGGGAAAAATAATAATTGTCTGCAAATCCGGAGCGCCAGGCAATTTCCTGAATGGAAATCCCGGAATGAGCCTGAAGACAGAGCAGCTGCTTTGCATAGGAGATCCGCTTCTGGGTGAGATACTGGAGCGGTGTTTTTCCGGTTTCCTGGAAAAATAATTTTCGGAAGTAGTCTTCCGTCAGCGGGACCTTTTGCAGCGTCTGCTGAATCTCGTAATCCGGATTGGATATATTGCTGATGATTTCATTTATGACAAACGCTACATATTGGTTGCTTTCGGCTTCCTCGGACAATGCAAGAATATAGTGAAACAGAACAGTATAAAGGCTGTCTATAATGTTTTGATAATTTTTGCGCTTTAAATGATATTCGTGATAAAGCTGCGCCATGATCGTCAGAAAATCATTGTTCTCCGTATCCTGAAATTTCATGTAAGACAGCCTGTTGAAATCGTCGTCATTGAAGGTATAATGATAATTCTGAAAGCCCGTATCGGAATAGTCCGTGTGCGGAACATTCGGCGGGATCGCAAAAATATCGTTTTCCTGAAAAGGAATGATCTCTCCGTCGATCTCTACCAGACCGCTTCCCTTGGTATAGCGTACGATCTCCCAAAAATCGTGCGTATGAAGATTGATGCGGTACGTATTTTCATATAACCGGCCAACATATTTTATTTTCGGCATAGAACGATCTCTTCCTTTTGCAGTTCTTTCTTTTTTTGTATTATAGCATAGCTTTTCGCTTTTGTCCATCAATAATATGCTTTGTGCAATTTTACCTTCGGCAGGCGCCCGATATAATGAGGGCAAATCAATCCTGCGGAAAGTAGTATGAAAAGGAGAATGAACGATGAGACAAAACGAAAGCGACATTTCCCCGACACTGGATCTGCTGGACGAACGGGCGTGTGCCTATCAGCAGTGTCTGGTCTTTCTCAGGCAAGCGTACCCGAACGGCGCCGTAATGACGTATGACCATACGCAGGCGCGCGGCGCGGAGCACGTATTGTTGGCAAAATTTGTAATTGGAGTCGGTGAAAGCGAGCCGCTCTGGCTTACCTATCAGGAATGCAGCGAGGAAACGACTGCGGACAATATTCCCGGCGGATTGAGAAGCAAAGTGAAGCTTCTGGACGGAACCTCTTTCCAGGCGTCATGGTATCCGCTTCATTTTGGAAGGGAAAGCCTGCTCTGGGAGGGCGCGGCGCTGCTTCATATTCACAGCGATGCGCCGAGAAAATTCTGGCTGAAATTTGGCGCGGGAAATATAGCTTTTATGCATTTCTCTCCCAATCAGAGCATGGCCGGAGCAAAGATCGACTGCGAACAGGGTTCGGCCGAGCTGTCCGGAAATACGGTGCTGATCCGGCGTGAGGAGCGTCCTCTCGTCACGGCGGTAAAGGGGAGCTTTTCCGATGTCCGGATTGCGTCTTTGGAGGGCGACTTCGGAAGGTACGGCACGTATGCGGTGGCAAGCGGAACGGGAACGGATCTGTATGCCGTCGTCGGATTTTCAGAAAAAGAAGAACGTGCTGCCGAGCTGGCCGGCTGCGATCCGGTGAAAGAGGAAGAACGCGTCATACGCTATTATGATGATCTTCTGGCACAGTGGCGCATTCATACTCCGGATGCCGCGCTGAACGAAGCGTTCGGACATGCGCTGCTGAATGTGGAATATGCTTGGCTTCGTCCCTACGGCTGGATTGAAAGCATTCAGCACTGGCCCACGATGTGGCATATGGAGCATACTGCGGCAGAAGAATGGAACGGCAGATTCGACAGAGTACGAGAGTGCCTCCGCAGCCAGATGCAGCGTGTATTTGAAAGCGGCGCGATTCCCGATCTGTGCCCCGACGGCTCAGCGCGCCGTGACTGGGGCGGAAATAATCAGTTTTTTTTCCGGGAAGTAGAGCATTATATCAAAATGACGGGAGACCTCGCTTTTGCCGAGGAAGCGGAGCCGTTCCTGGAAAAAGCTTTATGGCAGAGCTTTGCGGAATACGATCCCGTCGGCAGCGGCGTAATCGGATGGGGAACGCAGATCGGGAATCAGGAGGACTTCGAAAGCACCCCGGGAAAGGGTGCGGCAACCGGAATCGAAGGTGTGAGAATGATGGAAATCATGTCCTACATCAAATCGATACTGGGAAAACCGGAGGAAGCAGAGTTTTATTCCGCCGAAGCCCGCAGATGCAGGGAGGAATGGTATCGAACCCTTTGGCTGAAGGATCTCGGCAGACCGGCATGGTACGAGGATATTTCCGGTGAGCTTCGTCTGGAAACGACGTATCACGGCATTACTTATCCCATCCTGTACGACGAAATTGACGATCCGGATAAGGCTTCTGCTCTGGATCATCTGCTGCATCGAATGACCGGCCCGGAAGGTGAAATCTATCAATCCAATCACTTCGGAGATCATGCATATTGGGGCGTTCCTACGTGGGGAATGCAGTGCGGATCAGATATGCAGCCGTTCGCGACGGCAGCATACGCGGCCGTCGGAATGAAAAAAGAGGCCGTGCGTCCGCTGTCTTTTATTGCGCGGAGAGTGTGCGGCAGCTATCAGCGCGGATCCTGGCCGGAAACGGCAAACGAAAAAAGATTCGCTTATTTTTCTCCTTCGGCAGCGGTATTTTCTCAGGCTGTAATCGAATCGATCTTCGGGTTGAAGCGTGACATGCTGGAAAATAAAACGGTGATTGCACCGTGTATCCCGGAGGACTGGCCCGAGGCCTCTCTGCAGCTGCCTGGCGTTAAAATCAGCTATACGTCCAGAACGAACGGCTTTTCGATGCAGCTGCAAATCGAGGACGACACGCGCAAGATCATACGCGTTCTTTGTCCGCCGTCTCTTCGCGTTACGGCCGAAGCGGAAGGGAGAAAATGGGCGCTTGAACCGGAGCTGCACTGCGGATGGAGCAGCGTAGAATTTGAAGCAGGCTCCGGAAGAAATCTTACGGTTTCGTGCTCCTGGGAACCCATAGAGATTCGCTGCGCCTATGAGACGGCGGCGGCCTGCGGTGATCCTTTTTCTCTTCTGATAGAAGGCGATGCAGAATTGATCGGGGTGGAAGACCGCTGCGGTGTTTTCTCCTCGCTGGAATGGCAGAATAACAAACTGACGGGAACCGTTCGCCGCGATTTGCTGGAAAAATACGAACGCTACGGATGGTTCGGAATCCTTAATTTTGCCCGAAGAATGCTGTTCCTGCGTCTGCGGGCAGGCGGCAGGGAGTTCCTGCATCCTTGCGTGCTTGTTTCTTTGCCTGCGGTATATTGCCGCGCCGCTGTAGCGGCAGAGCAGAATTCCGTTTTGGTGGAAATCTGGAATCAGTCTGAAAAGGCGCTTACAGGCGGCTGGAAGCTTTTGATTGGCAGACAGCTTCTGACGGCGGAAGGCACTGTTCTGCCGAAGCAAAGCGGAACGATCGTTTTCTCAATCCGTTCGGGTGAGATTCTTTTTTCTCCCGGTAAGAACAAAGCCGCTTTGCAGGGTCCGCTCCATTATCCGCTGGAGATCGAAGCCGCGCCGGAGCATGCGCAGGTCGTCCCGATCCCGATCCCGGACGAGGCCTGCAAACCGAGCGCGTACTGGAGGGAAATCGGTCTGCATCCTTCGCATGGTCATATGATGCAGGGCCCGGACTTCTTTATGCAGGGACTTTGGGAGCAGTACGGAGCCATTCCCATTTTGCCCTCCGTCCCACTTTCTCTGAATCCAAACGGGTTCCTTCCATTCAGCAAGGAAAAGCATCCGATCGTCACGATTTCGCTTGAAGGCCGGAAAATGAAAAAGCTTTATGTACTCTTCAGCGCTTTTATCGACAACCATGACGTATTCAGCAGAATTTTCCGCGCTGAAGCGGAAGCCGTGAAAAAAGACTCGTATTTTCGTCCCGTCTATCTCTATGATGTTTATTATCCCGGCACTGCTGATATGGGCTTTGGAAATGCGGTGATTGCGGGGTTTGCAACCTATGCCCCGGATACGGACCGAAGCGAGGTCCCTATGATGCCCGTCGCTCCGGGAGAAACGGATTACCGGCAGGCTCAGCCTCCGGCTTATCCGCAGCGAAGCCTCTGGTGCAAAAACCGCGCGATTGAGTGCTGCAACACGGTGTTCAACCTGCTGGAATTGGACTTCGGTGAATTTAAAGAAATGAAAGAGCTGCGAATCATCGCCAGCGAGGCGGATGCGGCCGGTGGAATCTTTGCACTGGCTGCACATGTGTAAGAATTATATAAAAATAAAAATGAGTAAGGGGGAAAACCTATGTTTTATCAATATCAACAGACCGAAAAACCGGAAACGCTGGAAGTATGCGGGATCCCGTTTTCCGTTTCGAGAAACGAACGCGGCGTAGTCCGCAAAATCGATCGCGAAACGCTTGCGTTTCCGGCGGCGTGTGAAGCGCTGTTTTTCCTGGGAATGGCTACCGACTCCGACTATTGTTCGGAATGGTGGGCGCAGAACGAAGCAATGTACGATCATTCCATTCGTCTTTTCCTGGGCGATCGCCTTATGCGGATCCGCGTGATCTTTGAGGATCAAACGGAAGACTTGATTTCCGTGATCTTCGGTGTAAATGCATGGAACTACAACTTGTACTATCGTCCGAAGGAGGAAGAACAGCTGATGGCGTTCGACGCTCCGTATCAGGAGCCTTTCGTCTCCGATCCGAATGCGAAGGCGCTGAAGGACGCCGCCATGAAGCTGATGGAAAATACTTCGGAATCGGCGGAAAAATGCACCAAATGGGTTTTTGGATATCGCGTCCGTTCCGATAAGAAAATTAAGGAGATCATGCTGCTGCGGGAAGATTCCAAGCGCGCAAACGTAGCCGTATCGGCTGTAACTGGCCTTCTGGCCGGCGGTGAGATCCGCCCGGAATGGACATTGGTAGACCAGGACTTTTTCCTGAGCAGAGCCTATTATGCGGACATTGATCGGCTGGCACGCAGGCTGTATCAGTTCCGGGACGAATTGCCGGCCTCGGATGCGAAGAAAGAAATCGAAGGCTTCGACGCGCCGGATGTCACTTTCGCCGGCACGCCGATGGCGGAAGTATATACCAATGTATACCGTGCAAACATCATGGACATGGCATACGGGAAGATCGATGATGACGGCCGTTCGCATACCTCCACGCCGTATACGTGCAACTTCGGCTGCTATCTGGGCTTCGGGACCTTTAAGGAAAACAGTGACAGCTACGGCGGCCACGTCTGGACGCGCGATATTGGAAGGACGCTTATGGAGCTCACCAATTTCGGCTATTTCAAGCGCGTGGTGCCTGCGGCCGATTACCTGCATAAGCTTCTGTATTATCCTTCTGTCCGTTTCCCGATCCCGCACTGGAAGCGTGTGGCGAATCTGATCGCAAAGGACGAGAACGATTTATTTAACGAGGGCAAGGAAAACGACGGACACGCTTCGGTCATGCTGTTTATTTACAGCCTTTACCGAAAGGGCGTAGTGGATCGCCAGTGGCTTTTGGAGCATCGTAAGGAGCTGAAGGATGCAGCAGATTATTATCTGTGGCAGAAGGAACACCCGAAGGAATCGAATTTTTCAGACATTCTGTTTTCTGAGTCAGAGGCCAGCACGCAGATAACCGGAGGCTATGATCTTTTCTCTAACTTGATTTCTTCGTTTGCATTGCTGGGTTATGCGGATCTGTTCCGCGAAATGGGAGATGCGGAATATGCTTCTGCGCTTTCGGATATGGCGGAGTCGCTTCGCGAGGCGGCCGGCAGACATTTCCTGATGGAGCATCCGCGTTACGGAAAAGTATATACGGATACCACGGATGACTGTTGGACGTATGAATACAAACGGATGGTGGATCTTTTGATTTACAGCGATGTATTCGGATACGATATGTCATATGAACATCCGGAATGGTTTGATTTGCTGAACCGCACGTTCCTGGCGCAGAAGGAAGTATTTTACGCTCCGGAATCCGGACGTCAGATGGGATATGGACAGGGCTATCTGACACAGTCGGTGATCATGCTGGACCGCTATGAGGAAATGACGGAATGCATTGAGACGGCGGCGATGTTCTGCTATCACCACACTGATCATAATTATATCGTACCGGAGGGTGTGATCGTCCACGGCTCGAAACGCTTCTGGTACCGCAACAGCGATCTCGGAAATGCAGTACAGCAGGCGGAAATCGTAAAATGCGCACGGCTTCTGCTGGGAATCGATGATATTTCTCCTGCAAGAGGGCTTCATCTTGTGCCTCGTCTGCCGGATGGCTGGACGTCGCTGGAGGCGGACGCCTATCCCGTAACGAAATCGGATCACACGGTCGTCCCGTTTGCGTTTTCGTATCGGCGCGGCATGGGAGACGGCAAGATCACCGCCTCTGACGGCGAATGCTGCTATACCGCGGACTGGAGCGGCGACGCTGCTGTAGACTGGATCCGTATGGGCCCCTTCAATAAGCCAGACATTCAGATTACTGGCGGCGTGAAAGAATCCGTCCGCAAAATACAGAATCGTTATTTCGTATATGTTAAGGGGAGCCAATCATGAAGCCGTATCAGCTTGGACTTTATGAAAAGGCGATGCCGGAGGCCTGGAGCTGGCCGCACAAAATGAGTGCGGCCGGACAGCTCGGCTTTGATTTTATCGAAATGAGTATCGATGAAACGCAGGAGCGTCAGCTGCGCCTGGAATGGAGCAAGGCCCAGCGAAGGGAATTCGCGGCATGGAGCAGACAGGAGCTGAATGTCAGCTCCATTTGTCTGAGTGCTCACAGAAAATATCCGATCGGCAGCCATTTTCGGGAAATCCGAGAGAAAGGAATGCAGATTATGGAGCGTGCGATTGCGCTTGCCTATGATCTTGGCATCCGGATCATTCAGCTGGCGGGCTATGACGTTTATTACAACGAGACCTCCGATGCGGAAACAAAAAAATATTTTACGGAAAATCTTTTCCGTTCGGCCAGGATGGCCGCCTCCTGCGGCGTGATTCTGGGCCTGGAAACGATGGAAAACGATTTTATGAATACCGTTGAAAAGGCCATGGAATATGTATCGGAAATCGATTCGCCTTATTTGGGCGTCTATCCCGATACCGGAAATATCAGCAACGCTGTGGCAGACGTTCCTGGGGATCTGCGCCGCGGCGCCGGACATCTTTTTTCCGCGCATCTGAAAGAAACGAAGCCGGGGATATACCGCAACCTGTTTTTTGGAGAAGGAAACGTTGATTTCCCGGGGATTGCGGACGCTCTATTTGATCTGGGCGTTCTGCGGTTTACTGCGGAATTCTGGTGTCTGCCGGATCGGGATGCGGAGCAGGAGCTTCGATCGGCCTATGCGTTTTTATCCGGTATTCTGCGGCGGTCCGCGGAATCGCATATTTAAAAGGAGGCGGGAATTTTGCTGGAAGAATTGAAAGCGCGCGTCTTGGCTGCGAATCTTGATTTAGTTGCAAAGGGCGTTGTGATCTATACGTGGGGAAATGTAAGCGAAATCGACCGGGAGCGCGGTCTTGTCGTCATTAAGCCGTCCGGCGTCGATTATGCAACGATGTCGCCGGAGGATATGTCTGTTATTGATCTGGAGGGAAATCTGGTGGAAGGAAAATGGAAGCCTTCTTCCGATACGCCGACTCATCTGGAGCTGTACAGGGCGTTCCCGGAAATCGGCGGCGTTACCCATACGCATTCTACAAATGCGGTGGCTTTCGCGCAGGCGGGGATTCCGATCGCTGCACTCGGAACGACGCACGCCGATGCATTTTACGGAGATATTCCGTGTACGCGGGAACTGAGACGCGAAGAAGTGGCGGAGGCCTATGAAGCAAATACGGGAAAGGTGATTGTAGAAACGATCTTGTCCGGCGGCTATGATGCAATGAGCATCCCGGGAATTGTCGTCCGCAACCACGGACCGTTCACTTGGGGGAAGGACGCCGCGGATTCCGTATACCATGCCGTTGTATTGGAGCGCGTGGCCGAGATGGACCTGAAAACGCTTCTTTTAAATCCGGAGAGCAGCATGGCGCAGTACGTCCTGGATAAGCATTATCAGCGAAAACACGGGCCGAAGGCCTACTATGGGCAGTAGCTCCTGCCGCAACAAAAAATCGGCTTCATGTCAAAACGGAATCAGGCTTCTGATTCCGTTTTTGACGTATTGTCTGTATTAAGAAATAACCATTTCGGCAAGACAGATCCGCGCTGCGACTATGAACGGGGATATAATACTATATATCATTTTGCAATGCAACACAAAAATTACATTAAATATAAAATATTTGCGTAAAAGTATATTTTTTGTAAATTGCGGGTGCCGCGCGGAAAAAGGTCAGCCGCCATTTTCAATCAGAAAAATACTTTGCACCGGGGGCAGCTCCAGTGATATTGCGGTCACGGGAATTCCGCTTTTTTCGGAATAGAAGCAGTCGGCTCGTGCTCTCGTCCCGGTATGCGGATCCCAGAACCACGGATCCTCGATTTTCCCGCGAAGCGTGACGGGACAGGAAACTGCCAGATCGGAGGAGTTTGCAAAATAATAAATATTTCTGTTTTCCTTCTGTTTATGAAGATATCCCAGACTTCCGCCGGGAAGCGGCGCCGGGGCATCCATTGCGACGTCGGGAACCTTAAGGAACTCCGAAAGCACTGCGGACAGGCCGTCATAATCTGCTTCTGCTACAAACGCGGCTTTTCCGGCGGGGCCGGAGCCGTTTTCCAAAATGGATTTTACAAGCTCTCGTACGACTGAATCAAAGCCCGATTCCGAGGCCTGCTCGGGAAGGCGCGAGGTAAAAATCACGGCTCCTCCGCAGTCGTAAAAATCCTTGACCTTTTGCATCACGCGAACGCTGACCGTGCTTCCTCCCGGAATGATGAGTACGCGGTATGTCTCCCGGTTTACGGCGTTCTGAAGAATCAGGCTGCCGCGGTCTGCTGTGCATCGATCTGCCAGCGTTTCGGGATGGAGAAAAGTAAAATCTCTGCGCAGCTCCGTAACGAGCCAATGGCCGAGCTCCATATAATCGATGCCGGCCGGTTTATTTCCGTAATACGGATCGCAGGAATCGAAGGATGTTTCCGCTTTTAAAGAATCGATCGGATATAAAACGCCGATATCGGCTATGTGCCTCCCGCCGCGCAGCAGCAGGCTTACGCGCGCCGTGAAATCGCTGTAGGACGGAAGCGCGGGGGCATATTTTTCGCTGCGGTAGGAAAGCTCAGGCGGAAAGGTGACGCCTTCTTCGGCATGATACCAGACGGCGTGCGGGACGACATAATTGATGCCCCGTACAAACTGATTCATAATATCCTTATATAATACCGAAATCCCCATTTCTTCGCCCATGGCGCCGTAGACCTCCGTCATAACCAGCGGCTTATCCCAGTTGCAGGCCGCGGAGCTTACGATTTTATAAGCCTTGATTGCGCGGTCGCAAAACATGATTTCGTCGATTCCGGGAATATCCTGATACTGAAAAATTTTCATCAGGTCGCCGCAGGTAAAGACGGGATTCGTATTTTCCTCCTGATCCATATGTCCCGTCAGAAGGATTCCGTGCTTATTGCACCAGTCGTTCATTGCTTTAATATAATGCTCCGAGAACAGCTCCGTGCGGAATCCGAACAGCGCGTTTCGCGCAGATGCCGTTTCTTCTCCGATATCGTACCACAGCGCGGGATACAATGTGATGGGATCAAAGCCGTACCGCTTCTGGAACAGGCAGTTGAAGCTGCCGGTCCAGGTACGTCCTTTTGCCTGGTAAAGCATCGGCTCGTCGTAAAAGGCGCTGTCTATGATGCTGCCGAAAAATTCGCTAAATTTGTTGTAATATGCTTCATGCGTAAGCGCGAGCAGATGCAAAACCGCCGATTGATCGAGGTAGTCCACGCGGTCGTATCCGTCCTTTCTGACAAAAAACACCATGATTTTCCATTGCCCGGCCGGGACGGAAAAGGAGGCCGTGAGACGTTCCTGCGGATCCGGAAGGAAGTGTTCGGAAATATTAATCCGTTTCTTTGTATTCGTTTCAAACAGAACGGCTCCGATATACTGCGCATCCTTTCCGGGATGGAGCAGAAGCTCAACAGAGCAGGGGCCTGTAGCTTCCAATTCCTCTTTATCCAGACGCTTCATGGTATCATTCGGGTATTTTTCGGCAAGCAGCCCGCCTGCGCTGCCGCTGGGGAACCCGTTCTCATCGTACAGACACATTTTGATGCCTAACTGTCTTGCCGTTTCCAGGGCCTGGCCGTACAAATCCAGATATGTATCGCTCATATAACCGTCCAGCCATTCTGGAAGAATTCCAAACCCGGCATATCGCGATTCCCGCACGGAACGCGTCATGATTTCAGAGATTCCTTCTCGGCCGATGCCGGAAAGCTTGCGGCCTGCGCTGTTCCAGAACCAAAGCGGGCGCGGTCTGTATTCGTCCGGCGGGCAGGAAAAAGAATCAAAATTACAGTGTTCCATTTTGCAGTCTCCAATCGTATCATTTTTCAGTATTTTATCATAAATTATGGTAAAACAAAACAGATTAAAGTGACAAGAAAAACGTTATTGCATTTTTGTATAAAAAATGTTATCATTAAGTTAATAACAAAAATTGGAGGTATCACAATATGCGAAAATTCATTGGTGTTTGTGTTGCGGCAGCAATCCTGGTTTCCATGTTTGCATTTGCGCCGATCGTTTCTTCGGCGGCCGAGCCGGCAAAGCTGATCGATTTTTATTGGGAAGAGTTGTATAAACAACACGCGCCCAGCGGGGAAAATGAGTGCACCGTAAGCTGGAAGGACAATGCGCTTTACTTCACGGCGAATACGGCGAACTCCGAAGCGGGAGATACATATTTCTCCATAGGCAATTCTGCCGGCTTCGAGGCCGATGAGAACCCCTGGATGCTCATTAAGCTGAGGAACCTCTCCGATGTCACAACCTTTGAGATGCATTACGCAACGTCTCTGCATTCCATGACGGGCGCCACGGTTCTGCATTTCGATATAACGGGACAGGACGCCGAGTATAAAACATACGTTGTAAATATCCCGCAGGCGAACCTGGATACGGCATATCCTCTGAACGGCCCGGATGGAATTGCGCAGCAGGATGGATCAACCAATGCGCCGATCGAAGAACTGACGGAATCCACCTGGGAAGGCACCGTTTCCGATATCCGCCTGGACTGTCTGTATAAAGAGGGCAAGAGCGGCATGGTACCTGACGGCGCCGAAATGTACATCGAGTATCTTGCATTCTTTGCCACAGAGGAGGATGCGAACGCATATGCGGCAACCGGTCCGGACCGCTCGAATTACGTAGCGCCGCCGACCGCAGCGCCGATCGAAGGGGAAGACGCTCTGCCGAATTACGATGCCGTAATCCTTTTCACGGAAGACGGATATTGGGAGGATTATATCAGCATTGAGGGCACTCCTTCCAACGGAATGTATTTCGAAGGATTGAACGATGACGGAGATGCCGCTCTGTTTGTCATACAGCAGGGGAACGATCCCTATCTTCAAATGCAGCCGTACGAACCGATTGACGCGGAAGAGTGGCCGGTCATGCAGATGAAGATTCGGAAAAACGGTTCCGTTAATTCCGGGCAGATTTATTATACGACATATTCCAGCCCCAATCTGAGCGAGGCGCAGACGGCCACCATAAAATATCAGGCCACCGAGGATTGGCAGATTGTGAACATTGATCTGAATGAGAAAAACAACGGACTGTGTGCAGGCGAATATCAGATTCTCCGTCTTGATCCGTTTACGAGCAGCCCGGAGGAATCTACTTATGAGATCGCATATATCGCGTTCTTTAAATCCGTAGCGGCCGCCGAGCAATATGTTGCGAACGGCGGAGATTTCTCGGAACTCGACTCTATGACGCCCGAGCCTGATCCGGAAACGCCGAAGCCGTCTTCTGCGACACAGCAACCGACGCCTACAAAAACGACTGCCACCACATCGTCTTCCAGTCCTGCGGAGGAAGATTCCGGCAATTCCGGAACCATTCTTATCATTGTGATTGCAGCGGTAATCGTTGTGGCGGGAATCGTTGCTGCAGTGATTATTGTGAAGAAAAAGAAAAAATCCGGAACGGAATCGTAAGCTTTTTCTGAAGCATAACGGGAAGCCCGAATAGGGCGGACGGAAAGACATTGAATTTCAATTCGGAATTCAGTGTCTTTCCATTTTCATTCCTTATGGACGTGCAGGGAAGACGAGCTGTTTTTACGTATCGTTTACAGCCTTCTCATAAAACCATCACATCTGCGTCTTGACCTGGAGCGTACTCCATACGGTACACTGGATCTGCAGAAAAGAATCATAAAACTGGAAGAACCGGTATAGAATCATAGAATGATGGTAAGATTCTTTTTATGTGAATATTGATTCGATCAGGAAAGGGGCAGAATGCGATGCCGGTTGTCTCAATTATAATTTCCATAGTGTGCGCGCTGCTGATCGGTAGTTTTTTATACTTATTTTTGATGAGGGCCTTTCTGTTCTGGAGCGCCGGGAGATTTGCACACCGACTGAACTACGTCCGCGTGGTGATCGCCGCGGTCTCCCTTTGCCTTGCGGCGTGCTGCCTGAATCTGTTCAACATCACAGCGCTGATCCTTCTCCATATCGTCGTGTTTGCCCTTGCGGTGGAGCTGATCAATCTGCCAATTCGTGCCGTCGCGCACAAAACGAAACGAACGCCGGAAGCATGGAATAAAATTTATAAATGCGGTCTTGTTCCTGTTTTAATAACGGCGCTTCTGATCAGCTATGGATACTGGAATATCAGAAATGTAAAAGAAACCTATTATACGGTTTATACGGAGAAAACGCTTCCTGCCGGAGGGTACCGGATCCTTCTGATCGCGGATCTCCATTACGGCAACGCCGTTCATCTGGAAGAATTACAGGAATACTGCAGCCGAATGAGCGAGGAGAATGCAGATCTCGTTGTTTTATGCGGCGATCTTGTAGACGAAAGTACAACCCGTGCCGAATTGGAAGAGGCCTTTCAGCAGCTTGGCACAATTAAAAGCAAATACGGTGTTTTTTATGTTTTTGGAAACCACGATAAAGCAAATTACAGAAATACTTCAGATTATACGGAAGAGGATCTCCGCTCTGCGCTCCGGGAAAACGGCATTACTGTCCTTGAGGATACGGCGTATGAAATCGATCCGAATCTGACGCTGATCGGAAGAAAGGACCGCAGCGAGCTGCGGGAATCTGCAGATGCGCTCGCCGATGGCTTGGATCAGGAAAAATTTCTTCTGATGCTCGATCATCAGCCGCAGGAATACGTGGAGGCGGAGGCGGCGGGGATCGATCTGCTGCTTTCCGGGCATACACACGCGGGACAAATCTGGCCTGCCGGTCTTTTGATCGAGCCGCTTGGCTTTGCGGATTCCTGCTACGGCTATACGCAAATCGGCTCGCTTCAGACGATCGTGACGTCGGGGATTTCAGCATGGGGCTATCCGGTGCGGACGGAGGGGCGTTCCGAATTTGTCGTCATCGATCTTCTTGAACAGCCCTGAACCTCGCTCTGCCGAACGCCTGGAATTCTGGCCGTTTTTCCTGTTGTCTCCTCTGAATCGGGACAGTATAATAATAGAACGCCAATTGAAATTCAGAGGGGGCGTCGTTCATTATGGAAAAAATTTTAGTGATTGAAGACGATGAAAGCATCCGACTGGAGCTTGCGGCCTTGCTGCGCGCCAACGGTTATCTGCCGGTGGACAAGCCTCCGTGTGATCTTGCGCTGATTGATATTAATCTGCCCGGAGAAAGCGGATATGAGCTGTGCCGGAAGCTGCGCCAGCATTCGGATGCGCCTGTTATTTTTCTGACAGCGCGCGAAGCACCCGAGGATGAACTTCTGGGCTTCAGCGTCGGGGCGGACGATTATATCCGCAAGCCGTATCATTCCTCGGTTCTCCTGGCGAGAATTGCCCGCCTGCTGAAACGCACCGATAAAGCGGTACTGACGGTGCGGGATCTGACGCTTGATCTTTCCAATCTGACGCTCGTATACAAAGGCCGCAGGGAAGAGCTTACCAAAAACGAAACGCGGATTCTTGCCTGCCTGATGAAGAAGGAGCTCTGCACCCGCGACGAAATCATTGAAGATCTTTGGAATAACAGCCTTTATGTCGATGACAACACGCTGAGCGTGAACATCAACCGACTGCGAGAGAAGCTGAAACGCCTGGGCGCGGAAGGGTATCTTCGCACAGTCCGCGGCGTGGGGTACCGGCTATGAAATTCTCGGAATATGTTGCTTCTAAAGCGATCACGCTTTGTTTTCTTGGAATCGGCGCCCTGCTTGCCGTTATTGCGTTGGGCTATGGAGGCGCGGAGGCATACTTCCTTCTGGGCGCTGCGGCGCTGTTTTTCGCCATCGTTTTTGCCTGGCTTATCTGCGGATTCTGGCTTGTCGGGAAAAGACTGAACAGACTGAACCGCCTTGCAGAGGGACTGAAGGACAGATATTTATTGGGAGAATTGCTGCCTGTACCGCAGGATCCCATAGAAAAAAAGTATTTTTCCATTATGAAGAGCGTTTCCCGCTCTGCGGTTGGCGCTGCGGAGGAGGCGATACGAGAGAAAAACGAATATTGCGATTATGTTGCTTCCTGGATCCATGAAATGAAAACGCCGCTGACCGCATGCACGCTCATTCTTTCAAACGGAGGAGATCCAGTAAAATTAAAGAGGGAGCTGAAGCGCGCCGATAATCTGACGGAGTCCATTTTATATTACGCTAAGATGCGCACCATTGAAAAGGATAACGTAATTCGTAAAGCCTCCGCTTCGCACGTCCTGAACGCAGCTGTGAAAAGCCAAATGGAACTTCTGGTAGCGGCGGGAATCTCCGTAGAAATTACGGGGGATTTTACCGTATATACGGATGCTAAAGCCCTTTGCTTTATCATTAAACAGCTGCTGATCAACGCCGCCAAATACTGCCCGGGCTGCAAAATTGAAATCACGGCGGAGCACGGCAGAATTACGGTGCGGGACAACGGTGTTGGCATTCCGTCTCATGAACTTCGGCGCGTTACGGAACGCGGGTTTACGGGGAGCGCGGGCCGCCGACAGGGAGGCAGCACTGGAATGGGCCTTTTTATCGTAAAAAATCTTTGCACGCAGCTATCGATTCGGCTTGATATTGACTCTGAAGAGGGCAAATATACGAGCATCTCGCTTTCTTTTGAAAATCTTACGGAAGCGTAAGAAAGCCGCGGCAGTTCCGTTAGAAAAGAATCCGCTGTTTTGTTTTACAATGGAAACGAACAGGAGGATATCAGCATGAAAAACAGTTTTTTGGAAATCAGAAACGTCGTAAAATATTACGGCAGAGGCAGCGTGGTTACAAAAGCGCTGGATGGAGTTTCGTTTACAATGGAGCAGGGCGAATTTACCGCAATCATGGGTGCATCCGGTTCCGGGAAAAGTACGCTATTGAACGTTATTTCCACCATTGATACAATTAGCTCCGGTGAAATCCTTTTGGACGGCATTCGCGTTGCAGATCAGAAGGAAGAACAGCTTTCGGCGTTCCGCCGGGATAAGCTGGGGTTTGTTTTTCAGGAATATAATCTGCTTGACACTCTGACAGTCGGGGAAAATATTATGCTTCCGCTGAATCTGCAGAAAATAAGCGCCGCAGAAACAAAGTCGCGCCTGCGCCGTGTGGCGGAGGCGCTCGGCGTAGAAGACCAGCTCGATAAATTTCCATATGAGCTTTCCGGCGGACAGCGGCAGCGTGCTGCCTGCGCAAGGGCAATCATTACTTCTCCGGCAATTGTCTTGGCGGACGAACCGACCGGCGCGCTGGATTCGAAAAATTCTCGCATTCTGATGAAAACGTTTGAACAGATGAACGAATCGCTGGACTCTACGATTCTGATGGTTACGCATGACGCAGTGATCGGCTCGTACGCGCAGCGCGTCCTTTTTCTGAAGGATGGAAAAATCTGGAGTGAGGTGTCCCGAGGCAGCCGCGACAGGCAAACGATGTATAACGAGATTTTGTCCGTGATGTCCGCACTCGGAGGTGAGATCGATGTTCGCTAAGCTTGCTTTCCGCAATGTCCGGCGTCAGCTTGGAAATTATCTGATCTATTTTATTACCGTTTCTATTACAGTGGCTTTGATGTTTGCCGTGAACAATGTCATTTACAGTCCGCAGATGCTGCAGCGGGCAGAGCTGATGCGGGAATTAAAATCCGGGCTGATCGGGATCACGGTATTCGTTTCTCTGATTGTCTCTTTTGTGCTTGGTTATGCGACATCCTTCATGCTAAAGCTGCGGAAGCGCGAATTTGGCATGTATTTGACGCTGGGAATGAACCGCAGAAACATTTTGTCTATTTTCGTTTTGGAGACCATGCTTCTCGGATTTGCTGCGCTGATTACGGGGATTATCCTTGGTCTGTTTCTATATCAGGGGCTGATGCTTCTTCTGGTGAAATTATTGGAAATAGAACTGTCGTTTGCTGCGTATTCGGTAAAGGGCTTTCTGCTGACGGCGGTATTGGTTGCCTGCGTCTTTGTGCTGTCTTCGCTGTCCTCAGCCGCATACCTGAAAAAAGTCAGCGTTTATACCTTGCTTCATGCGGATAAGGTCTCGGAGAAAAAAGTAAAGCATCCGGTTTTGTGGCTCGGAGCGGCGATCCTTTTTTTTGCTGGGATTCTTTGGAGCTGCTTCGCGTTCTACGGCGCATTGGAAGAAATCATGAAGGGGTTTGATTCGCCGAATGGAATGATTTTCGGAAGTCTGACGGTTTTGGCCGTTTCCATTATATTGTTTCATATTGCGCTGGCCAAAAGTCTGCTTCCGATGCTTTTAAAAAGTGAAACGCTTTGCGCTAAGGGAACGAATACGTTTACTTTTCGCCAGCTCAGCAGTAAGCTTCAAAGTAATTCCGTGATGGCCGGTTTCTTGGCGTTTCTCATTGCATTTGCAATTATCGGGGCAAATTGTTCCTTCGTCCAAAAGGTCAGTCAAAACTCTGCGCTGGATCGTCAATATCCTTTTGATATCACGGGAAGCCTCGATTCGGATTCCGGAAGCCCGTTCAGCGAAGCGGAGGCGGAGCGGATTATTGGGGAATATGCCCAGATTGAAAAGAAAATCTCGTACCGCGTATATACTTCCGGAAGCAATGATCTTTATAGCTTTACAAAGTGGTCCGGGGAGGGATATGAAGGACTCCATGATACTTTCCTGAAAGAAAGCGATTACAATTTGCTTCTTGCGGAGCTGGGACGCGATCCGATTGCGCTTGACGGGGAATATATCATTCTGGCAAATGTTGCGCAGATCGCACAAGTTGATTTTTCCGACGCGCTGCTGAATCTGAATGGAAAAGAATATCGCTTCGCAGGAACATTGGATGAAATGCCGCTTTTTTCCTACTTTTATTTTCTGGCCGTGATACCGGATGAAGCGGCGGCCGGAATGGAGATTGCAGAATCGTATGTTGTCTATGATCTGAAGGATGAAAAGTATGATGCCGCCGCGCTTCGTGCCGCCTTGACATATTCCTACGTACTGAGCGGCGGCCTGAACAGCCTGCGCTGCGACTATGAATTAAGAGAATACGGCAGGCTGCAAAATAACAGCATCACGGCAATTTTCGTTATCGGGGCGCTCTATATTGCAATTGTTTTTGTTTTTATGGTAATGGCGATTCTGGCCTTGAAAACGCTTTCCGGACTTGCGGAAGACCGCAGGCGCTATGAGATTCTCTGCAGGCTTGGAAGCAGTGAGAAGGAACGAAGTCAGACGTTATTTCGGCAGATTTTCAGTTTCTTTGCACTTCCTTTTGTCGTTCCTTTGCTGCTTAGCATTCCGACTGCATTCATTTGCTCGGAGATTATGAAAATGGGAGGCTTCGGAGCACAGAGCGGGGAAGTCATTGCAAATGCCGGAATCATCGCGTTGGTAACGGCGCTGATCTACTTTTTGTATTTTGTCGCAACTTATCTGATTTCTAAGAAGAATGTCGTTTCCGAAGCGCAGAATTTCAGCCCGGAGGCTTGACGGGGCGGGTTTCGTACAAAAGGGGGCGCTTTTTGTGCGAAAGCAGGCAGGGCCCGGCTGCCGGGGCGGGGCTTCTCTCCCGTTTCGCATAAAAGACACGTCAAATTGTACGAAACCGGAGCGCCGGCAGCGCCTGCCCTCTGGAAGCTCGTGGATGCCCTGGTAAAATGCGGCGGGTTCTCCCGGTTTCTGCCAAGCCCCCAGCGCAAAAAA
>CAJFUB010000006.1 GCA_904420095.1 uncultured Clostridia bacterium
ATTATATCGAAGGAACTATCATTCGGTGGAAGAATTCAAAGAATGCGTCCGGAAATACATGGATTTCTATAATATGGAGCGTCCACATTCCACGCTGGGGTATCGAGCGCCAAATACCTATGATTCCTTGTATTATGATAGACAATCAGCGAAAGAAAAATAGACATGGGGGTTCAAAAGCTGTTTTTCACCGATTTATTCGGCGATTTTTCAATGTTTGCACATCTGAGTGATGGATATGGCTATATAAATAAAAAATGCCGAAACCCGCATGAATACTAGGTTTCAGCATAAAAGGCGACGGTATGAAATCTAGACATTCCAAAAGAAATGTTCAGGTCTCATACCGTCGTTTAGATGGTGCGGATGACAGGACTTGAACCTGCACGCTTTCGCATTGGAACCTAAATCCAACATGTCTGCCAATTTCATCACATCCGCAGAAAATTAATTTCTACTTCTTTATCATAGCAAACTAAAACCGAAATAACAAGCCCCCGCTCCGTTGCAAATGCAACTTGTATAATTGCAGATCTATGATATAATAAGCCCGCCATACGAGATATTGTATGGTTTGAAAAATAAATACAATATGTTGTAACACATTGTTTATTTTTCAGGTAAGAGCACGAAAGGCAAAAGGAAAGGGAAAAACGATGCTGCAGAAAAATTTTGAGGGCTGGAGAACATTCAAGGGAAATGACTGGAAGGAAAAAGTAAACGTATCGGATTTCATTCAAAAAAATTATACCGAATATACCGGAACGGCGGATTTTCTTGCGCAGCCCACAGAAAAAACAAAAAAAATCTGGCAGAGGTGCCTGCGCCTTTTCCGAATGGAAAACGAAAAAGGCGTGCTTGACATTGAAACCACGCGCATTTCCGGCATTAACACGCTGAAGCCGGGTTATATCTGCGAGGAGGACGACGTTGTAGTCGGCCTTCAGTCTGATAAGCCGCTCAAGCGCCTTGTCAATCCGTACGGAGGCATGCGGATGGTGCAGAAGTCGCTGGCATGCTATCAGCGGAAATTGAATCCTACGATCGAAAAGCATTTTACCGAATATCGGAAGACGCATAACGACGGCGTCTTCGACGCATATACGCCGGCAATCCGGCGCGCGAGAAGCGCGGGGCTGCTTACGGGCCTGCCGGATAATTACGGCCGGGGACGCATTATTGGAGATTACAGAAGAATTGCGCTTTACGGAACTGACTTTTTAAAGGAAGAAAAGGCGAGGGATCTGGAACGGATTACGGATCTTTCCCGTGAAGAAAACATCCGGCTCCGGGAAGAGGTTGCGGAGCAGATCCGCGCCCTGGATCTGATCAGAGAAATGGCCGCAGGATACGGATTTGACATTTCAAGGCCTGCGGAAAATGCCAAGGAAGCGTTTCAATGGCTGTATTTCGGGTATCTTGCCGCAATCAAGGAAAATAACGGCGCTGCAATGAGCTTCGGCAGGACGGCTACGTTCCTGGATATTTATCTGGAACGGGATTTCCAGGAGAATACAATTACGGAGGAACAGGCGCAGGAGCTGGTGGATCAGCTCGTCACGAAGCTGCGTCTGGTAAGGCATCTGCGGACGCCGGACTATGACGAAATTTTTGCGGGAGATCCTACCTGGGTGACGGAGAGCATCGGAGGGATGTTGGACGAACGGAAAAGCCTTGTTACGAAAAACTCGTTCCGATATCTTCACACGCTGATCAATCTGGGCAGCAGTCCCGAGCCGAATTTAACGGTTTTGTGGTCCGAAAAGCTTCCGGAAAATTTTAAAAAATACTGCGCTGAAATCAGCATTAAAACGGACGCCATCCAATATGAAAATGACGACCTGATGCGTCCGCAGTTCGGCAGCGATTATGCCATCGCCTGCTGCGTGTCGGCGATGACGGTGGGAAAACAGATGCAGTTCTTCGGGGCGCGCTGCAATCTTGCGAAAACGCTGCTGTATGCGATTAACGGCGGCTGCGACGAAATCAGCGGAAAGCCGGTCGTAGAAGGCCTGGAACCGATTACTGCCGACGGCCCGCTGGATTATGAAGCCGTGAAAACGAAATATTTTGCCGCCATCGAAAAAATCGCTTCGATTTATATCGATGCCATGAACATCATTCATTATATGCATGATAAATACGCATATGAGCGCAGCCAGATGGCGCTGCACGATACGGATGTGGAGCATCTGATGGCATTTGGCATGGCCGGCCTCAGCGTTGCCGCCGATTCGCTTTCCGCAATCAAATATGCAACGGTAACGCCGGTGAGAAACGAAACGGGGCTTGCCGTCGATTTTATTACGGAGGGGGAGTATCCCTGCTATGGAAACGACGACGACCGCGTGGATCAGATTGCGGTGGAAATCGTGGACAAGTTCTTTGCGGAGCTCAAAAAGCACCCGCTTTATAAAAATGCGCGCCATACGCTTTCGGCGCTCACGATTACATCTAATGTGATGTATGGGAAAAAGACCGGAACGACGCCGGACGGCAGGAAACGGGGAGAGCCGTTCGCGCCGGGCGCTAATCCGATGCACGGACGGGATCGCAGCGGCGCATTGGCTTCGCTGAATTCGGTTGCCAAGATCCCGTACTGCCGCTCCTGCATGGACGGCGTTTCCAACACCTTCAGCATTATCCCCAAAGCGCTGGGAAAATCGGAAGAAGAACGGATCCGAAATCTTGACGATATTCTGGACGGATATTTCGAGCAGGGAGCGCACCATCTCAATGTCAATGTTTTAAATCGGGAGATGCTGATCGACGCCATGGACCATCCTGAAAAGTATCCGACGCTGACGATCCGTGTCTCCGGTTATGCAGTGAATTTCAATAAACTGAGCCGGGCGCACAAGCAGGAGGTCATCGAGAGGACGTTCCATGAACGCCTGTAACAGGGGGGCGGAGTGCGGCAGAATCTCCGCCATCGAAACGATGGGCCTTGTCGACGGCCCCGGCGTTCGCACAGTGGTGTTTCTGCAGGGCTGCCCGCTTCGCTGCAAATATTGCCACAACCCGGAAACTTGGGATCCACAGCGCGGGGGAACGGTGTATACGCCGGAACGGCTGGCAAAATCAGTGCTGCGTTATAAAAGCTATATGAAGCACGGCGGCGTTACGTTTTCCGGCGGAGAACCGCTTCTGCAGGCGGCCTTTCTGGCCAAAGCCTCCGCTCTTTTGAAAGAAAATGGAATCCATATCTGCCTTGATACCGCAGGCGCCGTCTCGGAACGGCCCGAACGCGTTCCCGGCCTTTTGGAGCTCCTGGACCGCACGGACCTTGTTTTGCTGGATTTGAAAGCAGCGGATCCCGTACGCTACGAGGAAATAACGGGAAGCCGAATGGAGCCCTTTCTCGCGTTTCTGGACCTGCTGCAGCGGAAGAAAAAGCGGCTTTGGCTGCGCTCCGTAATCGTTCCGGGAATCAATAACGAGCCGAAAGAGATCGCGGCGCTGCAGCGCTTTGGGGCGGCCATAAAAAACGTAGATAAAATTGAATTTTTACCGTATCACACAATGGGCGTTGGGAAATATGCTGCGCTCGGAATAGAATATCCGTTGAAGGGCATCCCTGCACTTTCGGAGGAGGAAATTCACTTTCCCAAAAATGCTTGACAGCCATATTATACAGGTGTATTATTGTATTAATACAGTAGTACACCTGTATTTATATTTACTTAAGCAGGAAAGGAAGTCGGCGGAAATGTCATGGAATTTGGACGCTGCGGCACCAATCTACCAGCAGATAAAAGATAAAATCAAAAACGATATCATCAGCGGCAAATATCTGCCGGGACAGAAGCTTCCGGGCGTAAGGGATCTTGCGACGGAGGCTTCTGTCAATCCCAATACAATGCAGCGGGCCCTTGCGGACCTGGAACGGGAGGGCTTTATCATCACGCTTGGCACGAACGGAAGAGTGGTCACGTCCGATCTTGCCTTAATCGAAAAAGAAAAAGACCTGCAGCTTCGCGGTATCACCGAAGCGTATCTCACCAGAATCAAAGCCTTGGGTTTTACCAAAAATGACGCTGCAGATCTGATTTTGCATTTGGAGGAGGAGAACTAATGGAAACAATTATGGAAATCAAGGGAATTACAAAAATGTTCCCCGGGACGACGGCCTTGAATAACGTCAACCTCATTCTTCCCAAAGGAAAGATTATCGGCCTGCTCGGTCCGAACGGGAGCGGCAAGACCACGCTGATCAAGATTGCGGCGGGCCTGCTTGTTCCGACGCTTGGGCAAATTACAATCGGCGGAGCCGCACCCGGTCCGGAAACAAAGGCGATCGTTTCATATCTGCCGGAACGGCCATATTTCAACCAGTGGATGAATGCGGAACAGATGATCAGCTATTTTGAGGATTTTTACAGCGATTTCGACAGAGCGAAGGCGATGGATATGATGGCGAAGCTGAACATCAATCCCAAGGCAAAAATGAAAACGCTGTCAAAGGGGACGAAAGAAAAGGTCCAGCTGATCTTGGTCATGTCGCGCCACGCAAAGCTTTATCTGCTGGATGAGCCGATCGGCGGCGTCGATCCCGCGACGCGTGACTATATTCTGGAGACGATCATTTCGAACTATGATCCGGACGCGACGGTCATTATTTCTACGCACCTGATCGCCGATATCGAACGGACGCTCGACGAGTTTATTTTTATTAACAATGGAAACGTAGTAATGTATGATTCCGTGGATGCGGCAAGAGAGAAGAACGGCAAGACGATAGACGAACTTTTCAGGGAGGTATTCAGATGCTGAAGAAACTTTTAAAATATGATTTAAAAAGCATGGTGCGGCTTCTTGTGCCGCTTTCGCTGGCGGTAATCGGCACGACGATCGCGGGCACGGCGGCGCTGCGGGGGATACAAAGCGTAAACGATGTGAGACATGGCTCCTGGATCCTGAACAGCACGTTGGCGATCCTGTTCGCATCGACGATTCTGGCGCTGATCGCATACGTGTTTTTTTCGCAAATTTTGATTATGTACCGTTATTATACGAATCTTTTCACCGATGAGGGATATTTGACATTTACGCTTCCGGCAAAGACGTCGTCTATATTGACCGCTAAGGTAATCAATGCGATTATCTGGAGCACGTATACATTTGTGATCTTGTTTTTATGTATTTTTATTTATGTGGCATTTGGAAGCGCGGACACGGGCCTGATCAACGTTGAAATTTTTTCTGGCATAAAACGCTTCTTCAACGCGGTTGCAGAGAAATATTCCGTAGGAATCATTATAAAATACGTAATCGAAGGAATCGTGTTTTATATTGTAGCGATGCTGTATTCTACGCTTTCCATTTATCTTGCGCTGACGATCGGCTCTATTATTGCGAAAAAGCATAAAATTCTTGCTTCGATCGCGGTTTACTATGCAATTAATACCGTGATGAGCACGTTTATGATGATCGTCAACGGAATTCTTATGTCTATTGATCTTTATCCTGCATATGTGAGCGCATATGAGGCAAACGTCACCGGCATTCTTGATACCGTATTCTTCATCAACGCCGGCTCTTTCTTGATTTTTGCAATCGCTACGTATTATTTGACAAGACACCTGCTGAAGAACAAATTGAATCTTTCCTGAGTGTCCGATTTCGTTCCGTACCGTGAGACGCTTCCCGTTTGGAGCGTCTCTTTTTTTGCAGATAAGCGCTTCTAAGTTCGTTCATTTCTGATTTGACAAAACTTCATGCTTGATATAAACTTTGAATCGAATTTGAAAGAAATCGTTCATATATTGTTTCGAACGGGGGAAGACGATGAGGAAAACGCGCGAACAAAAGCTACGGCGGAGGCTATGCCGGGAATTTGCGGGAGATCTGTATTTTTACTGCCTGCTTTTGACCGGAAGCTCTGAGGAAGCGCTGGGGATTTCCCGCGCGGTTCTGGCCGCGGAGCATACGGGGCTGACGCTTTCGGAAATCAAGAAAAGTCTTTATCTGATGGCGCTGGAGAGCTGCCGGGCGGCGGTGCGGTC
>CAJFUB010000007.1 GCA_904420095.1 uncultured Clostridia bacterium
GCCATGGCAAACGCCCTCCCCCCCTTGGCTTGCTCTGTCCTTCATTTTACCCCTCCGGCCTCCCGCCGTCCGTCGAATTTTGACGAATCTATGTGAAATATTTTCGCGTTGCATGGCTGCGGTAATTGTAATATAATGGGAAAAATTTTAGAACAGAGGGCGTGCCATGTTTTTTGCAGATCTTCATATCCATTCGCGTTTTTCACGGGCGACCAGCAGGGACTGCGATTTGCCGCATTTGGAGTGGTGGGCGCTCCGCAAGGGAATTCGCTTAATTGGTACGGGCGATTTTACGCATCCCTTGTGGCGGGCGGAACTAAAGGAGCAGCTTGTTCCCGCAGAAGAAGGGCTGTATCGTCTGCGCGAAGAAATGCGGCTGCCCAGCATCCGTTCCGCAGAATCGCCGCGCTTTATCGTAACGGGTGAGATCAGTTCCATCTACAAGCGCGACGGAAAGACGCGAAAGGTGCATAATTTAATTCTTTTGCCCGACTTGGAGGCTGCCGACGAGCTCTCCGCAAAATTAGAGGCCATCGGGAACATTCGCTCAGACGGACGGCCTATTCTGGGTGTGGACAGCCGTGATTTATTAGAGCTGATCCTGGAAACCTGTCCCGGTGCGGAATTGATTCCCGCACACATCTGGACGCCTCATTTTTCGATGTTTGGCGCATTTTCCGGATTTGACACGATAGAAGCCTGCTTTGCGGATATGACGCCGCACATTCACGCCGCGGAGACGGGACTTTCATCGGATCCTCCCATGAATTGGAGGATTTCTGCCTTGGATCGTCTGACGCTGATTTCCAATTCAGACGCCCATTCGCCGGCAAAGCTCGGCAGAGAAGCAAATCTGATGGATGCGGAATTTACATATTCGGGCATCGTCAATGCCATTCGTACCGGAAACGGATTTTTAGGAACAATAGAATTTTTCCCAGAAGAAGGCAAATACCATCTAGACGGCCACCGCGGCTGCGGAGTGTGTTTTACACCGACAGAAACGGATCAGCAGGGCGGCATCTGCCCCGTTTGCGGAAAAAAACTTACGATCGGGGTTGCACATCGTGTAGAGGAATTGGCAGATCGGCCGGAAGGCTTTCAGCCCGATCGAGCAAAACCGTTTGAGCGCCTGACGCCGCTGCCGGAGGTGATCGCTGCGTCTACCGGCGTTTCCGCAGCGGGGAAAAAGACGCTTGCTCTCTATGAACAGCTGCTATGCACCTTGGGCCCGGAATTTACGATTCTTCGTGAGACCCCCGCCGAAGAGATCGAACGGATCGCCGGCTCTTGCGTAGCCGAGGGAATCCGCCGCCTTCGAGCAGGCCAGGCAGTCTGGAAGCCTGGATTTGACGGCGAATACGGTACCGTTTCCCTCCTGACGCCTGCGGAAATAAAATTTTTTAGCGGTCAGCTTTCTTTGTTCGGAATGGAGCCCCCGCAGACACAGACACCGCCGAAAGATAAAACTGTACTGAAAAAGGCAAAATCCACAGAGCAAAAGCAGAAAAAATCCACAGAAATTTCAGAAAACAGCCTGAATCCAGAACAGCAGGCTGCAGTCACAGCAACGGATCGGATTGTTGCGGTCTCCGCCGGACCGGGAACGGGCAAAACAAAAACGCTGATTAGCCGGATCGTCTATCTGATAAAAAAATGCGGCGCCGCACCGGAAGAAATCACCGCCGTGACGTTTACCAATCAGGCAGCCGCGGAAATGCGTCGGCGCCTGGAAAAACAGCTTGGCGGCAAGCGTGCGGCGGCGCGTATGACAATCGGGACATTTCACTCCATTTGTTTAAAGCTTTTAGGAAAAGTAACCGTAATCAGCCGGGAGGAAGCCCTTACCGTTGCCGCGGACATACTTGACGCCGCCGGTATCAAGCAAAGCGCCAAAAGCTTTCTGCAGGCCGTCTCCCGCGTCAAAAATGGAGCTGATTTCAAATCTGCCGGAATAGAGGAGCCGCTGTATGCGTCATACTGCGCCAAATTGCAGGACCGAGGTCTCCTGGACTTTGATGATCTGCTTCGGGAAGCATTAAAGCTGGAAGGAATAAAAAGAAAAAATTTCACATATCTTCTGGTCGACGAATTCCAAGACATAAATGACGTGCAATATGAGCTGGTGCGCTTTTGGGGCAAGGAGGCAAAAAGTATCTTTGTAATCGGCGATCCGGATCAATCCATTTACGGCTTCCGCGGCGCCTCGGGCCGCTGCTTCGAGCGCCTGTCAGACGATTTTCCGGATACGAAAAAGATCCGGCTGCAGGAAAATTACCGTTCCTCTCCGGAAATTCTCGGCTGCGCCCTGTCTGTAATTGCAAAAAATCCGGGCGCTCCAAGAATTCTAAGAGCGAACTGCCGCCCTGGCGTGCCCGTACGAGTGGTGCATGCGGCAGACGACTTTTCCGAAGGCGTTTATATTGCAAAAGAAATCGGGCGGATGACCGGAGGAATCGACATGCTGGAGGCGCAGCGGCAGGAACAGGGCAGGGAACTCCGTGCGTTTTCCGACATCGCCGTACTGTGCAGGACGCATCGTCAGCTTTCTTTTATAGAAAAGTGCCTGCAGCACGACGATATCCCCTGTGTCGTCAGCGGACGGGAGGCCTTTCTGGAAACGGAAGAGGTGCGGGGCGTTTTAGCCTTTTTCTTCTCGCTGCAGCCGGAAGGCGACGGAATTGCATTGGAAACGGCGCTCAGGCTGCTTTGGAATTGTCCGCAGGAAGAAGCGGAACGAATTCGCCGCCTTTGCGTCGGCCATTTTGATGCGGATTTTCCGATATTGCAGACACTCTCGCAAGAAAACCAATTTGCATCCGCCTGGCTCCGACGTGCCCAAGAATGGATGCCGCTGCTTGAAAAGGAAAAGCCGTGGAAGCTTATCGCGCGCTGGGAAGAGCGCTACGGCGCTTCCGCCGCACTGGAGTCTCTTAAGAACACGGCTGTATTTCATTCTAATTTGCGGGATTTGCAAACGGCGCTGACGCTTGGCGAGGAAAACGATCTGCACCGCGCAGCAGGAAAAGGATGGGAGTCCGGCGCCGTTGCTCTGATGACGCTGCACGGGGCAAAGGGACTGGAATTTCCGGCGGTATTTATTGCGGGAACAAATGCCGGCAGCATTCCGTTAGATTCCCCTGAAAGATTTTCTGATGAAGAGGAAGAACGCCGACTATTCTACGTGGGGCTGACGCGGGCGCGGGAGGAGCTGATTCTTACTGCGGGACGCCGCCTGTCGCCCTTTCTTCAAGATCTTCCGGAGTGCGTAATCCGGGAGGAAGCAGGAAAACGGGAAGACCGAATCGTAGAACAGCTCCGCCTGTTCTGAAAACGGACACGCCATAAATGCTTCCAATCGCGCAATCGGCCGTATTTTTTGGGAAAAAGATACAAATCTGCAAAAATTTTGTAGGTTTACTTTGTCGTGCAAGTATTATATAATATTTGAAAGCGTTTTTTGCAAAGGCTTTTATTAATTTTTCAATCGAAAGGTTTGAAGCAGTATGGCAAAAGTGACATTCAGAGAGGAAAGATGTAAAGGGTGCGGCCTCTGCGTCGAAGTATGTCCCAAAAAGATCGTCGAACTGAACAAGCATCAGCTGAACTCAAAAGGCTATCATCCCGCGGGCGTGACCGATCAGGAACAATGCATCGGATGCGCGTTCTGCGCCACGATCTGTCCGGATTGCGTAATCAAGGTGGAAAAATAAGTACATACATGTTGAAGAAAGGTGGAACGGACCTATGGGTGAAAAGCTGTTGATGAAGGGAAATGAAGTAATCGCAGAAGCGGCGCTGCGCGCCGGCTGCCGTCATTATTTTGGATATCCGATTACGCCTCAGACTGAGGTTGCGCACTATATGGCAAAAAAAATGGAAGAGCTCGGCGGCGCTTTCGTACAGGCGGAGAGTGAGGTTGCGGCGATCAATATGGTATACGGCGCGGCGAGCGCCGGAAAGCGTGTCATGACGTCTTCCTCCAGTCCCGGCATCAGCCTGAAGCAGGAAGGAATCTCTTATTCGGCCTGCGCGGAGCTGCCGATGGTAATTGTAGATATCGTACGCTGCGGCCCCGGACTCGGAGGCATCCTGCCGGCGCAGTGCGACTATTTTCAGATCGTGAAGGGCGGCGGACACGGAGACTATCATCTGATCGTGTTTGCGCCGTCAAGCGTACAGGAGCTGTACGAATTGGTCGTTCATGCGTTTAATGTTTCGGATCGCTACCGGAATCCGGCCGTCATACTAGGCGACGGATATCTTGGGCAGATGATGGAAGCCGTAGAGTTCAGGGAACAGGAGCCCATTGAGAACATTGAAAAGCCCTGGGCAACGGTTGGAACCGGCATGAAACGAGAGCATAACGTCATTACATCCATTTATATCGAAGCCGACGTTCTTGAGGCGCATAACAACAAGCTGCAGGAAAAATACCGGCGGATCGAGCAAAACGAAACCATGGTCGAGGAATACAACTGTGAAGGCGCAGATGTAATCGTCGCTGCATATGGTACCGTTGCGCGCGTTGTCAAGAACGTTGTCAAGGACGCGGCAAAAGAGGGGATTCGGGTAGGACTGATCCGTCCGATTACGCTTTGGCCGTTCCCGGTAAAAAGCTTTGAAAAATATGCCGAAACGCCGAAGGGCTTTCTGACCGTGGAAATGAGCGCCGGACAGATGGTAGAAGACGTCAGACTTGCCGTAAACGGGAAAAACACCGTTGATTTTTACGGAAGAACGGGCGGAAACGTACCTGCGCAGAGCGATATTTTACAAAAAGTACGCGAAATCGCGGGACGTCAATAAGGAGGCGGATGCAAGATGAGTATAGTTTTCGACAAACCACATGCACTGATTGACAAGCCGATGCATTATTGCCCCGGCTGTACGCACGGAATCGTACACCGGCTGATTGCAGAGGTAATAGATGAGCTTGGCATAGAGGGAAAAACGGTAGGCGTTTCTCCGGTAGGATGTACCTACAACAACTACGAATATTTTAACTGCGATATGGTACAGGCTGCACACGGACGCGCCCCTGCCGTCGCAACGGGACTGCGCCGTTCTCTTCCGGATAACGTCGTTTTCACTTACCAGGGCGACGGAGATCTTGCGGCGATCGGCACCGCAGAAATTGTCCATGCGGCGACAAGAGGCGAGAAAATCACTACGGTTTTCGTCAATAATGCAATATACGGAATGACGTCCGGACAGATGGCGCCTACGACGCTGGTTGGACAGGTGACGACCACAACGCCATTTGGACGGAAGCCGGAGCTTCACGGATACCCGGTCAAGGTATGTGAGCTGCTTTCGACGCTGGAGGGCGCGGCCTACATCGAACGTGTCGCCGTAAATAACGTCAAAAATATCAGAAAAGCAAAGGCGGCCATTCGGAAAGCGTTCGAACTGCAAATCGCCGGAAAGGGCTTCACGCTTGTGGAGGTTCTTTCCACATGTCCCACAAACTGGGGCATGAACCCGCTGAAGGCCCTGAAATGGCTGGAAGAAAATATGCTTCCGCATTATCCGCTGGGCGTATATAAAGACGTTTCAGCAAACTGACGAAAGGACGGTAATAGTATTATGATGCAGCAAATTATATTGGCCGGCTTCGGAGGTCAGGGAATCCTTTCGATGGGGCATTTTATTGCGCATGCCGGACTGCTGGGCGGGAAAAACGTCTCCTGGCTGCCCTCCTACGGACCGGAAAAACGCGGCGGTACTGCGAACTGCCACGTAATCGTGGGAGACGAAGAGGTCGGCTCGCCGATTATCAGTAGCGCAACGGTTCTGATTGCCATGAATCAGCCGTCTCTGGAAAAATTTGAATCGCTGGTGGAGCCCGGCGGAATCATCATCACAGATAAAAGCCTTGTGCCGGTAAAGCCGTCGCGAAAAGACATAAAGCTGTATGAAATTCCCGCGACGGAAATGGCGTATGAGCTTGGCAATCCTACTTATGCGGGAGTCATTATTCTCGGAAAGCTGATTGCATTAACAAATATTGTAACGAAAGAAAATTTTGAAACAGCGCTCCGGGCGATCCTGAAGCCGTCCAAGCATTTTATGATTCCCGACGAAATGAAAGCGCTGCAGCAGGGAGCAGACTATCCGTGTGAAGAATAGTTTTTTGTGAAATCGGGTGGCTTTTATGATCTTCGAAAGACATAACAACTTTGAAAGATTGATTCTGATCGGGATGCCGTGTTCCGGAAAAACCTCGATCGGAAAATATCTGGCACAGCATTACAGACTGGATTTTTACGATATGGACGAGGAAATCGTAAAAGCCGCCGGTATGTCCATCCAGGAAATTTTCGAAAAAAAAGGTGAGCCCGCATTTCGAGAGCTTGAAACCAAGACGGCGATCAGCCTGTCAGAAAAGCAGAACGCTTTGATTGCGACGGGCGGCGGGATCGTGACAAGAGAAAATAATATGCAATATTTTAAAAGGGCAGGAAGCCTGGTGGTCTTTATTCACCGGGATTTCTGCAAGCTTGCCACGACGCCCAAGCGCATCATGGATAAAAGGCCGATGCTTCAGAAAACGAGCTTTCACAAGCTTTTAAATCTTTATAAAACCAGACTTCCGCTTTACAGAAAGTACTGCGATATCGAGATTCACAATGATTCCAATAAGGACGACGCCATCCGTGAGATCACGCGCGCAATCGATCATTATTCCGTACGAGAGGAAGAACAATCGAATGAGTAAACTAAACTTTTTAGTGATTAACGGACCGAACTTGAATCTCCTGGGAATTCGTGAGCCGGAAATATACGGCAGAATGACGTATGCGGATCTTTGCAATTATATCGAAGAAGAGGCCAGAGGGCTGGGAATCTCCGTTTCTTTTTTTCAATCGAATCATGAAGGCGCGATAATCGACGAAATTCATTCGGCATATGGTCAAAAGGATGGTATAATAATAAATGCAGGTGCTTTTACCCATTACAGCTATGCAATTCTGGATGCGCTGAAGGCTGTCGCTCTTCCGACTGCCGAGGTCCACATCAGCGATATCAATGCCAGAGAAGCTTTCCGCAGAAATTCCGTAATAAGGCCGGCCTGTCAGGTCTGCATAGCGGGACGCGGTTACGAAGGCTATGTCGATGCCATAAAAGAGCTTGCACAGCAGATTCTAAATCACGGATGAGGTGCGTTTTGGTTTATGGGCAGTTTTATGAAAGCCGACAGAAAGCTTGACAGCATATACGAGCTGGATCCCGTTTTTCTGAAAGCAAGAGGAATTAAGGGGATTATTTTTGATATTGACAATACGCTTGAGGAGTATGCGGCGAAGGAGCCGGGGGAACGTTCCGTGGCTCTGATCCGAAGGCTTGGTGCGGCCGGCTTCCGAATCGGGATTCTGTCCAACGCAAGCCACAAAAGGGCGGAATCCTTTCTGAACGGATTTCCGAAAACTGACTATCCGGAAATTCTTATGGTTTCCAAGGCGGGGAAACCGCTGAAAAGCGGCTTTCTCAAGCTGGTAGGGGAAATGGGGATCCGTCCGCAGGAGGCCGTCATGGTAGGGGACCAGCTGTATACGGATATCTGGGGCGGAAATCGCTGCGGCTGTTATACGATACTGGTAAACCCCATCAACAAAAGTATTGAACCTGCGTTTGTCCGGTTCAAAAGATTGATTGAAAAACCGTTTATGTAAGGAGAAACCGATGCTTCACCGGAAAAGAATCGAACGGCTGAGAGAAATGATGAAAGAAAAATACATTTTCGGCGTTTATGTAACCTCGCCCGAAAATGTATTTTATTTATCGGGCTTTACCGGGTTCGGCGATGCCCGTCTGCTGATCGGAAGGACAAATGCCTGGCTGATCACGGATTCGCGCTACACGGTGCAGGCCGCAGAAGAATGTCCGGAATACACTCTGGTTACCGCGAATGCGGAAAACATCGCGACGCTGGAAGAGCTTCTGCGCAAAGAAATGATCTGCACGCTAGGCTTTGAAAACGAGCGAATTGCGTATCGAGATTACAAAGCGCTGAAAGAACGGTATGATTTCGTGCAGCTTGCGGAGCTGGACGGGTATTTTACAGAGCTTCGCGACGTCAAGGAAGAGGATGAGCTTTTTTGTATTGAAAAAGCTTGCCAAATTGCATGCCGCTCTTTGTATGAGGTGCTGGATGATATCAGACCGGGAACGGCAGAATCGGAAATTGCCGCCGAGCTGGAATACAGGATGAGAAAAAACGGCGCTTCCGGCAAATCCTTCGAGACGATTGTGGCTTCCGGAAAACGAAGTGCAATGCCGCACGGCGTGGCCTCCGACAAAAAAATAGAAAACGGGGATGCCGTCACGATCGACTTCGGCTGTATTTATAAGCACTATTGTTCCGACATGACGCGGACGTTTTTTGTAGGGCGGCCGGATGCCGAGCTGGAGAGCATTTACCGTATTGTATATGAAGCGCAAATTGCGGCAATGGAAGGGTATCGTTTCGGAATGACCGGAGCGGAGCTGGACGCTATTTCCCGGGAAATTATTACGGAGAAGGGATATGGACCGAATTTCGGACACAGTCTCGGCCACGGAGTGGGAATCGAAATTCACGAGGGCGCCGCAATCAGCCGGCGGAATACAAAGGCAATCCAGAAAGATACGGTATTCAGCATCGAACCGGGAATTTATGTAGAGGGCCTCGGCGGCGTCCGAATCGAGGATCTTGTCGTTGCGGGAGAAAACGGCCTTCGGATCCTGACGTCAGATTTTGACAAAAAAATGCTTGTCTTATAAAGCCGGAAATGGTATAATCCAAAGATGTAATTCCTTGTTCTGCCCAAGAGGCAGGACCGTTTAGTCCAAAAGGAGGTGAACCGGAATGAATAAATACGAGGTTATGTTTATTGTCAACCCGGAATTAGGGGAAGACGGTATCAAAGCGGTATCTGATAAATTCAAGTCTATGCTGGAATCTGCAGGAACGGTTGAGACGTTTGCAGAATGGGGCAAGAGACGCTTGGCTTATCCGATACAGGATCTTACGGAGGGGTATTATATCCTCGCCACATTTGAGGCGGCCCCCGAGTTTCCCGCCGAGCTGGAGAGAATCTTTAAAATCACAGACGGCGTCATCAGATATCTTGTAACGAGATGTGAATAATTGCCGCGCGGCTGTCTGAAACAGCGAACGCCGCCCTGCGTGCAGTGAAAAGGAGGATATCGTATCATGAATAAAGCGATTCTGATCGGAAGATTGACAAAGGATCCGGAGATCAGATATACGGCCGGAAACAACACGGCGGTCTGCCAGTTTACGGTAGCGGTCGACAGGCGCTTTAAATCGGAAAATCAGCCGACGGCGGATTTTATTCCGATCGTTGCCTGGAGACAAACTGCGGAATTCGTATCGAAATATTTTACGAAAGGCAGCAGGATCGCAATTGTCGGACAGATTCAGACGCGTTCCTGGGACGATGCCGAGGGAAAGAAGCATTATGTAACGGAAGTCATTGCCGACGAAGTTGAGTTCTGCGAAAGCAAACGACAGGAAGGGAATTACCAGCAGGGAATGACGCCTCCGCCTCCAGTGCCTCCGCAGGCGCAGCAGACAGTACAGCAGCCGAAAAGCGAGAACGGGTTTACGGACGGATATTTTCCGCTGGATGACGACGGCGACGTCCCGTTTTAATCCTGTTCCGGAACAATAATACGTAAAGGAGGTTTATACGAATGCCGTATGCGAAGAAAGAAAAGTCCGGTAAAGACGCGTATGATAAAGGCGATCTGAAGGCCGGCACAAAACAAAGAAGAAGCAGAAAAAAGGTTTGTCCATTTTGTGCGGATAAAGCAGAAAGTATAGATTATAAGGAAATCGCCAAGTTGAGGAAATTCGTTTCTGAAAGAGGGAAAATCCTTCCCAGAAGAATTTCCGGCTGCTGTGCAAAGCACCAGAGACAGCTTACGATTGCGATCAAAAGAGCCAGACACGTTGCGCTGATGCCTTTCTCGGCAGATTGATTCAACGAGTCGAAAATGGTGCAGCCTTTTCACAAAGGAAGCACCATTTTGCTTTCAGGAGATAGTATGAAAAAAAGATTTATAGAAAAATTGAATATGACGGTTATTAATATCGTATTTGCGTCGATTCTGTTCGTTGTTTTTTCATATTATTTCCTGAGGCGCAAAAATTACGGCTTCCTTATTCTGGCGGCGGTCTGTTTTGTTTTCATCGTGACCTTAAACGCGCTGATCCTGTTTTTCAAGAAAAAGGCAGCGGCGGACAGGGTAAAGGCTCTGTCTTTCTATTTGAACGGGAAAGACGCTTACGCCGGAGCAGGGGCGATCCGGAACTTCAGCCTCCCTCTTGCTTTTCTTTCGGACGCCGGGACCTATATCTGGAGCAACGAGCTGTTTGCGGGGCTCTTCCGGGACAGAAACGAAATGATACAGGAGCTGAAAAGTATTTATCTCCTTCATATCCGTCCCAAAATAGAACTCCTCGACTGCGATCTTTCCTTTGAAATCATGCTCGGGGACCGCTGCTTTATTACGATGGTTTCCATTGTGAATACTTCCGTGGGCAGCAGAGACGGGTATGCCGTCATGCTGTATCTGATCGATAAAACTTCGGAAAAGCAGCTGCTGGACACGTATAACAGACAAAGAATCGCAGTAGGAGAGATCGTGCTGGACAGCTATGAGGAAATTTATCAAACAAACGGAGAAATCGTGATCAACAGCATTGCAGTAGAGCTTTCTAAGCTGATTGACAAATGGCTGAAGGGAAAGAAGGCCATCGCGAAAAAAATGGTACGCGATCGGTATTTTATTGTGATGGAGGACGAGTCTCTGAACGAGCTGATCAAGGATAAGTTCAGCATTCTGTCAGAAGCGAAAAAGATCAATGTCGGAAACAGTATTCCGGTAACGCTCAGCATCGGCATATCCACGCACGAGGATTCCGTCGTGCAAAACGACGAAAAGGTTTCGCAGGCCATTGAGACGGCCTCAAGCCGGGGCGGCGATCAGGCTGTCGTAAAGTATAAAGGAAAGCCGGATTCGTACTACGGAGCCGGAAACGTCGAGCTGGAGAGCCTAAATGAAGTGAAAGCGCGCGTTGTGGCGAATCAGCTGAAGGATCTGATTCTTTCCAGCTCCAAGGTATTAGTAATGGGGCATTCCATTCCGGATACGGATATGGATTCGCTGGGCGCCTGCCTGGCCGTATACCGGGCGGCTACTTTACTGAACAAACGCGCCAGAATTGTTCTGAAGGAACAGAAAGAGCTTCTTCGCGTCATGCTGGAAGAAATCCAGAGACATCCCGAATATGACGACGTGTTTATTAATACCAGCTATGCGCTTGCGATCCGCGATGATAATACGCTGATCGTCGTGGTGGACGTATCCGATGCCTCGAGAACCGAGGCGCCGCGTCTGCTTGAAGGAGCAGAGCGGATTGCGGTGATTGATCACCACAGAAGGGGGCCCGAGTATATCAAAAATACGCTTTTGGATTATAATGAGGTTACTGCCTCTTCCACGAGCGAACTAATGATTGAGATTCTGAAATACATGCATCCGGGACTTGCCATTCCAAAGGTAGAAGCGGAGGCGATGTATGCCGGGATCCTGGTAGATACAAAAAATCTCGTCTTTAAAACCGGGCGCAGGACGTTTGCGGCGGCTTCTTTTCTGCGGGGACAGAACGTAGACACCGTATCGGTCCGGAAATATACGCAGCCGGATCTCGAGACATTTTTGGAAATTACGAAGGTGACGTCGAACGCAAGAATCTTTTTCGGGAAAATTTCCGTCAGCAAAGCCAGAAATCAGACGCGCAGCCGTGATCTCGTCATATCTATCGCGGCGGATCAGCTCCTGAACGTGCTGGGAATCGAGGCTTCCTTCGTGCTGTTTGAACAAGAGGACGGTTCGGTTAAAATTACGGCCCGCTCCCTTGGAGAAATCAATGTCCAGGTTATTATGGGGGAGATGGGAGGCGGAGGACATCTTACGGCCGCCGCCGCCGTGATCCGGGGCGCCAGCATGGAGGAGACGGAGCGAGCGCTGCTCAAAAATATCAAGGATTATTTATACGCATAAAGCGGCAACGGAGGGTTTCATATGAAAATCATACTGAAGCAGGACATTCATGGCCTGGGGAAAAAGGACGATATCGTAAATGCAAGTGACGGCTATGCCAAGAATTATCTGATCCCGCGCGGAATGGCGATCGAAGCTACCGCAGGAAACGTCAACGAAGCAAAAAACAAGCAAAAAGCGGCTGCGGACAAAAAGCAGAGAGCTCTGGATCAGGCCAGGGAATTTGCTGCCCGGCTTGAAAACAAAACGGTAACGATCAAGGCCAAGGCCGGAGAGAGCGGAAAGCTGTTCGGCGCCGTATCGGCAAAGGATATTGCCGACGCCCTGAAAGAACAGTACGGCGCTGACGTGGATAAGAAAAAAATCGTTCTTCATGATCCTATCAAAACGGCGGGAGAACACCGTGTAGAGCTTCGGATTCACGCGGGCGTCGCTTTCACGATTCTTGTAAATATTGTGATATAAGGGGGCTGCGGGCGGCAATGAAAATGCTTCCTCCCCAAAACATAGATGCGGAGAAATCTGTTCTGGGCGCGATTCTTACAGAGCAGAGCGTTATGCTTGATATTATGGAGATTCTGCGCCCGGAGGACTTTTACAGGGCAGACCACGGCTTGATTTTTGCGGCTATGGTGCGTCTGTTTATGCAGACAAAGCCGATTGACGTCATCACGGTAACGGAGGAGCTGACCGCTTCCGGAGAAATTGCAAAGGCCGGCGGGCCGCAGTATGTCATATCGCTGACAGAGGATGTGCCGATTGTGTCAAACGCGCTCCAATATGCAGCGATCGTTTCGGATAAGGCGACACAGCGCCGTCTGATCAAAGCCGGCGGCGATATCGCCAGGGCCTCCTATGCGCCTGAGGGCGACGTCAACGGTCTGCTGGAAATGGCGGAAAAAACGATATTTGACATTTCGCAGGGACGCAATTCCAAATCCTACGCCCGAATATCGGATATTCTGCCGCAGGTATACGAGGAAATTTCAGAGCTTTCCCAGGGCAAGGACGTATCCGGAATTCCGACAGGCTTTTTGGATCTTGATAAAATCCTTTACGGCCTGCATAGCCCCGATCTTGTACTTGTGGCCGCGAGGCCCGGCATGGGAAAGACCGCGTTTATGCTGAACCTTGCGCAGTATGCGGCCGTCCGGAAAAATATTCCTGTCGCCGTTTTCAATCTGGAAATGTCCAATGAACAGCTTGTAAAAAGGATCATCAGCAGCGAGGCGAACATCGACTCGGAAAAGCTGCGCAGCGGCAAGCTCAGCACTGACGACTGGAACAATTTCGCAGGTATTTTCGATACGCTCGGGAATGCTCCGCTTTATTTTGACGACAATACCGATATGACGGTGACGTCTATCCGTGCAAAATGCAGGAAATTAAAGCTGGAGAAGGGGATCCGGCTTGTCATCGTAGACTATTTGCAGCTTATGAAAAGCGGAGGGTATTCGGACAGCAGAGTCAATGAGGTTTCCGATATTTCCAGATCTTTGAAAATTATGGCGCGCGAGCTGGGCGTTCCTGTTGTCGTTGGCTCGCAGCTGAGCCGCGAAGTCGAAAAGCGCGCGGATAAACGGCCGATGCTGAGTGATTTGAGAGAATCCGGCGCGATCGAGCAGGATGCGGATATCGTGCTGTTTCTTTACAGAGACGACTATTATAACAAAGATTCGCAATTTAAAAACATTGCGGAAGTGATCATCGGAAAACACCGGAACGGTGCAACCGGGACCGTTCAGCTTGCCTATGAGCCGACGCGAATGGCGTTCCGCAACGTTGCCTTTATGGGAAATCAGTAAAGATGTATTCTGATATTTATCAAAAATTTGCGGAATGCGCTGCGCGGAAATGCGGGCTTTCAGAAAACGATTCGCAAACGGTCGTAGCAGCAGTTTCCGGCGGAGCCGATTCTGTTTGCATGCTTTTGCTTCTGCTTGAATACTGTGGAAGCAATCGGCTGATCTGCGCTCATTTTAATCATAAAATCCGAGGCGCGGAAGCCGAACGGGATCTGCGTTTTACGCAGACGCTTGCAGAAGCCCTGCAGGTGCCTTTTCTCTCGGGCGAGGGAAACGTTCCAGCATATGCAGAAGAGCATGCGATCGGTATCGAGGAAGCCGCAAGAATCCTCCGATACGATTTTCTGAGAACGGCCGCCGCGCGCACAAACGGCGCGCTGATCGCTACGGCGCATAACCGGGAGGACCGGATTGAAACGATCCTGCACAATATTGCACGCGGTACCTCCATCGATGGACTTAGAGGAATCGAATATCAAAAAGATCTCATCATCAGGCCCATATTGGATCTGTCGAGAAAAGAAACGGAAACCGTTTGCGCTTATCACGGCATTACTCCGGTCACCGACAGCACGAATGCGGATAACACATATACGCGAAATAAAATTCGGAATGAAATCCTGCCGTATTTAAAAAACGTTTTCGGGGAAAGCTTCGAGGAGCGGCTCCTGTGCTTGTCCAAAATCGCGGCGCTTGACAGCGATTATCTGAATGCTTTGACTGAGACCGCATTTTCCGACTGCTGTCGCGAAGTCTCCGTTCCTTATAAAAGGATTCTTCTGGACCGGGAAAAATATAAAAATCTGCATGGAGCGCTGCAGAGGCGCCTGGTACGTCTTATTTTGAGCAGGATTCCGGATCGGGACGGCAAACTTCTCTATCCCGGCTTTTCTGGAATTTATTCCGCTATGATTGAACGCGTCTGCAAGGCCGCGGAGCAGAGCCGTCCGGGCCGAATCCTGGAGCTGCCGAAGGGAATCCTCTGCGTAACGGAATACGGAGCGCTGGCATTTACACACAAAACCTGTCTGGAACAGGACCTGCGCCAGGCTGAATTCTGCGGCCGTTTTACGTGGGAAGAAATGTGCTTGCCCGCCGGGGAGGCACTGCGCTTCGCAGCGGACGGAGACGGTGAAAAGGAACTTTTTGACGCGGATGCTCTGCGCCGGGCGTTTGGATCGAACTTTCAGATTCAGTTTCGTACCTGCCGCCAGGGAGACCACTTTATTCCTTTTGGCGCGCCAGGAGGGAAAAGTCTCAGAAAATTTCTGATCGATCGGAAGGTCGGAAAAATGGAACGGGAGTTTCTCCCCGTCGCGGCGATCGGGAGTGAAATTTTATGGGTTCCGGGAATGCGAAGAAGCGCGCTGGCCCCTATTGATAAAAATACAACTCGTGTTATAATATTAAAACATATTGCTCAGACGGAGGTTAACGGATGAAAGAAATAGAAGAATACCTGGGCAGAGTTCTGGTTCCGCGGGAAAAAATCCGGAGCATGGTCATGGATTTGGGCGCCCGTATTACGAATGATTACCGGGGAAAGGAATTGTTTTTAATCGGCGTTCTGAAAGGCGGCTTTATGTTTCTGGCGGATTTGGTTCGAGAAATCCGGATTCCTGTGGAAATGGATTTTATCGCTGTTTCAAGTTACGGATCTTCTACAAAATCCTCCGGAATCGTCCAGCTGATCAAGGATGTGGACGTGCCGCTCAGCGGGAAGCACGTCATCATTGTAGAAGATATTATAGATACGGGGCTGACGCTTGCTTATCTGAAAGAGCTGCTCTCTGCCAGAAATCCGCTGAGCGTCCGGCTCTGCACGGCGTTTGACAAGCCTTCAAGAAGAAAGGTTGATTTAAAAGCCGAGTATACGGGAATAACTGTTCCTGATGAGTATGTCGTAGGCTACGGATTGGATTATAACGGAATTTTGCGCAATCTGCCGGATCTGTATGTCCTGGACGAGAAAATTTACAGAAAGTAAAGGAGGCCGCCCTCTTGAAATTATTGAAAAGTATTTCACCATATTTGGTGATCGTCGGAATCATTGTGCTTTTCGGCTTGGTGATTACGAGCCTGATTAATCCGCCTGAAATAACATACACGGAATTTATGCGCGAACTGAATGCCGATAATATAGAAAAAGTTGACCTGGAGGACAATACCGCCACCGTGGTGCTTAAGGAAACCAGCAGCTCCGATCAGGAAATGAAGGCCGGAAAATATATGCTGAACATCAAATCGTATGAAAATTTCGATCAGATGATGCTCAGCGAGCTGCAAAACGGAAGTACGATCGAATATAAGGCTGTGGTCAAGAAAATTCCGTTCATCGTATCGATTCTGCCGTACATCCTGCTTGTCGTGCTCTTTTTCATATTTATGTACGTCATGCTCGGACAGGGCCAGGGCGGCGGCGGAAAGGTCATGAATTTCGGAAAAAGCAGGGCGCGTCTTTACACGACAAGCAAAATCACCTTCGCCGACGTAGCGGGAGCGGAAGAAGAGAAGGAAGAGATGATGGAACTCGTCTCGTTTTTGAAGAATCCTAAAAGGTATTCCATGCTTGGCGCAAGAATCCCGAAGGGCGTGCTGATGGTGGGCCCTCCGGGAACGGGTAAAACGTATCTCGCAAAAGCCGTTGCCGGAGAAGCGGGCGTGCCGTTTTTCTCAATCAGCGGATCGGATTTTGTGGAAATGTATGTCGGTGTCGGAGCCTCAAGAGTCCGCGACCTTTTCGAACAGGCGAAGAAAAATTCTCCTTGTATCGTATTTATTGATGAAATCGATGCGGTGGGCAGGCATCGCGGCGCGGGACTTGGCGGCGGCCATGACGAACGGGAACAGACGCTGAACCAGCTGCTGGTGGAAATGGACGGCTTCGGAATGAATGAGGGCGTGATCGTAATTGCAGCGACCAACCGGCCGGATATTTTGGATCCGGCGCTTACGCGGCCGGGACGCTTTGACAGAAAAATCGTAGTCGGCTATCCTGATATCAAAGCAAGAGAAGAAATTTTGAAGGTGCATGCAAAAAATAAACCGCTGCAGGAGAATGTGAATCTTTCGGACGTTGCCAAGATTACGTCCGGCTTTACCGCGGCGGATCTGGAAAATCTTCTGAATGAAGCGGCGCTGCTTGCCGCCCGGGACCGTCAGGAAGCGATCGGGCCGCAGCAGATCAAGGAGGCAACCTTCCGCGTCATTGTCGGTCCTGAGAAAAAAAGCCGTGTGATGACGGAAAAGGATAAATGGCTTACGGCGCTTCACGAGGTCGGACACGCAATTGCGGTAAAGCTTCTTTCCAGTACGGAGAAAGTGGATCGGATTTCGATTATCCCTGCAGGCGGCGCCGGCGGTTATACGGCGCATCGTCCCGAAGAGGATACTTCTTATATGACGCGTTCGCAGCTCAATGAGGAAATCATGATCTGCCTTGGCGGAAAAGCGGCGGAGGACCTTGTCCTGAATGAGGTCAGCACCGGGGCCTCTTCCGATTTGAAGCGGGCCAATACCGTGGCGCACAATATGGTCGCGAAATACGGCATGAGCGAGAGTATCGGAAATCTTGTGTTCGATAACGACAGCAACGAAGTGTTTATCGGAAAGGATTACGGTCATACGCGGACGTACAGCGAAGAAACCGCGGCACAGATTGACAGAGAAGTGAAAACCATCATAGACCATGCGTATGCGCAAGTAAAGGCGGTTCTGACGGATAATATCGACAAGCTGAACCGGATCGCACGTGCTCTCCTGGAAAAGGAACGGATCGAAGGCGAAGAATTCGAAGCGCTTATGAATGAATAAACAGCAAGACATGCATGATTGTTTCCATGATCAGAATGACAATGATGTAAGCAATATCCATAAGCAAGCGATCCTTTCTTCTGTTTGGCACGGTATATTCTATGCGCCGCAAGGGCGTGCTGCTACACGGCGCTTTTGTGCTTGGGGAGGAGCGGAAACGATTTTATGACTGCGGGAGGATCCGATTGTAAAATAAAAGGGATCGTTACGGAGATCATATTTGAAAATGAGGAAAGCGGCTTTAAAATCTGCGAGCTTGAAACGGCGGACGAAATCGTTACCGTGAAAGGAACGTTGCCCTTTGTCCAGGTAGGCGAGACGGTCGTACTGGAAGGAAGCTGGGTAACGCATGACGTCTATGGCGATCAATTTGCCGCTGTTTCCTTCGAAAAGGAATTTCCGCAGGATCCAGAAAATATGGAGGCGTTTCTCTCGTCGGGACTGATCGAGGGCGTCGGGAATGCGACCGCCCATCTGATCGTAAGCGTATTCGGAACGGAAACGTACGAAACGATACTGAATCATCCGGAAAAGCTTGCCGAATTGAAAGGGATTACCCACAATAAGGCGATGCGGATCGGGACTGCGTTTCGGGAGCATTTCCGGATGAGCGATATCGTTATGTTTTTCAGCAAGTATGAGGCCGGAACAAAGCTTGCCGTGAAGGCCTATCAAAAATACGGCGAAAATGCCGTCGAAATGATTAAGGAGAATCCCTATATCATGATTGGGGATCTGCCGGAAGTCGGGTTTAAAACGGCGGACCGGATCGGCCGGGCGATGGGACTGCCGTATGATTCGGAAAGCAGAATCCGCGCCGGCATCCTGCACTGTCTGAAACAGGGAATGCAGTATGGGCATGTCTGCATCCCCATGGAAATCCTGGAAAACGAATGCGCCGCGCTTTTACAGATCGAAAAAGAAAAAATCGCCTCTGAAATCGAGGCGCTTGCGCTTCTATCAAGGGTTGACGTTCAGATGGATGAGGCGGGTACGCGCGTCGTATATCTGTCCTATCTTTATCATTGCGAGCAGTATATTGCGAAGCGCTTATGCTCTCTGCGCAGCGAGCAATATACGCTTGACGAAAAAAATTTCGAAATCAGTCTGCGGCAGTTTGCCAGCGTTACAGGCTGCGCTCTGAACGAGGATCAAACAAAGGCCGTCAGGATTGCCGGGGAAAACGGCGTTACGGTCATCACGGGAGGCCCGGGTACCGGAAAAACGACGATTATTCGCGCTCTGGTTTCTTTCCTCTCCTCCTGCAATAAAAGCTGTCTCCTTGCCGCGCCAACCGGCAGAGCGGCCAAGCGGATGACCGAAGCCTGCGGAATACAGGCAAAGACCATTCATCGCCTGCTTGAATTTTCGGGAGATGATGCGGACGACGATACGGAGCTGACCTTCAAAAGGGACGAGCGCAACCCCATCGAGGCTGACGTGCTGATCATCGATGAGCTTTCCATGGTAGATACGCTATTGATGTATCATCTGCTGAAAGCGCTCCCGGATCGCATTCAGCTGATTCTGGTAGGAGATAAGGACCAACTTCCTTCCGTAGGGCCGGGAAACGTACTCAAGGACATCCTTTCCTCCGGACTGTTTTCCACCGTTACACTTTCGCAGATCTATCGGCAGAACAACGAGAGCCTGATTGCATGGAACGCACATCAGATCAATCACGGGAAAATGCCGGAATTTAACCGCAAGAACGGCGATTTTTTTCTTATCAAACGCGCCGACCTGCAAAGCTGCGCAGAGACCGTTGTGGAGCTGTGCGCCAAACGACTGCCAAATGCGTACGGAATTGATCCGCTTCGCGACATACAGGTTCTGATCCCTGCCAAAAAGGGAATCTGCGGAGCGCTTCATATGAATGAACTGCTTCAGGAAACGCTGAATCCGCCGGAATCGTACAAACGTGAATTTTTCATAAACAATACGGTATACCGCGAGGGAGACCGAATTATGCAGATCAAAAACAACTACAAGATCAAATGGCACCGGAACGATTGCCCGGAAGAGGAAGGCGAAGGGATTTTCAACGGAGAAATGGGAGAAATTGCGCAGATCCATGAAAAAGCCAGAGAAATTACAGTTCTTTTTGACGACGGCCGCTTCGCTGTCTACAGCTTCAGCGAACTTGGACAGCTCGAGCATTGTTACGCTATTACGGTACATAAAAGCCAGGGAAGCGAATTTCCGTACTGCGTTATCGCGCTGGCGGGAACTCCTTCCATGCTCATGACGCGAAACATTCTTTATACCGCGATTACAAGAGCCAGAAAAATGGTTGTCATCGTCGGGACAAGGGAGCAGATTCAATTTATGGCGGAAAACGACCGGCAGCAGCTGCGCTTTACCGGTCTGAAACGGATGCTGGAAAACGATGCGGATTCTTGATTTGCTTTATCCTCCGCTCTGTCCGCTCTGCGGGCGCACACTTCAACGCTCCTTAGAAACGTTCCCGCTCTGCGAGGCTTGCGCTGCGGAGCTGCAGTCCATAAAGGGAAACGGGCTCTGCGAGCCGCAGGAGGTTTTACCGGATAACGTCGGATTATATTACGCATACCGGTACACCGGCCTGCTTCGGGAGGCCGTGCTCAGATATAAATACAAAGGTGAGCTCTGGATGGCGGAACCATTCGCCGAGCTGTTTCACAAACGGATGCTGGAATCTGGAGGCTACGGCCAATTTGACCTTGCGGCCTACGTGCCGGTCAGCGGCAGGAGCCTCGCCGTGCGCGGCTACGACCAGACATTGGAAATTGTCAAAAGAATTGCCAAAAAAAGCGGGTTGCAATATGTCAGCTGCTTTTATAAAAAAGACGCAGCGGGGGACAATGCGGCGGACCGAAAAAACCGGAGCGAGAGAAACCAGGAGGACCGTTACGGATACACGGGAAGTCCCGCAGCGCTCCGCAACCGATCGATTCTTTTGATCGACGATATCCTGACAACGGGGGCGACGATTCGGGAATGCACGCACATTTTGCTCCGCCAGGGCGCCGGGTGCGTGTTCGCCGCCGTATTTGCAACAGGAAGAAGGGATTTATAAAATGATTCTTTATTCATGCCAGGACATGGGCTTCCGCTTCGGAGCGGATACCATATTGGAGCATATTAATCTATCTATTAACGAGAAAGACCGGATTGGGATCATCGGAGACAACGGTGCAGGGAAAACGACGTTTATCAAAATCCTTTTAGGAGAATATGCGCCGACGGAGGGAAGCCTTTTCCGATACGGGAAAATTACGTCGGACGCGGGATATCTGCCGCAGAATGCAGGACTTGATTCTGATCTTGACGTTTACGGAGAGTTTCTTTCGTCCTATTCCGACCTGATTCGCCAAGAAACGGCGATTGCAGAATTGGAAGAGGAACTGAAGCACTGCACAGAGCAGCAGGCGCCCGCATTATCCGAAAAGCTCAACGCCATGTATGATCATTTTGTAAAACAGGACGGCTTGACCTACAAGAGCCGTGCCGAGAGCATTCTGCGAGGTCTGGGATTCGATAAAGCAATGTGGAGTCTCCCCGTCGGCGTACTAAGCGGAGGGCAGAAAACACGGCTTGCGCTCGGAAAAATCATATTGAGACAGCCGAAGCTGCTCATCCTGGACGAGCCAACCAACCATTTGGACGCAGAATCACTTTCCTGGCTTGAGGAAGAGATCAAAACGTATCCCGGAACGCTGCTCATCATTTCCCATGACCGCTGTTTTCTGGACGCGGCGACCGACAAAACGCTTCTGATCGAAAACGGGAGCGCATACCTTTATCATGCGCCGTACAGCAAATACACGGAGCTTAGAAATCATGACAAAGCATATCTGGAGCGCTGCTATAAACAGCAGCAGCGGCAGATCGCAAAAATAGAGGCTTTTATAGAAAAACAACGACAGTGGAATCGGGAACGGAATATCATTGCCGCGGAAAGCAGGCTCAAGCAGCTTGAAAAGATGACGATCCTGGAAAAGCCCTCGGATGCGGATCAGACGCCGCCGATCCATTTTGAAATCGAAACGCTGGGAGGAAAAGAGGTGCTGGATGTATGCAGCCTGTCCTACGCGTATCCGGAGCGCGAGCTGTTCCGAGCACTTTCCTTTCAGGTCCGCCGCGGAGAAAAGGTCTTTCTTGAGGGACCGAACGGCTGCGGCAAATCCACGCTTCTCAAAATTTTGACGGGAAAGCTTTCACCCTCTGCCGGCAGCTTTCGAATCGGGGCGAACATTCGCTTTTCCTATTATGCGCAAGATCTTTCCGAGCTGGACGGCAAGCGGACCGTCTTTGATGAGGTCTATGAGCACGCCAACCGCGGACGTCCGGCAGTCAGCCTGATTTCTCCCGGAAAAATCCGAAGCGCACTTGCCGCGTTCGGCTTCCGGGGAGAAGATGTTTTCAAACCGATTGAGAGCCTGAGCGGCGGAGAGAAATCACGCGTCGCCATTTTAAAAATATCGTACGACCGTTCTTCTCTGCTTTTCCTGGATGAGCCGACGAACCATCTGGACATAAAAACAAGAGAAGTCCTGGAAAACGCGTTGTCCGTATTCGAAGGAACGCTGATTGCCGTCTCCCATGACCGGTATTTTAAACAGAAGCTGGCAACGCGCCTGATCCATATTCCGGATTATTGCGGGGACCGACTGCAGGCTCCGACGGACGCTCCGGACCGAAGCGCCGGCGATGCATATCGGAAACAGAAGGAAGAACGTGCCAGACTCCGCAAAATGGAAGCCCGAAAGGAGCAGCTTGAAAAGGAGTGCGAAGAAATCTGCAGAAAACTGGACAATATAGAAAGAGAGCTTGCAGATCCGAAAAATGCGAGCGATTATGAGGGCCTGGAGCGGATCTATGACGAAAAACTCAGCCTGGAGCAAAAAATGGAAGACATTCTGACAGAGCTCGATGCGTTTCAGTTGACATGACAGCGCCAGGAATGCTAAACTGTCAGGATAGAAAATGAAATCAACGGAGGCGTTTGCTGGTTGGAAAAAAGCATTCATATAGAGAATCTGAAGGACATGGCGAATATATTTGGCAACAACGATTCCAATATTTCCATCGTCGAAGAAGCATTCAATGTGAAAACCGAAATTTCGGAAGACGACATCGTAATCCGCGGGGAGGAGAAGGACTGCATTTGCGCGGCGGCAGTGCTGGAGAAGATGGCGGAGCTTTCCCGAAGAAACGAGCTGATTACAAGGCAGATGACCGCATATTTCTGTGATATGGCGGCGGAAAGCGGTCTTAGCGCCCTGCAGAACGATTATATGGCGGACGTTGTCTGCATGAACATAAAAGGCCGGCCCATACGGCCGAAAACAAACGGACAGGCGCAATATATCGAGGCAATCCGTGAGAATCAGCTCGTATTTGGAATCGGCCCTGCCGGAACCGGCAAAACGTACCTGGCCGTGGCAATGGCGGTCAGCGCCCTGAAAAAGAACGAAATTTCCAGAATCATACTGACGCGTCCCGCAGTGGAGGCAGGAGAAAAACTCGGCTTTCTGCCCGGAGATCTGCAGAGCAAAGTAGATCCGTACGTCCGGCCGCTGTATGACGCGCTGTACGACATCATGGGCTTTGACAGCTTTACGAGAAACTTCGAACGGGGAACGATTGAAATTGCGCCGCTTGCTTATATGCGCGGCAGAACGCTGGACCATTCCTTTATCATTTTGGACGAGGCACAGAATACGACGCAGGAGCAGCTGAAAATGTTCCTCACCAGGCTCGGCGAGGGCTCTAAGGCAGTGGTGACGGGAGATGTCACGCAGATCGATCTGCCTCCGGACAAGTCCTCCGGGCTCAAAAAAGTAAAGAGAATTCTGAACGGCATCTCCGGCATTTCTTTCATTGATCTGACGGAGAAGGATGTCGTCCGCTGCGAGCTGGTACAGAAAATCATAAAGGCATATGAAAAATACGAAAAAAGAGGCGAGAAAACGAAATGATGAGATATAAAAGCACCGTCCGTTTTGAAAAAAGCGGACTTGCGGACCGGGCCGAGCAGAAAAAATACCGCGAAATCGCCCGGTGCGTCGTTGAAGGCGTCTGCGCCGCACCCTGCGCTGCTGAAATTCGTTCCGCCTGCGCGGACGCGGGAATCCGGGGAGCAGAGGTCAATATTCTGTTTACGGATGATGCCTCCATTCGGGAAATCAACCGGGAATACCGCGAAATCGACCGTGTTACCGATGTGCTTTCCTTTCCTTTCAACGATTTTACGTATGGCAGGGGAACCCTTCCGCCGTGCGCTGCAGAGGAAGCCACCGCGCTCCTGCTTCTGGGTGATATCGTAGTTTCCGTACCGGCCGTAAAGCGGCAGGCAAAGGAATACGGACACTCGGAAGAACGCGAATGCGCATTCCTGATTTGCCACGGAATGCTGCACCTGCTCGGCTATGACCATACAACCGAGGAAGAGGAACAGCAGATGTTTGGCTTTGCCGATGAAATATTAACAGCGCTCCGGTATACCAGAGATGCCGGCAGCGTTTAGAAAGGAGCCGCCATGATAAACAGCGAATCCGCTTTCCGCTCCGGCTTTATCACCGTGATCGGGAAGCCGAATGTCGGGAAATCGACCATTATCAACAGCTTGCTGGGCGAGAAGGTGGCCATCACCTCTCCGAAGCCGCAGACGACAAGAAGCAATTTAAGAGCGATTATTACCGAGCCGGGCTATCAGATGATCTTTATTGACACGCCGGGAATCCACACGCCGAAGAACAAGCTCGGCGAATATATGGTAGCATCCGCCTCCGCAACCTTCGGGGAAGTGGATGTGATCGTGATGGTATGCGATGCGACGGACCGCGCCCTGTCGCAGAACGATGTCCGAATCATCGAAAAATTAAAGGCAGTGAAAAACAAGCCCGTTTTTTTAGTGATCAACAAAACGGATGCGGTACGAAAGGAGCTTCTCCTGGAGAAAATCAAAACGTATGCGGAGCTGTATCCGTTCCGGGAGATCATTCCGCTGTCCGCCCTCAAGCGGGAGGGGCTCGACATTCTGCGGGATGCAATACTGGGCTGCCTGAAGGAAGGCCCGCAGTATTTTCCGGAAAATATCACAGCGGATACGACGATGCGTACCATCGTATCCGAAATCATCCGGGAAAAAATTTTACGGAATACGAATGACGAGGTGCCGCATGGTGCGGGGATCGAAATCATCCGCTATAAAGAGCCGGGCGGCAGCGGCGGAATCACTTCCATAGAAGCCAATATTTATTGTGAAAAAGCGACGCATAAAGGAATCCTGATCGGAAAAAACGGGGAAAAGCTCAAACAGATCGGCTCTGCCGCACGCAGGGATATCGAACGGATTGTCGGAGGACAAGTTAATCTGAAGCTTTGGGTAAAGGTCAAGGATGATTGGCGCAACAGCCCCGGCATGCTGAAGGAACTTGGATTTCAATGAGTGCAGAGCGCCACTTTAAAACGGAAGGCATTGTTCTAAAGGAATCGCCGCTTGGGGAAAACGGAAAGCTTCTGGTGATTTTTTCAAGAGAGTATGGTAAAATGACGGCGGCAGCCAAGGGCGTTCGAAAACCGGGAAGCGCCATGATACAGCTTGCACAGCTTTTCGCTTACAGCGAGCTGGAGCTTTACAGGGGAAACTCCGGATTGTATACGCTGACGGGAGGGACGCTGATCGAGCCGTTCCGCGGTCTGAGCGAGGACTACGACAGAATCCGCGCGGCCGGAACGATGAGCTCCGTATTGCTGAAGATCATTCAGGAGGAACTGCCGGACGAGGAAACGCTGCGTTTATTTCTTAACAGTCTGTATCTGATTGCTGCCGGACGGAGAAGGCCGGACTTCGTGCGCTGCGTTTTCTTACTGAAATTGACGCAATATCAGGGACTTCAGCCCGATCCGGGGGAAATAGAACGCCAATGGGGCAAACCGCTTTTAAGCGGCACAAGAGCTGCGCTGCGGCATCTTTCCGAAGCAGACGGCGGCGACTCGCTTTTCGGCTTCGGCGTTTCGGAGGATGTGCTCTCGGAGCTGGCCGGGATCGCCTCGATGCTGTCCCACGAGATGACAAATTAAGAAATACGGAGGTTAGAACGATGCCTGTATACATGGAAAAGAAAATTGCTGATTTCAAATCGGGCGATTCGGTACAAGGCGTATTTTATATCAGAGAGTCGGAGCTCAAAACGACAACGACAAACAATAAGTATATGAATTTTACGTTTGCCGACAAAACGGGAGAGATTAACGCAAAGCTTTGGGATTGGGACGAGGAGAACGCGTCGCGATTCCGTGCCGGCATTTTGGTGAAGGCCCGGGGCTCCGTGCTGGACTGGCAGGGACAGCCGCAGTTTAAAATTGACTTCATGGGCAAAGTCCTGGATTCCGATCATATAAAAATCGAAGACTACATTCCTTCGGCGCCGTATTCCGGCGAGGCGATGCTTCGCTTTGTGAAGACGGTGATTCGGGAAAAAATGCAGGACGAAGAGTTTCAGAAAATTACTTCCTTTATCATTGAACAGAATCAATCGGCGCTGCTGATCGCGCCGGCCGCGAAAAAAAATCATCATGCGGTGCGCTCCGGTCTTTTGTTCCATACCTCCACGATGCTGCGGTGCGCGCTGACGCTTTCCTCCATCTATACCTTTCTCAATAAAGACCTGCTGTACGCCGGAGTGATTCTGCATGACATCGGAAAGCTTTTTGAAATGAAGCAGAGCGACACGGGGCTGGTTTCGGAATATACAGTGGAGGGAACGCTGCTCGGACATATCATACAAGGGATCAATTATGTGGATTCTGTCGGAAAAACGCTTGCCATCACGCCGGAAAAGACCATGCTGCTGAAACATATGATTCTTTCCCACCATTATATTCCGGAGCATGGAAGTCCGAAGCCGCCGGCCTTTCCGGAGGCGGAGCTGCTGCATTATCTGGATATCCTGGATGCCAGAATGTACGACATGGAGCAGGCGGAGGAAAGCACGGAGCCCGGCTGCTTCAGCGAACGGATCTGGTCCCTGGAAAACAGATCGGTCTACAAAAGTCCGGCGCTTTATAAAGATCGTTAACGCTGCGGTGATCGGATGCTGAATCTTGTCGCAGGCCGCACGGGAAGCGGGAAAAGCGGAAAATGTATCACAGAATTCAACGCCTATATTCAAAGAAGCGGCGCGGCAGATGCTTATGCGTATTTCTTCGTACCCGAGCAGTATACGATGCTGACGGAACGCCGCCTGCTGGATTACCAGAAAGCGGAGGGCTTTAAAATACAAGGTCTGATCGGCCATGAGGTGCTGAATTTCAAACGTTTTTCTTATCGTATTCTTAGTACATACGGCGGTGATGCTACTGAACCGCTCTGCGAATGCGGCAAAATCATGATGCTGACCTCCGCGCTGGAAAACTTATCCGGGAAGCTTAAATATTTTTCCGGTCTTTCTGAACGTCCCGGTGAAATTGCCCGTCTGCTGTCTCTTCTGGAAGAGTTCGGCAAATACGACGTTACCTGGAAGCTGCTTGGCGGCCTGGAAACGGGAGATGTTTATCTGGACCGCAAGCTCCGAGATCTCGGACTGATTTTACAGGAATATCAAGCGATGAAGAAGGATCGCTTTACGGATGAAAACGATGTATTCGAACGAATGCTGAATCATATCCGGAAAAACGAATTTTTCCGCGGGCGATCTGTTTGGATCGATTCTTTTACCGGATTTACAAGCAAAGAATTCGAGCTGATTACGCTGATGCTGCGTCAGTGCCGGAAAGTTACCGTAACGCTGTGTACCGATCTCAGGGGGGAGCCGGCGTTTGAATGTACCGACAATACCTTCCGCCGCCTCAAGGATTTGGCGGAGCGAAACGGAATCCCGTGCTCTGTAGTGAATCTGAGCGCAGATCCGGAAAGCAACCGCAGCAAATATGGAAATTCGTCCCTTTTTTACTTGGAGCAGGCGCTGCCGACGCTGCGCGGCGCCGCAGAGAAACGATCCGCGCAGCAGATTACGCTTGCAGAGTGTCATGGCCCGTACGACGAAGTCGTCCGCTGCGCTCGGCAGATCCGAAGACTCCATGATACCGGTTCGGCAGAATATCGCCATATCGCCGTAGCGCTTCGCAATGTAGAGGGATACGACGTTATGATAAAAGCCGTTTTTAAAAAATACGGCATCCCGTTTTACATTGACGACAAAAAGATGCTGGATAATAATCCGCTGATCAAGACAATCCTTGGTATTTTGAGTATTCTTGCGGACGACTGGCAGATTAAAGATGTGCTGGAATGCTTGAAATCCGGAATTCTGAATTTTGGCGCGGACAGCGATCGAATGGAAAATTATATCCTGAAAAAGGGGCTTCGGGGCAGACGGCGGTGGAAGAAGGAAAGTGAGGAATTCTGTGCGCTGTTTTTTTCGGAGCTTGACGCGCTCACGGCGAGCTTCTCAAACTGCAAAACCATAAAAGAGGTCTGTGTCGCGTTTTCTCTCTTTTTCAGCAAGTGGGAATTCCGACAGACGATGGAGGCCCTTTCAGAAGATTTGCGGGACTCTTCTCAGCCTGAGCTTTCGGAGGAATATTCGAGAATCTGGAATATCGTAATGGAGGTCATCGAACAGGTCGTTTTATTCCTTGGCGGCCTGCCGATGCATGGCGCCGCAGATGCGGCCGGGAAGCTCCTTCGGCTTTTAAGCGCCGGCTTTTCACAGTATAAAATCGGATTTTTACCTTCCTCGATCGACAGCGTGCAGATCATGAACATAGAACGTTCCAGAAGCGGGGAGGTCAAGGCGCTTTTTTTGCTTGGCGCAAACGAGGGTATCCTTCCTTCCCATTTTGCGGACGACGGGATTTTACGCGATCAGGAACGGGAGCTTCTCAAAAAACACCGCGTTGAGCTTGCGGATGATAGCGGCGCGAAAGCGTCGAAGGAAAATTATTATATTTATGCCGCTTTATCGCTTCCTTCCGATTTCCTGGAAATTTCCTGGCCGCTTGAGGACATTTCGGGAAAAGAAATGAAGCCGTCTCCTGTAATTCTGCGGAAAATCAGGAACGTTTTTCCACACATCTCCATTTGCAGACAGCCGCAGGCAGAGCGGCATCTATCGGAAAAAAGCCCCGACACTGCGGTGCGGATCGCTGGCCAAACAAATCTTGATCTGCTGAAGCTGAAAGGCGTATTCCATACGACCGTGTCTAGGATCGAATCGTATTATAAATGTCCGTTCAGTTATCTGCTGTCATATGGACTGCGTCTGAGGCCAAGAGAAGAGGCGGCGCTGGAGCTTTACGATCTTGGAACGGTTCTTCACGAGATCGTAAACGAAGCATCGGACCATCTTTTCCTTCTGCCGCGCGGCGCCGCCGATCTTGCGCAGTGCCGGGAAATCGTGGAGGGCGTGTACGAAACGGTAGCCGCAAAAATGCGTTTCGCTGACACGGAGCTGAGCGGGCGGGAAACCCATGCGCTGGAAAGAATCAAAAAATATGCCGCGGCTGCGTTTTTTCATGTAAAAAAACAGCTTGATGCGGGCTCGTTTTCGGTATGCGGATTTGAGGTGCCGTTCGACGATACGGATCATTCGATTTTGCGGCCGATTGTGCTGAAGCCTTCCGCGGAAACGCCCTTCCTGGAAAAGATCAGTGTAACGGGCCGAATCGATCGCTATGATATTATGGAAGAGAATGGTAAAAAGTACGTGCGGGTGATAGACTACAAATCCGCTCCGGTAACGCTCTCGGATCGGGAAATCCAGGCAGGAATCAAGCTTCAGCTGCTGACTTATCTCAATGCCGTTCTGGACTCCTATCCGAAGGGAACCGCTTATCCGGGAGGCGCGCTGTATTTTAAGTTTGGCGATGATATTACCACGGTGAAAAGCCATCTTTCCTGTGCGCCCGCAAAAGACAGTGAAAAACAGTTTGCAATGAACGGGTTCGTGCTGGATGACCGCTGCGTGTTGGACGGCATGACCGGCGGCAGTGAAACGGGCGTCATCGGAGGAAGACGCCTTTCGGGCGGCGGCCTTTCCTTTGCAGGGAGCAAAATGCTGAAATCGGAAGAAGAGTTTCAGACGATGCGGGAATGGGCTTACGCAAACATTCAGAATGCCGCCGCACAGATTGCGGAGGGGAACTATCCCATCGCTCCGTCGCCATATGCGGATCCGCCGCCGTGCAGATACTGCAACATGAGACCGATCTGCGCAAATTGCGCAGATTCTTAAAAAGGCTTGACTTAAAGGCTTCCGCGTACTATAATGAAATTCATATAAAAATACAGGGAGGTTTTTTTATGAAGAAAGCCGATTTAGTAACAATCATATCAGACAAAACGGGCGTTACCAAAAAAGACAGCGCAGTAATGGTTGATCTCGTATTTTCTGAAATTACGAAAGCTTTGGCGGAAGGCGATAAAGTTTCCCTCGTCGGATTCGGAACGTTTTCTGTAAAGGACAGAGCCGGCAGAGTCGGAATTAATCCTGCGAAAAAAGGTGAGAAAGTTGTAATCCCTGCTACGAGAGTTCCTTCTTTCAAAGCGGGAAAAGCGCTGAAGGAAGCCGTTAAATAAAATTTGCTTTTGCTGTATCGATTGCTCTCAATTCCCGATTTGAGAGCAATTCTTTATAATATCGTCTTTATGCTCATTAATAGAACTTGGAGGAATGTTAATGGGAAAAAGATTTTTCGGTTTGCTCGGCCGAAAGCGCCGGCAAATCGGGCAGAACAACGGTTTACCGAAGGCCATAGCTTTTGTCGACTATGAGCACTGGTTTATTTCGATGGAAAAACTGCATCATATGAAACCGAACATACAGGCTTGGTTTAATGATTTGAAAAAGAAATGCAATATAGTAGAGGTCATATTTTTCGGCGATTTTTCAAAATTCCGTGAGAAAGAGACGGAAACGAAACGGATCCGCACTTTTACGAATAAAATAATTGATACTTACAATCCCGACATGCATTATAAAAAAGATTATACGGATTTTATTATCCTTGATAATATTTATCAAAAGGCATTATCCTATCATGAGGCGGAATTGTTTATTATTTTTTCCGGCGACGGACATTTCAGCTCGGCCGCCGCATTTCTCAGAAATTTTTGCAATAAAAAGGTCGGTGTCTACGGCGTAAAGAATTGTATCAGCAGAAACTTAAAGAACAGCGCCGACTGGACCGTGGAAGTACCGCTTGAAAACGAGGAGAACCTGCCGGTTTACGATATGATTTTTACGTCGCTGAAGACGACAATGGAAAGAGGAAACAAACAGCCGACTTTCATGAAAACGGTGGAATGTGTATCGGGGAAGTATGATATATCCGCGACGAAAGTAAAAAGCTGCGTGGCTGATTTGATCAGCCAGGGATATATTATACAAACCAGGGAAACAACGAAACAGCGCGAACCGATCCGGGTGCTGCGTCCCGACTGGAAGAAAATCTCGGAGGACGGCATTTGGATGAATGCGTAAATATAAATATTGCATAAACGACGATAAGATAAAGGTGAAAACAAAAAAGCTTGACAGCAAATAAAACGGCATGGTATAATTCTAATGTTATGCGCGCCGGCAAGAACTGCGCTTGAACAGCAAAGGCGGCGCGGGCAAGTAAGACGGTCCTCTGCAATCTTCGTAAGAACGTCTTGTCGGAAGGAGTGAAGAAGAAATGGATATCATTAAAGCGGTAGAAGCAGATTATTTAAAAGAACAGACCGCCCCTCTGCTGATCGGAGACTACGTCAAGGTCCACTTTAAGGTTAAGGAAGGCACTCGGGAAAGAATTCAGATTTTCGAGGGCACGGTCATCGGCAAGCGCGGGACAGGCCTTTGCGAGACGTTTACAGTCAGAAGGATTTCTTACGGAGTAGGTGTCGAAAGAATTTTCCCGGTACATTCTCCGAAGATCGCAAAGATTGAAACGGTAAGACACGGTAAGGTCAGAAGAGCGAAGCTCTATTATCTGCGCGGAAGAGTCGGAAAAGCCGCCAAGATTACGGAAAAGCTCGACTAATAAAAAACAGTACGGAAAACGGCCTGCAGATTCAATTCGCTATTGAAGGGCAGGTCGTTTTATTATATAATTTTAAAGGTTTTTCCTCTCGGAGGACAAGGAGGCTGTTCTGATATGAAATACGGTTATGTTCGCTTGGGCGCCGCAGCGCCTTCTATAAAGGTTGCAAATTGTGCGTACAACGCGGATCGGATCATAGAAACCATCCAAAAGGCGGAAGCGGAGGAATGCGATCTGCTCGTATTTCCGGAGCTTTCTGTGACGGGCTATACCTGCGGGGATCTTTTCCTGCAGACGCGGCTTCTGGAAAGCGCAAGGCAGGAGACGCTCCGAATCGCAGAAAGCACAAAAGGCTTATCCTGCATAGCTGTAATCGGCCTTCCCGTTGCAGACGGCGCAAACCTGTATAATGCTGCCGCAGTTCTCTTTGACGGGAAAATATACGGAATCGTACCGAAACAGAATATCCCCAATTACGGAGAGTTTTATGAAATGCGCTATTTTACGCCGTATCGGGAAGACGGTCAGGACAGGCAGTTGTCTTTCGGAAGCGAACGGATTCCGTTCGGAAGCCTTATATTCGACTGTACCTGCGCTTTGGAGGGATTGCGGTTCGGCGTGGAAATCTGCGAGGATTTATGGGTGCGCAATCCGCCGTCCAGCAGGCTCGCAGAAGCGGGCGCGCTGATTTTATGCAATCTTTCTGCCAGCAATGAGATCATCGGAAAGCGTGAGTACAGAAAAACGCTTGCTGCCGCGCATTCGGGCAAAAATTTCTGCGCCTATGTGTACAGCGATGCGGGCGCGTATGAATCAACCTCGGACATGGTTTTTTCCGGTCACCGCTTTATTTACGAAAACGCCTCGCTTCTGGCGGAATCCGAATTGTTTGAAGATGAGGGGATTCTATTTGCCGATACCGATACAGAGCTGCTTTCCCGCGAACGGCGTACTGTAAGCACCTTTACGGAGCGCAGCGGCTGCGTACGAACCATTGCGATTCCGCTGCGCCGAAGAAATCATCGGAAGCTGATGCGCAGATATGAAGAAACTCCGTTTGTACCACGCGACGATGACAGCCGGGAGGTCCGCTGCGCGGAAATTTTGAACATGCAGGCATACGCCCTCAGGAAACGCCTTCTTCATACAAACACCAAAACAGCGGTGATCGGTTTATCCGGCGGACTCGATTCCACGCTGGCCCTGCTTGCTACCGCGCGCGCCTTTGACATCGGCGGCTTTGACAGAAAAGGAATCCACTGTATTACAATGCCCTGCTTCGGCACCACGGACAGAACCTATCGCAATGCCTGCCGCCTGAGCAAAGAGCTTGGCGCGACGCTGAAAGAGATCGACATTAAGAGCTCCGTTCTCAGCCATTTTGCAGACATCGGACAGGATCCGGCTCTGCATGACGTAACCTATGAAAACGCACAGGCGAGGGAGCGGACGCAGGTTTTGATGGATTATGCAAACAAAACGGGCGGTCTTGTGGTTGGCACAGGCGATCTCTCCGAATTAGCGCTTGGCTGGGCCACTTACAACGGCGATCATATGTCCATGTACGCCGTTAACGCCTCCGTTCCGAAAACGCTGGTGCGTCATCTCGTGAAATTTTACGCGGACCGCTCTGAGGGCGGACTGAAAGCGGTTCTCCGGGATATTCTCGATACGCCGGTCAGCCCGGAGCTGCTTCCTCCGGAAGGCGGAAAAATTTCTCAGAAAACAGAGGAACTCGTCGGCCCGTACGAGCTGCACGATTTCTTTCTGTATTATTTTCAAAGGTATGGATTTTCTCCCGATAAAATCTATTTTCTTGCACAGAACGCTTTCCGGGAGCGATATGAGAAGGCTGTGATCCTGAAGTGGCTGCGGATCTTCCTGCGCCGCTTTTTCAGCCAGCAATTTAAGCGTTCCTGTCTGCCGGACGGGCCGAAGGTCGGAACGATATCCCTTTCTCCCAGAGGCGATCTCAGAATGCCCTCCGATGCGGATTCTTCCGCATGGCTGGCGGATCTGCCCGAATATGACGGCTGACGGCCGCTTTGAAACGGGAAGAAGGGGAGAAGTCGCGGCCTCCGAGCGATATCTCCGCGACGGCTATGAAATTCTGGAACGGAATTGGCGGTGGCGAAGAACAGGAGAAATTGATCTGGTCGCTTATCATAGGGCTCGCGGAATTCTTGTGATCTGCGAGGTCAAAACAAGACGCGCGGAGCCGCTTGCCAGACCGTGCGAAGCCGTAAATTTTAAGAAACGCAGACGACTCCGCACGCTTGCCCAAATTTATCTGCTTCAGAGCGGCCTCCAAAATACCGCCGACGTCCGTTTCGACGTTGCTGAAGCGATTTTGGAAGACGACGGGGAAATCACGCTGCATCTGATCGAAGACGCGTTTTGACACGCGTATGGAATTGAGATATAATAGCTCGAATCAACTATTCAGGAGGATCATTATGAAGTACGGCGATATGAGCAGCAAAGAACTCGAGGTTGTTTTGGAAACGGAACAAAAAAGATATGAGGCATATAAAAGTAAAAATTTAAAGTACGATATGACGCGCGGAAAGCCGGCGGCGGCGCAGCTCGCTCTTTCCGATCCCATGATGTCAGACGACTGTCTCGGCGATTTTAAGACGTCCAGCGGCGTCGATTGCAGAAATTACGGAATTCTGGAGGGAATTCCGGAAATCAGAACGCTTTTTTCACAAATTTTTTCCGTTCCGGCAGAACAAGTCATAGCTGGGGGAAATTCGAGTCTGAATCTGATGTATGATCTGGTCTCCGCGTTCCTGCTGCTCGGAACCGGAAACGGCGCCGCGGCGTGGTCGAAGCAGGGAACGGTTAAGTTTCTCTGCCCCGTTCCGGGATATGACAGACACTTCGCAATTACCGAAAAGCTCGGAATCGAAATGATCAACATAAAGATGCTGCCGGATGGGCCCGATATGGACGCTATTGAAGCGCTTGTGAAAAATGACGCCAGTATAAAAGGGATGTGGTCGGTTCCGAAATACAGCAATCCTACGGGCATCGTTTATTCGGACGCCGTTGTGGAGCGCCTGGCGCGGATGGAATGCGCCGCGGACGATTTCCGTATTTTTTGGGACGACGCCTATACGGTACACATGCTTGAGGGGGAGCCGGCTAAGCAGCGCAGCCTGATCCAGGCCTGCGCGGAAGCCGGGAATCCGGATCGTGCGCTTGTATTTGCCTCTACTTCCAAAATAACGTATCCGGGCGCCGGCGTCGCCGCAGTTGCATCAAGCCCGCGCAACATCGAATGGCTGAAGGGGATTTATGCGATCCAGACGATCGGACCGAATAAGATCAACCAGCTGCGTCATGTGAAATTTTTGAAGGATTATGATCATCTCATTGCACATATGAAAAAACATGCGGAAATCATGCGGCCGAAATTCAGAGCTGTAACCGACATTTTGGAGGAAGAGCTTGGCAGTACCGGAATTCTGACCTGGAGCAGGCCGGAAGGCGGGTACTTTATCAGCGTGGATACCGCATGCCACTGTGCGGACCGCGTCGTTTCAATGGCAAAGGAATGCGGCGTACAGTTTACGGCTGCCGGCGCAACCTTTCCATACGGAAAAGATCCGGAGAATCAGAACATCCGAATCGCTCCCTCCATGCCCCCGATCGAGGACCTGCGCGAGGCGATCCGCGTTTTCTGCATCTGCGTAAAGATCTGCTCTGCGCAAAAATTGTTGGAAAAATAACGGCGAAAAGAGTATACTATACCCATTGAATGATAAAAGGGAGGAATCTTTTTGAGTATCGATATAAAAAATCTGGAGTATAAACGCGAATCTGCGTTGTATACCATGAGCGACGCACAGCAGGCCGCCTCTCATGAATTTTCAAAGGGATATATCCGCTTTTTGAATCATGCCAAAACCGAACGCGAAGCGGTTTCCGAAATGGTAAAGGAAGCGGAAAGCAAAGGCTTTTCCGATTTTCAGAAAATGATAGAGAAGGGCGGCGCTATAAAGCCCGGAACAAAGCTTTACTGGGTGAACCGCGGCAAAGCGCTGATCCTGGCTGTAGTCGGTAAAGACCATCCTGTCAAAGGCTGCAATATGGTCGGCGCTCATCTGGATTCTCCCAGACTGGACTTCCGCCCGAATCCTCTGTATGAGGATCACGGCTTTGCTTTGGCGAAGACGCATTATTACGGCGGGATCAAAAAATATCAGTGGGTTTCTCTGCCGCTTGCGATACACGGCGTAATTTCTAAAAAGGATGGCACCTTAATTCACGTCCGTCTCGGAGAGAGCGACGACGATACGAGCTTTGTGATTAACGATCTTCTGCCGCATCTGGCGAACGATCAGATGGAAAAGAAAGCCGGAGAAGCCGTCTCGGCTGAAAATCTGAATCTTACGGTCGGATCCGTTCCCTATATTCTTGAAAACGACGAGAAGGGGAGCCGTGTGAAATACAATATCCTGAAAATTTTACATGAAAAATACGGAATATCCGAACGGGATTTTAATTTTGCAGAGCTTGAGATCGTTCCGGCGCTCGACGCAAAATATATCGGCTTAGACAGAGGTCTGATCGGAGGCTACGGGCAGGACGACAGGGTGTGCGCTTATACAGCGTTCCGTGCGCTTCTTGATCTGGACGCAGTACCGCAGCGGACCGCTTCCTGCTATTTTTCTGACAAGGAAGAGATTGGAAGCGTGGGAAATACGGGCGCGCGTGCAAATTGGCTTGAAAACTTCTTCGTAGAGCTTTGCCATGCGGCTTCCGCCGAAGAAAGGAACCCGATCGAAGCGGGCGTCGCGGCCAGAAGAAGCATGACGGCTACGCGCTTCCTTTCCGCTGACGTCACGGCGGCCTTTGATCCGAATTTTCCCGAGGTATCCGAGCCGCTGAATACGGCGTATTGCGGTATGGGAATTGCATTTGAAAAATATACGGGGCATAGAGGGAAGAGCGGCGCAAGCGAGGCGAGCTGTGAATTTTTTGCGGAAATCGCTGCGGCACTCGATGCGAAGAGCGTTCCATGGCAGCTCACAGAAATGGGAAAAATCGACAAGGGCGGCGGCGGTACGATCGCGCAGTTTATGGCGGATCTCGGCATGGACGTAATCGATTGCGGAACGCCTGTGCTTGGAATGCATTCGCCCTACGAGGTAACGTCGAAGGCCGACGTTTACTGGACCTACAGAGCATATCACGCTTTCTATGAAAAATAAAAAAAGGTTCCGTTCGGAGGACATGCGATATGGATAACTTAAGGCGCTTCATATTGGTTTTTACTGCCGTTATTTTTATAACGCTCTGCGTATGCGGAATTGTTTTGGCAGATTCCTATCAAAAAACTGCGAAAACGGAAGAACGTGAGCTCTCGGTTTCTGCGCCGACCTATGATCCGAACGGCACCGGGGAAGATGCTTCTCGGGCGCTGAAGGAAAACATTCTGTTTATCGTTGGGGATCAGGACGGAACGGAGACAGAGCTCATGGTGCTGGCTCATGTGGATTCCGAAAATTCGTCCCTTCATTTTCTGTATATCCCGAAGGACCTGAAATACGCCCTGAACAGCGACCGCAGCGTAGGCAACATGGGAAATCTGCTGGCCAAAACGGGATCGGCTGCCTCTGCCGCGGATATTGTGGCGTCTTTTTTCGAAATAAGCGTAGATTATTATGTTCAGATGCCTTGTGATACTTTTGCGGAATTTATAAATGCCTTCGATCGGGATTCTACGGGCATCGATTATACCATTCCGGTAGATCTGAAGTATGTGTCCGGAAAATATCACATTGATCTGAAAAAGGATACGAAGAAACTGACGGGCTCCGAGGCGCTTCAGCTGATTCAGTTTTACCGTACGGAAAATAATGAGTATTCGGCAGAGCTTCTGGCGTATTATGACGGCAGCGATGTGAAACGGATTCAGGCGGCGCAAAGCTTTCTGAGCGCTTTTCTATCGCAGAAGGTTATTAAAACGGGAGACCAGGCGTACGCGCAGACGTTTACGGATATCGTTCTGCCGTTCCTTGAAAAATGCGAAACAAATCTGACGGAGACGCAGATTAGAAAAATCGGCGGGATTTTTTCCGCAATCAATGCAAACGCAGTCAAATATTACCGCTTCAACGGTACGGAGGAATATCTGGGGAAGTATTACCTTGTTTATGATGAAACGTGTACGGATCTGACCTCAAATGCGATTCTGGACGGGGCGACCATTCTCAGAGACAGTTTTTCGACAAACTGAATTTACGGTTCTTTTTCTCCGTCTTCTTTTTTATAATTTGCAAGAGGATTTTTGCTGACTGCGTCCTTCAAACGGGTGCTGTTGATATGCGTGTAGATTTCCGTCGTTGCGACGCTTTCGTGTCCAAGGATTTCCTGAAGAGAACGAATGTCTACGTCTCCCATTGTATACATGAGCGTTGCGGCGGTATGCCGCAGCTTGTGTGTGGAATACTTTGCAGGATCGAGCGCGGCGGCGCGAATATATTTCTTGACCGTATATTGGACGGTTTTCGGGCTGATTCTTTTCTTGCGCTTACTCAGGAAAAGCGGCTTTGTACCGCTTGGCTCTTCGTATTCCGGCCGTACGGCCAGATACCGTTCAATCGCGTCCCGGCACGCTTCGTTCAGGTAAATGGTTCGCTCCTTGGCACCTTTCCCAAGAACAGTTAGAGTATCTTCCCGAATATCGCTGACGTTGATGCCGACCAGCTCGGAAAGACGCATCCCGCAATTTAAGAACAGTGTAATCATACAGTAATCACGTTCCTTTTGATCGCCATCGACCGCATCCAAAAGCGCAATGCTTTCTTCCAGCTCCAGATATTTCGGGAGCTTTTTCGTTAGCTTCGGGGATTCCAGCTCGGCGGCCGGATTTTCCGGAATGAGATGCGCCTTGCTCCATGCATATTTGAAAAAGGAGCGAAGACATGCGACCTTACGCGCCCTCGTCGCGGGCTGATCCTTCCTTTCGTTATTCATATAATTTAAAAAAGAATAAAGATCGGAAAGACGGATTTTGGACAGATCCTCTACTGAAAAATCAGCAATGGGAATCTCAGAAAATGCCGCGCCCTGCGGAGCCGTTCCGTTCTTGACTTTCATGTAACGGAAAAATAAGAGCAGATCATAATAATATTCATTGACCGTATTTTTTGATTTCCCAAGGATTGACTCCAGATAAACCAAAAAGTCTTCACAATAATAGGGAAGAATTCCTGCATCAAAAGCCGCCAAGCCAATCTCCTCCAGCAGCGTAAAATTTTGTCTAATTATATCATTCCGTTCTTGTAAAATCAATGAAACTATTATATAATCAGGCATGATAAAAATTCATTCTGGAGGATTATTGCAATGTATAAAACCGATATCGTAAGAAAAACGGATCCGGAAATCGCCGACGCGATCGAACAGGAGCTTGCCAGGCAGAGGAATAAGATCGAATTGATCGCTTCGGAAAATTTTGTCAGTGAAGCGGTCATGCAGGCGATGGGCAGCCCGCTGACAAACAAATACGCAGAAGGATATCCGGGAAAACGTTATTACGGCGGTTGCGAATACGTTGATATTGTAGAAAATCTTGCTATTGAGCGCGCCAAAAAGCTGTTTGGCGCCGAGCATGCGAACGTGCAGCCGCATTCCGGCGCACAGGCGAATATGGCCGTGTTTTTTGCAATGCTGAAGCCGGGAGACAAGATTCTGGGGATGAGTCTTGCGGATGGCGGCCATCTGACGCATGGCAGTCCCGTCAACATGTCGGGGAAATGGTTTCAGGTCATACCGTACAACGTCAGTGAAAAGGACATGCTGATCGATTATGAGGAAGTTCGGAGACTGGCGAAGGAGCATCAGCCGAAGATGATCATCGCCGGCGCAAGCGCATATCCCAGAATCATTGATTTTAAGAAATTCCGGGAGATCGCGGATGAGGTCGGCGCGTATCTTATGGTTGATATGGCGCATATCGCAGGACTTGTCGCGGCAGGACTTCATCCCAGCCCAGTGCCTTATGCACATTTTACGATGACAACGACGCATAAGACGCTGCGCGGTCCGCGCGGCGGAATGATCCTCTGTTCCGCGGAATATGCAAAGCAAATTGATAAAGCTGTGTTCCCGGGAATCCAGGGAGGCCCGCTGATGCATGTGATTGCGGCCAAGGCCGTCAGCTTCCGCGAAGCGCTCTCCGATGAATTTAAAAGCTATCAGAAGCAGATTGTGCTGAACGCTGCGGCGCTTGCAAACGGTCTGATGCAGCGCGGCATCAATCTCGTCAGCGGCGGAACCGACAATCATCTGATGCTTGTCGATCTGAGAAACCTGCAGATTACCGGAAAAGAAGCGCAGCATAATCTGGATGAGGTTAATATCACTTGCAATAAAAACGGAATTCCGTATGATCCGCAAAGCCCGTTTATCACAAGCGGCATCCGGCTCGGAACGGCGGCCGTAACCGCAAGAGGCATGGATGAAGCCGCAATGGACGAAATCGCGGAGCTGATTTCGCTCACCTTAAAGGACTTCGAGCAAAACCGTGCGAAAGTAACCGCCGGCGTTGCGGACCTGGTAAAACGCTTTCCTCTTTACGAGTAAGAACTATGAAAGAGCCGCTGGCTTACAGAATGAGCCCGAGATGTCTGGAAGAGTATGAAGGACAGGAACATATTTTGGCAGAGGGAAAATTGCTTTATCGTATGATTAAAGCGGACAGACTTTCCTCTGTCATTTTTTTCGGTCCCCCGGGAACGGGGAAAACGTCTCTGGCAAGAATCATTGCCAACGTTACGAAGGTTCCTTTCGTCAAAATCAACGCCGTTTCTTCCGGAACCGCGGAGCTCAAAAAAATCGTGTCGGATACGCAGAACCTGCTTCTTAATCCGTCCGGAAGGACGCTTTTATTTATCGACGAAATTCATCGTTTTAATAAAGCGCAGCAGGACGCGTTGCTGCCGTATGTTGAGGATGGGACGCTTATCCTGATTGGCGCAACGACGGAAAATCCTTTCTTCGAAGTGAATCAGGCCATTATTTCGCGCTCCACCGTTTTCCAGCTATACCCTCTGAATACACAAAACATAAAAAATATCATATTACGCGCAATTCGGGATCCGGAACGAGGCTACGGGGAACTCGATCTTAAGATCACCGAGGAAGCGCTTGCTTTTCTTGCCGAGGCCTCAGGAGGCGACGCCCGCATCGCGCTGAATGCGCTTGAGCTTGCCGTGCTTACCTCCGGGACTGCAGATACGGATCGGCTCGAAATCACTTTGGACACGATTTCCGAATGTGTGCAGAAAAAGGCGATTCGCTTCGATAAAACGGGGGAGTCGCACTACGACAATATCAGCGCCTTCATCAAATCGATGCGGGGAAGCGACCCGGACGCCGCCGTGTTTTATCTTGCCCGCGCACTTGAGGGCGGTGAGGACATCAACTTTTTGGCGCGCAGAATTGTCATCTGCGCATCAGAAGATGTGGGCACTGCAAATCCGACGGCCTTGCTTGTAGCGCAGGCCGCGGCTTCTGCCGTACGTATGATCGGTATGCCGGAGGCGCGGATTTTACTTTCTCAGGCGGCAATTACCGTAGCGACGAGTCCGAAATCGAACGCGGCGTATTCGGCCATCAACGCGGCGGCGGAGGACGTCCGGACTAAAAATACGGGCGAAGTCCCGTTCCATTTGAGAAATGCCGTTACGCAGGGAATGGGTGCGCTCGGCTATGGAAAAGGATACAAATACGCTCATGAATATCCCGGAAACGTCGTCAAGCAACAGTTTCTCCCGGATGAGATGGTCGGAACAACATATTATAAACCGTACGGAAACGGATACGAGAAAAAAATACTGGATTATATGGAATGGAAGAAACAGCAGGAAAATAAAAATGAAAAGGAATGAACTGTTTCAGGAAAGGAGTAGCGCCATGAAAAAATTTTCTGTTGTACTTATTTTATCCCTTTGCGTCTTTTTTGCCGGCTGTCGGTCGGAGGAAGCTCCGCAGACAGAGAATACCGCCGCGCCGGGAGGAGAATCGTCCGCCTCGGCGATTCGTCTGGACGGATCCGCCATATCGGCGGAAAGCGGGGTGACGGTAGACGGAGCCACCGCGACCGTCACGGCATCCGGAACGTACGAAATAACGGGAACGCTGGAAAACGGACAGATTATCGTGGATACGGCTGGCACGGTGGATTTGATTCTCAATAATGCAAGCATCCACTGTGAGACTTCCTCGCCGATCCAAATCAAAAATGCAAACCACATTTATGTTACGCTGGCGGAGGGTTCCTCCAACGAGCTGTCGGACGGAACGGCATATGAGCTTGTTCCGCCGGAAACGGAACCGGATGCGACGCTTTTCTCTAAATCGGATCTGACCATCAGAGGAGAAGGCACTCTTACGGTCACAGCGAATTACAGAGACGGGATTACCAGCAAGGATTCGCTTGTGATCGAGAGCGGGAATCTCTTTGTCACTGCCGTAAACCATGCTATCAAAGGGAAGGACTTTCTCTGTGTGGAAAACGGTACGATCACCGTTGATGCGGGCGTGGATGGCATGAAGGCTACGAACGATTCCGCTTCCTCATTGGGGTATGTGGAGATTAAAGGAGGCACCATTGCGATTACCGCGCAGGACGAGGGAATTTCGGCTATTACGGACGTGACGATCAGCGGCGGTACGATTCGGATTGATACAGCCAATAACGGAATCAAAACGAACGGCGCGATCCGCGTTTCGAGCGGAACGCTAGAAATCCAGACGGAAGACAAGGGCCTCATCTGCGCTGAGCAGAGCATCGCAGACGAGGCGGAGGTAAGCGTGAACGGAGAAAAAATCACGAGTACGTGAGATTGTATTTTCAAGGGAAGCGTGATATACTGAAACGCGCTGTTGCAGCGGCAGACAGCGCGTTTTCCGTTTTGGAAAACGACCATATTACAGGAGGAAGAACGATGTCGAACATTTACGAAACGCTGGTAGAACGCGGGATCATTGCGCAGTGTACGAATGAGGAGAAGGTGAAGGAAATCCTCGATCACGAGCAGGTCCCTTTCTATGTGGGGTTCGATCCGACGGCCGACAGCCTGCATATCGGTCATTTCGTGCAGATTATGGTAATGGCGCATATGCAGCGCGCCGGACATACGCCGATTGCCCTCGTAGGGGGAGGTACCGGAAAGATTGGAGATCCCTCCGGCAAAACGGATATGCGTAAAATGCTCACGGAAGAATCCCTGGCCAAGAACGTCGCCGGCCTTCAGGCGCAGCTTTCTCGTTTTATTGATTTTACCGACGGCAAGGCGATTCTGGTAAACAACGCGGATTGGCTTTTGAATCTCAATTATCTCGACTTTCTGCGGGAAGTCGGCGTGCATTTTTCCGTCAACAGGATGCTGTCGGCAGAATGCTTTAAACAGCGCCTGGAGCGCGGCCTGAATTTCATCGAATTCAACTATATGCTGATGCAGAGCTATGATTTTTACCGGCTTTATAAGGATTACGGGTGTATGCTGGAGTTCGGCGGAGACGACCAGTGGTCCAATATCATCGGCGGGGTAGAGCTTGTCAGAAGAAAAGAAGGCAAGGAAGTATACGGCGTGACGTTTTCCCTTTTGACAACGAGTGACGGCGTCAAAATGGGAAAGACCGTCAAGGGCGCCGTATGGCTGGACAAGGATAAAACGCCGCCGTACGAGCTGTATCAGTATCTCAGAAACGTAGCGGATGCCGACGTCATCAAGTGCCTGAAGCTGCTGACCTTTGTGCCGATCGAGGAGATCCGGGAAATGGAGCAGTGGACGGACGGACGGATTAACGAGGCAAAAGTCCGGCTTGCTTACGAAGTGACCAAAATTGTACACGGCCAGAAAGAAGCCGATCAGGCCAAAGAGGTTTCAGAGTCTTTATTTGGAGGCGCGGGCGCTTCCGAAAACATGGCGACGACAAGCGTGCCCGATTCGGCGCTGACGGACGGAGCCGTTTCCGTAATCGACCTGATGCTTCTTGCAAAGCTGATTCCCTCTAAGGGCGAGGGACGGAGACTGATCCAGCAGGGCGGTGTCCTTGTAAACGATGAAAAGGTCGATTCTATCGATCGGAAAGTCACTGCAGAGGACCTTGCTTCCGGACTGATTCTGCGGAAGGGGAAGAAGGTATTTCATCGTTTTATAAAATAATCGCATTAAATAAAAAGGAATTGACAAAATACAGGAATCGTTTATACTGTAAAAGACCCATGAGGGAGTAGTTGGCATGCATCGCGCATGGTTCAAGTTCAACACACAGCCCCCGGAGCGGTATAGGAAGGGCTTGGCTTGGATGAAATAACCAGACTCATGTATATATTCAAACATATATACATGAGTTTTTTTATTAATCATACGGAAAGGACTTCATGCGATGAAACATTATTTGAACAAAGCGGAAGACGTACTGAAGGCGCTAGAGGCCGGAGCGGACGGGCTTACCTCCGAGGAAGCTCTGAAGCGCCAGGAGGGGTACGGAAAAAACAAGCTGGAGGAAGCAAAAAAAACTTCTATCATTAAGCGCTTTCTGCTGCAGCTGGCAGATCCGATGATCCTGATTCTGATTGCCGCCGCCGTGATCTCGGCCGTTACGGCAACGATCGACGGCGGGGAAGGATATGCGGACGTCATAATTATTCTGGTCGTCGTATTGATCAATGCAATACTCGGCGTCGTTCAGGAGAGCAAGGCGGAGGCTGCAATCGAAGCGCTGCAAAAAATGTCCGCAGCGACAAGCAAGGTCCTGCGCGACGGACGGATTTCCGTCGTGAAAAGCGAAGACCTGGTTCCCGGAGACGTCGTGATCCTGGAGGCGGGCGACGCGGTGCCGGCAGACGGCAGAATTTTGGAATCCGCCAGTCTGAAAATCGAGGAGGCGGCGCTCACGGGAGAGAGCGTTCCGGTCAACAAATATTCCGATCCATTGAATTCCGGGGAAGACGGAAAAGAAATTCCTCTGGGCGACAGGAAAAACATGATGTACATGGGCAGCACCGTGGTATACGGCAGGGGAAAAGCCGTTGTCACGGAGATCGGAATGAAAACGGAAATGGGAAAAATCGCAAACGCCCTTACGCTTGCAGAGGAGGGGAAAACGCCTCTGCAGATCAAGCTGGCGCAGCTCAGCAAAACGCTGACCTGGATCGTTCTGGGCATCTGCGTGTTCATCTTTGCGTTTAACATTATTAAAGCGGGCGATTTCCATTTTGAACCGATTTTGGATTCCTTTATGGTAGCTGTCAGCCTTGCCGTAGCGGCCATCCCCGAGGGACTGGCGACCGTTGTTACGATCGTGCTCTCTATCGGCGTCACGAAGATGTCGAAGCGGAATGCCATTATCCGGAAGCTGACCGCGGTCGAAACGCTGGGCTGCGCGCAGATCATATGCAGCGATAAAACGGGAACGCTCACACAGAATAAAATGACCGTAGTAGATCATTTTGGGGACGACGAGCAACTTCTGGGCAGGGCAATGGCGCTGTGCAGCGATGCGGAGCTGGATCCCGAGAAGAATGAAGCGACCGGAGAGCCTACGGAATGTGCCCTCGTAAATTATGCAAACGCCATCGGTCTGTCAAAAAACGCTTTAAAAGCAGAGTATCCGCGCGTTTCGGAGCTTCCGTTCGACAGCATGCGCAAAATGATGACAACGTTTCATGAACGGGACGGAAAAATTATTCAGTATACAAAAGGCGCGCCGGACGAGATTTTAAAACGCTGCACGCGTTACATTGAAAATGGCGAAATCCGGGAAATGACGGAAGAGTATAAAAATAAAATTTTAGCGGCAAACAAAGAAATGGCGGACAAAGCCCTCCGCGTCCTGAGCGCCGCGATGCGTGAGTATGATACATTGCCGGAAGAGCCGTCCTCCGAGACCGCGGAAAACGATTTGATTTTCATCGGTCTGACCGGAATGATCGATCCGATCCGTCCGGAGGTAAAGGCTGCGATCGAGGAATGTAAGAGCGCCGGAATCCGCGCCGTTATGATTACGGGCGACCACCGCGATACGGCGATTGCGATTGCAAAAGAGCTCGGAATTATCCAGGATGAGTCTCAGGCCATCACAGGTGCGGAGCTGAATGAAATGAGCGACGAAGAATTGGACCGCCGGATTGCAGAGTTCGGTGTGTATGCAAGGGTTCAGCCTGAACATAAAGTCCGTATCGTTAACGCATGGCGGAAAAACGGTTGTATCACCGCCATGACGGGGGACGGCGTCAACGACGCGCCAAGCATCAAAAATGCGGATATCGGAATCGGCATGGGAATTACGGGCACGGACGTTACGAAAAACGTTGCCGATATGGTGCTTGCAGACGATAATTTTGCAACAATTGTCGGCGCGGTAGGCGAGGGAAGAAGGATCTACGACAATATCCGCAAGGCGATCCAGTTCCTGCTTGGCTCCAATATGAGCGAGGTATTGAGCGTATTCTTTTCCAGCATCTTTGGGTTCGTTATTTTGAAACCGGTTCATCTTCTGTGGATTAACCTGATTACGGACTGCTTCCCGGCGCTGGCCCTCGGCATTGAAAAAGGGGAGGCCGATCTCATGAAGCGCAAGCCGCGAAATCCGAAGGACGGTATCTTCGCGGGAGGACTTGGAATCGACGTCGTCTATCAGGGAGTTCTCGTTTCCGCACTGACCGTCCTGGCGTTCCTAATCGGAAATTATTTCGAGCATGGCGTATGGAGCTTATTTAATGCGGACAGCGGTCACGGCATCACGATGGCGTTCCTGACAATGAGCATGGCGGAAATCTTCCATAGCTTTAACATGCGGAGCCAGCGGGGCAGTATCTTTAAGCTGAAAACACAAAACGGTATCCTTTGGGGGGCAGGCGCGCTGAGTCTGATTCTGACGACGCTTGTCATCGAAGTTCCGTTCCTTGCAGATGCTTTTGACTTTGTAGCAATCGGTTTAAAAGAATACGTAATCGCGCTGGGACTTGCGTTTGCAGTGATTCCCATTGTGGAAATTGTGAAGCTGATCCAGCGCAGTCTCGCAAAGAAAAAATAAAAATTACAAATCAAGCCCGGGAGGAAAAGGTCAGAGCCTCCCGGGCTTTTTAGCGTCTTTTTCTTCAGCGGATCGGTTCCTGCAGAGGAAGCCCGTCTTTATAGTGAATAATATACGGGAAACCGCAATCCTTTATGATTTCCAGGTAGTACGAAAAGTTTTCCGCAATTCTGTCCGCGCCGTGGGCGTCGGATCCGATGGTGACAAGCTTTCCGCCAAGCTCCTTATAACGCAGCAGCAGCATGCGGTCCAGCGGCTGCCTCCGGTAAGTGGACGTATTGATTTCAAAGGAAATATCTTTTGATATAATAAACCGAAAGATTTCGTCGACAAGCTCTGCGTGATCCCTGTAATAGAAACGGGAATCCGGAAAATTGGCGTATCTGACAATGTAGTCAAGATGCCCCAGCGTTGAAAAATCATGATACAGCCTGAGATTTCCAAGCAGCTCTTCTAAATATTCGTCATACGCTTCTTTCTTTGATACGCCTTCTTTAAAGTAAGTGCCGTAATACGGATCCCGGCGCTTGATCAGATGCGTTGAGCCGATTTTATAGTCAAAGTGAAGTCCGGCGATTCGCTGCTTTGTAGCCTCGATAACATGCGGCTGAAGACCGATTTCTACGGCGGTCAGAATCTCAAGCCTGGAAGCGTATTTGTCCCTGAACGCTTCGACCGTACGGAAATATTCCTGAAAGTCATATTGAAATTCCTCTTCATGATCTATGTAATCGATATCCAGATGATCCGTAAAAGCAATTCCGGTCAATCCGAGCTCTATTGCGCGCAAAATTCCTTTTTCCATTTCCAGCTCACTGTCCGTTGAAAAAGTCGAATGAACGTGCATGTCATAATACATAGCGTTTTCCAGCTCCGATCGTTATATGCTAAAATATGATTTTGAAAAGCGGGGAATGTCCGGCCTCCAAAATCAGTAATTGAACAAAATACAAATTTTGTTCAATTGGAACGGTATAAAAATCAAACCGAAACCAATCGGCCCGATCCTATGTATTATATTGTATTCATAGAAAAATGTAAAGCAGCGCAAGGATCATAAGATCGTAATCATTTAGCTTACTTTTATCGGCTCCATTTTTTTTCAGCTGAAACCGTTCCATAATCAGAAGCGCGATCAGTGCGATCAAAATAAAATCCTCGGACAGCAGACTGTCAAGGAATCGATCCACGTCCAGGTCCGCAAGCTTTTTGAACGGTAAAGAAAAAAATCCGCTGCCTGCAGCATCTTTTTTTGCCGCAGGCGCATCGGATTTCTGGCCGCAGAGCTCTTCAGGAGCGCACTGTTTTTTTTCTGATGATGGACAGGCTGTTGGCGAAAAAACAATCACATTTTCAGCAGCGGGTTTGGAACCTGAAAACCGCATATTCCGATTTGTTTTTATATTGCGCCGAGAATGTGAGTTACGTTTCATATGTCTTTTAAGTCCTTGGCCAGCTCTGCAAATGTTAGAAATTTAACGCAGTGATTTACTTTATCACGGCGTTTTTCATTTAGAAAGGGTTCGACCGCGTAAAGAAGCTTGATTTTTTTATCGTTTTCTTTATTTTTTTTGGCTTCCTTGTAGCGTTTCAGTATTTTGAGAATTTTTGTCATATCAATGTCTTCCGGAAAGCCTCCTTGATTGGTATGACCAATTTCAGAGCACTCACTTTGCGGTTTTTCCATATTTTCCCCCGAGCACGCCTCCTCAGACGCCGCCGCGTCCTGCGTTTTTTCGGAAGATGACGTTAAAAAGGCAGAGACAATTTCACCGATATTGTCAGGTATATCGGAAATACCAAACATACTTCCGATTTCCTTGATTTTATCATTTAATTCATTGTCCATGACTCATCACGTCATTTTTTAGACAGCTCATTGATTTTTTTCATAATCAGATCAGCGTCCTTCCCTGCCAGCTTTTTTATTTTTTCCATGTCGGCAGGCGTCAGCTTTTTCTTGATTTCTTCCACGTCCAGCTTCATTTCTTTGATTTTTTCAGCATCCAGTTCGTCGATTTTTTTGCGCAGCTCTTCCCTGTTTACTTTTTCCAGCTGTTTCGATAACTCTTCTACAGGCGTGTTTTTCAGCTTTTCCACTCCCTGCTCGATCTTCCCTGCTGTAATTTTGTTTTCGATTTTGTCAAATAGGTTGGCCATAATGCATTACTCCAATACAAAAGATTGATCTATAAAATAGTATGCCGAATGGTGGAAAATAGTGCATAAATTTTCTTATTTTAAAGAAGAATAGAAAAGCATACAGAATCATCGGAAAGGTGCGGGGATACAAGGTGTCGTATTTTATGTATTTTGTGTTGTACAGCTTCGTAGGATTTATATTGGAGACGCTGTATACGCTTGTAACAAGAGGGATTCTGATTTCGAAAAAGTGCTTTTTGATCAATTTGCTGTGTCCCGTTTACGGATTGGGGGCGATCGCAATAGTATCCTGTACCAGACCTATTAAGCAGTATAAAATCTTAACCTTCGTAATGGGAGGCCTTGCAGCGACCGTCGTGGAATACGTTCTGCATTTTATCTATCAGGAAATACTCGGCGTCTCGATCTGGAATTACAGCAATCTCCCGTATAATATCAACGGGCGCGTCTGCCTGATGTTTACCGTATTTTGGAGTATTCTGTCCATGGGACTTGTATATTTCATTCACCCGTTTGTGGAAAAAAGAATGACAACCATGCCCAAAACGCTGTTCGCGGTTCTGCTTTTGTTTGTGGGCATGGATGCCATGATCAGCACGCTGTTGTATAAAAAATTCGGGAATAAGCAGGCGGTCAGCCTGACGTGGCTGATTTCAAATTATCGTAATAAGCTTGGCTGAACGCCGCAATTTCATCCGCCATTTTAGTGTTGAACGCCAGCACGGGCGCCGAGAATACAGGATCTGTCATTTGCAGTGCTGCAGCCGCGTGATCGACGCCGAAATCGGATTCTGTCAGGCCGTAGCCGGCCGGATCGCTGTTTGCCTGCGGCAAAGGAACCACATTGTATTGGTATCCGCTGCCGTCAGGATACCGATGAACCCAGGTCGGCGTGTAGTCTATGGATTTTACATAGACGTCTCCTGTACTGTACTTCCGGATCGTCAGCGTCACCATCAGACCGTTTTCCGTATACGGCCGGATGTCATAATCCAGATCGGAAAAAGACAGGCGATTTTGATTGGAAATATAATTTCCGAGCGAATAAAAACAAATCGTAGAATGTGAAGGATCGCTTTGCGAGGTCAGGATTTCCATCGGCTCGATCACATGCGGATGGGAGCCGATGATCACGTCGACTCCGAGCTCACAGAGCTGCTGTGCAACGGTTTTCTGCCCGTCGATCGGATCCAGCTTATATTCGTCTCCCCAGTGAATGTACAGGATAATCAGCTCCGCTCCGTTGGCCTTCAGATCTGCAATTCGTTCCGAAACCTCTGCATATAGAGCTTCTTCTTTGCCTCTTACATATATATCCATCAGCTCTTCACAGCCGTCATTGATTGTGATGCCGTTAATCGTATTATATTGCCCGTTGGGCTGCGTAATGGTATCGGTATAGTTCAGGAGTCCCAGTTTAATTCCTTTTATGTCTTTCACCATATATGATTTTTCTGAAACATCCGTTTTTGCTCCGATATATTCGAAGCCATACTCCTGAAAATGTCCAAGCGTAGCCAGAAATCCCTGCTTTTTGAAATCATAGCAGTGATTATTGGCAAATAAAAGCATATCGAAGCCCGCGTCCTTAATGCTGTCCAGCACGGAGAGCGGAGAGTTGAAATTCGGAAAAGCCGAATATTTGTCCTGATTGGACAGTGTCGTTTCAAAATTCACGACTGCATAGTCCGCCGCAGATATGATATTTTTGACATACTTGAAATTCTGACTGAAATCATACGTCCCCGTATCGCTGTTATAAGCGGAATTGAGCTGCGTCATATGATACATAATGTCGCCTGCGCTCAGAAGGGTAATATCCGTATAGGTAAGCTCCTGTGCCTCTGTATCCGGCGTGCCGGGCGCAGGTGTGCTGATCGTATAGGAACCCGTTCTGGAAGGATTCTGCGCACCTTCTCCGGAACATGCAGCCAGAAAAGAAAAACTGACTACGAGCGTCAGAAGCAGCAGAGAAATCCGCAGCTTAACGGAATGTTTGCATTTCATGAATGATCACCTTCTCCATTTCTTTCGTATTAACAAGTGTTGTGTTGTCCGTGTAAATATCTGCCGTTCGATACCCCTTTTGGACCGCCGCGTAAACTGCCGTTTCGACACAGCGCGCCGCCAGCTCTTCTTTTAAGGAATACCGGAGCAGCATAGCGGCAGAAAGAATCGTTCCAATGGGATTTGCTTTGCCAGTACCGGCGATATCCGGTGCAGAACCATGGATCGGTTCATAGATTCCTCTGTCATTTTCGTCCAGCGAGGCAGAAGGAAGCATGCCGATCGACCCTGTAAGTACAGCCGCCTCGTCCGAAAGGATATCCCCGAATAAATTTGAGGTCACGATACAATCGAAATCAAACGGCCTGCGGATCAGCTGCATAGCCGCGTTATCCACATATAAAGCAGAAACCTCAACATCCGGATAATCCTCTGCCAGCTGAAAAAAGAGCTTCCGCCAAAGACGAGAGGATTCCAGGACATTTGCCTTGTCCACCAGACAGAGCTTCCCGCGGCGTCCGCGCGCAGCGGTGAAAGCCTTGCGCACGATCCGTTCGATCTGCACGGTGTCGTACTGCTCAGTATCGAATGCATGTGTTTCCGCCGTACCGCGTTTTCCAAAGTAGATTCCACCCAAAAGCTCCCGGATAATCAAAAGATCGATTCCCTGCTCTAAAAGGCTGTTCTTCAGCGGACTTGCATCCTGAAGAGCCGGATATAATTTAACCGGACGCAGATTCGCGAACGCATTCATTTCGCTTCGCAGACGCAGCAAGGCTGCTTCCGGCCGCAGCGCGGGATCGCTTTGATCCCAGGCCGGGCCTCCGACGGCGCCGAGCAGGACCGCATCAGCGCTTCTACAGGCAGCGAGCACGCCCTCCTGAACCGGCACGCCGTGCCGATCAAGGGAAATACCGCCAAAATCACAGGTAGAAAAGCTCAGCTCTATATGAAAAAGCTCGGCGGCAGTTTTCAGCACGTTTACGGCGCTTTGCGTAATTTCGGGACCGATGCCGTCGCCGGGCAATACGGTTACATGGAACATAAAAGGCCTCCCTTTTCAATAATATTCCTGATAAATTCTGGAAACGGGCGTGCCTGAAAGCTTTTTCCGGAGGTGTGATCCGTAATTTCTCCTGTAGCAAGGTCTACGGAAACAGAATCTCCCGCCTCCAGAGCCTCTGCCGCTTCCGGACACTCCAGAATCGGAAGTCCGATATTGATGGCATTCCGATAGAAAATCCTTGCAAAGGATTTGGCTATGACAGCTTGGATTCCGGACTCCTTCAGGACGGCCGGCGCATGCTCCCTGGAAGAGCCGCAGCCGAAATTACAGCCTGCCACAATAATATCTCCTTCGGAAACGGTTCCTGCAAATCCGGGATCGAGATCCTCCATACAATGAGATGCAAGCTCCCGCATATCCGTAATATTCAGATAGCGCGCAGGGATAATTACATCGGTATCCACATTGTCCGAATACTTAAAAACCTTACCCGTTTTCCCTTTCAAGAAAGATTCCTCCTTCGATCGCACATTTTGCAGCCGTATAAGGGCTTGCCAGATAAACCTCGGATGTCTTCGCACCCATTCTTCCTACAAAATTCCGGTTCGTCGTTGAGACTGCGCGCTCTCCTGAGGCAAGCACGCCCATATGGCCGCCCAGGCAGGGACCGCACGTGGGCGTCGAAAATACGGCTCCCGCTTCTGCAAAAAGATCGGCAATGCCTTCCTGAATGCATTTGCGGAAAATTTTCTGCGTACCGGGAATGACAATACATCTGACTCCGGGATGAATCTGCCCGCCTCTGATGACATCAGCGGCAATCCGGAGGTCGCTCAGTCTTCCGTTCGTGCAGGAACCAATTACGACTTGATCGATTGGAATAAATTCCGCATTCTGTCCCGCGTCTGCGCCGGCAATTTTTCGGATATTGGAAGGAAGATGCGGACAAGCGGCCACCGGAACGATTTCATCCAGATTGATTTCCATGGTCCGCGTATATCCGGCATCCTCGTCGGCCTCATACAGGCGGTACGGAGGCTGCACGCCGGCCTCCTTTAAATAAGCCTCCGTGATGTCGTCTACAGGAAAGAACGCATTTTTGGCTCCCGCTTCGACCGCCATGTTTGCGATCGTAAAACGGTCGTCCATCTGCAGGGAGCGGAGCCCGTCTCCCGTAAATTCCATTGATTGGTACAGGGCGCCCTCAACGCCGATTTTTCCGATGATCGTCAGGATCAAATCCTTTCCGGAGGCAGGCTTGCGGAGTCTGCCCGTCAGCCGAAAGCGGATCGCATCCGGGACACGCAGCCAGGTTTTCCCGGTATGAATCGCATAGGCGAGGTCCGTGCTGCCCATTCCAGTGGCAAACGCTCCGAGCGCGCCATATGTACAGGTATGCGAATCCGCGCCGATAATTACGTCGCCCGGCTTCACAAAACCGGCCTCCGGCAGCAGGCAGTGTTCAATTCCCATTCTTCCAACGTCAAAAAAATTAACGATACCATGTGCGGCCGCATACGTCCGCAGCTGTTTTACGTTTTCCGCTGCCCGAATATCCTTGTTCGGCGTAAAATGATCGGCTACGAACACGATCTTTTCCGGGAATTTAACGGAGGCATCTCCATGCTTTTCCAGCTCATTGATCGCTACCGGCGCCGTAACGTCATTTCCCATGGCGATGTCTACGGGCAGCAGAATCAGCTCGCCGGGTTCGATCCGCTTCAGGCCGGCCTTTGCCGCGAGGATTTTTTGCGTTGCCGTCATTGACATTCCCGACACTTCCTTTCGTAAAACATGTTGTTAATGGCGTTGATATAAGCCTGGATACTCGCTTCAATAATATTGACATCGACGCCGTATCCTTTATAAATTTCGTTTTCATATGAGATGCGTACGCCTACCGCGCCCTGCGCGTCTGTTCCTCCCGTTACTGCCTCTATGGAATAATCGTTCAGCGCGAGCTCGAGACCGGACGCGCGGTTGATCGCGTTAAAGGCCGCCTCGATTGGTCCGGATCCAGAGGCATACCCCTGAATCGTCTCCGTTTCATTCCGAATCAGACTGATATTGCAGGTGCTGCTGAGCACGTTGCTGGAATTCAGTACGTATTTATCCAGCTTGTATACTTTTGGAATCTCCACGACGGAATTTTTCACAAGCGCTTCGATATCCTTGTCGTTTACTACTTTCTTTGCGTCGGCAAGCTCCTTGAATTTTTCGAAAATACCGTCCAGCGCGCTGGGCGTTACGGTATATCCAAGCTGCCGCAGCTTTTCCTCCAAAGCATGACGTCCGGAATGTTTTCCGAGAATCATCCGATTTTCCGTAAGGCCGACGGATTCCGGCGTCATAATTTCGTAGGTTTTCCGATTGCGCAGCATTCCGTGCTGATGAATGCCGGCTTCATGCGCAAACGCGTTTTCTCCTGTAATCGCTTTGTTCGGCTGAACCTTGACGCCGGTAAACATCACGAGCAGCTTGCTGGAGTTGATGATCTGCGTCGTGTCGATCCTGGTATCTGCCCCGTAAAAATCGTTTCTTGTTTTCAAATTCATGACGATTTCTTCCAGAGCCGCATTTCCCGCGCGCTCTCCGATTCCGTTAAGCGCGCATTCCGCCTGCCCTGCCCCGGCCTGAATCGCAGCCAGGGTATTTGAAACAGCCAGTCCCAAATCGTTGTGGCAATGCACGGAGATGAGCGTATCGCGAAGATCAACATGCTCCTGCAGATAAGTAATGATTTTTTTCATTTCTTCCGGCTCGGCATATCCGACGGTGTCCGGAACATTGATCACGGAAGCGCCCGCGTCAATTGCGATCTGAAAGACCTCGGCCAGAAAAGGAAGCTCGCTTCGTGTGGCGTCCTCCGCGGAAAATTCCACTGCTCCGCATAAGCTGCGCGCATAGGAAACCGATGCGCGGACCTGCTCTTTTACTTCCTCCTTTGTCATATTCAATTTGTATTTCATATGAAGCTCGGATGTTGCCAGAAAAACATGCAGAAGCGGATCTGCGGCGCATTTTACTGCATTCCAGGCATATTCGATATCCTGCCGCCTCGCTCTGGCAAGAGAGGCTACGGACGCATTTTTTATTTCCGATGCAATGGTTTTCACGCTCGTAAAATCGCCGGGAGATACGATGGCAAAGCCCGCTTCAATGACATCCACGTTCAGACGCTCCAGCTGCTTTGCCATAGCGACTTTTTCCTGAATGCTCATGCTGAAGCCCGGAGCCTGCTCCCCGTCGCGGAGCGTTGAATCAAATATTCTGATTTTTCTCATAAAGCGGCCTCCTTGCAGCAGCTGCAAAATAGCATGACTGCAAGTACTATTGTATATGAAGTTATTAATTTTTGCAATTTTAAATGCTTTGTTTATTGACATTTCTTAATAATTGTTTTAATATAATACTATCATGTTATATGCACGTCGGTATGCAGCAAGTCTACCTGTGTTTTGGCGTGGGAAATATGTTAAGGAGGATATGTAATGAAAAAGAAGATTTTTGCTACAGTGACCGCACTTTTCCTATTAGTGTCGGTATTTGCGTCTGTACCGGCTGTGATGGCGGACGACACAGGAACGACAGGAGGCCTTGACTTTTATTCCATTACCATACATTACAACCAGGAAATTCTGGTCAATTATCATGAGACGACGATCAAGGTCAAGAATGAAAGCGGCAGAACGGTATCAAAAGACGTAAAATATTTCTATAATACGGAAGCAGAGACAGAAGAAGAGAAATATATTACGGATAAAGATGTCGCCATGTTGTCCGATAAGCTTGTCATTCCCGCGGGCACCAGAACGGCAGGAAATTTTTATCAGCTTAAGACATCCGACGGAACTGTTACGAATGGGCTGCATTATTCTAAATTTCCATATAAAAACGCTTTTATTACACATATCATAGATAACTCCGTCATTCGCACGCAGGCAAAAGTCAACTTATTCGGCATTACGGCTCCCTATGACGATGCTCCGTACGAGCATCAGAATCCCAATTTGCAATACGCGGAAGACGGATATGCGCTTGCTACGGAAACGGACAGCAATGGCAATCAGCTGAAAATCGACGTAAACGGTTATTTGGTGGATACGACGGATTCGATCTGGAGAACCGCCAATAATGAAAGAATCGAGCTTTATACACAGATTCCTGTAATCCGCAAGACCGGAGAGATCAGAGCGAATAAACCTGTAACGGAAGTCGTTGAAAGCGATGAGTGGGAATGGGTTCCGTACGAGGACAGATTCGACGAAAACGGCAAAATCAGAAATTTACTGGATCTGAGTTATAAATATATGATTACGGAGGAAGAGTATGACGCCTTCCTTGCCGATGACTCGCAGACGGTATTGAACTTGTACCGTGCCGAAAGCGACGAGGCCTATACTGATGCCCCGTCAAAGGCTAAAACAGTTTCTTACGTTAAAACCGTTCGCGTTAATCCGGAAATCAACAGCGAGACCTATTTCAATACGGACCGCGTATTTACCGCGGAGGATATGGTAAAAGATGCACAAGGAAACGTCGCTTTCGGAACGCCGAGAATTGGAACTCCCGTGCTGGACGTATCGGTGAAGGACATCACGATCGAAATCGACGCGCTGGGAACGCAGCTCTACGACGATGTGGCCAGCGATCCGCAGCAGAACAATATAATTACGCTTTCTATTAATGATTGCGAATTGAACGCAAATTATTATAAGAAATGGTATGAGGAAGGGTTATATACAGATGCGGAATACAAAACAAGAGCGACCTTTGTGGTTGGCTCTGCAAAGAGTGTCACGACGCGAACGGAGATTAGCACGACGAAGGGCGATTATAAAGACGCCGCCGAATATGGATATTCCTCCACGGTGAAAAGCGTCAGTGTCGGCGCGACAGAAGAAACCCTGAGTATGCTTCCGAGCAGTGCCCATCTTTATCTCAACTTCCATATTTCCGAGCAGCAGCCTGCTGCAGCATACGACGAGGCATATCAGGATAAATTCCTTTCTCTGGACAGCTCCGATCAGAGCACGCTCCTGACCGAGTCAATGACTCTTCTGACAGACAATGATAAACCGAGTCCGAAGCCGAGCGCGGTCAGCAGCACTTCCGGCCTGTCAACCGGGGCGATCATTGCGATTGCTGCAGCGGCGGTTGTAGTTGTTGTCGTAATTATTGTAATCGCCGTAGTCGCCGGCAAAAAGAAAAAGAGCGGCGGCGATGCGAATAAAAATGAATCTGAAAACCAAAAATAATAAAAATACACAGAAACGTTATTGACAAAATTACCCGCATCGTTTAAACTATGCGGGTAATTATTTATTTATAGCTGAAAGGATATGGTTTTTTTCATGAGCGACGATGGAAGTATCCCCTTACAGATTCTGTCAGCGGCGGATACGACAGGAGGCGGCAGTCTGGCCTTACAGATTTTTTTAATTATTTTTCTTACATTTTTAAATGCATTTTTTGCATCATCTGAAATTGCACTTCTTTCCGTAAACGATACTAAACTAAAAAAAGAAGCAGAAAACGGAGATAAAAAGGCCGCGCTTCTTTTAAAAATCGTTGAAAATCCGAGCAGATTTTTATCTACTATTCAGGTTGGCGTTACTTTTTCCGGCTTTTTGAACAGTGCGGTTGCGTCCAGCTCCTTTGCGGACATAATTACAAATGCCCTGGCCTCTTCGTGGCAGTTTGCCGCGGAGCACAGAAGCCTGATCAGTACGATCAGTATCGTAGTCATTACGATTCTTCTTTCCTTCCTGACATTGGTTTTCGGCGAACTGGTTCCGAAAAGATATGCAATGAAATACAGTGAAAGAGTTGCAAGACTCGCCATCGGCCCTCTGCGCGGCACGGGCTTTATCTTTGCCCCTTTCATAAAGCTTGTCACCTGGTCGGTAAACGGCGTGCTTCGCATGATCGGAATTAATCCGAATGATGACGGAGAAAACGTTACTGAGGAGGAGATCCTTCTCATGGTGAATGAGGGACAGGAAAAAGGCGTAATCGGCGACGACGAAAGCGAAATGATTAATAACATCTTTGAGTTCGGCGATAAAACGGCGATGGATGTCATGACGCACAGAACGGAAATCGTTGCAATCAGTATCAACGATACGTTTGAGCATGTCATTGATATGGCGGCCAAGGAGCGCTATTCTAGGTTCCCCGTCTATGATGGCAGTGTTGACAATATCATTGGAATTATTCATATTAAAGATCTATTAAAGGTGAATCAGGACACGTTTAATTTGAACGCAATCATGCGTGCTCCTGCTTTCATCCCGGAATCTCAAAAAATCGACGATGTGTTTAACGTGCTGAAGGACAATAAAACACATATGACGATTGTGGTAGACGAATATGGCGGAACCTCTGGAATCGTAACGATGGAAGACATCCTTGAAGAGCTCGTAGGAAATATCCGTGATGAGTACGACGGGGCTGAGGAAATCGAAAACACAATCCAGAAGGTTGAAGAGGATACTTATGTCGTAGACGGATTGATGGAAATTGATGATATCAACGATGAGCTGGAGCTAGACATTCCTTCTGAAGATTATGATACCATCAGCGGACTGGTGATTGCGCTGCTTGGAAGCATTCCCGAAGAAGGAGAGCATCCGGAAGTTGATTATAAAAATTATACTTTTACCGTACTCGCCAGCAACGAGAAGATCATCAAAACCGTAAAGATTAAGGTTGGAGAAATAATCGAACCGGAGGATGTGAAAAAATCCACAGTGGAAAGCGAATCAAAGGGCAGCAAGTCATCTCGGGAGAGCCGGGATTCACAGAACCTTGATCGAAACGATAACTCCCAGAAGAAGTAAATAGTAAAGATAACTGAATATTTTACATGACGGGCCTTTGGACCCGTCATATTTTTTTATCAGAGGCAGGGCCGGAATACAGCCGATGATAGAAATATTTTGGATCAACTCATTTCTGATCTCTGCGGAGTCTGAGATTTTCCACATAAAAATGCTAACGATTGCAATCACCACGCAGTAGCTTGTGACATAATACGCAAGCTCAACGAACTTTTTATTTCGGCAGATCTGGATGATGTACAGGATAATCAGCGCATGCGGAGCAAATTCCAAACCGATTACAAAGGAAATGACCACGGTGAAAACAATGCAGAAAATACGGCCGTATTTATTCGTGATTCTTTCATACAATATAACAGAGCCCAAGCAAAAAAATCCAGTCAGAGCAGCGCTGTAAAACAGCTGCGCATCCCAGATGTTCTCAGCGGAAACACATACATATCTGTGAGGCAGTGCCGTAAGGACTGCAAGAAGCAGCACCCGAAGCAAATATTTATTGACGCTGCGTGTGTGGCGATATCCTTCCGATATGATAAAGGCGAACAGCGGAACGCAGAGAAAGCCCAGCAGCTGAAAAATAAAAACAAGAACAGAGTTTGTAATAAGACCGGAAATCGACAATGTAAATAATGTCAGCGACGCAAATGCGATCAGCTTCAGATGGAACAAGCTTACTTTCATAAAAACCTACGGTCCTTTCAATTAATAGTGGCTTTATAGACAAACGGCTCGGAAAGGCAGATGATACCGCAGACCAAAATATAAATTCCAAGAGATGTAAATAAGGAGAGATAATCGGAGAGCGGATCAATTATAAAATAAGCAAAAAAGAGGATATTAAAAAATCCGCAGCACAAAATTCTCCACCATTTCAGAAACTCAAGCGCGCGAAGCTGTATGGAGGCGGCGATCTGCGTTGTTCCAGAAAACAAGGCCCACATGGAAAAAATCAAATTGATCGAGTCGGAAAGCTCCTTATCAAAAGTGTAAAGGAGCAAGATCCCAAAAATAATCATAAAAAAGCCCTGAGCCAGCGTCCAGCCTGGACGGAAATACCACTTTCTGTTAAACGCAAACGCCAAAATAAACAGGCAGCCGATCACAATCAGCGCAAGGCACATCGTACGCATCGTTGCTGCGTAATCTTTAAAAGGAAAAGCAATCAGAAAGATACCGAGAAAAAGCAGAGCAAAACCAGAAATATATAAAAACAGATTGGAATTTTTATAGCGCTTCACGCCTTGTTTCCCTCCTCCAGCTTTTTCCTTGCTCTGTATGCATCACGGCACATTTCTTCGAGTCCCCGGACTGCACTCCATCCAAAAAGCGCTTTGGCCTTCGCAGGATCGGCATAGCACGCATCAATATCCCCTGCTCTTCTTGCGCAGATTTTGTATGGAATGTGAATCTCGTTGACCGTTTCAAACGTATGAATCAATTCAAAAACCGAATATCCTCTGCCGGTTCCAAGATTTACGGCTTCCACCGAAGAATGACTCATAACATAATCTAATGCTCTGACGTGTCCATATGCCAGATCGACAACATGAATATAATCGCGTACCCCCGTACCATCCTTCGTCTGATAATCGTCACCGTAAACCGTGATAAATTCCGTCTTTCCGAAAGCGACGTCCAAGATCCTGGGAACGATATTATTTGGAATTCCCTTTGGATCTTCACAGAGCAGACCGCTTTCATGGGCACCGACCGGATTAAAGTAGCGCAGCAAAGCGATAGACCAGCTTTGATCCGATACCCAGAGATCTCTGAGAATTTCTTCTATCATCAGCTTTGTTCTGCCATACGGGTTCGTAACGCCAAGCGGAAAATCCTCCCGAATCGGAAGCGTCTCCGGCTTCCCGTAGACGGTAGCTGAGGAGCTGAAAATCATGCGCTTTACGCCGTGCTGCCTCATTTTTTCAAGAAGACAAAGCGTACCGTAAACATTGTTGTGGTAATACGAAAGCGGCCTCTCTACAGATTCCCCCACCGCTTTATATCCCGCAAAATGAATCACGCAGTCAATTTGATTTTCCCTGAATATTTTTTCCAGCAATTCCGGCTGCGTCATATCAGCGCGGTAAAAAACAAAGCTTTTCCCGGTGATATGCTCGATCGCCTCTACGACGGTCTCTTTTGAATTGTAAAAATTATCAAAGGCTATGACGTGATGTCCCTCATTCAGAAGAGAGACGATCGTGTGGCTCCCGATAAAACCCGTTCCGCCGGTTACTAGTATATTCATGGATAAAACCTCCAAAAAACAATTTGCTTTTGTATTATATTATATTTTGCAGCAAAAGTCATTCCTTTTTATTCGTTCCGCTTCCTGCCGCATAGCCTGTGGAAAACGCGATGGTTAAGTTAAATCCTCCCGTGTATCCATCTACGTCCAGGACTTCCCCTGCAAAAAAAAGGCCCCGGCAGAGCTTGGATTCCATCGTTTTTGGATCCACCTCCCGGACGCAGACGCCGCCGGCCGTTACAATTGCGTTCTTGACATCGTCGATCGCGTCGATACGCACGGGGAACTGCTTCATCAGTCTTACAACGGTCATCCGTTCTTCCCTGCTGAGCTGGTTCACCGGCTTTGTGGGAGAAATTCCAGTCCGCGCAATCAATACGGGAATCATTTTTTTGGGAAGCAGCTTGTCCAAGGCGTTGGAAAACAGCTTGCGGCTGGATTCCAAGAAATCACGCTGGATTCGTTCGTAAAGCTTTTTCTCATCGAGCGCCGGCTTCAGATCGATGTGAAGGACCGTTTCGGAATCCGGCTTATAATATGCGGATGCGCTCAATATAACGGGCCCGGATACGCCGCTTCCGGTAAACAGTAATTCTCCAAAATCCTGATAAACGATTCTGCCGTTTTCCAGCAGTGAAATGGAAATATTTCTTAAAGAGAGACCTTTGAGCGCATTCATAAAAGGCTCGCCGGAAAGAAGCGCCGCAAGAGACGCATGCGGCGATATGATTGTATGTCCTGCCTGCTCCGCAAAAAGATAGCCGTCTCCCGTGCTTCCAGTAAGCGGATAGGAAAGTCCTCCTGTCGCAACCACGACAAAGGGAGCCGACAAGCGGCTCTCATTGCTCCCGCAGCGGAACAAAACACCGCGCACCGTATGTTCCTCGATCCATACGGAGAGAACGCGCGTATTTGTAAAAATGTCAATGTGATGCTTTCTTGCGCAGGCAATCAACGCCCCCGCGACATCCCCTGCCCTTTGCGTTTCCGGGAAAACGCGTCCGCCGCGTTCCGTAACGGTCTTTAAGCCCTGCTCTTGAAAAAAAGAAATAATGTCGGTATTAGAAAACTTTTTCAGCGCAGAAAATAAAAATTTGGGATTGTGCGGAATTCCTGCCATCAGCGAATCAAAATCGCAGTCGTTCGTCAGATTGCAGCGTCCTTTGCCGGTAATACGCAGCTTTTTGCACAAAACTCCGTTTCGTTCAAGCACCGCGACTCTATTTCCGGCGGCGGCCGATTGTATGGCGGCCATAAGTCCGGCCGGGCCGCCGCCGATCACGATGCAATCATAGTCAAACTTGGCTTTCATGTCCGATCGTTATACGGGATGAATTTTTGCTTCAAAATCCGCCTCCGATGCGTCCAGCCCGTATTTTGCGGCCTGACGCTTTCGGAAAAAGGCCAGCGCCTGCTGTGGGAACAGCGCGTATGTGAGCACGTCTTCCTCCTGCTCGATATATTGCGTGATCTCCTGCCGGATTTTGTCAAGCTCCGGCGCAAGCAGGTCTGCCGGGCGGCAGGTAATGGGTTCTTCTCCCTTCAGGATCAGATTCTTGATTTCTTCGCTGATGGGAGCCGGCGTCGCGCCGTACTCGCCTTTTACAATGCCTTTTGTCTCTTTCGTGACCATTTTATATCGCTCGCCGGAGAGCACGTTCAATACGGCCTGAGAGCCTACGATTTGACTGGAAGGAGTGACCAGAGGAGGATACCCAAGGTCTGCGCGAACGCGCGGTACTTCCTTTAGAACTTCGTCGTACCGGTCCATGGCATTGGCCTGCTTCAGCTGGGAAACGAGGTTCGACAGCATTCCGCCGGGGACCTGATAAATCAGAGCATTAATGTCTACGCCGAGCATTTTCGGATCAAGCTGCCCGGACTGGATATACTCTTCGCGAATCGGCCGGAAATAATCCGCAATTTCGCTGAGCGCTTTCAAATCGAGGCCGGTATCATATTCTGTGCCTGCAAGCGCTGCGACGATCGGTTCGGTGGGCGGCTGAGAGGTTCCCATAGCAAACGGTGAAATCGCGCAGTCAATAATATCGACGCCTGCCTCAATCGCTTTCAGATATGTCATGGATCCGCAGCCGCTCGTATAATGCGTATGAAGCTCGATCGGAACAGAAACGTTTTCTTTTAAAGCTTTTACGAGCCGGTAGGCCTCATAGGGCAGCAGCAGCCCGGCCATGTCTTTGATGCAGATGGAGGACGCTCCCATTTCCTCAAGACGTTTGGCATCGCGTACGAAAATATCCTGATTGTGATACGGACTGATCGTATAGCAGATACAGCCCTGCGCATGTCCGCCCTCTTTGAGGCAGGCCTTCATTGCGCGCTCTATATTTCTGGGATCGTTGAGCGCGTCGAAAATACGGATGATGTCCATTCCGTTGGCGATCGCTTTTTGCACAAAATAATCAACGACGTCATCCGCGTAATGCTTATAGCCGAGAATATTCTGTCCGCGCAGAAGCATTTGAAGCGGGGTTTTTTTGGCCTTTGCTTTGATCTTTCTGAGGCGGTCCCACGGATCTTCATTCAAAAAGCGCAGCGATGCGTCGAATGTCGCTCCGCCCCATGCCTCCAGCGCGTGATAACCGATGCGGTCCAGGCTCTCTACAATCGGAAGCATTTGCTCCGTAGTCATTCTGGTTGCAATCAGCGATTGATGCGCGTCCCTCAAAACGGTCTCTGTAATTTTAACCATCGGTCTTCCAATCCTTTCTCAGTTATACGTAATCAGTATGTCGCCCGTGGAGACCGAGGCGCCCTGCGATACGTTGACAGATGCAATCGTGCAGTCCGCCGGCGAGGTAATATCGTTTTCCATTTTCATCGCTTCCAATACAAGGAAAACGTCGCCCTTTTTCACAGCGTCGCCCGCTTTGACGTTAATTTTGACAATCGTGCCCGGCATCGGCGCGGTTACGGTATTCGCTCCTGCAGAGGGAGCAGAAGGCGCCGCCGCGGGTGCGGGAGGTACGGGAGCAGGCTCTTTTGCAGCGGCGGCCGGCGAAGCCGGAACCGGCTGGATCGGGGCAGAAGCGGCAGCACTTCCAACCTCTTCTACTTCCACTTCGTAAGAAACTCCGTTTACTTTGATGTTATATTTTTTCATGATCTGATTGCCGTCCTTTCCTTTTAGTGAAATAAATACAACGCGCTGATAATGCGCGCTCTGGTTTCGGCCGGAGAAATAATATCGTCTACAAATCCCTTGGAAGCAGCGTAGACGGGCGTTGCATAGTCTTTCCGGTATTTTTCGATTGCCTCTTTTCTGGCCTGGACCGGATCGCTGGCGGTCTTGATTTCCTCGTTATAAATAAGAAGCGCGCCTGCCTCCGGAGTCATTACGGAAATATCCGCGCCGCTCCAGGCATATACAAGATCCGCACCCGTTTGCTTGGCGTTCATAGAAAGGTATGCGCTTCCGTATGCCTTCCCCGTGATGATATTGATTTTGGGCATCTCGCTGTTTGAAAAAGAGGTGGTCAGCAGCGCGGCCGCCGACGGTAACGCCTTCTCCTCCTCTTCCGGCGAGACGGCGAAACCGCACGTATTTGTAAGCGTCACCACAGGAATCGAAAATTTATCACAAAATGCAAGAAGACCGGAGATCTTCAGACACGCCGCCTGATCCAGTACACCGTCTCTTACGGAAGGCTGATTTGCGACGATACATACGGAGCAATCTCCGATTTTTGCAAATCCCGTGACGGCATTCGGCGCATATTCTGCAGAAAGCTCCGTCCAGGTCCCTTCGTCTGCGATCTGTTCGATCAGCCGCTTCACGTCATACGGCTCGAACGTACCGAAGCCCTCCGCGCTGATCCATCTTGCGTAATCGTCTCCGGCTTCTGCGGCGGGAGCTTCGCAATCGGAATTATCCGGAAGATAACCGATCAGCGCTCGCAGCTTCTGAAAACAGTCGTTTAAATCCGTTCCCGTCATGGAAAGCATTCCGGCCTGCGCCGCGCAGGAAGCGGAGCCGATCTTTTTGCAATCGGCTTGGGACGCAGCCTGCAGGGCATCTTGTCCGGAAAAAGAAAAATAAGCGCCGTCCTGCGGCATAATCACAAAATCGGCCATCGATGCGATCAGCGCCGCGGCGCCGGTACATTTGCCGGCAACGAGCGCAAACACGGGGATGATGCCGAGCGCATTCGACAGGGCCTTCATAATTCGCCCGTACCCGTCCAGCACGTCAAGCCCTTCCCCGATCCTTGCCCCTGCCGAATCGATCAAAAACACAAAGGGGACGCCGGCCTTGACGGCCATATCGATGCACGCCGCGATTTTATGCGCATGCGCCGTTCCCACGGAGCCCTTCAATACGGATTCATCCTGGAATGCAGCAAAAACCGCTCTTCCGGCGACGGAACCGTAGCCCGTCGTCACGCCGTCTCCGGCAGGGCTTTCCGGATCTGCGGAAGGCGATAAAATATACGAGTTTGTCTGCACAAATGTATCTGCGTCGAAAAAACCGTTTAATATATCGTTGTTCATACTTTACCTCCAATCGGCAAAATATCTGCCTTATACAGTATACCTTTCTTAAAGCTTCAAGTCAAATAAAAGCGTTTTAACTTCGTTGAAATTTTTGGCTTTTTTTATCCTGTAGTCCTCCGGGAACAGCGAGCCGTAGCGGCTCGAAAAATATCGGCTGTCAAGGAAGAGCACGAAGCCGCGGTCTTCTGTCGTTCGAATAACCCTGCCTGCGGCCTGAATCACTTTATTGATGCCGGGATATACGTACGCGTTTGCAAAACCGCTTCCTTCTTCTCTTTCTTCATGCCATTTCATAATCAATTCCCGTTCCGCGCATACCATCGGCAATCCTACGCCTACGATCATGGCGCCGGAAAGCCGGGAACCCGGTAGATCGATTCCTTCCGAAAATGCTCCGCCGAGTACGCACATCCCAATATGAATTTTCTGCGGATTTTCCGCAAACCCCTCCAGAAATGCTTCCCGGTCGGATGGACTGCCGCTTCTGGGCTGCACGGAAACGTATGTGGACAGAAAGTCTTCCTCTAAAAGCGACGCCACGTCGGCGAGATACTGGTAGGAGCTGAAGAACACCATGAAATTTCCTCTGCCGCAGCATGCGGAATCAGCGTATTCTTTGATCAGCATAATATATTTTGCAACCTTTTCGTAATATGCGGCGCGCTTTGCATATGTGGTCTGGACGTCTGCCGCAAAAATTGCAAGGCGATTTTCCGGCGGAAAGGGAGACGGAATTTTGATAAAAAGATCTTCTTCTCTTCGCGCGCCAAGCGCCTGGGTATAAAAAGCGAACGGCAACAATGTGGCGGAAAAAAATACGGAAGCGAGCGCATTCCCTGTACACGCCTGAATCAGATCCGCGGGATTGGCGCAAAACAGCGTATAAGAAAGATCGCGATCCTTCCTGTCAAAAAAGGCATAATAGTTGCCGTCAAAACGTTTTGCAGTATCACAAAAAAATTTCGTTTCGAAATAAAGCGCAAGGATCGGAGTGCGAAGCTCCTTCGGAACCTCATTCTCTTTCAGAAGCTCATACGCAGATTCCGTATAATCGGCACAGCGCTTGATCAGCTCGGGATCGGCTGCTTCCGAGCATTCCGGGAGCTGCTCCAGCTCTTTTTCTTTTGCAAGAAAAAAAGAGTTCAGCGCTGAGGCCCGCTTTCTGAGCGTCTTAACGGTTTTCCTCTCTGAGCCCTTTAAAAGACGCATCAATTCGAGAAACGGCTTTTTCTGAATTCGCGCGGTATACATTTCTCTGGCTCGATCGGGAAGGTTATGCGCTTCGTCGATCAGATAAACGTACGGCTCTTTTTTGCCAGAATTCTGCAACTCACCGAAATAACGTTGCAGGCGCGCCGTTGGGTCAAATAAATAATTATAGTCTCCAATGATGAGATCACACCAGAGGGAAAGATCCAGCTGCAATTCGAACGGACAGACTTCATGCTGCTCAGAAAGCGCACAGATTTCTTCCTTTGTAAATTGACGCCGGGAAAGAAGGGCGCTGTAAAGACAGGCGTTGATCCGATCGTAATGCCCGCGTGCGCGCGAACACGTATCCGGATTACAATCCGGCGTTTCCATCGGACAGATTTTTTCCTTAGAGGTCAGCGAGATCGTGAGCAGCTCTGGAAGCTGATCCCCGAGCAGAGCCGCGGCCGCCGCCGGTGGTCTGGCCCCGGCATTGGTAGCCGTCAAATAAAATATTTTTTTGATTTCTGCGCCGGATTCCGCAGTACACATTGCTTTCAGCACCGGGAATAGCACAGAAATCGTTTTTCCAATTCCGGTCGGAGCATTGACATAGATGTTTGAACCGGTATTTTTCGTTATTGTTTTATAAACCGAAACCGCAAGCTCCCGCTGGCCGCGCCGATAGGAAGGAAAAGGAAACTTTAAAGCACAGAGCTCCTGCTGAAGCAAATTGTGCCGATTTGCTTCCCAAGAAATCCATTTTATATATTCGTCAATAAGTCCGTTAAAATATTGAAGAAGCTCCGACTCCGTAAAATTTGTTCGGAATTCTGTCCGGCTTTTCTCAGTGACATGATAATAAAGAATATGGATGCAGATCTCTTCGCTGCGATATTCCGGCAGCATTTCGAGTATGGCGGCATAGCATACCGCTTGAGCGGTATGGAGCGGCTCCGGACCGTTTTCCTCACGAAAATGGGAATCGACCGTCTTGATTTCATCGACATGAAGCACGCCGTCTTTTTGGTAAAACCCGTCGCAGCGGCCTTCTACCTCCAATCGGACGCCGTTTGCTTCTTTCGAAAAGCGGAGGCCTTTTTCTGCCGTATATCCTTCGATTTCCGTTTTAAACAGGCCTTGCAGCTTTCTGTGCAGATCTGCGCCTAAAAGTGCCCGCTCCGGCGAGAAGAATGCATCTCCTGGAACGATATCGCCGTGGCGGAGCAGAAATTCCACCATTTCTCTGACGTTAACGGTGTATTTTACGCTTTCTTTTTCCATCATAGCAGAAATTCCCGGAAAACGTCGTTTGCATAGTCCAAGCCGCGGGTGGTAAGCCTTGCTCCATCCTTGATCGTAATCAGGTCTTTTTTCTCGAGCCGTTCCAGCTGCTGGGAGAATCGGTCAAAGTAACTGCAGCCGAAGCGTTCCGCAAACGCTTCCGGAGAAGGACCTTTCAGCTTTCGGAAGCCGAGCATCATAAATTCGTTCATCTGCTCTTCGCGAGAGATGCGTTCCGTAGATCCTGCGTACAGCCCCATACAATAGTCCTTCAGAATTTCCGTATTCGATTCCCGGATATAATCCCCGTTGGGATTTTCCCGATTCTCGGGATAATAGGAGGCGGCTCCGAGCCCCATGCCGAGATATGGAAGGCATTCCCAGTATTTTAGATTATGCCTGCTTTTATATGTTTTCCTTGCATAGTTTGAAATTTCATACTGATAGATTTTTTGCGTATTCAGAAATTTCCGGATACTGTAATACATCTGCCGCTCCAGCCCGCTGTCGATCTCCCTGGCACGGTCCTGCTTGAAAAGCCTGGACAGCGGCGTATTATCTTCAATGATAATGCTGTATGCGGAAACATGCTTTGCGCCCCACGCGCAAACACGCTCCAAATCTTCCTGCAGCTCCTCAAACGTTTCTCCCGGTTCTGCTCCGATTTGAGGGATTCCAAAGATCAGGTCGCAGCTGATGTCTCTGAAGCCCGTTTCCTTTGCCATACGAACCGTTTCTTCGCAGTCAGCACCGTTATGTATCCTGCCGAGCGCCCGAAGCAGCCGATCCTGAGTGCTTTGCACTCCGATGCTGACGCGGTTTACGCCCGCCTGCCGGTAAATTTCGAAATGGTCCCACGTTGCGGTTCCCGGATTGATCTCAACGGTGATTTCTGCATAATCGCGAACAGGTTTAACGGCTCTGACACATTTGAGCAATTCATAAATAATCAGAGGATCAACGCAGCTCGGCGTTCCTCCCCCGATATAGATACTGTCGACACAGCCGTCGATCCGTTCGCTTTTGATGAACCACTCGTCACGGAGCGCTCCAAAATATTTTTCTTTTTCTTCCGCCGGAACCATGAAGGACGGAAACGAGAGAAAATCGCAGTAAATGCATTTTTTTACGCAAAAAGGAATATGAAAATACAGTCCGTAATCCATATGCGGATTCAATGCGCTCAGCCGTCCAGCTTCAGGACGCTCAGGAAAGCCTCCTGCGGTACTTCCACGCTGCCGAACTGACGCATTTTCTTTTTTCCCTCCTTTTGCTTTTCGAGCAGTTTCTTTTTTCTCGAAATATCGCCGCCGTAGCATTTTGCAAGAACATCCTTACGGTACGCTTTTATCGTTTCGCGGGCAATGATTTTTCCGCCGATGCAGGCCTGAATCGGGACCTCGAATTGATGACGCGGAATGGTTTCCTTCAGCTTTTCGGCAATTTTTCTCCCCCGTGCGTACGCTTTATCGGCATGTACAATAAGAGAAAGCGCGTCTACGATTTCGCCGTTCAGATAAATGTCCATTTTCACGAGATTCGATTTCTGATACCCCTGGATTTCATAATCCAAAGAGGCATATCCTCGCGTCCTGGACTTCAGCGCGTCAAAGAAATCGTATATGACTTCATTCAGGGGAAGCTCATAAGTCATAAGTACGCGGGTATTTTCAATATAATCCATATTCAGGAAGGTTCCCCTGCGTTCTGTTGCAAGCTCCATGACGTTACCTACGTATTCCGTGGGCGTCATAATGGAAGCCTTCACAATGGGCTCCTCGATGTATTCGATCTCGCTTGGATTCGGCATATTGGTGGGATTGTCAAGCAGCAGCGTTTCGCCGTTTGTCTTGTGGATGCGGTAAATGACGCTTGGCGTCGTAGAGATCAGCTCAAGATGATATTCGCGGGAAAGGCGTTCCTGTATAATTTCCAGGTGCAGAAGGCCCAGAAAGCCGCAGCGAAATCCGAAGCCAAGCGCCTTAGAGCTTTCCGGCTCAAAGATCAGGGAGGCGTCGTTAAGCTGCAGTTTTCCCAGTGCGTCTCTTAAATCCTCATAATCCGCGCCGTCAATGGGATAAACACCGCAGAACACCATCGGCTGGACCTTTTTGTAGCCAGGGAGCGCTTCCTGCGCGGGATTTGCGGCAAGCGTGACGGTATCTCCGACGGTAGCGTCCGTAATATTTTTAATGGCGGCGGCAATGTAGCCGACCTCTCCGGCCTCCAAAGCTTCTGACTGCTGCAGCACGCCGGGCTTGAACCAGCCCGTTTCCGTTACGATATATTCTTTTCCGGAGGCCATTAAACGGATCGCATCGCCTTTTTGAAGCCGGCCGTCGAAAACGCGCACATAAATGATAACGCCTTTGTAAGGATCGTAATAAGAATCGAAGATCAGGGCTCGGAGCGGCGCGGCTCTGTCGCCCGACGGCGGCGGAATCTGTTTTACGATTGCTTCCAGAACCGCTTCGATGCCGATCCCCGCCTTTGCGGAGATCAGCGGCGCATCCTCTGCCGGGAGTCCGATTACATCTTCAATTTCCTTTTTGACGACTTCTGGCTGAGCGGCCGGCAAATCGATCTTATTAATGACGGGAATGACTTCCAGATTGTGATCGATCGCCTGATAAACGTTTGCAAGCGTCTGGGCCTCGACGCCCTGGGCGGCGTCAACCACAAGTACCGCGCCCTCGCAGGCGGAAAGCGTGCGGGAAACCTCATAATTGAAATCGACATGGCCGGGAGTATCAATCAGGTTGAAAATATAAAGCTCGCCGTCCTCCGCTTTATAATTAAGGCGGACGGACTGCGCTTTAATAGTGATTCCGCGCTCCCGCTCAAGCTCCATATTATCCAGAACCTGAGCTTCCATTTCTCTTTGCGTGAGGACGCCTGTCAATTCAAGGATTCTGTCTGCCAAGGTAGATTTTCCATGGTCGATATGTGCAATAATACAAAAATTTCGGATCTTATCGATGTCGCTCATGTCGTTCTCCTCATTGTTATCCGTATATGTCGCAGAGCACTTCCCCAAATAATTGGGCGGAAGCTTCTGCTTCCGAGGTCAGGTTTCCGTCGAATCCGATTTCTACCAGAATAGAATTTTCAACAAATCCCTGATTATAGGGATTTCGTCTGAGATCGATCTGGCGGACGATCCCCGGAACTTTTTCCTCCAGCTTTTCCATGATCAGCATGCACAGCTTGAAGTTATCCTCCCAATACGGATTTGCAGAATCGGAGCGATCCCCCGTCACCGGATCCCAGTCCAATCCGATTACAAAGGAAAACTGTGCGTAATTTACACCGTCCTTCTGCACGGTAGGGCCATATTTTTTGCCGTCCAGGGTGGCGGAATTTCGATGGAGATCAATCTGCAGCTTGACATTTTTATGTTCTGCATAAATTTCGTTTAGACGCTGCGCGGCGTTGTCGTATGCGATGCTGGACTGAAGCCCTTCTTTAAAAACCGTTTTGTCATGGAGCACGCTGATGCCGGAACCGGATACGATTGTATTCTGCAAAATATTTCCTGCGGCAACGACATTATTTTCCTCTCCCTCCGAAGTATAGTGATCCAGATCGCTTTGCTCCGCGGCCGTTGCACAGTAGCCCTCGGTTGCATGTACATGATAAATCAGAATTTCACTGGCATCCATCGGCTCGATCACAAGCGGTTTCTCCAAAATGTTCACTAAGTCAAGCCTTTCCGTGACATAGTCGTTCGCAATCTTAAAGTTACCAAGTGTAAAGGTACTTTTGGCTTCTTCAATGACCGTCGAGGTGGCCGTATTGTTTACAATGCCGCTCATCTGTGTTCCGGGAGCGGCTTTTGTCAGATTTGATGTGATCCCCGCATCGGAAAGGTTGAATGTATAATATTTATATAGAATATCGTTTGCTTCTGCGTTGTCTCCGCTGTCCGTATCATAGTTGCGGATTGCCGCAAAGCCCTCCAGTCCGCCGCCATCAAAGGATTTTTCAAGAATGTTAGAGCGGACGCAGCGAATGGAATCAACAAAATTTGCGTATTTCTCCGAACCGATACCAACGCCGATCGCTTGGTTGACCTTTGCGTGCGCGATGAAAAAACAGATAAGCAGAATCACTGCCTCCAGAGAAAAAAAGGCAATCAAAAGCTTAAAATCTTTTTTCTTTGTGATTTTATCCATTGTTTTCGCCTTCCTTATTCAGATTCTTAAATGCAGTGGACAGCATCAGACGGATCCGGTTCAGCTGATTGACTTCGCTTGCGCCGGGGTCGTAATCGACCGCAACAATATTGGATTCCGGGTACAGCTTTCTAAGGGCTTTAATCATGCCCTTCCCCGTGACATGATTCGGCAGACAGGCGAACGGCTGCATGCATACGATATTCGGCGTACCGGAGTGAATCAGCTCCAGCATTTCCGCCGTCAGGAACCAGCCCTCCCCCGTATTGTTTCCGTGTGAGAGCACCTTACCCGCCGCATCCGCAAGCGTATAGATGTCGGAAGGAGGCGTAAAGCGTTTGCTGGCCGCCAAATATTTTTTCATAGGCTTTCGGAACATCTCGATAACCCGAATGGCAATACGGGAAATCTGTTTGGCGGAATATTTGTTGCTGAGCTCCTTGTGTTTATAGATCGCTCCATAACAGCAGTAAAGCAGGAAGTCCATCAGGTCCGGCATGACCGCTTCTGCGCCCTCTTTTTCGATCAGATCGACTACGAAATTGTTTGCCGTAGGATGAAATTTGACCAGGATTTCCCCCACCAGACCGACGCGCGGCTTTTTGATGTCTTTCAGCGGCAGCCGATCGAAATCGTTCACAATGCCTCGAATGTTTGCGCGGTAAGAGGAGATACTCGGATGCTTCAATGATTTTCTGCAAATCTCATTCCACTTGTGATACAGTGCGTTTGCGGAGCCCTCCTCCTGCTCATACGGCCGTGTCTTATAAAGCACGCGCATGAAAAGGTCTCCGTAGCAGACGGCCATCATTGCGGATTCCAGTAATTTCAAAGAAATCTTAAATCCGGGATTGCTTTCAAGGCCCGCCGTACTCAGCGAAATAACCGGGATATGCGCAAGTCCCAGATCCTTGAGCGCCTTCCGGATAAAAGCTATATAGTTTGTCGCCCGGCAGCCGCCCCCTGTCTGGGTAATCAGAAGAGCCGTTTTGTTAAGGTCGTATTTTCCAGATTTCAGCGCCTCCACAAACTGACCTACGACAATGATGGACGGATAACAGGCGTCGTTATTGACATATTTGAGACCGTAATCGACCGCATTCCGATCATTAGAAGGCAATACCTCGAAACGATAGCCGCAGTTGTTGAAGGCCTCGGCAACAAGATCAAAATGAATCGGAGACATTTGCGGCGCTAGAATCGTATACTGACTGCGCATGCTTTTTGTAAATACGACTCTAGGAGAGGCATAGCTTCTGACGGAAAGATTTCGCTTCGGATTCCTGTCCCGATCCGCCATGGCGGCTTTTAGAGAGCGGATCCGAATGCGTACCGCGCCGAGATTGGAGCCCTCGTCGATCTTAAGGCACGTGTATATTTTTCCGGCAGATAAAAGAATTTCTTCAACCTGATCCGTCGTGACGGCGTCAAGTCCGCAGCCGAACGAGTTCAGCTGGATCAGCTCCATGTCTTTCTGCGTCCGAACATAATCCGCCGCGCGGTACAGTCTTGAGTGGTAAACCCATTGGTTGACGACGCGGATCGGCGTCTCCAGATTTCCCAGATGAGACACGGAATCTTCCGTAAGCACGGCAAAATCATAGGAAGCGATCAGCTCTGGGATCCCGTGATTGATTTCCGGATCAAGATGATAAGGCCTGCCCGCCAGCACGATCATCTTGATGCCGTTCTCACGGGCGTATTCGATGATCTCCTCGGCCTTCTTTCTGATGTCCGCCTTAAAGCGGTCGTATTCCGTATATGCAGCTTCCGCCGCGCTCCGGATTTCCGCCTCCTGACAGCCGTAGGGTGCGAATACTTCATACAGCCGTTCTGCCATACGCTTTTTGTCATAAATGGGCAGAAACGGATGGATAAAGTCCACATTATTTTCTGCAAGCAGATCCATATTGTTCCGGATGACTTCCGGGTAAGAAGTGACGATCGGACAATTATAATGATTGTTGGCCTTCAGATCCTCTTTCTGCTCATACGGAAGCGAAGGATAAAAAATCCTTTTTACTCCCTTATGCACAAGATTTGCGATATGTCCGTGTACCAGCTTGGCCGGATAGCAGACGGACTCGGAGGGAATCGTTTCCATTCCCTCCGCAAGCAGCGCTTTGCTGCTTGGATCGGAAAGAATCACGCGGAAGCCAAGCTGCGTAAAAAACGTAAACCAGAACGGATAGTTTTCATATAGATTCAGAGCGCGCGGAAGGCCGATTTCGCCCTTCGGTGCGTCTTCTGCGGCAAGCGGTTTGTAGAATTCAAACAGACGGCCGTATTTATATCGGAACAGATTCAGACGGTCTCTTGTTTCCTTGCCGGCGGAAGTCCTATGAGAAGCATCGCCTTTTTCGCATCGATTTCCGGATACGAAAATTTTACCGTCGGAAAATTGGTTGATGGTCAGAAGACAGTTATTGGTACATTTTCCGCAGCGTACTTTTCGAATTTCCGTTTTGATGTGAAGCGCTTCCTCAGGATTCAGCAGCGTCGTAGCGGCGCTGTCTCCCCGTTCGTGAAATTCGTTTTTCGCAATCAGGGCACAGCCGTAGGCTCCCATAAGCCCTGCGATATCCGGGCGAACCGCTTCCCGCTCCGAAATAATTTCAAAGCAGCGCAGGATCGCATCGTTGTAAAAGGTTCCGCCCTGTACGATCAGCTTTTCGCCCATCTCCTCGGGGGTTTTGATTTTGATTACCTTAGTAAGCGCATTCCGAATCACGGAGTAAGAAAGGCCTGCGGAAATATCTGCTACGCTTGCCCCTTCCTTCTGCGCCTGCTTGACGCGCGAATTCATAAACACGGTGCATCTGGAGCCCAGATCCACCGGTTTTTTTGCTTTCAGCGCCTCTGCCGCAAATTCTGTCACATCGATCGCCAGCGACGTGGCAAACGCCTCTATAAAAGAACCGCAGCCGGAGGAGCAGGCTTCGTTCAGCATGATGCTTTGGATTACGCCGTCTTTAATTTTAAGGCACTTCATATCCTGCCCGCCGATATCCAATATGAAGTCGACGCCCGGCAGGAATTTCTCGGCGGCTTTATAGTGAGCAATCGTTTCGATTTCCCCGATATCGATTCCGAGCGCTGTTTTGATCAGTCCCTCCCCGTATCCCGTAACGGCGGAAAATGCGATTTTTGCATGCTCGGGAAGAAGACGATAGATATCATTCAATATTTTCAGCGCAGAATGAAAGGGACTTCCAAAGTTGCTGGCATACCACGAATAAAGGATTTCATCATTTTCTCCGATCACGACGGCCTTGGTCGTCGTGGAGCCGGCGTCAATGCCCAGATAGCAGTTTCCCTGATATTCGCGGATGTCGCCGCGCGGCGCTTTTGCCGCGCTGTGGCGCTTCCGAAAGGCCTCTAATTCTTCGTCGTTCTGAAAAAGCGGCTGCAGCCTTCCAATTTCGTCGGATTCTACGGTGAGAATTTCGGGAAGCTTCGCTCGAATATCGGAAAGGCGGTATATTTTACGCAGACCGTCCGCACGATTTCGGCACTCCGAGGCGTATGCGGCGCCGAGCGCAACAAACAGATGCGAATTGACAGGAAAAATAACTTCTTCGTCGCGGAGTCCGAGCGTTTCGATGAAACGGCGGCGAAGCTCGGAAAGATAATTGAGCGGTCCGCCGAGAAACGCAACGTTTCCGGTGATCCGCCTGCCGCAGGCAAGGCCGCTGATTGTCTGGTTTACAACGGATTGAAAAACAGAGGCGGCAATATCTTCTTTTGCCGCGCCTTCGTTGAGCAAGGGCTGAATATCCGTTTTGGCAAAAACGCCGCACCGCGCCGCAATCGGATAAATAGTCGTATGCTTTTTTGCAAGCTCATTCAGTCCGGAGGCATCCGTTTTCAAAAGGATCGCCATCTGATCGATAAACGCTCCGGTTCCGCCTGCGCACGTTCCGTTCATCCTCTGCTCGACGGGGTTTTCAAGATAAATGATTTTGGCGTCTTCTCCGCCGAGCTCGATCACCACGGATGTTTCCGGAATTAAACGCTCCACCGCCTCGGTAGAAGCGACGACTTCCTGCACGAACGGCAGATCCAGCCATTTTGCCACGAGCATTCCGCCCGAGCCGGTGACATTTACGGACGCTTCGCAGGCCTCGTACTTTGAAAAGGCCTCCGTAAGCACATCATAGATCGTTTTTCGGATATCCGAATAATGCCGCTGGTATTTGCTATAAAGAATATTGTCTTTTTCGTCTAAAATTACAATTTTAACAGTCGTGGAGCCGACATCCAGGCCCACTCTGAGAATTTCACTCATTCTGATCCGTATCCTTTTCTTCTGGAACAATTCTGATATTCAGGTCTCGGAGCTGCTGCTCTTCTACGTAATCCGGGGCCGAGGACATTAGACAGGAGGCGTTCTGTACTTTCGGGAAGGCAATCGTATCTTTGATATTGTCCGTTCCGCAGATCAGCATGGCAAGCCTGTCGAGGCCATATGCCAGGCCTCCGTGCGGAGGCGCGCCGTATTGAAAGGCATCCAGCAGGAATCCGAAACGATCCTGCGCAGTTTCTTCGGTAAAGCCCAGCGCTCGAAACATCTTCTGCTGCAGCGCCCGGTCATGGATTCTGATACTGCCGCCGCCAATTTCATATCCGTTCAGAACGATATCGTAGGCGCTTGCCCGAACGCGGCCAGGATCGCTTTCTATTTTATCGCAGTCCTCCGGCAGCGGCGACGTAAACGGATGATGCATCGCAACATAGCGCTGCTCTTCCTCCGAATATTCGAACAGCGGGAATTCCGTGATCCACAAAAAGGCAAAGCGGCTTTCATCGATCAAGCCGAGCTTTTTTCCGAGCTCGCAGCGAAGCGCAGCAAGCACGGTATAGACGGTGTCGCTTTTTCCGGAAACGATACAGATCAAATCGCCCGTCCCGGCGCCCGTAAGCGTGATGATCGTCGAGATTTCTTCCGGGGTAAGAACCTTTGAAATCGAGGAACGGATTTCGTTCTCGCCCACCGAAATCCACGCCATGCCGCTTCCTCCCTGCGTTTTTACAAATTCTGTGAGCTTATCGATCTCTTTTCTGGAAAAATGCCCGGCCGGAGCGGCGATCGCTCTTACGGCGCCGCCCTCGTTTACGGCATTGGCAAAAATACCGAAGGAGCAGCCGGCCGCAAAATCCGAGAGATCCGTAAGCTCAAGCCCGAATCGAATATCCGGCTTGTCGCATCCGAAGCGCCGCATCGCTTCCCGATACGGGATACGCGGAAACGGCGTTTCCAAATCGAGTCCGAGCGTTTCCGCAAAGAGCCGTTTCAGAAAGCCCTCATTGATTTCAATGACGTCGTCGATTCCGACGAAAGACATTTCAAGGTCGATCTGCGTAAACTCAGGCTGCCTGTCCGCACGCAGGTCCTCGTCGCGGAAGCACTTTGCAATCTGCATGTAACGGTCGAAGCCGGAAATCATCAAAAGCTGCTTAAACAGCTGAGGCGATTGCGGAAGCGCATAGAATTTTCCCCTGTGAATCCGACTGGGCACGAGATAGTCGCGAGCCCCCTCCGGCGTGCTTTTCGTCAGAAACGGCGTTTCGATCTCAATAAAACCGTTCTCCGCAAAATAGTCGCGCGCAGTTTTTGCGATCTGATGGCGCAGGAGCAGATTCCGCTGCAGTGAAGGCCTCCTGAGATCCAAGTAGCGGTATTTCAGCCTGGTCGCCTCGCTGACGCTTGCCTTATCGTCGATATGGAACGGCGGCGTCTGCGCTTCATTTAAAATACGGAGCTCCATTACGGCCACTTCGATCTCTCCCGTTTTCATTTTCGGGTTAAGCGCTTCGGGCGCTCTGCGCCTTATTGTTCCCTTTGCGGCCAAAACGTATTCGTTCCGTACAGAGGCGGCCTTATCAAAAAGCGCGGCATCCGTGTCGGAATCAAACACAAGCTGTATGATTCCCGTGCGGTCTCTCAAATCTATAAAAATCAGGCTGCCCAAATTTCTTGTTTTTGCGGTCCAGCCTGCCAGTACGACTTCTTTTCCGATATCTGCCGCGGATAATTCTCCGTTATAGCAGGTTCTTTTCCATCCGTTCATCGTTTCTGCCATGTGTTTTCCTTCCCCTCATATCAAGTAAAATCAACAGAAATTTTATATTAAACGACGAAATCTGTCAATTCATTTTAACGTGACGATCGTCACGCCGGTATCGCCTTCTCCAAAAGATCCGAGGCGATAAGAGGCTACGGCTTTGCAGGTTTTCAGATATCCCTGGATGCCTGCCCGCAGAGCGCCCGTCCCCTTCCCGTGAATAATAGAGAACTGGTTTTGCTTTGCCAGGATGGCGTCGTGAATCTGCCGTTCTATGACAGGAATCGCTTCGTCTACCGTCATCCCGCGGACATCAAGCTCCGTTTTGATCGACAGCGCTTTCATTTGTGCGGCGCCGGATTTTTCGCGATTTCCGGAAGCTCGCTGTGCTGCGGGCTCGGTCTCCCGGCGCAGATCGCCAAGCGGAACGTACAGCTTCATGATTCCCGCCTGGACGTACACGGTTCCATCCTTGCTCGGCGCCTTCAATACGGTTCCTTTTCCGTTTAAGCTCAGAATGCGGACCGTTTCTCCCTCGCGAAGGTTTTCTGGAGGACTGGAGTCCGTCAGATTATCCCGAAAAGCGCTGCCAAGCGCGTCGTCCGTCTCATCACAGAAATTTCGAAATTCTCTGGCAGCGGTTTCCGCTTCGCGTAGCGCCGAAGCCGGATTTTTTCCTTTCTCCAGCTCCGACGCCGTACGGCGAAGCTCGGAAAGTAATTTGTCGGAGGCGATTCTTGCCCTGCTCAAAACGGCGCGCGCATCTTCCCTCGCTTTTGCAAGCAGCTCGTTTTTTTGTTTGAGAAACGCTTCCTTCTCCTTTGCGATTTCTTCGCGAAGACGCGCGGAATCCCTGCGGAGCGTTTCTGCCTCTTCGCGATCCGTGTCGATCCGTTTGCGGCTGTCTTCAATTCCCCGCAGCATATCCTCGAAGCGCAGATCTTCGCTGGTCAAAAATTCCTTTGCGCGTTCTGTAATTTGCGGATCCAGTCCGAGCTTCTTCGATATTTCAAAGGCGTTGCTTTTCCCCGGCACGCCGATCAGCAGGCGGTAGGTCGGCCGCAGCGTTTCCGTGTCAAATTCGCATGAGGCGTTTATAAATCCGGGCGTCGTCGAAGCAAACACCTTCAGCTCGCTGTAATGCGTCGTAGCAAATACGCTTGCGCCCATCTGGTGCAGGCATTCGAGGATCGCCATAGCAAGCGCAGCGCCCTCTGTCGGATCGGTACCGGCGCCAAGCTCATCAAGCAGAACCAAGGAATGTTCTCCGCAGCAGTCCAAAATCCGGACGATATTTTTCATATGCGCGGAAAAGGTGCTGAGGCTTTGTGAAATGCTCTGCTCGTCTCCGATATCCGCGTATACTCCATTATATATACTAAGCTCGCTCTTTTCCTCTGCCGGAATCAGCAGCCCGGACTGCATCATCAGCGTCAGAAGGCCGACTGTTTTGAGCGCTACGGTTTTGCCTCCGGTGTTCGGACCGGTAATCAGCATGGCTTCCCGTTCGGACAGAAATACGGTGATGGGAACGACGCGCTCTTTTGGGATCAGCGGATGCCTTGCGGAAAGCAGGGAAATTTTGCCGGATTCGTTCAAAAGCGGACGTACGGCTTTCTGATCCAGCGCGAGCCTGGCTTTTGCAAATGTAAAATCCAAAAAAGAAATCACTTCAAGATTATGCAGAAGCACGCTTTCCTTTTCTCCGACTTCTTCGGAGAGCTCTGAAAGAATCCGCTTGATTTCTTCCGCTTCTCGAACCTTCAGCTCCCGGATCCGGTTGTTCGCCTCCACCACGAAGGCCGGTTCAATAAACAGCGTCTGTCCGGAAGCAGACGTATCATGTACGATTCCGTTGATTTCGCCCCGGAATTCCGTCTTGACGGGGATGCAGTACCGATCGCCGCGCATTGTTACCACCGCATCCTGTATGGATTTTGCATAACGAGAGGAATGAAGCAGATCGTTTAGCTTCTCTTTGATTGCGGTCTGCGCGGAAAGAATTTGTTTTCTGATTGCGTAAAGCTCCGGACTTGCTTCATCGGCGATTTCCTCTTCAGAGACGATGCAGCGGTTGATTTTTTCTTCCAGCAATCTGTTCTCAGAAAGCTCAGAGATGAATGCGGAAACGGAATTTTCTGCATCGCTCTCTGCGGAGGCATTGTACTGAAGCATGCGTCTGCAGGCGCGGAGCAGTCCGGATACGCTGAGCAGCTCGGAGAGGCTCAGCATGGCTCCCGTGGCACTGCGGCGAAGCGCGCCCCGAAGATCCTTTATTCCGGCGAGCGGAGGCATTCCGCGCTTTATGATAAAGAATACGGCGTCTTCCGTTTCACACAGTGCTTTCCGGATTTCGTCCGGCGCCGTCATCGGCCGCAGCGTTCGGATCCGCTCTTTGGCCAGCTCGCAGCTGGCCAGGGCTTCCAGCCTTTCCAGAATGATATTATATTCCAGTGTTTCCAGTGTCTTTTCTAGCAGCAAGAGATCAGGTCCCCTCCCATGCATTCGCAGCAGCAATCTGCGCAAATCAGAGAGGTGCAGCAGTCACAGGCGCTGTCCGTATTCCGATAGCCTCTTCCGTAGGATTGATTTCGGTAGGTATTTGCCGTATTCAGCATGGAATGATACGCTCTTTGATATGTGCTGTTGGACGGATCCATATTGACTGCTGTCTGATAATACTGCCTTGCGTTGTCGTACCAGCCGCGTCTTTTTGCTATTTCACCCATCAAATAATACCAATATGCGGTTCTGTAGGCGGCGGACATGCGCTCAAGCTCGCTTTGTGCCTCGTCAAGCCGGTTGGCTTTGATGGCCTGCACGATCCGGCTGAACGCGGCGTCTCCGCTGTCGTACGTTCCCGCATCATAATAAGAACCGCTTTGCTGTGTTTTTCCGCTTGCGCGTTCCTTCATGATCGTGTCGTATGCTAAGTTGATTTCCTTGATTTTTTCGGAAGCAAGATCGGAAAGAGGATTGTCCACGTATTTATCGGGATGATATTTCTTAACAAGCTCCCGGTATGCTTTCTTGATTTCCTCGTCGCTTGCGTTCTCACTTACGCCTAAAACCTCATAGGGGTTCATTCATTTCACCGCTTTCGTTGTTCTTTCCCGCCTGGCAGTCGCCGCATTTCAGCTCGGTCGTATGCCGCATGCCGATGTAAAATAAATTATCTGCTACGCCTTTTGCGTTTCTGTAATTCAAATTTTCAGCTTCGTTTTTCTCTGCGACGGCCTCTGTCAGCCGTTCCCATGCATCGGCGCAGTGCGCAAGACACATTTCCAAAATGAATTTTACCTCCGCGGCATCGAAGCGTTCTCCGTAACGGCAGGCCAGCACGTTATAACGTTTTTTCCTTCTGTCCTCAGAAAAGTCGGCTACCGCGTCGATCAAGTAAATCCATTTTCCGACATTATACCCTATTTTGCCGAGTAAATCCAATATTATCGGTTCGGAGCAAAAAACGTCGCTGTCCTTCCACATAAAAAGATCGGCCATCATGGAGGCAAAGGGCTCGCAGGCCGCGTCAATGGAACTGCAGCCTTCTTTTTCGAGCTTTGTCAATTCCCGAATCGAAAAATAAACGGCATCCGCCGAGATCGGATATTTTGCGGCCGCTTTCCGAAATGCTCTGCGGATCGCCGTGCTTCCCGCTTTTGCAGCCAGATTTTTATCGTCATGCCAGCTGTCCAGCAATTTAAAATACATCATTAAAACGTTGACGCCGGCGGCGTAGTCCACGGCTTCGTTTCGGATCACCGCGTCTGATTTCTTCTGGGGGTGCGCAATGCAGTTTTTTCGCAGAATTTCCGGCGTGCCGATCTTTCCCGCGGCAATATTCAGAATCAGGGAAAGCACGGAGGTTTCGTTTACCAGACCAAACCGCGGAAGCTGACCAAAATTGCGGCTTATGCTTTTGCACACGCCGCAATAATACATTTTATAGCAATCATATTCTCTGAATTTCAGCTCTGGCTTGAAGGGAACCGCATATCCGAATATGGAAAAACACCCCTTTGTTATTATAAAGAGAGCATTTTGCTCGTCTCGATCATCGACTCGTCAATGTGTTTTTTCATGTTTAGTGCTTCTTCGATGTCGATGGCGATATATTGCTCGTTCTTTTCCGCAATGATCTTATTTTTCTGCCCTTCCTGAAGGATCTCCGTCGCTTTGACCGCCATCAGGCTTGCGGCGACGCGGTCTCGGACCGTAGGGCTGCCGCCCCTTTGCTGATGGCCCAGGATCGTCGTCGTCGTGGAAATTCCGGTAATCGCATGGATTTCCTTCGCAATTTCCATCGTTCCGCCGACGCCCTCGGCAATAATGACGATATAATGATGCTTGCCTCTGTTCCGGCATCCGATGATGGGCTGTATGATATCTGTGTCGATATTAAACTCCTTTTCCGGGAGAATACAAGCCTCGGCGCCGTCGGCAATGGCACAGTGAAGCGCAATATATCCGGCTCCCCGCCCCATGACCTCCACAACGCTGCAGCGCTCATGGGAAAACGCAGTGTCTTTGATTTTATCGATCGCGTCTTTCACGGTATTCAGAGCCGTATCGAATCCGATCGTATAATCCGTGCAGTCGATGTCGTTGTCGATCGTAGCCGGAATTCCGATGACGTTTACCCCCTCCCGCGCAAGATCGCGTGCGCCCCGGAAGGAGCCGTCTCCGCCGATTACGACAATGGCGTTGAGCTTGAATACCTCCGCCATACGCGCAGCTCTTTTAACGCCTTCAGGAGAATTAAATTCCTTGCTCCGGGAGGTCTGCAGAATCGTTCCGCCCCTGCTTATGATTTCGGATACGCTTCTGAGGTTCATTTCAAACATTTCGCCGTTCAAAAGTCCCTCGTATCCTTTTCTGATCCCATATACCTGAAATCCTCTGTAAATTCCGGATCTTACTACGGCTCGGATCGCGGCGTTCATGCCGGGCGCATCGCCTCCGGAAGTAAGGACACCGATTCTTTTTATCTCCATAAAATTGGCCTCCAGACGTTAAATTCTACGGAAATTAATTATACTATAATCACGTAAGCGTTTCAAGCTCTTTCATAACCTCTTCCGATGCGTTCATGTATCCGGAATAAACACAATTTCCGGTTTCCTGATCGATCAGCTTTACAGGCGTTCTCCCGGAAAAAAATTTTACAAACGCCAATATGCGCTTTGCGTTTTCACGGGTAACGTTCAAAATCGTCTCCTTTGGCGGCTCGGTCTCGGCCGACGCCGGAGCGTTCATATTCTGAAGATAATCCGGAAGACCAAAGATTTGATCGGGAAGAATTTTGGGCGTGTCGTCCTCCCGCAGACTCAGTCTCCCCTTCACGAACACAAGGTTTTCCGGATACAGAAGCCCTGTAAATTTCTCATAAATTTTAGGAAATATCAGCAGCTCGCACGTTCCGTATAAGTCTTCAAGCGTTCCGAATGCCATCATGGCATTATTTTTTGTGACCTTCTTTTTCACGGAAGTCAGAATCCCGCCGATCTGCACGGTCATTCCATCCTTGATGCCGGAGGAGAAGGATTTGTCCATGCCCTCCAGCTCTTCCTCGCTGTCCGCAATCAGATCCGTGGATTTGAGATTCGAAATTTTTCCGAGAAGCTCCGCGTAGCCTTCAAGAGGGTGACCGGAAAGATAAATTCCCAGCATTTCCTTTTCCATGGAAAGAAGATCTGCTTTGGAAAATTCAGGAATATCGGGATAACGCTCGGAATCGTCCGGCTCGCTGCTTTCTTCCTCAAATAAATCAAACAGGGAAACCTGGCCCTCCGCTCTGTTTTTCATTGCAGCGGCGGTATTTTCCATAATCGATTCAAATGTTTTAAAGAGCTGCGAGCGCTTTACTCCGAGCGAGCCGAAAACGCCGGCTTTGATGAAGCTTTCCACACAGCGTTTATTGATTTCCGTACAGGCCGTGCGCTCGCAGAATTCGCCGAAGCTCTGAAACGGTCCGTGTTCATCGCGTTCTTTTGTAATCAGATCTACAACATGCGCGCCGACATTTTTGACTGCGGCAAGTCCGAATACAATACTGCCGTCCTTTACCGTGAATTTTCCGTAGCTCAGATTGATATCCGGAGGCAGAATTTTAATGTTCATCTGCCTGCATTCTTCGATATATTGTGCGATTTTATCTGTGCGGTCCATAAAGCTGTTCAGCAGCGCCGCCATAAACTCCACAGGATAATACGTTTTCAGCCAGGCCGTTTCATAGCCGACTACGGCGTAGCAGGCGGCGTGCGCTTTGTTGAAGGCGTAGCTGGCAAAATCGATCATCTGATCAAATATTTTGTTGGAAATATCGGGAGCCACTCCGTTCTTTTCCGCGCCGGCAATAAAATTTACGCGTTCCTTTTCCATAACGTCGTGCTTCTTTTTCGCCATGGCTCTTCTGACGAGATCGGACTGTCCCATCGTATATCCCGCAAGATCGCGCACGATCTGCATTACCTGCTCCTGATAGATTATGCAGCCGTACGTTACGTTCAGGATCGGCTCCAAAATAGGATGGAGATACTTGATCCGTTCCGGATTTTTTTTGTTTTCGAGATATTGCGGGATCTGATCCATGGGCCCGGGCCGATACAGCGCGATCCCCGCAATGATGTCCTCCAGATTTCCCGGCTGAAGCTCCGTAATAAAGCGCGTCATGCCGGGGCTTTCCAGCTGAAAAATCCCAAGCGTTTTCCCATCTGAAATCGTTTTGTAAACGTTTGGATCATCCATGGACATCGCGTCGAAATCAACGGTGACGCCGTGCTGCTTCTGCACAAGCTCAATGGCGTCCTGAATCACGGTAAGCGTTCTGAGACCGAGAAAGTCGACTTTCAGAAGGCCCAGCTTTTCCAGCACAGCCATTGGGAACTGCGTTACAACGCTGTCTCCTGTTTTATGGACCGGTACGTAATCCGTGACGGGATCTTTTGTGAGCACCACGCCCGCCGCATGAGTAGATGCATTGCGCGGCATTCCCTCCAGCTGCATGGCGGTATCGAGCAGGTCTTTGACCGTTTCATCCGTTTCATATCTTGTGCGGAGCTCTGGGTTATGCGCAATCGCGCCTTCTATAGTGGTCGTCTTTCCGGGCGACATCGGAATCATTTTGGCGATGACGTCTACATCGGAATACGGAACGTCGAGCACCCTTCCGACATCTCGTACGGCGCCGCGCGCCGCCATCGTACCAAACGTAATGATTTGTGCGACACGGTCCTCCCCGTATTTGCGCACGACGTAATCGATTACTTCTTTCCTTCGTTCATCGCTGAAATCGACGTCGAAATCCGGCATGCTGATTCGTTCGGGATTCAGGAAGCGTTCAAACGCCAGGTTGTATTTTAAAGAGTCGATATTCGTAATTTTAAGGCAATACGCGACCAGACTGCCCGCTCCGGAGCCTCTTCCGGGACCAACTGTGATGCCGTTGTCTTTTGCGAATTTGATAAAATCCCATACGATCAGATAATATTCCGCATACCCCATCGTATTGATCACAGACAGCTCGTATTCCAGGCGCTCCGCGACGTCTTTGGGAAGCGGTGCTCCGTAGCGGAACGCGGCGCCCTCATACGTCAGCTTTCGGAGATATTCCGCGGAGGACAGTCCGCCGGGAATATCGAACTGCGGTAATACGGGACGGCCGAAGGTAATTTCCACATTGCATTCTTCGGCAATTTTAACGGTATTTTCCAGCGCGTCGCGTCTTACCGGGAACAGTTCCGCCATTTCCTCCGGCGTCCGAAGATACACTTGGTCCGTATTAAATTTCATACGATCCGGATCATTGTATTTTTTGCCCGTCTGCACGCACATCAGAATATCCTGCGCCCTGGCATCGGAATGATCAATAAAATGTACGTCGTTTGTGGCGATCAGAGGGAGCCCCGTCTCTTCCGCAATCCGGATCAGTCCCTTGTTTACGATTCTCTGCTCTTCCAGACCGTTGCTCTGAAGCTCCAGATAATAGCCTGCGTTTTCAAAAATCGAAGCATATTCCAGCGCAAGCTTTTTGGCCCCCTCGTAATCGCCTTTTAAAATCAGCTGCGGGACGTCTCCGCCGAGGCAGGCGGAAGAGCAGATGACGCCCTCGGCGTATTCCCGCAGAAGCGCAAGATCAACGCGCGGCTTATAATAATAGCCCTCCGTAAAGGCTTTTGATACGATCCGGATCAGATTGTGATATCCGGTATTGTTCTTCGCAAGCAGCAGCAGATGGCCGTACTCGTTATCGACGCCGGGGGCTTTGTCAAAGCGCGTTCGCTTTGCCGTATAAACCTCGCAGCCGATAATGGGCTTGACGCCGACGCTTTTGCAGGCTTCATAGAATTCCACGACGCCATACATGACGCCGTGGTCGGTAATGGCAAGCGCATCCATGCCGCGCTCTTTACAGGCGGCTGCAAGCTCTTTGATCCTGCAGGCGCCGTCCAAAAGGCTGTATTCGGTATGGACGTGGAGATGAACGAATCCGGTCTTCAAAGCGTCCATTTTACTTTTTGATGATCGGCATAATTTTCCCGAGGACTTCTTCTTTTAATTGGACGGCCTTGCCATGCGCTTCGTCTAAATTGTCCGCGATACCGCCGAAATAAATCTTGATCTTCGGCTCCGTTCCGGAAGGACGCAGACAGAACCATCGATCGCCATAATTAAACGTCAGTACATTTGAGGACGGAAGCGTCGTTTTTTCTTTAGACGCGATGCTGCCGTCTTTGTTGAATTTTATTACTTCTGAGGATTGGATATCCGTATATTCTGCGGGAACTGCGGCGAGAAATTTTCCGTTTGCTTCACGGACGGTATCCATAATTTTCCGAATCATTCGCAGTCCGGATTCGCCCTTGAGGTTGATGGAAACCTGCATTTCGTTGTGATAGCCGTATTTTTTATAAATATCGTCCAGCGCCTCGAAAAGCGTTTTCCCTAGCGCCGCATAATGCGCGGCTGCCTCCGCCGCGAAAAGGCATCCCGCCACGGCGTCTTTGTCTCTTGCGTATGTGCCGGGCAAATAACCGTAGCTTTCTTCAAAACCGAAAAGAAAATTCTTGTCTCCGTGTTCGTCAAGCTCCATAATTTTCTCCCCGATGAATTTAAAGCCTGTTAAAACGTCGACATATTCAATGCTGTTCGCCTCGCAGATGCGTTTTGTCAGCCTTGTGGAAACCACCGTAGATACGACGAACGGATTGACCGGCATCATTTTGCGCGCATTGCGGCTTTCAATAATGCGTTCGAGGAGCAGCACGCCGATTTGGTTTCCGTTGAGCATCGCATAGCCGCCGTCCGGGGTTTTTGCATATACGCCGGTTCTGTCGGAGTCAGGATCCGATGCGAGCACGAGATCGGCCTGAACTTCTTTCGCAAGCGCAAGCGCCATCTCAAAAGCCGCCGGATCTTCGGGATTTGGAAGCTTTACCGTCGGGAAATCGCCGTCCGGCTGCATTTGTTCTTTTACCGTATGCAGATCCGAAACGCCGCATTCTTTGAGCAGCTCCGGAATCCATTTTGCGCCGGCGCCATGCAGCGGCGTATAGACGACCGTTATTTGGGCGGCGTTCTTCTTAAAGCCCTCTTTGTCGGCAATCAGTTTTTTGATTTCTTTCAGATAGAGCGCCTTAAGATTGGAATCGACATATTTGATGTTGTTCCCGTTTTTGAAAAAATCAAAGCTGAAGGACGGTACCTTGGTATAATCCGTGATGGAAAGCATAATTCGGGAAATCTGCTCGCTGTCGGTCAGGGAAAGCTGCGCCCCGTCCGCACCGTATACCTTGTACCCGTTATATTCTTTCGGATTATGGCTCGCAGTGATCATTACGCCTGCGGCGCAGCGGAGCTGCCGGACGGAAAAGGAAAGGAATGGTACCGGGACGATTTCCGTATGAAGATATACCTTGATCCCGTTCCCTGCAAATACGGCTGCCGCTTCCTTGGCGAATTCTTCGGAAAAATTGCGGCTGTCATAGCCGATGACAACGCCGTCCTTCTTCGCTTTCGAGCCCTTGGAAAGAAGATGCGCCGCGATTGCCGTACTCAGCCGGCGCACGACGTATTTGTTCATTCTGTTTGTACCGGCGCCGATGATCCCCCGGATCCCCGCGGTGCCGAAATCAAGCTCTTTATAGAATCGGTCTCTGATTTCGGAATTGTCGCCTGCAATTCCCTCTAGTTCTTTTCTGGTGGCTTCGTCAAAATAACGATTCGTCGCCCACTGTGTGTATGTCATGCCTATATCCATGCAGTCTGTCGCCCCTTTATCATTTTATCGCGTTTCATTATACATGAAACGCGATAAAAATACAAACCGTTATCTTGTAAGCGGCTTCTCTTATACGCCGGAATAGGCGGAAAATCCTCCGTCTACGGGAACGACGACGCCTGTTACAAATCCGGAGGCTTTGCTGTTGGTAATCCAAAGCAGCGTACCGATCAGCTCTTCCGGCTCTCCAAAGCGGTTCATGGGCGTTGCGCGCAGGATTTTTTCCGTCCGTTCTGTCGGATTCCCGTCCTTATCAAACAACAGATCCCGATTCTGCTTCGTCACAAAAAAGCCGGGAGCGATCGCGTTGACACGGATATTCTCTTTTGCAAAATGAACGGCAAGCCATTGCGTAAAATTGGATACAGCAGCCTTCGCGGCACTGTAGGCGGGAATTTTGGTCAGCGGCCGGTACGCGTTCATAGAGGAAATGTTCACGACGGAGCAGCCTTCCCTTCCCAGCATATCCGGAACAAATACCTGCGTGGGAAGCAGCGTCCCCATAAGATTTAAATTGAATACGAAATCGAATCCGGCTTTGTCAAGGTTGAAAAAGGTCATGATGTCGTTTCTTTTTTCATCTTCGATTTTGTAGGTTTCATGAGCGGTTATGCATTTAGGGCTGTTTCCGCCTGCTCCGTTGATCAGAACCGTGCATTTGCCCAGATCCCGTAAAATTTTCTGGTGAACCTCTTCCAGGTTGTCTCTGTCCAGAACGTTTGCTTTGTATGCTTTGGCCGTTATGTTCTTTATTGATTTATTTTTGCTGATTTCCTCGGCGGCAGCTTTTGCTGCGTCCTCGTTGAGATCCAGCAGCGCGACGTCATATCCTGCTCCCGCCATCGCTTTGGCAAAGCAGGAACATAGAACGCCGCCCGCCCCCGTGATAACCGCTAATTGATTCATTTTATGCATCTCCTTTTATAATCAAATTTGCCAAAAGGCTTTTTCTTCTATTATAAACGCATTCCGAACAATTGACAACCACTTTTGCATATGCTATCATAAACGCGTTTTCGGGGTGTAGCGCAGTTGGTAGCGCGCGACATTTGGGATGTTGAGGCCGCAGGTTCGAATCCTGTCACTCCGACCAGTTTTTGCAGAAGAACCGCCTATTTAGGCGGTTCTTCTGCGTTAGAAGTTCAGTTGTTGAAATTGTTCTAACCACGTAGCAAGTGTGGTCAGACGGTCAAAATAGCGGTAGCAGTCATGGCAGAGAAAAGTCGCACAAATTGCTAAATCCTTCAATTGTTCCAAACAATGTGGATTACGGTGCTCGATGGAGAAATCACAAAAGATGAGCGAGTTTCGGCGCACACAAACACATTTTCCGTTTTTTCGAGAGAGGATGTTACGCCAGCGCTTATTTCATTGTTTATGCGGCTCAATTTTTGAGTTCTTCCCTGCGGCAAAATCGCCCAATGTCAAGGCATGAAACTGGTCGGAAGCACTTTTAATACAAATCCAATCTCACACAAATCCCAAAAGACGAAAGGTTTTCTTGAAACAAGCAGGGCAAAAGAGTTCTAAAGAGGAACTGGCGGAGCACTGGAAAGCGTAAAACAGGGGACAAAAGTTCTATTTGAAAGTGCGGACTCATGTTTGGGACCACATTCCCAAACATGCGAATCCCACACACCGAGCCAAACACTACCAAACAGGACTAAAGAGCATCAAAAAGCAGTAAAAAGCATCGTTTTTTCTCTGGCTTTCTTTTGTCGTCCTAAATGCGAGAATATCTCAAATACGCTCAATCGGGTATTCTACTTATTTTGTTTGGATTCATTACAGGGAGTTTTATTGGACATTAAAACGGATATTGTTACATTGCAGGTAAAAATATTGGTACCCAAACAATTCCGCAGTAATAACTAAAGTTTAGTGCTACAATCTGTTTGTTCCAATAACACCTCTAATTCAATTGACGAAATCCTATAGTAGAGCTATAATAATATTGAGGTAGTGCCATGATGAGAAGTGCTTTTGATGAACTGAAAGAATTAATAGATTATATTCAATCAGTATATTCTATGGTCACAGATGAATGGCTGCAAAATACAAAGGAAAAGATAAATCTGAAGAAAACTCAGATTTGTGATATTGATGCAGACGGAACCATTTACCAGAGCATTATGGAATATGTTCAGCTGCTAAACGAAAAAAGCGCAGATATTACACTGCGGCTCTCTTCGGTATGCTCTTGCCAAGTTACCGCTCGAGTAAAGACGCAGAATTCCATTGAGTATAAGATTCAAAACTACAAGACCGACTGGCACGAATTCGGAAAGGTTCCTATCAATAAGTGCGTCAACGATTTGTTTGGCGTTAGAATTATATTGGATACCCCGTTGAGTTTTGAAGAAGTACTTGCATTTATTGAGGGAGTCTACCACGGAAAGTATAAATGTATCGACTCATCAAAGCTTGAGTACAAAGCCACCCATCTCTATTTCAGAGAAAATAATCAGTCTTTTCCCTGGGAACTGCAAATTTGGAACAGATGCGATGTTGAAAGTAATTTTGCATCCCACAAAAAATACAAACAAGAATATACTACTTGGGAGAAAGAAAGCAAGGAAGGAGGAATCATCAATGGCTAAACACTACATTATCATGAGCAGTTCGTACGCTGACGGCACTCGTATTGCACTGGATATCACAGAGGATCGATTACTCAACAGCGAAGCGATAGCAAAAATCATCCAGGATATTAAGCAAAACTGCGGTAAGGATGTTCCTCTGTCAACGCATCTTATTGAAACCGAGTCTGAATCCTGGGCATCTGTTGCTGAGTATGATCCATTCTTTGAGGGAGTTGTATGTAGCAATTCTGTACAAGAATTCTCCGAGAAGATTAAAACCGGGCGCATTTTAAAAGGTCTGGATGTTGCTACCTATATTCTTTCTAAAATTAAATGCACGCATCTGTCCTTGGAAAAACTCGTCTATTTTTCTTACGCCGATTATTTGTGCCAGTTCTCTGAGCGCCTATTTGAAGACAAGATATATGCATTTACGCATGGCCCTGTTGTTGAGAGCGTTTACGAAACCTACAAACGAAGCGGTACTCAATATGTGAACCCCTTAGAGTTTGGCTCTGATAGCGATGCTCAAACTGGTGTTAACGAGTTGCCCGCAAGAAGTCGTATCTTATTTGCAAAAGATGGCGCTGAGAAACTTTGCTCGATTGATGAGACAATTCAAAGATATGGGAAGTATTCGGCTGGCGCACTCGTTGAACGCACACATCGTCCGGGTTCTCCTTGGGCATATGTAGACAGCTCCGAACCATATCCAGTCATTTCGGATGAACTAATATCGGCGCATCATCATGTCGAGTGTGTGTAATATAAACTACTCATTTATTGTTTATGCGGCTCAATTTTTGAGTTCTTCCCTGCGGCAAAATCGCCCAATGTCGAGGCATGAAACTGTGAGCCGTGCCAGCCGAAAGTACAACAAAAGCCGGTCATACAATCTGTTCGAAGGGCACGACCGCAAAAAAAGCAAGTCGTATTCCCCCTATTCACAGATCCCGGAATGGTCATACAAAAGATCGTAGCACATACCTGCATAAGTTTCGATTGCACCTATCTTATTCTTTGCGGCGGTCTGAGCGACGTTTGTCAAGCTTTTCGGCGTATTCACGTAATCAGTGTTGCCGGCGGGCTCTGCCTTGCATACGGGAACCTAGAGAACATCGTAGCAATCCTGCTTACAAGCCTCCATGCCAAAGGCACAGGCCATGTAAGTTTTACCACAGCCTGTAGCACACCGGTAATAAAAAGATTCCGGTGTTCAGATATACATTCACAAGTGGCAAGTCTGCGAATCAGTTCCTTGTTCAGCTTGCGCCCGGAAAGGATGTTTTTAATACGTCGGACAGGTGATGGATTTGGCCCCGGATTATTCAGCTATTATCCGTATCCTTGTTCTTGTAGTCGTATTTGCTGTAGCCCAGCTCGTCATCCATCTCCGCCTCTAGGCTGTCCTCCAGACACTCGACGATGGTCTCTTTGAACAGGATCTGGATGTCGCCCATGCTGCCGATGTTTGCCATTTGCAACAACTCACGAATCTTCTCTCGGCGCGCTTTTTCTTCTGGGGTGCGATTCTTTCTGGACATTTATAAAACCTCCTATGTGGTGCTTCTATTCTACACCACATAGGAGGTTTACACAGAGTTTGGGACCAGTCTCTTGTTTCTCTTTCATAAAGATTAAAATTGCAATCTCGATGTATTTTGGCAGTCACTCGATAAATTCTATTGAAGCGTTTATACGGCTTTCCTGTATTCAAATAATTATTACTCACTATAACTACTAAACCCCAAGCCTCATCTCATTAATCAGTAGAGAAATCGGAATCAAATAATCTCTCAATAAATATATTCGGATTGTCAAGAAAATTTTTTGTCATTTTATACTGTTCAGTTTCAGCATATTCTATTCTTTCAATTCCAGAGTCCAAATTATAAATCTGCGCGTCAGGATATGCAAGTAATATCGGAGAATGCGTTGCAATTATAAACTGAGAATTATTTTTCACCAAATTATTTATTTCAATAAGCAATGTTAATTGACGCATGGGTGATAATGCAGCTTCCGGCTCATCAAGAATATAAAAACCATTTCCACGAAATCAATTTTGAACCAATGATAGAAAACTCTCACCGTGTGATTGATTATGTAATGATTTTCCTCCATAATTATCTATATTTATTCGAAGATCATCAATGTTCGTTGCTACATTATAAAACGATTCGGCCCTCAAAAAAAAACCATCACTCTCGTAAGCAATTCTGCTAAGTTGAAGTTCATCATGCAACATCGAAGTGGTATTTTTTGTGCTAAAATTAAAATTTTTAGATCCACCTTCTGCGTTATATCCCATTGCAACAGCAATAGCTTCTATCAAGGTTGATTTGCCGCTACCGTTCTCTCCTACAAAAAAAGTAACGGGCGTATTAAAAGAAATCGCCTTTCCTGAATTTAATTCCCTATAAAAGGGTAAGCGACACCAATAGTTTTCGCTAGGATTTTTGTGAATCAATCTTATATCCCGCAGATATATCTTATTTGCCGTCATCTTCATACCTCTTTGCTTGATTCATAAACATACATTCCATACGTCGGACAGGTGATGGATTTGGCCCCGGATTATTCAATAAAGCAGTATTAGCTTTCACTCGTTTTTTCATCACGATAAAATTGAGCTTGCTTGTCGAACATTTCAGTATACATTCCGCCTTTTTCATATAATTCTTTGTGAGTTCCATATTCCACAACACTTCCATTATCGAACACGGCAACCTTATCTGCCAATTGAACCGTTGAAAGACGATGCGTAATTAAAATTGCACATTTGTTTTTTGTCATATTATTAAACTGAGTATATATTTCATATTCGGCCATAGGATCTATGGCTGCAGTTGGTTCATCAAGCAAATATATTTCTCCTCCTTTATAGCAAGCGCGAGCAATTGCAATTCTTTGGTCTTCGCCCCCTGAAGGTTCAAAGCCTTCTTCATCAATAAATTTATCTACTTGGGTATCGTAGCCTTTAGGCAGTTTATTTACAAGATCAGTTAATCCACACTCTTGACAAATTCTATCAAGTTTGTCTTTATCAAATTGACTTGCCAGTACGATGTTAGTCCCCAAAGAAAAATAATATCTAACATAATCTTGAAAGACAGGAGCAAAAAGCCTTTGATATTCCGTATAATCGTATTCGTTTATATTTGTTCCATTTAATAAAATTTCCCCTTTGTCAACCATATAAAGCCTTGCCAATAATTTAATGAAAGTTGATTTACCGGCTCCATTGCAGCCTACAATACACAGTTTTTCATTTCCTCGTATTGTCAAATTAAAATCTTTTAATGCATAATTATTACTGCCCGGATACTTGAATGATACATTTCTAAATTCAATAATTGAGTCTTTATCAAAGCTGGGAGTTTTATCTCCCGACCTATATTGAACGCAGGGGATATTCAAAAAATCTTTGAGCTCTTGAATGTTATAGTTGTCTTTTGCAATATTAAGATATCCATCAAATAAAGACTTTATAGAACCAGAAAATTGTGAAATCATTCCGATATATATTGTCATGCTTCCAAGCGCTAATTTGCCGGCTAAAACACTTGATATTGCATACGAATATACTAATACTTGCTGAACAAAATTACCTAGCGCTCCGTATATCCCAATTTTCCTTCCTATCTTGAATTGACGTATTTCTAGTTTGTTTTTAGCTTTCATGCGTTTTCCATACTCCCCCGTAAGTAATGTGGAAAGATTAAACAGTCTAATTTCCTTTGCATAACAAGGCTGCTCAAGCATATAGATAATACCCCATAGCCCCCTATCGTGTTTGCTTAACTCTAATCCGATCTGATGCATTTTTTGATTTACTTTCTTGGTCAACAAAGAATTAATACAAAGCAAAATCATTATCAATGCTACTATCCCAATATTCAATGTGGCTATAATAGAAAAAATTACTATTATTTTTATAATTGATGCAAAAAAGCCGACATACTTATCAATGAGTACTATCGTATTATCAATAGTTATTTGAGCTCTGTCTTTTTTGATTTGAATATCAGGGTTTTCAATAGTCTCATAATCCATAATCATTATGTATTTTTGAAATTGTATTGCAAATATGAGTTCTAAATCTAGTCTTAACTTATACAATAATGAATCCAATATATTATTAAGAAAAGTTAATAATACTGGACTAAGAGACAAAATTGCTACATATACTATCAAGACATCGCTATATGCTCCGTCAAGCAATTCATTTACAATAAGTCCCGGAATTATTGAATAAACTAACGGAATAATGGTATTTACGAGAGTAATAAATAATTTTATACATATATATTTTTTCCCGGCTTTTTCATGCCAAACTCGTTTTAATATAAATTTTGAAAAATCTATCGTTTGTAGAAAAGCTTGAATATCTTTTGTTTTTTTCATAACATATCCCCTTCTAATAAGATCCTATTTATCAGCGACAAACAACCGTTTCGTGATCTTTAAATTTCTTGTCAACTCGCTAAAATGGCAGAATAAGATTTGCTGAGTTCCAGAATTCGTTCTTTCATTTTTAATCGCATTATTATAGTTGAATAATAGCCGAAGTCATGCCGTTCGTCAATAATTTTGCGGCAGATTTTATAAAAGCCGATGCTGATTGCAAATCCTGACTCGAATCAGGCTTCGTTCAGAGTTATGATAACCGTATAAAAGCAATTGCCCCTTGCGAGAGCAAGAGGCGTGTAATTCATATTATTCTTCGGAAATCCCAGCGGACCACATAACAGACCGCCTACCGCTTCGGAGCGCTTGGAGCGTATGCAGATAAGAGTGCCAAAGAGCATTGTTTTTATTTTATCACCCATTCACAAATCCCGGAATGGTCATACAAAGAATCGCAATGGCGCCGACAGCGTAAATGCTGTTAATCACGACACATACCTGCATAAGTTTCGATTTCACCTTGCCTTTGGTATAAGCAAGGATCGAAAAAATACCTGAAAAAATCATAAAGGCGGCGTAGCTGTAAATCATAATCTCCGCTACTGGCGACTCCAATGCCCAATCAAAGCTGCGCAAGGGTAAAATCGTCCACGGGACAAACAGCATAATGGTAGAAATCGCAGTCAAAATTTTATTTTTCATTGTAGTTATCTCCTTTCAGATGCGCCGAATCGAACACAGGATACGGCAAGCGCCAAAATTGTGATCCCGACTGCAACGGGCAGCCACGGCAGCCAAGCAATTTGTGTTTCATAAACGCCCTCGGCAGCTCTTCCATACGCCACCATTAACAAATAGAACGGATAGCTCATCGGGTAGGCAAACCAGATTTTCGTATTTATCATAAGCACGGAAGGTACAATGGAAGCCAGACCAATGCCCACCGAAAAAATGGGAGACTGAATGAAAGTGGAAATCGCCCAGTACACAGCAGCCATCGGGATTGCGGCGGCATATAGGCTGCATACAATTTTGCAGACATAAAGAGGCGCAAGGATAAAGTTGTAATCTTGCGCATTGGTAACGATAGCCGCACAGATATAGTACGCTCCAATGGACATGATCATTTGAACTGCCGCCAGTATCAGCAAAACGATAAATTTCGCAAGGCACAATTTGGTCGTGCTGATCGGCAGGGACAGCATTTTCAAAATCCCCTTATTCGAGCGTTCCGTTTGACTTAGCAGCACGGTGCAGATCACCAGCGACGCCGGAATCATAAACCATACCATACCCATAAAGCCCTGAATGAAAAAGTTGTTTTCTGGAGTGATCGGGATCCCCCTCAAATCGAAGTTCATATCGGCATTGATAATACCCGGAATCCACATCATAATGACGGGGATCAGCAATATCAAAAAGATTTTAGAGCGCCGGATTTTTTTGAGTTCTATCCCTACCAATGATAAGAAACTCATTCAAAACACCTCCTTACTTTCAGATATATAACCTCCGCAATACCGAACACGACCGTTTCTATCCCGCAAACAGCCAAGAATAATGCGGTACGGCTGTTTTCTATTGCTCCGGCAAGCGTTTGATACGGAGAGGCAAATGGAAACAGGCTCAGTACGATGTTGTCCTGCGGAAGAATGGAAAGCGTAAATACTAAAATCACGCCGATACCGAGAGATACCCACATATTCTTGCAGGCTGATGCAATGACCAGCATAAGCATTACGGTCGGCAGCGTAACGACAATTTGGAAACCTGCGGTTTTCAATATTTCGGTCAAGTCAAATACATAGCTTGGAAACCAATACTTTGCGCAGCTGGCTAAAACCGCCATTTCTATGACCACCATTGCGGATAGCACCAAAGCGGCAATCATGAATTTCCCGAAGAACAGATTTCCCTGACGAATGGGAAGCACCGACATTTTCTGTATCCCATTATCGGCATACTCCGTGTGGTACATCATACAAGCGCCGCAAATAGAAATAAGAATATTCAGCATAGCCATCATTTGCCAATTTGCAGACATCAATATATCAATCGGATTTCCGGAGAGCGAAGTTATCTCCTCTGCTTTTACCATCATATAGACAACCGGAAAAGCCGCCGCAAGAAAGCCGCCTGCCAAAAACGCAGGGAGATACCCTGTGCGTTTCAGCTTTTTTGACTCTATGACAAGGCTCATAGTGTCCCTCCTCTTCTGCGATTATCTTCATCGATCATAGCAAGAAACGTATCTTCCAAATGATCAGTCGGGAATCCGGCAGCACGGACGCTCCTTTTCAACTCCTCCATTGTTCCTTCAAATAACAGACGACCGTGATTCAAAATACCAATATCGTCGGCCATTAGCTCTACCTCGGGAAGCAAGTGAGAAGAAACCAATACCGTGCAGTCATATTTCTGCGGCAGCGAGCGAATCAGAGTACGTATCTCGTGAATACCGACCGGATCAAGCCCGTTGGTTGGTTCATCGAGAATCAGGATCGGCGGTCTGCCGATCAATGCGCCCGCCAAGCCTAAACGCTGCTTCATCCCAAGAGAATATTTCTTTGCCAGTCTTTTTCTAAACTCGGTCAAACCTACAAGCTCTAAGGCGTCGCTCACACAGCTTTTCGGCAATCCGAGAATTTTCCGTATCATATCAAGGTTTTCTTCTCCGGTCAGATTCCCGTAGAATGCGGGCGCTTCAATGAATGATCCGACTTCTTTCAAAATGGAAACACGGCTTGACGGATATGTTTTTCCGTCGATATGAAAGCTGCCCTCTGTCGGTTGAGTCAGACCGAGAAACATTTTCATAGTAGTAGACTTCCCCGCCCCGTTCGGACCGAGAAATCCGTAAACGCTTCCCTTGCGAATATGAAGATTCAGATGAGATACCGCTGTGAAATCCCCATAGGTTTTCGTTAAATTCTGAGTTTCGATGATATTCATATTGTGAAATCTCCTTTCCTTTTTCGTCTTTAGTATAAGATCGTAACCTTGTGCCAACCTTCTCTCTTCCTTACATTTACCTTACATTTGAACTGCATTGCTGAAATGCAGGAACGATATGCTATAATATAAAAAAGGAGAATTGCATGATGGACTATGATTACTTAAAATATAAAAAAATCCTCATCGTAGACGATGAGGCCGATTTGCGGGAAATGGTAATATCTATTTTAGAGCAGGACGGTTTCAAAGCAATGAAAACCGCTGGGACAGGATCCGAAGCTTTACAAATATGTAAAGAATGGAAGCCTGAGCTTGCCATTCTTGATGTCATGCTGCCGGACGAGAACGGATTTTCTTTATTCGAGCAAATGAGAACCTTCACCGAAGTCCCCGTCCTCTTTTTAACGGCCTGCGGAGAAGACGAGGACAAGCTGAAGGGCTTAGGACTTGGCGCGGATGATTATATGGTAAAGCCGTTCCTGCCGAAGGAATTATCCTTACGCATAGGAATTATTCTGCGGCACTACTACAAGGGGGAAAATCCCATTGTTCCGCTTTCCGGGAGTCAAATTGATTTTGACCGTGCCGAAGTAATAAAAGGCGATGCGCATTTCCCGCTGACTGCGAAAGAGCACGATATTTTGTTGGCGCTTTACCGGAATGCGGGAAGAATTGTAACCATAGATCAGCTTTGCGAAGCTGCGTGGGGAGAGAACCCCTATGGATATGAAAATTCGCTGATGGCGCATATCCGCAGAATTCGGGAAAAAATCGAAGCGAACCCGTCCAAGCCCGTATCCCTTATTACGGTGAAAGGCTTAGGCTACAAGTTAGTATTAGCGGGGAAATGATATGAAAGATCTTACGAAGCTCATTCGGCGGTTTGTAGGCATACTGCTGTTAAGCACGGTATTGGTCATCGTCCTTAACATCATTATTCTTGCAGTGATATCCGCAAGTCAAACGGCAAGCGGCAGACCGTGGACGACCGCCAAAGAGACTGCCGACGCTTTACAGGAAACGGAGACGGGATATGTCTTATCCGGCAATATATCTGACAGGCTAAGCCGGGAAAATGCGTGGGCGATCTATATTGATAATGACACATTAGAGGTAAAATGGCATACGGAAAATCTGCCGGATACCATTCCGCTGCAATATACGATCTCCGATATTGCGAGCTTGACACGGGGATATATCGACGGATACCCTACCTATACGGGAGAATCTGAAAACGGATTAGTCGTTGTCGGCTATCCGAAAGACCGATATTGGAAGCATATGTCCCCCAGCTGGGATTATGATTTCATCAAAAACGCTCCGTATACTGTTCTTATTGTGATAGGCGTAAATGTTTTTTTGATTTTCCTGATTTATATGATCGCAAATTCCAAGCTGCTGAAATCCGTCAGGCCGATTGCAAACGGCATACAAGCGCTGCCTTCGGGCAGGCCTGTTTATGTCAGGGAAAAAGGGCTTCTATCCGACCTTGCCGCTAAAATCAATCAAACATCGGATATTCTCCAAAGGCAGAAGCGAAACCTGCAGAGGAAGGAAACAGCAAGGGCCAACTGGATTTCCGGCGTCTCCCACGACATCCGCACGCCGCTTTCTATGGTGATGGGATATGCCGGGCAGATTGAGGACAACGAAAGCCTGCCGGAAAGCGAAAGGAAAAAAGCACGGATTATCCGCCAGCAAAGTACAAAAATGAAGAATCTCATCAATGATTTAAACCTTGCGTCGAAGTTAGAATATAATATGCAGCCGATCGATCCAAAGCCTGTCAATCTCGTAGCGATTGCAAGACAGAGCGTTGTTGATTTTATCAATTTGGGTATGGGAGGAAAATATCCGATCGAATGGAACACAGAGGAAGCATTGACCGCTTGTGTCATAAACGGAGATAAGGAATTGCTGCGGCGGGCAATCGGAAACCTGATTACAAATTGTCAAACGCACAACCCTGACGGCTGCACGATTTCGGTATGCGCCCGAAAAAGTGATACAGAATATAAAATTATCGTAGAAGATAACGGCATAGGCGTTACCGACGAAACGTTAGAGAAACTCAGGACTACGCCCCACTATATGATGAGTGATAGCGGCACTTCCGAGCCACGGCACGGTTTAGGGCTTTTGATTGTCGGACAGATTGTTTCCGCGCACAAGGGAACCGTATCCTTCGATCACGGAAAACAAGGAGGCTTTGCCGTTGCCGTCGCATTTCCGATTCACAGCAATGAAGCGGATGAACTAATGCGGCAAAAATAATTCCTAAAAAGCAGCGATAGGAGTTGGAGCAAAAATGAAAACGAAGAGATATATTGCTTTTTTGCGCGGAATCAACGTAAGTGGTAAAAATAAGATTCCAATGTCAGAATTGAAGAACTGCTTTGAAGCACTGGGATTTACGGAAGTTAAGACGTATCTGAACAGCGGCAACGCGGTTTTTTCAAGCGAGGAGGACAGTCCCGCCGATTTAACCAACAGGATCGAAGCAATGATAAAAGAACAATTTGGTTTTGCGGTTCCGGTTTTTGTTATAGCAAAAGAAGAGCTTGCGGAGGTTTTGCAAAACGCACCTGACTGGTGGGGAAAGGAAAACAAGGAAATCTATGATAATTTGATCTTTATTATCCCGCCGGCTGCTTTTTCTGACGTGTTTAATGAGATCGGCGCGCCGAAAGAAGGAGTAGAAAAGATACAGAACTATAAAAAGGCGATCTTTTGGTCTTTTCGCCGCAAAGATTATCAAAAGACAAACTGGTGGTCAAAAACGGCAAACGCAAATATCAGCAGCAAATTGACCATCAGAACGGCAAATACAGTCAGGAAAATCGTTGGAATGTGACCGTTCTCTTAATTTCCGATAAAAGATAAAATGGGCTTAGGCTGCAGGGAATGTTATAATTAAAAGCATTAAGGGTTCATTTATGATATAATTCAGGGCGAATGAGAAAGCCGTTTAAGCGCAAGCAATAAGGAGATTCGAACAATGAAAGAAAAATGCAGATTGCTAATAGATGATTTTCTGGCCGTCATCCCCGCAGAATATCGTGAAATGGTAAATGATTTAGCAGAATTTGCCGATCGCCTGGGCTATACTCCGAGGAGGAACAAAGTAAGCCTTTTTTCGATAGATTTTTATAAAAGCAAAATAAAAAGAACGATCATGAAGCTTGAAGAGTGTAATCCTAAAATTCCGTCGGGAATTCCACAGCTAAGGCTAAAATTTTATGCAAATGCCAATTATTCGGATCCTTTCAAAGCCGGAATTAAGTCTGTTATAGAAAGCTTTGACGGAAAATACACAGGCTGTTACGGATGCGGACGATGTAAAGACAAGCCGGAGGGATATGTCTATTTATATCCGGACGGAAGAAAAATTTTTCGCTGCGGTGGTGAATTGATACCAATTCCAAACTGGTATGAAGGCCACATTAAGGAAATAAAACAACTGATGAAAACGCAGAATGATTTTTGGCTAAGTAAAATCTAGCAGCGCGGCTATCTGCTTTTTTTGATTTTGAACGGAGGCAAGCCATGAAAGAATATCAGCATAAAGTACAGTATTACGAAACCGATAAAATGCAGTGTACGCATCATTCCAATTATATCCGGTTTATGGAAGAAGCAAGAATCTGCTTTATGGATCAGCTTGGCTGGAGCTATGACAAAATGGAGAAGGAGGGCATCCTCTCCCCTGTTCTTTCCGTCGCATGCGACTATAAAAAGAATACGACGTTTCCCGATATAATAAATATCTCCATTCAGGTTCTGGAATTGAGCGCGGCAAAACTGACGCTTGGCTATACCATGCGCGTTTCTGACGACATCGTATGTACGGCAAGCAGCAAACATTGTTTTTTGAACGAAACCGGACGGCTAATCAGCATAAAGAAACAATATCCGGATTTTTATCGGCTTTTGGCTTCGCTGAAGGCTGAAGCGGATGCGGGCAAAGCCGGGATCGACTGATCTTCGGAATTTGCAGTGAATCACCTCTTTCCTTGTCCTAGCGTATATTGGCATAGGAAAGAGGTGATTATATTTGAAAACCAAATTTATTTTATCAATTTGTTTCGGTGGACTGTGGCTGATCGTTTCCTTGTTTTTTGCCGTTGATTGGGCGCAGGACATTATATATATTTTACCAGACGTCTATGTCTGGTGGGTAATTATAGGCATCGCACTGCTTCCTGGATTTCTGATGAGCTCCATGTTTTTTTCGAATATGCTGCACTGGAAACTGAAAAAGTATCCCGATACTGCTGAAGATACTACCATTATCATGTGTGCGCACGATGAAGAAAAAAATATTGCCCAATCTATCCAGGCGATTTTGGATCAGCAATATGCCGGTCATATTCGTCTCATTGTTGTTGACAATGCATCTCAGGATCGCACCAAGCAGGAAATTCTGCAAAAGCAGGCCTCCGCACATGCGGGCTGTTCCTTGGAATATGCTTACTGCACGCAGCCCGGGAAAGCGCACGCACTGAATTACGGGCTGGAAATGGTGCGCACCCGGTATTTTATTACGGTAGACGCGGATACTTGCCTGGAAAAGCAAGCGGTACAAAAAATTATGAACCGTATTGCAGCCTGCCAAGACGCTTGTGTTGCCGGAAATCTGTTTGTTCAGAATTGCAGAGCGTCCTTGGCCGCAAAAATGCAGAATTATGACTATCTGCTCAGTATTGCGGCAATCAAGCGTTTCCAGGGAAGCTACCGATCCACCCTGGTCGCGCAGGGAGCGTTCAGCGCGTATCAAACGGAATCCGTCCGCCAAGTCGGCGGCTGGCAGGAGGTAATGGGAGAAGACATCGTATTAACCTACCAGCTGCTTCATCAGAAACTGCCGTCCGCCTATGAGCCCCGCGCGGTCGGTTATACAGCGGTTCCGGAAACCCTCGGCGGTTTATACAATCAGCGAAAGCGGTGGGCGATCGGTATGATTGAGGGGTTGTCATCCGTTCCGCCCTGGAGGCAGGGAACTGCCTATTCACGATATTTTACCTTTGTGAATCTTTCCGTTATTTACCTTGACCTTGCTTTTCTATTCGGCTTGATTCCGGGAATCATACTCGCGCTGTTCGGATACTGCTATCTGGCAGGATTTCTTACTCTGTTTGCCGTTGCGGTTTCCGTTCTGTTCTTTTTGAGTATGTATCTCTATCAGAGGCGGCTGGGAATCCCCTTTCGGAACAGCGTTTTAGGATTTCTCTGTTTCCTTTTGTTTTTTCAGGCCATTCAAAGCACGGCAGCCGTGCATGGCTATGTGATCCGCCTGCTGCGCAGAAAGGGGGAATGGAAATGAAACGGAAAAATATATTATTTTGCGCTTTTATCTGTGTTGTTATCGGATTGGTCGTTTGGGGCCTGTCTGCAGGAGCTCGCAGCCGTCTGAAGCGAAATGCGATTGCCGGCCCGGTCAACGCCGATCAACCTGTCGTAGCGCTGACCTTTGACGACGGACCAAATTCACGCTACACCCCGCAGATATTGGATATTCTGTATGAACAGCAGGCAGCGGCCACCTTTTTTCTGCTCGGCGAAAAAATGGACGGAAACGAGCTTCTGATCCGTGAAATCGCCGCCAGCGGGCACGAAATCGGAAGCCATACGTTTTCACATCCTGACCTTACGGCATTGGACAATTCGGAAATCCAAAAAGAAATCCGTCAGACGGATGAAGCACTGAAAAAAATTCTTCCGGACTATTCCATCCGTTATGTGCGTCCTCCGTACGGAAGATACACGGAAAAAGTCCAGGCGGCGATCGACCGGCCTCTTATGCTGTGGACAATTGACAGCCTCGATTGGGAGGATTCAGATGCGGAAAAAATTTATACCGTCGTCGTAGACCAAATTGAGGATGGCGATATTGTTGTTTTCCATGATGATAACGAGGAAACGGTCAAGGCGCTGAGTAAAATTATTGCGGAGCTTAAGAAAAGAGGTTTTCAGTTTGCGACCGTCTCGCAGCTGGCTCAGATCAATGAGTCTTAATTTCTGAGCGGTTTCCGCATTTTAAATGGCGGCAGGGCGCCGGAGATTCCCTTCCGGGTGTTCCGGTATCCTGCCGCCGTTATTTTGCAGCGAGCGGATCGCTTATTTCAGTACGGTGCTTTCAATGCCAAGAAGAGTATTGGCCAGAACAATTTCTTTTGAATGGTCGCCGTAAACCAGCGCCCAATGACGTCCCTCATACGCCTCGGCCAGAGCCTTCACGTCGCCGTCTATTTCAAGCTCAAGCTGAGTGCGGCAGGATGCAAAGCCGGTATTTCGTACGATTTTACCGGTCAGAACGACCATCCGATCCAATTTGTCATGAGAAATGCCCGTAACGGTGACCGTTTCGCCTTCTTTTCGAAGCACCTGAACGCCACAGCCGAGATTTGGAATCTCAAAATAATTATAGAGATTCAGCGGATCCTTAGCGTCCTTCTGGCTGTACGAATACACCGTCGGCGACGAGCAGTGCGATACGAATAACTTATTGTCCTCAGGGAATAAGTACGGATTCAGCATAAAGCACGGACATCCCGATGCGTAGCTTGTGATCATCATGTCGACCATCGTAGTTACATCCGCCTCGCAGGTCGCAACGATTCCCGCATCGTTCAGCTTGGAAAGCGCATAACAGGCGGTTGCCTCGATTCCGGTATGGATCATTGAATATAAACAGTTGATGGTCATTGCATCGGCGCCGGTTTCTTCTATTATTTCTTTCAGAACATAATATAATTTCTCGGCATTTTTGGGATTTCTTTCGGGATGGGAGCGATCGGCCGCCGCCTCCCTCTGCATGCTCCCCTTTTCATAAGCGCCGTTCCAGTTTTCAAACAGCTTCATGAATTTCTCGGAGCTTATATGCTTCCACGTGACTCCGAACTTTTGCTGGATCGCTTTGATCATCGCATATCCCCAGTTCCAGGAATGGTATGGCTCATACATGACTTCGCCGACGCAAAGCGCCGTAGTATTGGCAATGCGGAATCGGACCTGATAGGCCTTTAAAAGGGCGCGCAGCTCCTCAACATTCTTAACGACGTGAACGTCTTCGGATATTTTCAGGTATTCCGAAAGCTTTCTGTTGTCGCGAACAAAATACGGGTAGAATACGGCGCCATAGGACCAGGCCTCGCAATACGGGCGCGGTGCGATCAGGATGGGGCGGTTTTTGGAAGAAAGCGCCGCCAAAAAGAGATCAGTAATGCCTCCGAACGGATAAACGATATATACGTCGGCGTCCTCCAGATCCAGAACGTTTCCCTCTGAGAGGACCGCATCCGTAAAAATGGTTTCGCAGTCTGCCGGAATGACCGCTTCAAAATTTTTCCGAATTTCTGCCTTGTCGGATTCTGAGAGCAGACGGTTTGTTTCCGTGCATCTCGTCAGATCTCCGTCAAAGCGCGCGTTTACCGCCGCCGTATCGGCCGTCGTGTTTCCGAAAATCAGTCCGGCAATTTTCATATTCCTCATGCTATTCTCAACGCCTTTCTAAAAAATGTATTTCTTATTATAAAAAAAAGAGCGGAAATTCCAATGGGGAATTCTGCTCTTTTTATAGGGAAGTTTTGTCATTTCTTTTGCGGTAGGAGGCGGGCGTGGTTCCCACATGCTTTTTGAAAATCTCGTAAAATGTTTTCATGTCGCGAAAGCCTGCTTCGCTTGCCGCCGCTTTGACGCTTAGCCCGGTCGTATCCAGAAGACGGCAAACCTCCTGGATCCGTTTCCGCTGGATAAAGTGCGTCAGCGTTTCCCGGGTGTGTTTTTTAAACAGCTTGCTCAGATAAGACGGGCTTAAATACACATTGGAGGCCAGCTCTTGCAAATGCAGGGGCTTTTCGCAATGGGCTCCGATATATGCTATTGTCCGTTCTACTGCGTCCGTGCCGCTTTCCGTCGTATATTCTGAAAATGCCTGTTCTTCCTGCTCCTTTCGAAAGGCATGAATCAGCAGCAGCGTAAGAGATGCTCTTACGGCAGCTTCATAGCCTTTTGCTTTCCGATCGTATTCCCCAAGCATCCGTAGGAGAAATTGCTGAAGACAGGCGCCGTTTCCGCCGGACAGACGGATGTATCCAGGATTTTCTCCGTTTACAGCCAAAAAGCTTTTAAAAAAAATCCGGTAGAACGCGCCGAGAAAATCGTCCCCGCAGTCTGCCAGCGCTTCATCCAGAAATTCCGCTTGGAAAATGCAGTTGATGACGCCGAGTTTATTTTTCCCGCCGGACGTCAGAAAGCCGTGCACAATATTGGCATTCATAATAAACAGGTCGCCCTGCCGTGTCTGCTGCTTCTGGTTTCCCAAAATATGAATTCCCGATCCGTTTTCAATGTAAGCGATTTCGATAAAATCATGCGTATGCAGACAAACCTGACTGACCTCCGCACGGTGGATATTGAAAGACTCTTCGCCAGAGAAATAGGCTTTTGATTCACAAACGGGATATTTCATATTTGATCTCCTGATCTTATGGTTTTCCGATTTTATCACAAAAGCAATTTAGAAGTCAATGCGGCGCAAATATAAAAATATAAAAGCAGGAAAAAGCACAAAATCAGGACGCGCCGCCGCGATGCCGCCCTCTGTTCCAGAATAGCCCGGCACGTTCGCGGCCGGCATTTTTAAAGAATTTCGATAACCGCCGCACTCATATCGTCTCTGCCGTCTTCTTCCGCAAAGTCGGAAGCTTTTTTCAGAATTTCATCGGCGGCCTTATGACAGCGCTTTTCCTCTCCGGCATACTTCCGGACCACCGAGGCGATATATTCATAGAAAACCTTCTGATTGACGCCGCCGCTTTGAAAGGCGTCGTATACGCCGTCCGTATAAAGTACGATACAGTCGCCGGAAGAGATCTCGCATTCCGTCATTTTGCAGTATAGATCGTTCAAATCAGACGTGACTCCTGCAGGAGGCTGATTGATTTCGATAACCCTGCAGCTTTCCTGTCCTACGACAACAGCCGGCATGGCTCCCATTTTTACAAAAGCGGCGCGTTTCTTATGACGGTCTATACAGCAGATATCCATTGACGCCGTCATCACATCCGCAGATCCTGACGTAAGCATCATATTTACCATGGAGACGGCAGATGAGGTATCAATTCCGCTTTTAATATATAATTCCATCAATCGGATAACTGCCCCGCTTTGCTCTGAAGCACGCCGCCCTGTCCCCATGCCATCGCTGAGCACAAGAAAGCTCCTGCCGTCCGGAAGCTCCAAAAAGCAATACGAGTCGCCGGAAAGCTGATTGCCGGGTGCGGGGATGCAAAGCGTTTCCGAACGGACCTTAACCTGCGGACGCACGACAAAATGCAGCTCCCGCATGGAGTTTTTGCGTTCCCCCGCATGCGCGGAAAAAAGCTGCATCCGCTGTCCCGTTTCTTTGGAAAGGATTCGGAGAATTTCGTTGATTTTTTCTTTGTCATAGTTTTTATGCGTATAAAGCGTTACCTCCGGCATATCGTATCGGTTCCTGACGACGAGCGCATCGTAAACGTAAATTTCTCGGCGCTTTAATGCGCTGATGATTCTTTTCTCGCAGTCGAAGTCATAATTTGTTGCAAGCTTAATTTCATCCGCAATACGGGAGGACATTTTTCCCATTTCTCCAAGCTGCTTTACGATCAGGCTCCGGCATTCCGCAATTTTGGCGCTGCAGATTTTTTCCGTCCTTTGAATTTCTATCGAAATTCGGATCTCGTCGAGGACCTCCTGCGGCTTGATACAGAATTTACCAAGCACTGCCATAACGCCCGGATTTTTGTCTCCCTCCTTCTCGATGATACGTCTGCATTCGCGAAGGGCTTTTTCCCGGAGCCGGTATTCTCGCTTCCAGCAGTTTCCGTTCATTTGGCAATTGGCGCAGACCTTGTTAAACACGCGGATTACGCATGGATCTTCTTTGCTTTTTTCAGCCCCTGCAGTGGTAATATCGATAAATTCAGAGGACATTTCCGTAAGCGTATCCGAATAAAAAGACGCTTTTCTTATTGCCGCATTCCGTACCTTTCCGGCATAATCCAGACGCACCGGAAGCTCTTCCGCCGCCTTCCCGGTTCTCCGCTTTGCGGCGGCTTCTTCAAGAAACGGAATCCGTACAAGGTTTAAAAGCCTTCTTGGCAAAAGAATGAAAATAATTGCAGAAAACCCCGTTTCATACATTCCATATATGATTTCTTTTGTACCGCCAAGCATGGCGGCAAGAATGACGTTTCCCACAACGAACGCAGCTACAACGCCGGCCTTGCCAAGCTTATTCAGCAAACCGGCAAGAAATCCGCAGAATGCGTACAGACAGATGGTCACTGCGGAGGAATGATTCGTAATAATCCCGATCATGATTCCCGCAGCAGCGCCCGTACCGATGCCGCCGCGCAGGCTGAAAACCATAATGATACAAATGCTGATCACATTGCGGATCGAAAGACCAAACAGATTCAAAGCAGGCAGCCCCATCAGCGCGACGATCGCCATGATCGCCGCGCACGCCAGCTCCTCCTGATTCATTTTATATGTTGTCGTATTGTTTTCCGCAAAATCGGATGCCGATTGCTCGCCGATCCGATAAACAAAAAACATAATAAACGATACCGCGGCCTGCAAAACGAGATTTACGACATCCATCAAGGTGCATTCCGTAGCGGCAAGCACAATGACGGCGGGAACCGTTCCGGAAAAGACAAGAGCGGTCGCGCATTTTAGGACGAACGGAGCGTCTCCCCTGTCGTACGTTCTGAGAAAATAAAAGGAAACGGTAAACAGCAGGATTGTCAGCGACGCAATTACCGCCTGCTGCCACACGCCTGTAAGCAGCGTACCGATCAGACATGCCGCCGCATATAATATGACATTGATCACTCCAGAGCTCATGTCGTAAGCCATGAGGGCAACCGCAAAAGCCGCAGTGCCAAACGGCGCGATCCCCGCTACCGACGCGCGCGCCGCAAGCAATATATATACCGAATAAAGTATGCTCTTTTTATTAATGACACCCATATGCCGATTCCACCTGCCGTCAGCCTTATCTTCTGTAGAAATTATTTACCGTTTCATCATAAGATATCCGCAGCGACGAACAATGGCGAAATGTGTAAGCAGGGCAATTTATTTCTTTTATAAAAAAACAAACGGTGAACAGGAGGCCTCCGATTGCTCCGCCGGAAGCGCCATTGCGGCAAGACGCTGTGCGAAAGCGCGGACGCCGCAGATTTCCGTAAAATAGTGACCGGCTCCGAGCGTGATGAAGGTTTCTTCCGCCAAAGCAACCGCTTCCGCGTGCTTGATTTCCCCCGTCAGCAGCAAATCGATTTTATGCGCGTAAATCCAGTCTGTTTCCCGGTCAAAGGCGCCGCAGGATACGCCGACTCTTTCGACGAGAAAATCCTGCTCGCAGGCTTTGGGGATGATCGCCTGTAAGTATGACACTCCCAGGCGTTCCTTCAGATCAGCCGCAAATTCCTCGAGAGGAACGAGTCCGGAAAGTTTTCCGTAGCGATGCCTTCCCGTATCATCCTTTTTTATGGACAGAAGGCCCGCACACTGTGCGAGCGCATCATTGATGCCGCCCTCCGCAAAGTCTAAATTCGTATGCGCCGCGTACACGGCAATTCCCTCCCGGATCGCAGCGCAAAGCGCCGGTTCCGTGTCCTCCGTGACTGCAGAAAGCGGGTGAAAAATCAAAGGATGGTGCGATACGATCATGTTGCAGCCCTTTTTGACGGCTTCTGCTATCACGGCGCTCGTTACATCTAAACAAACAAGGATTTTGGAAACCTCCGTTTCCCGGCTGCCCGTTTTGAGCCCCGGGACGTCCCAATCGGCGGCAAGCGCGATCGGTGCGATTTCCCGTTCGATCAATTCAATAATTTCTTTTACCTTCACAATTTGATCCTCCGCTTTTTATGATCCGGTCAAGCTCTTTGAGGAGCCGTTTGTATGCATCCGTTTTCTCCGTGTACGTGCGGTCAGGCTCCCGTTTTTGTGCAAGCCCCGCAAGCACGTTGGAATATTTTCGATATAAAGCTTCATAATAGATGCGGTCGCTTTCCTTCAGCCTGCCGCACATGATTTTTCCCGTATAGCATTCGGTTTCCGTATAGGGCTGAGGCTCCCCTGTAAAACGTCCCAAAATTCCGACGTATACATGCAGGCCGTCTTTTACTGCGCGTTCTTCCTCGATCGAAAAAGAATGCTCCCATAAAAACTGCCGGAGCTCCGGCTCCGCCGTATTGGGCTGAAGCAGGAATAAAGTATTCCCCGGGAAATCTTTGTCGTTTTCACGCAAGGCCAGCCAATCGGCGAGAATTTTGCGGATCGTGAAGCCGCCCATTCCGGCGATTACGATGACGTCGCAATCCCGGTCCCGATAACCGTCCAGACCGGAACACAGCAGCGTTTCGATCCGATCCTCTAAGCCGTATGCGGCAATGTTGTTCCTTGCAGTCTGCAAGGGCCCTTCTCGAAGATCGGAGGCGACGGCAGAGCCGCATTTGCCGGTTTGTATGCAATAAATCGGCAGAAATCCGTGATCGGTGCCGACGTCTCCCATGCGAGCGCATTCCGGCATCATGTCATACAGCATCTTCAGGCGCTGATTGATTTGATTGGACGTATTCTTTGACATATTCAACAAATTCTCCGGCCAGATCCTCGGAAGTGATTTTTTTTCTGACTTTGCCGCGCTCGAACAGCAGCGCCTCTCCATTGCCGCCGGCAATGCCGATATCGGCATTCGACGCTTCTCCCGGCCCGTTCACCGCGCATCCCATCACCGCGACATGAATCGGTCTCCGGAAAAATTTTTCTTTTTCAAGTGCCAGCAGACGCTGCTCTACCTGTGCTGCAATTTCCACCAGATTGATTTGGCAGCGTCCGCAGGACGGACAGGAGACAAAGCGGAGCATTTTGCCGCCGCCGAGGTTCAAAGCATGCAGAAGCTCTCTGCCGACGCGGACTTCCTCACAGGGATCCCCCGTAAGCGATATGCGGATCGTATCTCCGATTCCGGAGAGCAAAACTGCACCGATACCCGCGCAGGACTTGACAGTTCCGGAAAACGGCGTTCCCGCTTCCGTAACGCCCACATGTAGAGGATAATTTCTGAGCTCTGCCATTTTTCGGTACGCTTCTGCCGTTACCGAAACGTCGGAGGATTTCAGCGAAACTACGATATCCGTAAAATCCAATTCTTCCAATATGCGGATATGATTCATTGCACTTTCGACGATTGCTTCCGCGTTCGGACGCGTTCCGTATTTTAACACGAGCGATTTTTCCAGCGAACCGCCATTCACACCGATGCGGATCGGCACGTTGCGTTCCTTTGCGGCACGCACAACAGCCGCTGTTTTTTCTCGGGCGCCAATATTCCCGGGATTGATTCGAATTTTGTCCGCCCCGTTTTCGAGGCAGGTAAGCGCGAGGCGGTAATCAAAATGAATATCCGCAACCAGCGGAATATGAATTGCCTTTTTGATGGCTCGAACGGCCGATGCGGCCTCCGCATCGGGAACCGCCACGCGTACGATATCGCAGCCTGCTTCCTCCAGACGCAAAATTTGCCGGACCGTCGCTTCGATATCCCGCGTATCCGTATTTGTCATGGACTGCACCGAAATGGGGCTTCCCCCGCCCATTGGCACGCTTCCGATATTGATTTTTCGTGTTTCGCTTCTGCGGTAATACATCTCGAGCTCCGCTTCCTAGCTTCGGATAATGCGCAAAATATCGTTCCCGGCGACAAAAATAGAAAAGAGAATCAGCAGTGCAAGAAAAATCAGAGAAACCGCCGCTTCCTTCTCCGGTGGCACTTTCTTGCCTCGCCGGATCAGTTCGATGATAATAAAGATCAGCTTTCCACCGTCCAGCCCGGGGATCGGAAGAATATTAAAGGCCGCCAGGTTTGCGCTGATCAGAGCCGCCATTTCAAATAATGCCGTAATCCGTGTCCCGACGCCTACCTCAGACGTCACAACGTCGTCCACGATCGTCGTCAGACCGATGGGACCGGACATGGCATCCATGCCGAGCTTCCCCGTAATCAGCCATTTCAAAGAATTAAAAACAGATTTTACAAGTGATACGTTATAGACAACTGCGTTTCCGATTGCTTCGAACAGATTTCCTCGCTTTGCGCTGAAACTGAAGCCATACTGGTACGGGTCAAATGAGGCAAGCTGGCTCTGGACAGACGCTTCTGTATATAAATCATCTCTGGAGCTTAATACCGTTCCGTTTGCATCGTACTCCGTTTTAACGCAGACATATTGACTCGGGTTTTCCTCTGTTCCCTGTTTAAATTCGTATTGTATTTTCGAACCATCCGCCTGCGTCAGCTCGGCGATCAGCAGATTTTCGTCCCACGAGGCCTGATATGTCCCCGTTAACGTTTTGGTTTTTCCGTCGATCCGATAGATCTGAATCTCCGATCTTTTTCCGGTCTCGTCGATGTTCCGTACAAGCTTATATTTTTCTTTTCCTCCGTCTGCCTTTTTAACTGTAAATTCGCTGTCGCCAGAGCCCTCCGCATATTTTACAAGATTAAAGTCAAGCGGATTAAAAACGCTGTAATCATTATATTCCGTAATACTGTCTCCCGGTTCGAGGCCGATCATCGATATGGGCAGATGTTCGGCGACCACACTGACCTTGCGCGTATCATATCCGTAAATCATGAAAATTACGGTGATAACTACAATGGCAAGGATGATATTCATAAAAACGCCGGCCAGCAGAATAATGGTTCTCTGCCACCATGGCTTATTACAGAATGCGCCGTCGGTATCTTCTGTAGTTTCCTCCCCCTCCATTGCACAATAGCCACCAAGAGGAAGGCAGCGGATCGTAAATACCGTTCCGGTCTTTTTCCCGACGCGCTGAAACAGCTTCGGTCCCATAAATATGGAAAACTCGTTTACCTTTACGCCGAAAATCCTTGCCGCGATATAATGGCCCCACTCGTGTACAATAACGAGAAGCGTCAAGATCAAAAGCATAATCAGAATACTCAAAGCGATGGTCATATCATACCTCCTACTGCAGCTCTGGCCCACCTGTCGGCTTCAACGATTTCTTCCAGCGACGGGTTTTCCCGGAAAGGACACTCGCCGGAATTCAGATGGCGGTCCATCACCCTGGATATATTATACTGTATCTCATTAAATTTAATATGTCTTTTCAGAAAAAAACTTACCGCAGCTTCGTTTGCTCCGTTCATTACCGCAGGCATCGTCCCCCCGGTCTTTGCTGCGCGAAGCGCAATTTCCAAACAGGGAAACGCGTTTGTGTCCGGTTTTTCGAAAGTCAGACAGCCAAGCCTTGTCAGATCGAGTTCCTCTGCATGGGATTCCGCCCGATATGGATATGTCAGCGCCAGCCGGATCGGCACTTTCATGTCCGGATTGCCGAGCTGCGCGAGAACGCTTCCATCACGATATAAAACCATTGAATGGATAATGCTCTGCGGATGCACGACTACGTCGATTTCGTCCGGCTTCACCTGAAACAGGTGCATTGCCTCAATGACCTCCAGGCCCTTGTTCATCAGCGTTGCAGAGTCTACCGTGATTTTGCTGCCCATGCTCCAGGTCGGGTGCCTGAGCGTTTCTTCCGGAGTTACGTCCCAGAGGCTCTCAAACGACCTGCCGCGGAACGGCCCGCCGGACGCAGTGAGAAAAATTTTTCGAAGCGCGCTTCTGTCTCGCGGATCGTTCCCGTGCAGACACTGAAAAATTGCGGAATGCTCACTGTCCACCGGCAAAATCCTTACGCTGTGCGCTGCGGCTTCCCGCATGACAAGCTCGCCCGCCGCGACGAGCGTCTCTTTATTTGCAAGCGCAATATCTGTTCCGCGGCGGATCGCCGCCAGCGTAGGCCGCAATCCGATCATTCCAACAATCGCCGTTACAAGAAGCTCGGCGCCGCATCCGGCCACCTGCAGAAGGCCCTCCTCACCATAAAAAATCTCCGGCTTCAGCTCGGGAGCCGTCCTTTTTAAAAGCTCCTCCAAGCGCGCCGCGCCCTCCGCAGTCGCCACGCTGAGAAGCGGCACGCGAAAACAGGCCGCCTGCCGTGCAATTCGCTCGACGTTGTCTCCTGCGGCTAGTGCCGCGATCTCGATATGAGGATTTGATTCCGTTTGCGCAGCTGCGTTCAGTTCCTCGACAACCTTCAGCGTCTGCGTTCCGATGGAACCGGTCGATCCCAAAATGGCAATTTTCATTTATGCTCAGGCACCACCTATTCCGCAAAACAGCAAATAATAGTATACCACCGGGATTGCAAATAAATAGCTGTCGATCCGATCAAGAATTCCGCCGTGCCCAGGGATAATTTTTCCGAAATCCTTAATTCCGGCATAGCGCTTTATTGCAGAAGCCGCAAGATCGCCGATCTGTGACACAATACCGGTAATGGCGCCGATGATTGCGTAATGATACAATGGGAGGCCGCGGTACGCCTCTGTGAACCAAAGCACAATTCCGTAGATCATTAATACGGCAATGCTTCCGACAAAGCCGCCGACACATCCCGCAACCGTTTTATTCGGGCTGATTTCCTCAATCAGCTTTCTCTTGCCAAAGGCTCTTCCGATAAAATACGCAAAGGTGTCGGTTGCAACGGCGCCGATCAGCGCCAGGAAAAACAAATATACGCCGCCCTCCAGATCCCGGAGCTTTACAAAATAACTGATCAGGAACAGAACATAAAATCCGCCGAATACGGTAATCGCAGCGTCCGCCGCGTTATAGGCCTCATGGCGAAACACAAGCAGCGCAAGAAGAATCAGCATCCCCAGCAGAAAAATCGGCGGAAAGAGATTTACCCGGCCGAACGCTTTGGCCTCAACCATGATCGACAAATAGGAATCTCCATCAAAATACATCATCAGGGCGAGAAGTACAATATAAAGAATCCCAAATAATTTGATTGGAGCGTAGCCTCTTTTAGAAAAAGCATTATAAAATTCAAAAATTCCGATTCCTCCGAATAGAAGAACCAGTATGTCCAGGACGTATCCTCCGATCAGGATTGCAGCTACGGCAATCGCCGCTACGACGATGCCGGATATCACTCGTTGCTTCATCTTGTTATGATCCTCCGTATCTTCTCTGACGCTTCGTATACGCACGCAGCGCCGCAATCAGCCGTTCCTTTGAAAAATCAGGCCACCAGCCGCTGTCGAAGTAAAATTCTGTATACGCCATCTGCCAAAGAAGAAAGTTGCTGATCCGCTCCTCGCCGCTTGTCCGGATCAGCAGATCGGGATCCGGCGCGTCCGCGGTATAAAGATATTTTTGAAACAGAGACGCGTTCACTTCCGCTTCGCTAATATTTCCCTCTGAAATTTCACGCGCAATCGCCTTCACGCCTCGAAGGATCTCGTCTCTGCCGCCATAATTAATGGCAATCAGGGCTGTAAGCTCCGTGTTGTGCTGGGTTTCTTCCTCGATTCGCGCAATAGATTTCTGGAGCGAGGCAGATAATCTAGAACGGTCTCCAATAATGAGAAAACGAATTTTATCTTTGTTTTTTCCCATAATTTTATTGAAGTTTTTCAGCTGTGCCGCCAGAAGCGACATCAGACCGTCGACCTCCGCTGCGCTTCGTTTCCAGTTTTCTGTAGAAAACGCGTAAAACGTAACGTAGCGAATTCCGAACTCCGCCGCGTCGGATAAAAGCTGACGATAAGCCTCCACACCCTTCTTATGGCCTGCAACGGCAGGCAGACCGCGCTCCTTCGCCCATCTTCTGTTGCCGTCTGGTATAACAGCGATATGGCGAGGGATGTGAAGCACCTCGCCATGATATTCGATCAGCTCCTTACTGATCCGCCGAATGTCCTGCGTCATATTTCCATGAGCTCTTTTTCTTTTGCCGAGGTCACTTTATCGATTTGAGCAATATGCTTATCCGTAATGTTCTGTATTTCCTTCTCGGCTTCTTTCTGCTCGTCTTCCGTGATTTCGTTTTTCTTTTTTAAGCTTTTAAAATGCTCCATCGCGTCCCTGCGGATATTGCGCGTCGCAATTTTCGCATCTTCTCCGTACTTTTTCACCTGTTTTGTCAGCGCGATCCGCCGCTCTTCCGTAAGAGGAGGAAAAACAAGCTTCAGCGTTTTGCCGTCGTTGTTTGGATTGATTCCGATATCCGATTTCTGAATTGCCTTTTCCGCGGCCTTCAGCACCGTCGCATCCCACGGCTGGAAGACCAGCATCCTCGCTTCCGGAACCGTGATATTCCCCACCTGATTGATCGGCGTCTCCGTACCGTAATATTCTACCGTTATTTTATCCAGAATTGCAGGATTTGCACGTCCCGCACGCACAGCGGCAAACTGCTCCTCCAGGACGGAAATCGTCCGGTCCATTTTCTCACTGAACTGTTTATAATCCTCTTTGTTAATCATATTTATCACTCCTGTTGCGAATTCATTGCTTCCAATATATCACAATTCTGCGAAAAGAGCAATTTAATTGTTTTTCTCGAAATCATGCATGAATGCAATCAAAGCCGCAACGCCTTCCTCCGGCATCGCGTTATAAATAGAAGCACGCATTCCTCCGACGCTGCGGTGTCCCTTCAGATTGGCAAAGCCGGCCGCGGTCGCTGCCTCGACAAACCGCTTGTCAAGCGTCTCGTCCCCCGTAACAAACGGAATGTTCATAATTGAACGGTCCTTACCTGTCACCGTTGCGCGGAAAAGCTTCGAGCCATCAAGATAATCGTACAATGCCTTTGCCTTCCGTTCATTGATTTTTTCGATTTCCTTCACGCCGCCAAGCTCCTTCAGCCACTCCAGTACCAGCTTGCAGATATAAATCGAATAGGTTGGCGGCGTATTATAGAGCGAGTTGTTTTTCGCATGAATGTCATACCGGAGCATCGTCGGCGTCTCTTCCCTGTGCCGTCCGATCAGATCATCGCGTACGATCACTACAGTCAGTCCGGCGGGACCAATATTTTTCTGAGCGCCGGCAAAAATAATTCCGAACCTCGAAACATCCGTTTCCTCTGAGAGAATTGCCGAAGAAAAATCAGCGACGATCGGCACGCTGCCCGTATCCGGAATTTTTGTATAGCGCGTTCCATAGATCGTGTTGTTCCAGCAGATATGCACATAATCCGCCTCCGGCGTAAAATCCTCGCGTTTGGTTTCGGGAATATACGTAAACGTCCGGTCTGCGGACGAGGCAACGACGTTTACTTTGCAGAATTTCTTTGCTTCCGCCTCCGCCTTGTTCGTCCACATTCCCGTTCCGATGATATCTACGATGCCGGAACCGTTTCCGATATTCAGAGGAACTGCCGCAAACTGAGTGGAAGCACCGCCCTGCAGAAAAAGGACTTTATAATTTTCAGGGATTCCCATAAGCTCGCGGAGCAGCGACTCCGCGCCGTAAATAATTTCTTCATACGCCTTAGAACGATGGCTCATCTCCATCACGGACATTCCCGTGCCATTGTAGTCCAGCATTTCGCTCTGCGCCCTTCTCAAAACCGATTCCGGTAAAACCGCCGGGCCGGAAGAAAAATTATATACTCTTTTCATACTATGTTCTCCTTATCATTCAATGACCGTACCGATGTCCTCCCCGCATACTGCGCGCACCATATTATACGGATCGCGGACGCCAAATACGTGAATCCTGACGCCGTTGTCTTTACACATGGAAGCCGCGGTAGAATCCATTACCTTCAGATCCTTCCGAAGAACGTCGGCATGCGTAAGACGGGAAAATTTCTGCGCATCAGGATATTTGACGGGATCCTTGTCATATACAGCGTCTACGTTCTTCGCCAGCAGGATCGCATCGGCTCCGATTTCTGCCGCACGCAGCGCTGCGGCGGTATCCGTCGTAAAAAAAGGATTCCCCGTGCCGCAGCCGAAAATCGTTACCCTTCCTTTTTCCAGATGGCGCACGGCTTTGTTCCGGATGTACGGCTCCGCAATTTGCCGCATTTCGATCGCCGTCTGCACTCTCACAATCATACCGTGCTGCTCCAGAGCATCGGCCAGGGCAAGCGAATTCATCACGGTCGCAAGCATCCCGATATGATCCGCGCGCGTCCTGTCCATATTGGCGTTCTGCGCGCCGCGCCAGAAATTTCCGCCGCCAACGACGACGGCGATTTCCACTCCCATATCGGATATCGTTTTTAAATTTTCCGCTACTCTGTCAAGCATTTCCGGATCAAGGCCAAAGCTTTTGCCGGTTTCCGTTTTGGCCGCAAGCGCTTCTCCGCTGATCTTGATCAAAACTCTTTTATATACAGGTTCGCTCATGGGGATTCCTCCGTATAGATCTCGGTATTCAAAAAAAGGGCTTTTTGCAAAGCCCTCTCGAACGCGGTAATTATTTCAGCTGCTTCATGACCTCGTCCGCAAAATTTTCTTCTTTTTTGGCAAGGCCCTCGCCCTTTTCATATCTGACGAAACGTCTTACCGTAATTTTTTCGCCGATCGTTGCAATCAAGCCGTTTAAGATATCGGAAACCTTTTTCTCCGGATCTTTCACGAACGGCTGTTCCAGAAGGCAATAATTTTCATAGAATTTCGAAATTCTGCCCTCCACCATTTTGTCCACAATTTTCTCCGGCTTTCCCTCGTTCAGCGCCTGCGCTCTGAGAACGGCTTTTTCTTTCTCAATGTCTTCCGCCGGAACGTCGTCTTTGGAAACATAGAGCGGATTGGTTGCGGCGATATGCATGGCGACATCTTTGACAAATCCGCGGAAAACGTCGTTTCTGGCTACAAAATCCGTTTCACAGTTTACTTCTACCAAAACGCCGATTCTTCCGCCTCCGTGGATATACGCTTCCACTATGCCTTCGCTGGCGATTCTTCCGGCCTTTTTCGCGGCGGCGGCAAGACCCTTTTCTCTGAGATAGTCAGCGGCCTTTTCCATATCGCCGTTTGTCTCGGTCAGAGCCTTCTTGCAGTCGTTCAGTCCTGCGGACGTTCTTTCCCTTAATTCTTTAATCATGCTTGCGGAAATATTCATGCTTATTCCTCCTCCGTAATTGCGATATCTTCCGTCACTTCTTCTATCTCGTCGGAGTCCTTTGCTTCCTCATAATCGCCGGCGTCGCCCTCTTTCCCTTCAATGATGGCGTCGACCATTTTTCCGGCAATAAGCTTTACTGCGCGGATCGCATCGTCGTTTCCGGGGATTACGTAATCGATTTCGTCCGGATCACAGTTGGTATCTACGATCGCAACAACGGGGATTCCAAGCTTTTTGGCCTCCTGTACCGCGTTTCGCTCGACTCTGGGATCCACGACGAAAAGCGCCGCGGGCAATTTCTTCATGTTCTTGATTCCGCCCAGGTTCTTTTCCAGCTTATCGCGCTCCGCCTTCAGCTTAATGACTTCTTTCTTGGGAAGACGCTCAAAGATTCCCTTTTCTTCCATATCGTTCAGCTTATTCAGCTTTTCGATTCTCTTCTCGATGGTTTTGAAATTGGTAAGCATGCCGCCGAGCCATCTGTTGTTGACATAATATTGGCCGGCCCGTTCGGCCTCCTCTACGATCGAATCCTTCGCCTGTTTTTTTGTTCCGACGAAAAGAACTTCCCCGCCGTTCTTTGCGACATCGGCAAGAAAATAATACGCCTCGTCAATCTTCTTGACGGTCTTCTGCAGATCTATGATATAGATCCCGTTTCTTTCCGTGAAAATGTATTCCGCCATTTTGGGGTTCCATCTTCTCGTCTGATGGCCGAAATGCACGCCTGCTTCCAGCAATTGCTTCATTGAAATGACTGCCATTAAATTTTCCTCCTTTTATTTTGATCCTCCGGCTCCTTCCTCTTCCCGCGGAAGCGCTCTGTAAAACGCCAGGACCGCGCGAATCCAAAGCCGTGCGTATTGCTAAGCAGCGTTTGGTATTATAACAGACATTTTCCCGGAATGCAAGCGTAAAAGCACCGCCTTAATTGCGTCTCTGAGCCTGCCAAGCGAGCCCTATCGCCCGGGAGCAGGCTGCAGGCGTTTTTTCTTATTCCGAAGGAGCATAGTAAAAATTTGCGCGATGCGGCGATCCTCCGCAATGGTTCCCTTGCCCGTCCTCAAGGGAGGACCGGCATAAGCGCCGCTTCTATTGAGACGGCTCCGGCTGGCTTTGCCGGCCGTTTGCCATTCCGCCCGGATTACATTTATCGGGAAATAATAAATTTGCGATATGCCGACCATTTACATTCCCCTGCAGAAGTCCCTCCAAACAGTAGTGGCAATAGCAAACGATCGTATCTGTCTGATACTGTCTGCAATAAGCTTGCATGAGTGCAATTTGTTCTTCTTGCGTATGATTTATAAATTTTCCTTTGGCTTGTTCTACGTAATGTTTGGGAGCAAGCTTGGAATTCTTAACTGGCTGTTCCCGATATAAGGTGCTTCCGCAAAAATCTGTTTTCTCATGATTCTTATTTGCTTCTACGTATTTTATATTCATTTTTCTGAGCAAGCTGCGGACAGCTTCTTGCTCGTGCAGACGTTCTCTGGTTCGCCAGCAGTCCTGAATCGTAACCTCCAATCCGCCATAGTCCGGAAAAGAAAATGACGGATCACGGTCAATGAATTCCCACAGGGACACGGCCTTTACGCCTGTGCGCCATTCTTCCACAATATTAGTACAATTATGACAAACAGAAATTACGGTGTCTCCCGGTTGAAAAACCTCGGATACCGGAAGCTGCTTCCATGCGTTTTGAACGCTGCAGTCTGAAATTCTTTTTGTGTTTTGCGCTACTCGGTAATTTGGAATACAGCAGCGTACAATCGTAATGTCCGGCTTTGCTTTTATATACTTTTGCAGCAGCAAGCTTGTTTCAGGAAACCGCGCTGTGAACATACAGCTGCAATATAGTAAATAGACATTATTACTCCTCCACAGTTTTTTATATTTCTGCGGCCCAAAAGCTCTTATCCGGCGCGGTATGGCAGGGTGGTTTCCCTTTCATCTGAAAGTATTTTCGACTACTCCCGGAAGCAGCTTGTAAATGGAACCGTTTATTTTTTCTTCGAACAGGGCTTCGATTTCTAAGATCTTTTTCCATCGCAAAGTCGTGGCGGGCGGTGTTCCGTAGCGAATTGCAACATCGACAAACCGTTTTTCCAAAAGGCAAAATCCAGTTGGAAGCGCCAGCGCGTCGCACAGCTGCACAAGTCGGTCATAATCATCATAAACGGCGTTTTTGATAAAATGCTCCATAAACAAATAGTCGCTTTCGGATACGTCAAACGTGCCGATAGAGGTTTTTATATCCTGGATCATAAAAGCATGAGAGATACAGATTTGCGCCGCCTTTTCCCAGCCGCGTTCCATGCAAAAGCGATAGCCGTCTATCAAATGCTTTTCAGAGGTTACTCCGGCATATCTTCCGATATCATGCAGCAGTCCAAAGCAATATGCCAGATCGGAAGATAAATCGCTGCACTGCGCGGCAATATTTTTACAGGCCAGTGCCACAAAGCGCGAGTGTTCTATCCATTTTCCTGGATTTAATCTTCCCGCCCATTCCAATTCGGTTTCTGCTGTTCTGCAATTCAGTTCCAACTCATTTATTCCTTTCTTAAGCAAGGGAGACTGAAGTGAAACGCCCAGGCTCCTCCGCTATTTAAAAGCTTACGAAGGCAGACAGGTGCGTGCATCTCGCGAGATCGCTGCCTATCTGCAATTATTATAGCGCCAAAGACACAAGGATAATATCTCTATTCTGTCATATTTTATCACTATTCTGCCATTTGCGGCGGTATTGCAACGGTGTGCATCCTGTAGCTTCACGAAAGATTTTCCCAAAATAGCTGGCATTTCCTAATCCGCAGGCATATCCGATTTCTGTTATAGTCCTTTGGCTGTCTGCAAGCATTTGGCGGGCCGCCTGTATCCGATAGCTCTTTATATACTCAACAGGCGTCATATGCAAATAGTTTTGGAAAACCCTATAGCATTCCCTTTCGCTTAAATAGGCAATTTGGGCAAGCTCTGAAATAGATATTTTTTCATGGTAATTCTCATGGATATATATCATCATTCGTTTTACTTTATCAGCGGTACTATTAATGGGCTGCGTTTTTTCCTGGAGTATGGAGCCGCACAGCTTGAACAGCCGGAGCCATATCTGCGAAAGGGCCTCTCTTACATTTATCTCATAGCCAAATTCATCTTCTGACAGTAAAAATGCGCTGCGAATCAAATCAATAACAGCCGCCTGCTCCCGTTCTTCCGCACCGAGTGCAATTATTTCTATTTGGGAGCATGTAATAATCGGCATAATATACTTTTGCTCAATAATACTTCCATGACTCCCCGCCAGTAATTTCGGGGCAAAAATATGCAGCAGCTGTACGTTTTCTTCATTATGCGTCTGAATTTCTGTCATATGCAATACGTTAGAATTAACCATACCGGCTGAACCGGCAGAAAACGTGACGGTTTTACGCGGCGTATGATATTTTAGCTTGCCGCTTTCTATGTAAAATAGCTCTATGGCGTTATGCCAATGCCACGGCACAAAGGGCTCACGATAATAGTCCAGCTCTGCGCGCGAAGCGATATATGGAAAATCAGGAGTGGCGTATGGCAGCTTTTCCTCATTGCTGCCTATCTGAAATTCTAAATTTCGGGTAATTCTCATTCTGACACCTCCCTGATACGAATTGTACTATAGCTGAGCCGGAGACAGTGCAAGTGCTATCGCCTCGTCTTATAATTCTATGTATTTCGGCGGAAGCGCCGGAGCCTTCATCGCCTGGACGGCTTGTGAAACGGATTGTTTTCCCTGCAAAACCATTAATTTCGACGTGCCGTGGGCAATCAGCTTTCCGGCAGCGTCTGTCACTGCTGCCTGACAAAGGCATATGCTGCGGCCGATTCGGATGGTTTGTCCCTCGGCAATCATGACGCCTTCTTTCATCATGGATAAATTATTCACGCTTAAGTCGACGGAGGTATAACCGGCGTTTTCCTCCATTTCACAATATGCAGCCCAGTAAGCAGCCGTATCGATCACCGATGCATAAACGCCGCCATGCACCCCTCCAAACGGGTTCAAATGCTTTCGATCAAGCGCGACCGTTATTTTGGAATATCCTTTGCGCAGTTCACAGACTTTCATATCAAGAAGCTTGAAAAAAGGGCTGGCGTTTATTAACGCCAGCAATGCGTCGAGATGCTCCGGATTGATTTGCTTCATATCCTTTTCCCTCCTTCTCCGTTATTATAACAAAAAGAAAAGATTTGGAAAAGAAGCGGCTTCCGTTAAAGCTCAGCCGATATCCATCGTGATTTCCACAACCTGATAATAGGTTCCCGCACGGATCAGCATCGTGTGACTCCCGGAAGAAAGTCCGGAAATATCGACATCGTCGTCGAATGCATTGGTGGCCGCCGCTACATCGCTCCTGTAATCCGCGGGAAGCGAGATCCAGGCGCCGCCGTCTATAACAGTATTGAAAGGATGCCGTCCCCGCCCTGCGTACAGACCAGCCCTGGACATAAAGCGTCTGCATGCCTGCGCGCACGGAGGTTTCCGCACAGATGACTTTATCATCGAATTTATGCAAAGCAATGCATTTTGTCCTTTTCAGGACGATTCCTTTTTGAACACCCAAAATTTATTCATCAAAAAATTAACGATCAGCATAACGGGCGTCACGATCAGCTTGCAGTAGTCCTCCGGTACGGAAAATACTCTGTTGACAAGCATAACAAGCAAAGCGCTCATTATGGCATATATCACAAACGCAGCGATAAATTTCGGTCCTGTCCGGCGGTTTCTGCCGTCGAATACAAATTTGCTGTTTAAAAGATAGCTGTTCACCGCTCCTGCGATATCTCCCAGGATGGAGCTTGTCCCCGCAGCAAGATTAAAGCCAAACAGCACAAGCTCAAAATCAAATAAGCCCCAAAGCCGCAAAAGGATCCAGCTGACGATCAGCGCCACTACGGTATTGGATACTCCGACGCAGCAAAATAAAATAAATTGCTTATATTTTAACCAGAGGGCTTTGATTTTTTCCATTCCATATACTCCTTTATGTATTTAGACCGCCGCGGCTTCGTCTTCTGCAGGCAATCCCCGTTGCAACCATCAGAATCAATGCGATCACAGAAGAAATCAGAACGCTGGCAGTCAGGCCATACGCATCTACCATCAGATACGTCGCGATGCCCGAAAAGTTAAATGCCGCATGAAACAGGATATTGGAAGTAAGCGTGCCTGTTATCTCATACAGCCAAACCATCACAAGAGAAAGCAGGCCGGAATAAATTCCCTGCAATATATTTCCGTGATAAACTCCAAATAGTACGGAGGTGATCAGCGCCGCCGCCAGCACAGAAAGCCTGTGGGACGCTGCGGTCACGCGCGCAGGGATGGTATTGAGGATCTTTTTGAGCGCATTGTAGAGGAATCCGCGAAACAGCAGCTCCTCCACTATGGGCGCAGCGATTACGGTCGCCATATAAGAAAGCAAAACACTGCCTCCGTCAAATGCGCTGACGCTCTCCTGGTTTTCCTGCACCCAGCTTTCCGGCAGCCGTTCGGAAATAAGATTCAGAAGCGTATTAAACGAAACGCCCACGAACGTGCCGATCGCCAAAGAAGAAACGGAAAGCGTCCCGCCCAGCCGGCGCGTATTGATGCCGATCATGCGGGAAAACCGGACCTTTCGGTTTACAAGATACAAAATGAGAAGCAGAAGCAGCGCCGCTAAAATATAAAGCAGCGAAATATTCCGATAGAAAAGCGCATATACAAGCTCATTCAGCTCCGTTTCATTTGCTCCGGGGTGATTCCGTACGGCGTAGATGGAAAAAAGAAAAATCGCGGCGTACTGAACGATATAATTCACCGCCTGCCATGCCAAATACGCCAGACATGGAATCAGCACTGCCTTCAGAATTATCATACTCTTTTTGGGAGGATTCTGCTCATTTTCATACATACGCTGCCGCGCCTCCTTCGATCGCTTCCAATCTTGTTTCTTTTTTGGTATAATATCCATACCGTGTAATTATAACCCAATTCCGGATAATTACAACTTTTTTCGCAGGAGTGATCGGAATGCAGATTTCGCGTACTGAGGCGGCATATGTGATTCTCAACAGAATAAAAGAAATCAGAAAAGAACGAGGCAGCTGTCTCGTTGCGATCGACGGGAATTCCGGCAGCGGAAAAAGCACGCTTGCCGCCCAGCTTGCCGCCGCATCAGGAGCGACGCTGTTTCACATGGATGATTTTTTTCTTCCTCCGCAGCTACGAACGGAGGCCCGTCTCGATACTCCCGGCGGCAATATCGATTCGGAGCGTTTTGTGAAAGAAATCATAAAGGGGCTTGAAAAAGGCAGAACCTTTTCCTATCGGGCCTTTTCCTGTAAAAATTCCTCATATATTGAAAAAACGGCCCCGCATTCGACTGTAAATATCCTTGAGGGCGTTTACAGCATGCATCCCGACTGGCAATCTGAGCTTAATTTGAAAGTGTTTCTCCAGATTCCGCCGGAGGTTCAGCAGGATCGCATTTTGCACAGAAGCGGCCCGGAACTGCTGAAAAAATTTACGGAGATATGGATTCCCCTGGAGAACCGGTATTTCGAGTTTTACGGGATCCGCGAACGCTGCGATTATATTGTCACCGTATAATTTGACATTCCTCCCTTCCCGCTTTATAATTTTGCAGGACTGATCGGGAGGACAGGATGCGGAATCAAAGAAACGCTTTTTGGGAAAAATACGGAATTTTTATTTTTTTTGCGGTATTTTCCGCACTTCTGCTTTCCGTTTGTTCCATGTGCTCTTTTCTTTTCCCGATCCATGACAGAGTAGATCAAAATGTATTTTTTACCGTCGGCAGGGAAATTTTGAACGGAAAAGTCATTTACCGCGACTTATTCGAGCACAAGGGGCCGCTGACTTATTTTATTCATGCTGCCGCCGCACTGATCTCTGAAACTTCCTTTCTGGGCGTCTATCTGATTGAAATTGTCTCTTTAACTGTTTTTTTGATATTTGCCTATAAAACCGCGCTTTTTTTTACAAATCGCCAATTTTCCTTTTATTCTGCGATGCTCCTTGCCGTTGTGCTGCTTTGTTCGGAATGCTTCCAGCGCGGCGATAATGTGGAGGAGCTCTGTCTGCCGCTTTTGATGATTTCTATGTATTATCTGCTAAGAGCCATTCCGCTCCCGCAGCATCCCAATCCGAGACCGCAGTCGTCCGCTGTGATTTTCTTAAACGGACTGCTTTTCGGATCGGTATTGTGGATTAAATTCAATTTGGTTGGCTTCTGGATCGGATGGAGCTGCGTAACGTTTCTGCCGCTGCTCTTCCGGAAGGAATTCCGAACGTTTTTCCTGCGCGTTCTTTTGTTTTTCGCCGGCTTTGCCGTCACGGCGCTTCCCTGGATTCTGTATTTTTACCAGAAGGATGCTCTGTATGATTTTTTGTATACGTATTTTTATTGCAATATTTTCCTGTATAAGGACGACGCTGGCCTCCTGCTCCGGCTGGGCTCCGTTCTTTTCGGAATGGGACGGAATTTGATCGGAAATCTCGTTTTGATTGCGGCGTCTGTGTACGGGCTGATTCGTCTGGTGAAGCTCCATGTTTTTTCTCCGCTGATCACGTATGTCGGATTATATGCCGGCGTATTTTTCGGCGGACGCTGGTATACGTATTATTATTTGATCTTGGCTCTCTATGCGCTCTTTGGCATCGTATTTGTGTTTGAGGATATCAAAACGCTCCGTCCGCTGAAATGGGCCCGTTCGCACGCGAAAAAGGCGTTTCTTTTTTTTCTGCCGCTTTGCCTTGCCGCTGCCGTTCTGTGCAGCAACTGCCTGCCGTTTTACGGATTGGAAAAATCCGCCTATCCGCAGTTTCAGTTTGCATCCTATATCAAAAGCTCCGGCATCGAGAATCCAACCCTGCTGAATTACGGCTTCATTGACCAGGGCTTTTATCTGGCGGCCGGCATTTCACCTGTCAACAAATACTTTTGCCGTGTTAATATTCCGTACGATGCGCTCCCGGAGATGTATGATCAGCAGAAGGAGCTGATAGACGAAAAGATCGTTGATTTTGTCGTCGTACGGATAAACGGCGCTGAAAAATCCATCGAAAAAGATTACATCGATTCGATCACGCAAACAAGCGGCTATCATTTTCAGAACCCCGCCTATATCGTTCCGGAGGAAAGCATTCCTCATTTATTTGAAAATTATAGGCTGGTCCTGGAAGCACGCGATCCTGCTGAAGAATATGTATTTGGCCTGTTTCAGAAAAAGCCGTAAGAAACTTCTTTTTTGTGTTGACAAACCGTGACGAATGGGTTAGAATATCTTCTGTTGTTCAGGTGACCAAGCAGTTGGTTGCTCTGTACAAAGCGTTGCACCCATAGCTCAATTGGATAGAGCGTCTGGCTACGGACCAGAAGGTTGTGGATTCGAGCTCTGCTGGGTGCGCCAAGAAAAGCCTTTCGTTATAGTAAGAAACGAAAGGCTTTCATTTTTAATTGCTTTGGACGCTCCCTGGCCTATTCAAACAGCTCATCCATAAGCCTGCGGATTCTTTTGGTTCTTTCTTGCGTTGCCTCGCGGCTGACGCTAAGCTCTGCAACGTCGCCCTCCTTTGCCTCAGGCAGGAGTACCCTTTCCAGCTTCGCAAAGCGCTGCTTTCCTTCTTGATCTGTGTATTCAGCAATGATGTAATCGCCTTCAAAGCGATCGACAATGAACTGCATGATTAACCATCCCCTTTATTTTTCGGAAATCACCTCGAGCTCCGTTCCGTTGGAACGAACCGTAATGGTACCCTGTTCATCCGTCCGACAGATCTGCGCGCCTGCGGCCTGCCACTTTTCTACAACAAAAACGTGCGGATGATTATAGCTGTTGCCGGCTCCGACTGAAAAGATCGCGTATCGTGCCCCGGTCGCTTCTACAAAGGCATCTCCGGAAGAGGTGCCGCTTCCGTGATGCCCGACCTTGACCACATCGGCACGCACATCGTACCCTGCCTCGAGAATTTCGTTTTCACTCAAAATTTCCGCGTCTCCCATAAATAGGAACCGGTGCTCTGCGTTGACGATTCGGAGCACCGCCGAGTAATTGTTTAATTCTTCATAGCTTTCTCCGATTGGCGCCAGCAGCTCTACGCCCGCGCAAATCTGTACGCCTGCCTGTGCCGTTTTGATTTTCAGGCCTTTCTCGGCAATCGCTTCGAGCAGATTCTCGTACGTTTTCGTATTCGTGGAAGCCTTCGGCATGTAAATCTCTCCGATTTCAAAAGACTGAACGACTTCTTTCATGCCTCCGATATGATCGGCGTGCGGATGCGTCGCGATCAAATAATCAATTTTTTTGTAGCCCTTTTCTCGGATAAAGCTTACGATCCGTTCGCCGGCCTCCGCTTCTCCGGCATCAATCAGCATGGTTTTTCCGTCCGGCAGCTCCACAAAAGCGGAATCGCCCTGTCCCACGTCAAGAAAGCTGATTGTAAGCTCGCCGGAAGCGCCGGGCACAATTTCTTCGCGCTGCGGCGTCCCAGCCGGCTCCTGAGAAACGAAATCCCCAAAGAAAACGTCATTCAGAGACAGTTCGTCAAAAATACATCCTGATAAAAAAGAAACGCATAATACAATGATAAAAAGGAGTGATGCTATCGTCTTCTTCAAAATAATCGATCCCTGCCGCAATATGTTTTTTCTATTATAGCATGTACGGTCCGTACCGTAAATAAAAACATCCGCAGACAGTATCAATACTGCCTGCGGATCTGCTTTTTATTTATCGGAGCACTGGAATTAATACATTCCGCCCATTCCGCCTCCGGCGGGAGCCGCCGGCTCGGGCTCGGGGATATCAGCCACCACGGCTTCTGTCGTCAGAAGAATGGAAGCCACCGAAGCCGCATTCTGAAGCGCAGAACGCGTTACCTTCGCAGGATCAACGATTCCGGAAGCAATCATATCTACGCATTTCTCGCTGAGCACATCATAACCGATGCCCGGCTTCGCAGCTTTCACCTTGTCTACGATGACCGCGCCCTCCAGACCGGCATTAATAGCAATCTGCTTTACCGGTTCCTCCAGCGCTTTCATTACGATCTGAACGCCCGTCTTTTCATCGCCGCTCGTCGTCTTAAGAAGCTTTGCAACGGAAGAAATCGCATTGATATAAGCCGTTCCGCCGCCTGCAACGATTCCCTCTTCTACCGCTGCTTTCGTAGCTGCAAGAGCATCCTCGATTCTCAGTTTTCTTTCTTTCATTTCGGTTTCCGAAGCAGCGCCGACCTGGATCACCGCTACGCCGCCCGAAAGCTTTGCCAGACGCTCCTGAAGCTTTTCCTTGTCAAATTCAGAGGTCGTTTCCTCGATCTGGGATTTGATCGACTGAATTCTCTTCTTGATTTCCGTCTTGTCGCCGGCACCGTCTACGATGATGGTGTTCTCCTTCGCTACCTTGACCTGTCTTGCGCGGCCAAGCATTTCAATCGTCGTTTCCTTCAGATCGTAGCCAAGCTCTTCGGTAATGACCTCGCCGCCCGTCAGGATCGCGATGTCACGCAGCATTTCTTTTCTCCTGTCGCCAAAGCCCGGAGCTTTTACCGCAACGCATGCAAACGTGCCTCTGAGTTTGTTGACAATCAGCGTCGTCAGCGCTTCACCCTCTACGTCTTCCGCGATAATCAGGAGCTTCTTGCCCTGCTGTACGATCTGTTCCAGAATCGGCAGGATTTCCTGAATGTTAGAAAGCTTTTTGTCTGTAATGAGAATATACGGATCTTCGAGAACAGCTTCCATTTTATCCGTATCAGTCGCCATGTAGGCGGAAACATATCCTCTGTCGAACTGCATGCCTTCCACGACTTCCAGATTCGTACCCATCGTTTTCGATTCTTCAACGGTAATAACACCGTCGTTCGTAACCTTCTCCATAGCATCCGCAATCAGCATGCCGATGCTTTCGTCGTTTGCGGAAACGGAAGCAACACGCGTAATGTCATCCTTTCCTCTGACGTTCTGGCTGCCCTCCCGAATGCTTTCCACCGTAGCGTCAACGGCCTTCTGAATGCCCTTCTTCAGAATCATCGGATTTGCGCCGGCAGCAATGTTTTTCAGTCCTTCCCGGATAATCGCCTGAGCGAGAAGCGTCGCCGTCGTCGTACCGTCGCCGGCAACATCATTCGTTTTCGTCGCAACCTCCTTGACAAGCTGCGCGCCCATGTTTTCAAAGCGATCTTCAAATTCGATCTCCTTTGCGATCGTTACGCCGTCGTTCGTAATCAGCGGAGCGCCGAATTTTTTGTCCAGAACAACATTTCTTCCTTTCGGTCCCAGCGTAATCTTAACGGTGTCGGCAAGCTGGTCGACACCCTTTACAAGAGCCTTCCTCGAATCTTCGTTGAATTTAATTTCCTTTGCCATACAGATCTCCTCCTAATATTATTCCACGATTGCCAGGATGTCGCCCTGCTTCAGGATCGTGTACTCGGTTCCGTTGTATTTGACTTCCGTGCCGGCATATTTGCTCATCAGCACTTTATCTCCAACCTTAACCTCCATCGGAACGGTCTTTCCATCAACTACTGCACCCGGGCCGATTGCAACGACCTCAGCCTCCTGCGGCTTCTCCTTCGCGGAACCGGGAAGAACGATACCGCTTTTTGTCGTTTCCTCGCTCTCCAGCATCTTCACGACGACTCTGTCGCTTAACGGTTTAATACCCATAAAGAATCCTCCTTTATCATAATGTATATTGCTTTTCTTTCGTTTGTTAGCACTCGATTTGCATGAGTGCTAACAACTGTCGTATAATATACCCTCATTTTGAAAATTATACAAATCGAATTTTCCTAGAAATTCCGGTAAAATCAGAAATTATTCCAAAATAACTCGTTCGTTCTTCTTTTTGCTTCTTTTTTCTTTGTTTTATTCCTTCTGCAATTTTGCATACGCGATGATCAATCGTTTCATTCCGCAATCGTCAAAAACGATTTCTACCGTTTTATTCATTCCCTCGCCGAGTATTTTTGATACAGTACCGCATCCGAATTTTTTATGCTTCACACGCTGTCCAACGGTAAAATCTGTCAGAAATGCGCCGGATTCTGTCTTTTCTCCGCTTGCCGGCATTTTTCTTCCAGATTTCTGCTCCGCTTGGAACTGTCTTTCCAGAAAACGGTTTGCTCTTTCAAACTGTTTGCTTTCAAGCTCGTTTTCAAATGCCTGCCATCGCTTTCCAAAGGCTCCTGCCGGTTTTTTTTCTCCGGCCTCGCAGACACAGGCTTCGGGAAGCTCGCGTATGAACCGGGAAGGCTGATTCCGCGTGGTTTTTCCGTAAAGCATTCGTTCCTCGGTATTTACAAGATAAAGCTTCCGCATCGCCCTTGTGATGGCAACATAGCACAGACGGCGCTCTTCGTCGATCGCATCGGGGCTTTCCTCAATGGAACGGCGGGAAGGGAAAATCCCGTCTTCCAGACCGACCATGAAAACGACAGGAAATTCTAAGCCCTTCGCGCTGTGAACCGTCATAAGCGTTACCTTGTTTTCGCCCTCATCCGCAGCCGCCTTTGTATCGGCGTCAGAGCTGAGCGACACATATTCCAAAAAGCCGGCGTATGTTATGTCGTCGTTCCCCAGGCGCCTTTGCTCCTCTTCGTATTCCTTTGCCACGGACAAAAATTCCTTCAGGTTCTCCGCTCTGGCCTGTTCTTCAATCCCGGCATCCTCGCGCTCGTAAAATTGCAGCATCCCGGATTCTTCCAGGACCTTCTGCACAAAATCGGGAATACTCATTTCATCCGCCTGGAGCATGATTTCAGAAAAACGCAGCGCCGTTTCCGTCATTTTCTGCGCGGCGCGGGAAAGCTCCGGATATTCTCCGGCGGCAAGCAAAATATTGAATAAAGACGTATGCTCACGCTCGGCAAGCTCCTCCGCCTTTCCGATGCTGGTCTGACCAATTCCGCGTCTAGGAACATTGATAATCCGCTTTAGCGCCACGTCGTCCGCGGGGTTGTTGAATACGCGCAGATACGCCAGCAGGTCTTTAATTTCCATTCTGTCATAAAACCGGAGGCCGCCGTAAATTCGATATGGGATACCATATTTTACGAGTGCATTTTCAATATTTTTGGAGAGCGCGTTTGCTCGGTAAAGTATGGCATAATCATTATAATTGCTGTCGCCTGCAAGCACGCCCTTCCTGATTTCCCTTACGACATAGTCGGCCTCTTCGTTTTGATTGTATGCCGTATAATGGACGATTTTATCCCCTGTCCCGTTTGCGGTCCAGAGGGATTTCGATTTTCTTGCCGCATTGTTTGCAATCACATGATTTGCCGCATCCAAGATATATTGCGTGGAACGGTAATTCTGCTCGAGCTTAATGACCTTGCAATTTTTATTTTCCTTCTCGAACTCCAGGATATTGCGGATATCGGCGCCGCGGAAGCTGTAAATGCTCTGATCGTCGTCCCCGACGACGCATAGATTATGATGTGTCGCCGCAAGCTGAGAGACAAACAGATACTGTGCTTTATTCGTGTCCTGGTACTCGTCTACCATAATATAACGGAAGCGGTTTTGATAATACTCCAGAACGTCCGGGCAGGCGGCAAACAGAGAGATCGTATGAACGAGCATATCGTCGAAATCCATGGCGTTATTTTTCCGAAGCGTATCCTGATACATCGTGTAGGCTTCGGAAAGCATTCGGTTGTCGTAATTTTTCAGGTCCGAGAGATCGGCGAAGCGGTCCGGAGAAATCAATTCATCTTTTGCTTTTGAGATCACCGCTTTGATTTTTCCGTACGGAATTCGTTTGTCATCGATATTCAGGCGCCGCTGGCAGTCCTTGATCAAAGTGACTGCCTCCGAATCATCATAAATCACGAAATTTTTTGTAAATCCAATCCGTTCAGCGTGTGCGCGAAGGATTTTTCCGCAGGCCGCGTGAAAGGTATTGAGCCACATTCCGCTGATATTTCCATTCAAAAGGCGCTCTGTGCGCTCATACATTTCCCGCGCCGCCTTGTTGGTAAAGGTAATGGCCATGATCTGATACGGAGGAACGCCGCATTCTCCGACCAGATAAGCGATCCGGTAAGTAAGCACGCGCGTTTTGCCGCTGCCGGCGCCTGCAAGGACAAGAACCGGTCCCTCTGTCGCGGTAACCGCCTCGTACTGTTTTTCATTCAGTTCCTTTTGGTAGTCCATTTTCCCCTTTTACCCTTTCTTTGAAAATTTCATACAGTACTACGCCCGCGGCAACCGAAGCATTCAGAGAGGAGACGGCGCCGCGCATCGGAATCGTAACGATAAAATCGCATTTTCTGGCGATCAGCGGGCCCATCCCGTTCCCCTCGCTGCCGATTACAATTCCGATCGGTCCTCTGAAATCTGCGGCGTAAAACGGAATGCTTCCGCTTAGATCCGTACCGGCAATCCAAAGGCCGGCTTCTTTTAGAGTATCGATGGCTGCGGCAAGATTTGAGACTCTAGCTATGGGAACGTGCGCGGAAGCGCCGGCGGAGGTTTTGGCTACCGTTCCCGTAAGCGGAACTGAGCGTCGCTTCGGGATAATAATTCCGTGTACTCCGACGGCATCCGCCGTACGGATGATTGCCCCAAAATTATGTGGATCCTGTATTTCATCCAGCAAGAGGAGAAACGGCGGCTCTCCGGCCTCTTTTGCTTTCGTCAGCAGATCGTCGATCTCACAGTATTTGCCGGCCGCTGCATAAAGCAGAACGCCCTGATGATTTTTGCTGCCGGAAAGCTCGTTTAATTTATTCTTGTCGACAAACTGATAGACGATATGATTTGCTTTTGCAAGTCCGATAATCGCCCTTAAAGAGCCGGAAATTTCACCGGAGGAAATCAAAATTTTATTGATTGCCATACCGGATTTTATGGCTTCCGTCACGGCGTTTCTGCCGTAAATCACTTCTTCCGAATTATTCATTCCGCATTCTCCCGATTGCAACCGATTTTTCTAAAATAGAAGCGAGCCGGGCGCTCCCCGACAGATATAAATATCCGATCAGAGCCTCGTACGCGGTTGCCTGACGATAATCCGCAACCTCCGCGTTCTTCGGAACCGTATGAGGATGCGCGTTTCTGCCGCGGCGGACGATGCCGCGTTCCTCGTCGTTCAGCTCCGGCTCCAGCGCACGCAAAATATAAGCCTGCGCTTTCGCTTTTACGAAAAAAACGGATTTCCGATGAAGCTCGTTGACGTCCCTGTATTTTTCGGAAATAAGATAATTGCGTATATAAAGTTCATATACGCAATCACCTACGAACGCCAGAACAAGAGGCTTCATCTGCATAAGCTCCGCCCTTGTATACGTTTTTTCACTCAAACCATCAAACAATATCTTTTTTCCTTTTTTTCTTTAATTTTTCACGCGTCAGTACAAAAACGCCGACTCCGACGGCAATCAGAATCACACCGCCCAGGATTCCCAGACGGATCATCTTGCTGCGAAAGCTTGCCTGCTCGACAAATTCTTTCCCATCGATGACTTCGGCCGCGTTGAAAACCTCAAACATGGGATCATCCCATGCATCATTCGTATTTTCACTTGCCGCCTTGTTTACGACGTGCACCTCCTGTATTTTCTGGTTGGCAGCTACGATCATATCCAGAAGCTCTCCGCTGTCGATCCGCCACAGATAGCCGTCGTTGAAGCCCTGCCGATCGGAGCGGAAGGTCCACCAGTGTGAAAGCTGTACGCCTGCATCGATAATCGAATTCAAGTACGCCTCAGTGTTTGAATAAAAATCTTCGCTTTCAAAGGAAAAGGAGCCGTTTGTTTCTCCGTTGTACAATATTTTTCCGAGACGCGCCGCTTCTTCCATATAAAGATTGAAATCGCAATTAACCGGATTTCCATCGCTGTCGGCGTACTGGGAAACATCCGAGACTCCCAAGCCGTATGCGTGAACGCTGATCAGGTCCAGCTTTTCATTGAGCAGCGCCAGAGCCTGCAGGCGCTCGTCCCGCGTATCCATCTTCCAGGTAATGTTCTCGCCGTTCATTACATCTTTCAGGAGGTTCCACTGTGCGTTCCGCAAAACGCTGTCTCCGCTCGTAATAAGATGCCGATCGTCCAGCTCCCGGATTTTATCGGCACAATCGCCATAAAATTCCGCAAGCTGCAGCAGTGAATATTTAACGTCGTTTACAGCGCTTCCGACATCCGCCTCCAGACTTCCTTCATTCCGAATTTCCCACATAAGAACGGATTTCCTGTCTTTATACCGGCTGATAAACATCTCCAGGTATTTATATACATTCTGTCGGGATTCGCTTTCCGGGTTGGCCACAAGCTCCGCAAGCGTTTCCGTTCCTGTGATCCAGCCCTGCCCTTCGATATACTCGTTTTTCAGGAGATGGGACTCGATCAGACCAAGGCACACAACAACCTTGATTTCATATTTGTCGCAAAGGTCAAAGAAGTCGTCCATCGCCTTGAAATAGATTTCCTGATGCGCCTCGTTGTACATCAGGTCTTTAAATTCACCGGAATATACAAAGACGCGGATCGAACGGAAGCCGAGCTCATTCAGCTGCTTCAGCGCAGCTTCGGCGGCCTCTATGGTATACTCGCTGCTGGGATATTGATTGCTCGGAACGTACTGCGCCATAATCTGATAAAATAAGTCAAACTTATTGAAGCTGATTTCGTAGTACGGTTCTCCGTTCATATACAGCTTTCCGCCGATATTTCTGAGAATCTCATCCTTTTTGTATTCCCCCGTTGTAATGACCAGGCATTTTCCCGCCTCGTCCCACCATACCTTTGCGTTTAATACTTCGTTCAAGAAATTCGGCGTAACCATAATGGTGCCGTCAATCTTGCGGGGCGGAGCCGTCAGGGTATATTCGCGGTCGTTAATTGTGACGGACGTACTGTCGAGCGTTGCGTTTGCCGTCACATTTTCGTTTGTGACCGCAAAGCTTTTGTTCGATTTATCTTCCGTCAATTCCATTCCGAGGCAGCGGGCAATCTGCTGCATGTCCACATAGACGGTGTCATCCCGTACGACCGGGGCGTGAGACATCTCGATTTTTGTCGTATTGACGTAAACCTGTATTTCATCGCTTTCCGCTGCTTCCGGTACGTTCACTTCCGGAAGGGCGCCGGGCGCCTGCGCGGAAAATTTCTGAGGATAAATCCGTCCCTTGGTATAAACGCTCGGATTATCGATCAGAATATACGGATCTTCTACGGCAGGCTGTGCCGCATTCTCATCGGCAGCCAGCTCGCTGACCATAATCGATATGGAATCCACGGTATACGCGGCAACAGGAAGCTCACTGGCCTCCGATACCGTTACACTGTTGATCAGAACCCGATATGTATCGCTGCCTCTTTGAAAAACGCAGCGAACGTTATACCTAACGTCCTCTTCCATTTCCATAAGCACATTGCCGGAATAATCAAGGATCACGGACCTCCCGTCCTGCTTCGTCACCTTTATGATATCGGTATTTGTGCTTTTCCCCAAATCCTCGGACGGCTGCTGCGTCGTAAAATTCAGTACCAGCTCATTATTGAAATTCGCATCGGCCTTCACTGACAAGTCAATATACAGTTCTTCGTCCCTGGCCTCGATCGACCACCAGCGCATATCGCACCGGTTTATTGCAAGGGAGCGCGAACCAAGCACAGAGGAGTCCGGGCCTACCACTTTGATTCTGCTGTCCGCAGACACATAAGAGGCACCGAGCCCTGTAGAATCAGCGCTGAATTCTTCTGTTATTTCAAGGTCTTCATACGTTACAAATACTCTTTCCACCATTTCGGCCTCCCCCTCGCCGTGAAGCTGCAATCCTGCGGGAAACGCTGCCGCCGTTATAACAACTGCCAGCAGCAAAGAAAGCCATTTCTTTTTCATCATATTTTTTCCTCAATTTCCTTCCATAAATTTTCTATCAGCTGACGCGTCTCTGCGACGATTTCTTCTTGATGAACCTTCCGGCTTACTCTTTTGTCGCGCGTGGAGAGCTCTGCCGTATTTTCCTGAAGCGTTCGCGGGCTTACTACGATTCGGACGGGAACACCGAGAAGATCTGCATCGGAAAACATGACGCCCGCTCTTACGTCCCGATCGTCATAAATCGTTTCCACTCCTTTTTCTTGAAGCTCTGCGTAAATCTTATCTGCCGCTGCCTTGACAGTCGGATCATCCGAACGCAGACAGCAGATATGAACCTGCCATGGCGCAATGGAAATCGGCCAGATCGGCCCGTACTCATCTCTGCGCACCTCACAGACGGAAGCCGCAAGTCTGCCAATTCCGATTCCATAGCAGCCCATGATCGGGTATTGCAGATTTCCGTCTTTGTCGACATACTGCATCCCCATGGTTTTCGTGTATTTCGTACCAAGCTGAAAAATATTTCCGACCTCGATTCCCCTTGAAATCTGGATCGCAGGTCTGCCGCAGCAGGGACAGATCCCGCCTTCCTTGATCTTCGCAACCTCTGCAAATTCCACCGGGCCGCAGTCCCGCTCAATATTTAAGCCGGTATAATGATAATCCCTGCGATTTGCTCCGCAGCACAAATTCCTGGCGTCTTTCAGCGAACGATCATAAACAACTGTGAAGGTTCCTGTCAATCCGTACGGACCGATAAATCCTGCCTCAATGCCAGACTCCTCCGTGATCACGCCAGGATGGAGCTCTGCGCCTACATAATTGCGCAGCTTCGTCTCGTTAACCTCCAGATCACCGCGCAGGAAGACAATAACATATTCATCCGTTTTATTTTTTTGATAGACGACGGCTTTACAGGATTTTTCGAGCGGAATTTCCAGAAATTTGCAGACGTCCTCAATCGAAGAGGCGCCCGGCGTTTCCGTCAGCTTAAGCTTCTGCTCGGCCTCTGAGGAATCATTCCGGACAACGCTTTCCGCAGCCTCCATATTCGCCCTGTAATCGCATTCCGTACATACCGCAATCGTATCTTCTCCGACGGGCGTCAAAAGCATATATTCATGGGAAACGCTTCCGCCCATCATGCCGGAATCCGACTGAACGGTAACGACCTCCGGAATCCCGACTCTTGCAAAAATCCTGTTGTATGCGTCAAAGCACTTTTTATAATAACGCTCCAGATCCTCCTGCGAGGTATGAAAGGAATACGCGTCTTTCATCGTGAATTCCCGAACCCGAATCAGTCCCGCACGAGGCCTCGCTTCATCTCGGAATTTTGTCTGGATCTGATAGATCATAAACGGATATCTCGTATAGCTGATCCCGTAATCGCGCACAAGCTGTACGGCCGCCTCTTCATGCGTCATACCAAGCAGCATCGGCGCCCCGTTTCTGTCCGTAAAACGCAGCAGCTCGCTTCCCACGCTTTCGTATCTTCCGGATTCCTCCCAAAGGCTCGCCGGAAGAGCGACGGGAAATAACACTTCCTGGCCGTCAATGGCGTCCATTTCTTCCCGGATGATCTGCTCTATTTTTCTACAAATCCGCTTCAGCGGCATATACTGGGAAAAAATGCCGCTCGCAACAAACTTCATATAGCCGCCGCGGAGCATCAGAGAATGACTGTCTATTACACAATCCGCAGGTTTTTCCTTGAATCTGTCTCCCACAAGCCTGTCCAATTTCATAATGATACTCCTTTGCGCTGTGATATCCCATTTAAAATACAACAATAATCATTATACAAATTTTACAAGCGAAAGACAAGTGGAAGTCACTTGTGTTTAAACAACTTTATTTCTTCCTTCAATAATTGATAATATTCGTCGCCGTAGACCGTATTGGGTTCAAGATCCTTACTTCTTTCTTCGTCGATCTGTTCTCCGATGACGAATTCGTTCCAAGATACGACAAGTGCCGTTTTAACGCCGATCAGCCGTGCCCTTGCCCATTCCTCCCGGAAAATCTTGCCGTTCTGTCTTCCGGAGGCCGGAATATAATCCGCATCACCCGGTTCTCCCTGTGCGCGGTAAGCAGCAACAATGGTCATCGCCTCCGGCTGCTTCGTTTCCTGATTCACGGCAAACGTCTGAGCGCCTCGGTCCTCCCAGCTCCAATATCCGTAAATGCTTTCCAGCGTTTCTGAATCTCTGAGCGAAGACTGCTCTGTGATAAAGCCCGTTACATAGCGTACCGTAAACCGATCATCATTCCAAACCTCGAGCGGATTTCGATCCGTTATAAATGTAGGCGTTCCGAGATATACCATCAGAAGCGGCTTCCCGTCAAACTGCATGTATTTTTCGGCGCGCTGCGGATATTCCTCATTCTCTATGAACCACTCGTATACCTGATCCGCCTTAAGCTGAAGGCTGCCGTCTTCAATCGCAGCGGGCTTGTCGGGGCAGCCGAGCATGATCGCAATCTGCGGCGTCTTTTCCTCCATTGCTCCCCAGATATCAAACATTTTGACTGTAGCGCGTTCGATCATCGCAAAATCCTCGCGTCCAGTAATTCCAAGATTTCTTTCATTCATAATGTTTTCATAGGTGGCGCGCGGGTATTCCTCTTCATTAAACGTAACGTTGTTTGACCAGTCGACAAATACAAAATCTACGTCCGCGTCTCCCAGCAGCTTTCCGTGCTCTGTGATGGCCTCCGCATCGTCCGAGCGATACTCCCCAATCGACGGCTTCGCCCAAAATTCGTCCGCGTTCCACAGCGAATTCCGGTGCCACGTTGTGTATGCTACGCCTACCAGGCGCTCTTCATACGGCGTTCTCTGATAGATGCCCGCGCCCTGATCGGAGACCTCCAGGCCCTGCGCAATAAAATCTTCCATGTTATCACCCGTCCATTCGTTCGGATCTTCCGTTCCTGCGCTGTTATTTCCGGCGCCGCACGCCGAAGAAGCGAGGAGGCATGCAGCCAGCAGAATAAAAAACAAGGTTTGAAATTTTCTCATTTTTCCGGCTCCTTCATGATCCGTATTTTCCCATATTATATCATGCTTTCAAAAAAAATAAAGTCTCCACAGCAAAAGATTTTTAAACGCAAAAATCCGCGGCTTGACCGCCGCGGATCACAGGAAGAAATCGTATTATAGCTTTACGGCGCTTTCTTGTCTCCATATGGAGCGGCGCCGAAGTATTTACGATATGCTTTATAAAAACAAGAATAGTCGGTATATCCGCAGGCGCGCGCGACATCTCCCGGATTTCTGCCCGCCTTCAGCATTAAGCGCGCCTCGATCAGGCGCTTCAGCTGAATATATTGGTAAACCGAGGAGCCGATTCTTTTATGGAACAGACGGTTAAGCTGCGATCTGCTGAGATAAAAAGCCTTCGCGATCTGTTCCACCGTAAGCAGCTCATGCAGATGGGAATTGATGTATTTTACAATATTCCCAATCAGATCCTCTGTGTCGCCCGCGGCAGCGCTGGACTGCAGACGCTGATATTCAATCCGAATTTCCCATAAAAGCGGGAAAAGGTTCGCAAGCAGCGTCAGTCTTTGGATTTTACGATCAGAGCTGGTGGAATGCATTGCGTTCATATAATACCAAAACCGTTTCGATTTTTCTTTCTCTACGGTAATCAGATTCCCCTGTCCCAGAGGCCGGTTGAAAAACGGTTCCGCCAGAAACCCATCCGGATCGATTTCATTTAAAATCTCCTGGCTGAAATGAACAACCTCTCTTTCGTAAGGAGACTGAGAAAAAAACTCAATGCAGTGCGCTTCGCCCTGTCTCAAAATCAATATAGCCGGCTCATTCAAAATATACTTTGTTCCCTCGACGCGAAAGCAGCAGTCCCCTGACAGGAACCCGTAAATTTCGCACTGCGGATCCGCATGAAAGAAAAAATCAGCCGTGCAGGGGCACTGATTCAATTCATGATGATATTCCAGCATCTCGTCAAGGTACTGATATTTAAAATCCATAAAACCTTCCCGTCACTGAAAATTTGCCGTATGCGCAATTCTATGCACGTCGTGCGGTTTCTCTCCGATTATGAATTCCGGCGCGCTTTTCCGAAACGGATTCCAAATGCGCCGAGCAGGAGGACAGCCGCCGCGCAAATAATCAGATTTGCGTCTCCTGTATTGACAGGCGGTTCCGGCGTATTCGGATTCTCTGGTTCAGCCGGATCTTCCTGCTCTCCAGGATCGCTCGTGCCGGGATCCTCCGAAGTGCTCTCGGTGCCGAATGCACAGATTTCATAAATCGCGCAGAACGAATTGTCCGTAACTCCGGAAACCTCAATCTTCACATATCTTGCCTCAACCTGCTCGGAAAGCGAATCCGATACGGTGTTCAGAGCGCCTTCAACTTCTCCCAGATTGTTGTCCTGCCAGGAATCGCCGCTGCGCGAGACAACCTCTGTATATTCCGTTCCGTCCGTGCTGACTAAAACATCATACTGATACGCTCTTTTGTTTGCATTGGTCAGCCAGGTTACGTCGATTCTATCCAGCAGATAGGACTGGCCCAAATCAGCGACAAGAGAAAGCGGAGATTCGGGACTCAGTTTTCCCCATGGCGCCGCATCCGAGCACAGAATACTCATACGCGTCGCCGGATCGTTGTCGTATGCATAGGCAAATTCAAAGGTTACGTCCGTATTATCCGTATAAGGAGTCACTTCACCGTCAAATCCCTCTTTTGTCACTTCAAGCGACTGGATGGCAATGGCGGAAGATTCTTCCGCGCAGACCGGCAAGAGCGTCAGCGCCATTATGCATGCGATACAAAGCAGTATCAAACTTTTTTTACCTTTTTTCATCTTAATTCCCTCCTCTTATTTGTGAACGGCAGCAATTACCGTTTGGCAGCGCGGAAAATCCCCCCGCGCCTGGCCGCCTTTTATTTTGGGGTGGCCAATCTCTTTTTATTCGTAAATCAGCTCATACTCATACACCTCATCTCCTACGGCTACGGTCAGCACAGCGCCGTCTGTTATATAGTAAACGGTCGCGTCATTTCCCGTAGACACCTCTGCCTCGCAGTCACCTTCAAGTCCAAGATTCTCGATAAATTCCTCTTTGGAAATCACGATCGCAGGATCATAGGGAACCGTGATCGTGCGTGCCTCCTCGTTTACGTCATACGCCGTATGGAACCACCAGGCGTTTGTTGTTACTTCATATATGGATACCCAATCGCTGTCGTCCGACGTGCCCGTAACACGAATTTTAATATAGCGCACATATTGGGCGTCGAAGGAATCGGTGAGCGTTCCTCTTTGCGTATTTTCGCTGCGGTTTGCCACCGTTCTGTAAACACTTCCTTCCCGGCTTACCTGGATCGTATAGCGGTATGCACGCGCTTCAAACCATTTTATGGATATTTCAGAAAGATGCGCCGGCTCGCCAAGATCAATCACAATCTCTGTCGGACAGCCCGTGGATCCGGACCAGCGTGTACCAGGATCGCCGTCTATAATATGCTCAGCTGGATTTGCGGTTTCCTCTTCCGTCACGGTAACCGTAAGGCGCGTGTCAGCGGTTGACTCTACAAACGTATAGAGCGCCGTAGTTTGCCCATCCTCCGCCGTGACCAGCAGCGTCATTCCCGGTATTATGGCTCCGGATTCTACCGGCGTCAAGCCGTCCGATTCTCGTACCTCCAGCGCAGCGCCCTCGTCCGCCGACAGGAAGGAAGAAATGGTTTCAACAGTGAGTGCGGGAGAAACGCAGATATATTTTTCCTCGTTATTGACGCGAAGCTGCTCAGACTCCAGATCCGTTACAGCGCGCTTCAGGATCGTTATCTTCATTTCATCCGTCACCGTACGGCCTCCGGATTTTCCGACCACTCTGATCGTATGCTCTCCGTAGTCCAAAGAATCGGACCAATCCCATACGAATACATGCTCCAGCTGTGTGTCGCCGCTTTCAATCGTGCCGATTTCCGTATCATCCACGAAAAGCGTTACAGAGTCGCAGTTCGAATAAGCTTTAAAATATGTAGGGTTCGTATATCGTCCTGTGTTGTTTTTCCCGGTAAGATAGAGTACATCTTCATCCGTTCTCCAATATGCTTTATAAATATAGAATGCGTCTTTCTTTGTCTGCCGGTCGCGCGTGACAAGTCCTTTCGTATTTACGCCCGGCACCGTGGCCTCATCGCGGTTGTCCGCGCTGAAATCAAATAGATTCCAGACAAAGGTCCCCCACAGATAGTCCAGCGATTTGATCTGATTCAGCCATGTCTCGTGACAATAGGCCTGATATTCCTCCGTCTGAATCTTCACCGTGCTGGAGCCTTGCATGTAATCATCGGTATGCTGGAAAATACTGCCGCCGATTCCATACTCGGAGAGGGCGATCGGCCGGTTTAGGAGGCCGTCGTAGTAACCCTGACTGTCATATTCCTCAATGTAGCATGCCGCATATCTGTCTGGATTTTCCGATATTTTCCCTCCGGACATTGCATTATAAAACGATTCCACGCGATTCTGCAGCCCATTCGCCGCTGGATACGTATTCCATGCCAGCAGGTCGCTCTGCAGGGCTTCTCCTTCCTCGGAAAATGTCGCGGTTACCGTCAGACGCGTATCGTCAAGCTCGTGAGCCAGTGCATTCAGATCCGCAACAAGAGGCACCATGACCGTATGGCTGGCCTTCTGCGCCTCATTATATAAGCCCCAGAAGAAAATCGAGGAACGATTATACTGCTGCTTGATCATCTCCGTCAGCTGCTGTTTCGTCGTTTCAATAAATCCCTTCAGCGTTTCGTCCGGATTATCATACGTACCACTGCCGCCATATGTATTAACAAACGGAATTTCCGCATAGACCGCAATTCCGTACTTATCGCAAAGCTCATACGTATACGTGTTATGCGGATAGTGAGAAAGCCGCACCGCGTTCGCGCCGACTTCGTACAGCAGAGAGAAGCTTTCTGTAATTTCGGCTTTTGTGACGGCATTGCCCATGCCTTCATAATCCTGGTGCATCGCGACGCCGCGCAGAGGATAGGATTCTCCGTTTAAATAGAAACCGGAATCTTTATCCACGTGGTATTCCCGGATCCCGATATAACTGATTACGCTGTCTATGATTTCGTCATTTTCAGAAACCGATATATTAACCTGATAGCGGTAAGGATCCGTTATTCCGTTCCAAAGATGCGGTTTTTTAATTTCCAGTATTTCGGAAATTTCAATTCGCTGTCCTGCTTCCATGTCATAGGAGAGAGTAACGGCATCCACAAGTCCTCCTCCGCACAGATCCTCCGGATCAAAGCGCATCAGACCGGCCAAATACTCCTTTTCAAATTCATTTTGCTCGAATTCATCGGGATGCTTCACAGCGATGCGTACGGAAACCGTTTTTCCCTCGGAGGAATCATTGACAAGCGTCGTTTCCACACGCAGCTGCGCCGATCTTTTGGAAAGCTCCTCCGTTGTCAGATAAACCCCGGAAGAACCGCTGTCGAGCATGTCTATATGAACTTCATCCGTAAAAATCAAGGACACATCGCGGTAAATTCCGCCGAAAAAGGTAAAATCGCCGCTGATGGGAGCAATTGTCCTGTCATCCTTATTGCTGACGCAAACCGCGAGCAGATTTTCTTCCCCGATTCTCAGATGCTCTGTAATATCAAATCGGAACGTCGTATATCCGCCCTTGTGCGTTCCTACGGAAGTGCCGTTTATATATAGCTCCATTTTCGAATTAACGCCCTGAAACTCAAGATAAATGCGTTTTCCGGCGGCTTCCTCTTCTGAAACAGTGATCCGCTTCCGATACCATCCCGTACCGCGATAATAATTGCTTCCGCCGTCGGATCCGTCCTCTGCATTCCAGGTATGCGGCAGATTCACGGTTTCCCATGCTTCGTCGTCAAAATCGGGCTCCATTGCACGAGCGTTATCGCTTTTCAGGAAACGCCAGGATTCTGTGACGGAAACCACGCTCCGGCTTACCGGATCTGGTTCCGGCGTAACGGTATTGCAGCCAAACAATAAAATCCCTCCCATGGCGGAAAATAGAATCAACAGCAAATATTTTAACTTATTGGTACACATTTCCATCTTAATTCCTTTGCATTTTATTTATATAAAGCAGCTTATTCCGCGATAAGAATCAGATATTCGGCAACGGCTTCTCCGCAGGAAATCCGCAGCGCATTGCCGCCCGCAACCGAAGAAGCACTCCCGTCCGCCGTTCCGAGCGAAGCCTGGAACGTGCCGTCTATCTGCAGCTGGCTCAGAAAATCCTCCAAAGAAGTTTCTTGCGGAATTGTGATCGTATGCGCCTTTTCATTGATCTCATAGGTATCCGACCAGACGCAGAAGCCGATTGCGTCGATCTCATAAATAGAAACCCATTTATTACCAATGCTGTTATCGAAGAAAATATAATATAAATAATCGACCAATCCGCCGACGGAGTCCTCCGTAAATCCAGGCTCCTCATTGAGCTCTCTGTCTCCGATCAGGTCTTCTCCGTCGGTTGCCTCGCATACGGCCCAAAGCTCATAAAAATAGATTCTGCTTTCTTCAAACCATGTGGTTTGAACCCGGTCGAGATAGCAGGGCCGTGTAAACAGAACGTCCAGCTGATAGTCTAAGGTCGAATTTGCATAAGCCCACCGCGTCTCATAATTCCCGTCCAGCAGGTTCTCCGGCCCGTTTGCCGCTTCCCCATCCGTCGTTTCGACATAAAGGTAATCTTTCAGGCTTCCTTCTCCCGTTTTGATTTCCGTATAAGTTAAATCCTGCGGAATCTCTGCCGGCGCCGCCGTCGGCGCGGAGGTTTCGGTATTTGCGGACTGCGGCGCGGCGGAAGCGGGGGCCTCGGTAGTTTTTGGCGTGCTGCTCGCTGTCGGCTTCGGATCATCTGCCGTTTGATCGGCACAGGCGCCGGCAAGCAAAAGGATGCTCAGAAGGCAGATACACAACACAGAAAGCTTACGGTTCTTTTTCATTACGGTTCCCTCCGTTTTGTTCTCGCAGACGAAAACAAATTCTTAACAATATATGATGTAAATACGATATCATATTGCAATCGCCCAGGCAATTGCAATATATACACAAATCATTGCAATTTCGCGCATCCGGTTTAAGGAAAACGGGAATCTAAAGCAATCCTTTTTCTCCTTGTAAAAAAAGACGGTATTTACCTCTTTTAATAGAAGCAGATACCGTCTCTGTATAAACGTTTCAGGACTTTGCAGAGCGCCGAACCTTACGACTCGCTTGCCTGCATCGTATGATCCGTGATCCACTCGTCAATGGTGCCGTCGTCGATCAGCCGTTCGATGACCTGATTGACCACGTCGAGAAGCTCCTGATTTCCCTTCGCCACGCAGACAGCGTACGATTCCTCCGTATTCTGTCCGTCTGCATAGACAAGTTCGATTGCTTTAAAATTTTCATACTGCGAAGCGACGATTTCCGCCGGAAGCTTGTCGATTACGACGGCATCCACCTTTCCCGAATTCATGGCCACCGCCGCATCCGCCGCGGAATTATACTGCGTCACGGAAGCCCCGGTTCCTTCCAGAACCCCCTGAATATGTTCTTTTGTCTCCTCGTCCTCAGTACCGCTGATTTCTTCCGAAACAATGATGTCCCCGGTCGTTCCGAGCTGCACGCCGATCGACATTCCGGCCAGGTCTTCGATTTTCGTAACCTCAGAATCCTGGGGCAAAATAATATACTGCTTGCTGGTCGCGTAGTTGATCGAAAAGTCCACTTCCTGTGCTCTTTCCTCCGTTACGGAAATCCCCGCGATTCCCATGGAGCCCTTCCCGGAATTGACGGAGCTCAGAATCGTATCAAATTTTACGTTCTTGATCTCCAGCTTTACGCCGATCTCGTCCGCAATCGCCTGAGCGATCTGCATATCGACACCCACAGGCGTATTGTCAGACATATATTCAAAAGGTGGAAACTCCGCGTTCGTATATACCGTCAGCACACCCGCATCTTTAATCTGTTCCAGACTCTGCTTTTCCGCCGCCTCCTGGCAGGAAGTCATCATAAATACGGATAACATGAGAAAAACAGCCAGAACCGCCGCTGTTATTTTTCTTCTCTTCTTCATAAAGCCCACTCCTTGCAACACTAAAATTATTGTGTACGGCAAATTATAACATATAATGTATATTTATGCAATATATTGTATAAATATACATTCGTCGTACCGTTTACAACGTGTTTACTTCTAGAGCATATTGTTTTAACAAAGGAATGTCAAGTGTTTTATAAAAATATTTTAAATTCCTGACGAAAATCCTTATTGACACCGGAAGCGCAATTGTGTATACTTACAACGCTCTTAGGGGAGTAGTTCAATGGTAGAGCAACGGTCTCCAAAACCGTCTGTTGCGTGTTCGAGTCGCGTCTCCCCTGCCAGAAACGCAGGCTGTTTTACGGAAACGGCCTGCGTTTTTTATTTTTTGATTTATAAATAAATCCGTTCTACCCGCTCCCCAATTCGTGAGAGCAGCTCGTTTGTAATCGTTCCCGCAGTTTCCGCAAGCTCTTCGGCAGTGATTTGCAGGCTGCCGTCTCTGCCGATCAGGACGGCAGCATCTTCAACCGCCGCTTCCGGAATGTCCGTGATATCCACGGTCATTTGATCCATGCAGATTCTTCCGACGATCGGCGCTCTTTTTCCGCGGATCAAAACAGAGGCCCGATCGGAAAGACAGCGCGGAACGCCGTCTGCATATCCCGCCGGCAGCACCGCAAGCGTCATATCCCGCGACGCGGTAAAAGCCCTTCCGTATCCTACGCATTCTCCGCGACGGATCCTGCGGATTAATATAATTCGAGTTTTCAGCGTTAGCACCGGCCTCAAATCCGCCGGCGCCATCGATTCCGACCGGCGCGAGCTTTTTACGCCATACAATGCGATTCCCGGCCTTACGAAGCTGTATCGAAGAAATGGATCATTGAAAATTCCCCCGCTGTTCTGCACATGGACCGCTCCTGTTTTGCAACCCTGCTCGGACAGCGCGGCCGTCAGCCGGTCCATTTTCTCCGTCTGCTCCAAGGTAAATGCAGAATCTTCTTCCGTGAGGCTTTCACTCACGCACAGATGCGTATACATGCCGGTGACATGCAGATATTTTAAAGCAAACAGCGTTCGGATGTCTTCAAGCCGTTCCGCGTCCAGCCCCAGTCTGTGCATGCCGGTATCAATTTTGATCTGCACATCGATGCGAACTTTTTTTTGATTCAGACGCCGGGCATATTCTTTACTGATCAGCGTCTGCGTCAGGCGATATTTTCGCAGCTTTCTGATGTTTTCCGGATCCGTGTATCCAAAAATCAGAATTTGTCCCTCAATCCCGCTGTTTCGAAGTGCAATTCCTTCCTCGATCGTCGCAACGGCAAAGTCCGAAATCCCTTCCTCGCGCAGTACGGCCGCAACGGCCGGCGCGCCGTGTCCGTAGGCATCTGCCTTTACAACTGCCATAATTTTACATCGCTCAGGCAGCAGCGACTGCAGTTCCCTCACATTATGGCGGAGATTCTCCGTATCGATTTCCGCAGAGACGCGCGGAGACGGCTTTTTTTGCGGCGAACGGACGCTCTTACGAATCTGCAGCAGGAGCCAGCCGGCAGAGAACGACACGGCAGTCGTAAGAAAAAAATGTACAAGGTTGTTCTGTATAAATAAATCCTCCCTATGCAGAAGCGATCCGGTCAGCCGAACAAATAAAATGGCAAGCGGATGGATCAGATATACAAGGAGAGAAAGCTCCGCGCACCGTTTCAGGCGATTTCCCCGCACTGTTTGCAAAAGCCAAAACAAAAAGAAAACACAGGGTGCCAGAAAAAGATACATGCTGTCGTGCCGCTGCAGTCCAAAGTTTTGTAAAAGCATCCCTTCCCCCAGCAGAAGCAGCAGGGCGAGGCAAAGCCACGCCGCGGCGCGCGGCCGCGTCAGAGGAAATCGTTTTCTGCGCAAAGCTCCTCCGAGCACAAAAAAGAGCGGAGCGAAAAAAATCCCGTTTCTCGTATAGTCAAATACAGAAAATAAGGCGTCATAAAAATTTTTGACAAAAGGGATACGTTCCGCGACGCCGTAATAGCTGTCTCCAAAGAGTCCGATCAGATATAGGACTGCGGAGACGGCAAACGCGCCTTTGATTCCGAAGCGCCGGAGACAGAATCCTGCGATGCATGCGCCCAGGATTGCCGCCGGCAGGTACCAGAGATGGTAGAAGGTTCCGTCAAAGAAAATGTCCCGAAGCATGGCAGGGAGCAAATGCTCCGTTTTAAAATATCCCGCGTAAAGATTGACGGGAATATATAATACAATGGCGGCGGCATAAATACAGGCCGATCTTTTCAGAAAACGAGGCAGCGCGTCCAGCGGATCCGTTCCGGCCGGGAAAAGAAAAAACCCAGATGCCATAAAGAAAAACGGGACGGCGATTCGGCATACTACATGTGCAACCAAATAATCCGCAGTTGAATTGAGATCTGCCAGCGGATACGTATGGATTGCAATCACCAGAATTGCCGCGACGATCCGAAACGCATCAATTCCCGGGTAAGCTTTTCCTTTCATGCCTCATTCTCCATTCCTAGGCGAAGGATTGCGGCGACGATTTCTGAAAAAGACAGTCCGATTCCCTTCAGCATGTTTGGAAAGCGGCTATGATCCGTGAAGCCGGGGATCGTGTTCACTTCGTTGAAAAGAATCGATCCGTCTTTCTGCAGAAACAGATCGACTCTCGCAAACACGCTGCAGCCCAGAATTCGGTAAATTTGTTTTGCCGTTTTTTGAATCCGCGCTTCGGTTTCTGAGGAAATTCGCGCCGGCATATGGATTTTTGATGTTTTCAGTGAATATTTTTCCGTGAAATCGAAAAAATCTCCTGCCAGTTCAATTTCGTCTACGCGTCCTACCGTCAAATCGTCGTTTCCCAGGATGGCGCATCCGACTTCGAAGCCGTCCGCCGTTTCTTCCGCCACCGCTTCATAATCATAGAAAAACGCGTTTTCCAGTGCATCCGGCACTTCCGCCTCCGAAGAAACGCGGCGGATTCCGAACGAAGAGCCGGAGCGCACGGGCTTTATAAACAGCGGATAGTTCAAATGTGAAATTGCTTCGGTCACGGTCTCCTTCGACATGCCGCGTGTCAGGCGGACGGAGTCCGGCACGCCGATTCCCTCCGCCTGTACGAGCTTGTGCGCACGGTATTTATCCATGCACAGGGCGGATGAAATCAGATTGCAGCCGATAACAGGAATCCCGGCCAGCCCGCAGAGCCCCTGCACGGTTCCGTCTTCTCCATTTTTTCCGTGTAATATGGGGAAAACGGCGTCAAGCGATACGACATGGCATCGTTCTCCGTAAAACTCGATCAGTCCGCGGATTCGCCGGTCCGGGGAAAGCACGGCGGGAATTTTCCGTTCTGTATCTTTCTGCCAGGAATCGTCTGCAATATTTTCATATTTGCCGTAATAGGCAAACCACTCCCCTTTTTTGGAGATACCGACGGGGATAACGTGATAGTCGGTCCGGTCGATCTGCGTCAGAACGGAATATGCCGACTGAAGCGATATGGCATATTCGCTGGAGCAGCCTCCGAACAGCACGGCAATCGTTTTTTTATACATAGAAAATCACCCTTTGCTTCTTTTAGATTCAAAGCGTCGGGCGGCACGTCCCGAGCTCTGACAGCAAAAGCATAACAGAAGCCGAGCCGTGGTTTTCTCGTTTTCGCTTGATAAATTTCTGTTTTTTCCTGAGGAATTTCTTACGATTTTCTTACGCCAGAGGAAGGCTTACTTCAAAGCGGATCGTTTCCTCCTCGCTTTCTGCGCGAATTTTTCCCCCGTGCAGTTCCACGATTTCTTTTGCAATTGCAAGGCCGAGGCCGGCGCCGCCGCTTTTAGAGGTTCTGGCCGTATCCAGTCTGTAGAACTGTTCGAAAATTCGTTCCAGCTTTTCTTTCGGAATTGGATTGCCGTGGTTTTCGAAAATGATCCGGACCTGCTCCGCCTCCGGAATCACGGTGATTTCAATCGCATCCTTTTCAAAGCTGTAATTGACCGCGTTTTTCATAAGATTGTCAAACACGCGCTGCATTTTATCTGCATCAATGCGGATCTGAAATTCCGGAGGCGCATGCAGGATACAGCGTAAATTTTTTTCGGCGAGCATAGGCTGAAATTCAAACGTAATCTGCTCCAGCATTCGGGTCAGATCGATTCGACTTGATTCCAGATGAATATTTGTAATATTAAACCGTGTGATTTCAAAGAATTCATTGATCAGATCTTCCAGCCGTTCCGCTTTTTCGAGAGAGATCGCTAAATATTTTCTGCGGAGCGATTCGGAAATCTGTTCCTCGTCTCTTAGCAGCGTCAGATATCCGATAACGGAGGTAAGCGGCGTTTTCAGGTCGTGGGCAAGATAAACGACGAGGTCGTTTTTTCTCTGTTCTGCCTCTTTCGCCGCCTTCTGGGAGTTCCGCACGTTTACTTTGATCTGATTGACCTGCTGCTCGAGCTCGCCAAGCTCCGGCGGAAAGGAAATATAGCCCTCTTTGTCGTTATAAATGTTCTCTGTCGCCTCAATCATAAGCTGCAGATAGCCGAGCGTTTTATACCAATAATAGATAAAGAACACGACAAATCCCGCAAAAAACATAAAAATCACAAACAGCTCGATATTGTTCCGGATCGGCTGCAGCAAACGGTAAATCAGCTCGTCTCCGTACCAGGTAAAAGAGGAACAGATCAGATACCCGATCAGCAATGTAAGCAGCAGCAGGATCATATAGACCGTAAGCGATACGATGAATTTTACAATGATGCCGGCTGTCAGCTTTCTCTGGAAGCTTCTGAACTTTTTGTTATTTGCGTTTTTATGATTCAATCTTATACCCGACTCCCCATACGGTTTTGATCAGCTTGGGATTTTTGGCCGGTTCTCGGAGCTTTTCTCTCAGCCGCCCGATATGTGCCATTACCGTGTTGTTGTTATCGATATATTTTTCACCCCAAACGGCTTCGAACAGCTCCTCTGAGGAAACCACCTTCCCTTTATTTTCGCATAAATATAGGAGAATAGAAAACTCGCGCGGCGTCAGGAGAACCGGTTTTCCGTAGAGCGTGCAGACATGCGTTTCTTTATTGATATAAAGTCCGTTGATATCGTATTCCTCGGAAGAGGCGCTGCTTTCTGAGGCGCCTCCGTTATATTTTTTATATCTGCGCAGCTGCGTTTTGACGCGCGCGATCAGCTCCAGCGGATTAAACGGCTTTGTAATATAATCGTCCGCGCCGATCGTAAGACCCATAATCTTGTCCAGGTCCTCGACCTTAGCGGTAAGCATAATAATCGGATAAAAATATTTTTCCCGGAGCTTTCTGCAGATACTGAAGCCGTCGACATCCGGAAGCATTACGTCTAGGATCGCCAGATCGTAGTCGTGCTCTTCCGCGGATTTCAGCGCTTCCCGGCCGGTATTGTATACGGAAACCGCATAGCCTTCGTTTCTGAGATATAATCCGACCAGATCTGCAATTTCCTTTTCATCGTCCACCACTAAAATGTTTTCACTCATAATTCATTCATTTGGCAGGAAAATTATTTTTCTTTATTTATCCTTCCCGTATTTCTTGTTGCCCGCCCGAACGGCCAGCAGGACCGCAATGATAAAGCAGACAACGCTTCCCGCAATCAATGCGATTTTCCATCCGAGGCCGGAGCCGCCCGCGGCAGAAGCGCCGGCGGTTTCTGCAGGAGCTGCGCTGGCGGTTTCCGACTCTTCCGGCGCGTTCCGATCCGTTCCGTAGGATAAAATTACGGAATTCACAACGCTTCTGGGCTGTCCATAGTTCCCGTTTTCATCCTTATCAGAGGGCCGATTCACCAGCTCATAACCGCTGTCGGCAAGCGCAACCAGCGTAGAGGAACCGCCGCCGTCCAGGATAAAGCCGTTTTTAATATCAAATTCCTGCGCAAGGCGCGTATAATCAGAAAAGCGGAACCCCAAGCTGTAGTCTGCCTGCCTGCCGTCGTTCTGAATAAATAAAACCGTTCCGGAATTCGTTTCGGCTAAAATCGTAGTCGGATATGTGGTAGAATCGCCGATCGAGGAATACTTTCCATCGTTAGCAAACACCATATGTCCGCCTACCGCGTTTACGATTTCATTCTGCCAGGCCTCGTCGTTGCCGAAAAGGTCCTTTACGGAGACGGTAATTTCGATTTCGTCTCCCACTTGAAACGATTCGATTCTGGACGTCGGCCGGCTGCCTCTCGCCGTCAATATAATGCGGTTCGCCTGCATCGGCAGATCCTCGTCCCCTTCCTTGCAGATCGCCGTAACCGTTCCCTTGATCGCCGCGCCGTGCCTGACGACGTAATCCTCAGCGCAGTCGATCACGACCTCATACGCCTCATCCAGCGCGTAATGGGAAAGCGCGCCCTTATCCGTATACATGACGAGCGCATTTTTAGCCGGAAGCCGATTGATCCCGTCGACCTTCTCCGCATCTGTATTCTGCGTCACGTTTTTCACATTTACCGTTACGGTCGGCTGTCCGAGATACGGCTTATTGTCCGCCGTAAAGCCGAAAGACTGAAAGGCGCCCTCAAACGGCGTTTCCTGGGACATATGCGCCGATGTGATAATTTCTCCTCCGTACATGTTAAAGCCGCGCGGAACCGTCAGAGCTTTCGTTACCACCGCGTCGCTGTATCCGCCGTAAGTGGTCCCGGCGCCTTCTACGCGCGCATGCGCGTAAGAAACCATCCACAGATCTCCGTTGACCGCGGCAATCGCCGTTTTCCCTTCGCCATTCTTTTCGTTAAATTCTGCAACGGTCTTCTCGACCGTTTTCAGCGTGTCGGAATACTCCGCCATATTGGTAACGTCTATGTAAAGATCGCTTTGCGCAGGATCGAATTCCACTACGCTGACCTTATTCAACCCGTATTTCGAGTCCGCGGAAAGCGCAAAGCTCGTGAGCGTTACGCCATGATAGAGCTCTCGCGAAGTAATATTCTGCGCGTCTTCCGGCAGGTTTTGTTCCTCTGCGCGAAGCCTGCTGCCTGAGAGGACCGTAATTGCAGAAAATAAAATGGCAAATGCAGATACGGCGGCTCTTGTCGTTTTCCGTTCACTCCTCATGCTTCTGCGCTCCTTTCTTTTTCGCTCTCTGCGCCAGCTCGCTGTCGTCGTCAAGGAAGAGCGTGCAGACGACGCCGACTGCGATCAATACAAGGTCCAGCGCAAGCATGCCGAGAATCCCCGCCGTCATGCCTCCCTGAAACGCCGACGTAAATTTCTGGTCCGTCATAACGCCCTGAACAAACAAAATAATGATTGCCCCGAGAATCATGCCGCCCACGCCGTAATACGTCTGCGCTTCAAACTTTGCAAGCAGCTTTGCAATCAGCTTTGAAATCAGAATAAAGCCCGCGATTCCGCCTATGGCAAAAGCCAGGACGAGCCAGATCGATCTCGACGACTCCCACGCGCGGTCAAATTCGCCGCTGATCAGATATTTCAGCATGTCTGTACATTCGCTGACGGCGCCGTACACTTTATTGTACTGTCCAAGCACCATAAGGGTAACGGATCCGCTCACGCCCGGAATCGACATCAGCGCGCAGGACAAAAAGCCGGAAAACAAAATCACTACCGTGTCCTTGAGACCAGTCAGGTAGTACGCCGTATTCACAGCGCCCTCGCCGGCGTTTCCATTGGAAAAGAACCCCATCAGCAAAATGAGTCCCATGCTGAACAGCGTAATCAGCAGATACGCCGGATGAAACTTCTTGCTCTTCAATTTTCTCAGAACCAATGGAATGCTGCCAAGTACAAGGCCGATAAAGAAAAAGTATGCCTGCTGCGTATAGGTTTCACAGATCATCAAAATCAGCTTAGTAGACAGCAGGATTCCGACGACCGCGCCGAGAACGATTGGCAATAAAAACAGAATATTCTTTTTGATATTCTTTCTGAAGTCACTGACGGCGTGGATCATTTTTTCATACAATCCTACGACAACCGCAAAAATGCTTCCCGAAAGCCCCGGGATCACGACAGCGATTCCGATAAAGATTCCCTTGACAAAATTTATAATCTGAGTCATTGTTTCCCTCCTCTTTTTATAGTATAATAAATAGGAATTATATTTGCAACAAGGAAGTTTGCCGGCATGGAGAAACAGAAGCACTTCTTTTCGCGCGAAAACAGGACATCCCTGCTCATCGCTCTGATCCTCACCATTTTAAATATCGCAATCGTATTTTGTTTTGATCTGCAGAATCTTTCACTCGAGGATCGCCGCCTCACGGCGTTTCAGATCGTTGCGTCGGCCGCTGTTTATATATTGTATATCGTCTTTTGTATTTTTATGCGGATTCGGCGCTACACGGCGCTTGCGAAAGCGCTGTTTTACTATCAGCTGGTAGGAGCCGCCGCCTATATCCTGTATTTTTTCTGTTTTCTGTTTCGTATCGGCTTCGGCGAAGCCTTTTACACCCTCTTCAATACGTGGACCTTGCTGTTTCAGCCGATCATGGTGGCACTCGGACGCCTTTCAGGAATTCAGGCAAAGTATCTGAGCGCTTTGTTTTATCTGGTGCTCACCCTGATCACGGGAAAAACGGTGATCGCCATTCGAAAGGACATCGCTTACGAAAAACAATATCGCGAAGATCATATGCATGAGAAAACCGAAGAATAATTATTTTGTGATTTCCTGACAGCTGATTTCATCGCGCACATCTTTCCAGTCCGCATGATAGCGCTTTTTCTCCTCGTCCTTTTTTTCAAATCCGGCATCCTGAACATAATCCCGCATTAGCTCCACGAGCCCTGTATCCAGCTCCTTCGCGGCATAGGCGTCCAGATAAGAAAGCGACGCGGTAAAAACGGGCGCGGGAACGGCGCCCTCTGCGGCAAGACCTGCGATACGCCGCAGGGAAACGGAATAGCGCTTCACTGTGCCTGCAAAATAAGGATCTTCTAAAAGAGACTTAACATCCTGACGGTTCCGAAACGCATCGATCGCCCGGGAAAGAATTCTGGCGCGAATATAAGAGCCTCCCTGAAACGTAATTGCAGCGTCCAGCGGATCCGTTCCCCAGATGTAAAGATCGGAAGCACGCCGCAGCAATGCAAACGCCTGCGTGTAAATGCACAACGTGCAAAGGTAAAGACCGTTTCTGACATCTTCGATGAATGCTTTTTTCTCATCATTAATAATATGTATTTCTTTTTCCGCCTCGCCTGCCACCAGGTCGGAAAAGGCCGTTCGTTCTTTTTTCAAAGCGGTAAGAAAGCGCTGGTTCAGCGCCGCATAAATAGATGGGATCGGCACGGAAAGCTCCGCTGCACTGGTACAGAGCCAGACGACGGATTTGCCGTATCCCACCTTGTCCGATACAAGCTCTGTCAAAGGTTTCCCCGTCTCGGCGTCCCGTTTGCTTAAAATATCGTATGCCGCCTGTATGAAAAAGCTCTCGTTATCACCGGTTCCCCATTCGCCGATGATCTCACGCAGCTGTGTTTCATCACAGCCTCCGATGTGCCTCAGGACAGAAATCGCCTCAGATAAAGCCTGCATGACGCCGTACGCGATTCCGTTATGAAGCATTTTTACATACTGCCCGGCTCCGTCCGGTCCCATATAGGCGCAGCAAGGGAATCCGTCATATTTCGAGGAAACACAGCAAAGCATGTCATAAATGCTGGTATAAGCGTCCAGAGAGCCCCCCGCCATGATGGAAGCGCCGGCAAGCGCTCCCGTTTCCGCGCCGGAAAATCCGGCTCCTATATACGCGATCTGCTTTTTCTCAAATTGCCGGCATCTTGCGGCAGTAACTTTATAATTCGTATCACAGGTATCAATGAGGATATCTCCCTCCCCGGCAAGCTCATACAGCTCCCGCAGCATTTCCTCAGCAAAAACGCCGCTCCGGCTGACAACAAACAAAATTCTCGGAGCTTTCAGCAGATTTACCGTCATCTCGGAGGAAGTGGAGGCAAGAATCCCCATTTCCTGAATTTCAGCGATATACCGGTTCATTTCATCCCGGGACATATTGTCCAGGCCCGTATTATACAGCACGGTCGAATACCCGTTTGCGCTGAGGTCAAACGCCAAATTCCGGCCCGCTTCTCCATCTGTAATTACGCCGACGTCATATTTATTCACCGCAGTTCAACTCCGAAACGATTTCATGATTTTAGTGTGCCGCCTGATTATCCTCGATATACCGCTTGATTTTCTGAGTGGAAGTCTTGATGAACTCCGTATCACGCAGTAAAAAATCCTTCACTGCTTTATACGAGACGAGCTGCTTGTTGACCGTTTTGATTTCAGCTCTGATCACGGCTTCCGGCGTATCCGTCTCTAAAAGCCCGGCCGCTGCGTCCTCTTTTATTTTCTCATAGTCCGGGAAAACATTCGCTTTTACGATCGTTTCTCCGTCCTCCGCAGCTTCTCCGTACACGACAACTTCTGCAATATAAGGACTCTTCAGCAGCAGATACTCGATTTCCTCCGGAAAAATATTTTTGCCGTTTTTCGTAACGATAACGTTCTTTTTTCTCCCTGTAATATGAACGAATTTATCTTTATCCATATAACCGAGATCTCCCGTATGGAAAAAGCCTCTGGCGTCGATGGCCTGCTTCGTTGCGGTTTCGTCATGGTAATAGCCAAGCATGACGTTCGGTCCTTTAATCGTGATCTCGCCGATTCCCGCGGCATCTGGCGCGTCGATCTCCAGCTCCGTTCCCGGCATCGGCATTCCTGCGGCATCGTCTTTAAAATCGCAGTTTCTGTTCAGCGCCGCGATCGGAGCGCATTCCGTAAGGCCATACCCTTGGATCGTCAAAATACCGAAGTTTCTGAAGTCCTTACTTACCTGAGGATCGACTGCCGCAGCGCCCGAAATAAATAGGCGCATATGTCCCCCAAAGCTTTCATGTACCTTTGCGAACAGCTTTTTAGAGCGATCCATACCGATTTTACGCAGAACAGAATTCAGCCGCAGCGCAAATTTTACCTTTTTGGCAAGGCCCTGCTTCCGGATCGTGTCCCAAACCCTTCGGTGCATCGATTCCAGCACCAGGGGAACCACCAGCATCATCGTGATCTTGCCCTCCGCCATGTTTTTTGTAATATGACGCAGTCCCTCACAATATGCGACGGTGCTGCCTCTGTACACGGGGCAAAGAAAGCCGCAGGTGCATTCGTATGTATGATGAATCGGAAGAATCGAGAGAAAGATATCCTTATCGTCTATATAAACCATTGACGACATTGCCATGAGATTCTCGCAAATATTCTTATGCGAAAGCATTACCGCCTTTGAGACATCCGTCGTGCCAGAGGTAAAAAGAAGAATCTGCATCGCGTCCCGGTCGATCACTGCATCGGTAAAAGCGGTATCGCCTTCTGCCAGCAGCTCCCGTCCCTCGCGGAGCAAATCATATATCGAATAATAGGGCGCCTCCTCTGCTTCTGCGCGCTGAGGATCCGGCTGCTCCATGGTGATCAGATGCTTTAACGTCGGCACCTGAGCTTTGCAGGCAAGAATCTTTTCTGTCAGTTTTGGAGAAAAAATAATCGTCGTAACCTCTGCCCTGTTCAATGAAATCACGATTTCGTTCACCGGCAACTCTTTATCGAGCGGGACGGCAATTCCCGTCCCGTTCACGACCGCAAGATAGGATACCGACCATTCATATCTGTTTTCACCGATTATTGCGATTCGTTCGCCCTTGCAGCCCTTTTTGATCAGCGCCGTGCCAAGCGCATCCACATCTTCTTTATACTGGTTAAAAGAGACGGGAACATATGGTCCTCCTGGAATGTCCTTTTTTAAAAACGCGGCTTTTTCTCCAAAAGTCTTCGCAGATTTCTCCAGCATTTCTTTCAGATCGCGAATCGGCTCCACGTGATACAGCGGTATGTTTTTCATGAAAGATACTCCTTTTCCGGTCGGTTCTCAAATTATTTTTTTCATATAATTGATATATTGCAAAAATACGACGCCAGGCGCTTCCAGATCAGAATACCACCGTTTCACCCATTCCAGCGAAAGATATCCGTTATACCCGTTTTCGTTCAGAATTCTCACGCCCTCCTTCACAGGAAGATCCCCGTAGCCCATCATTTTATACTGCAGGCGGCCGTCTCCGTCTACGACGGAGTCTTTGACATGTACATATTTTATATAGCTGCCGATGTTTTCATAAGTTTGTTCCGGCTGTTCTCCAAAATACCGGTACGGATGGTGCATATCCCAAAGGACTCCGACACTGCCGTCGGAAAGTCTTCGCAAAAGTGTGGAAAGCCGTTTTGTGTCAGCATAAACGCCATTCGTTTCGATCAGCAGTGCAACGCCTCTTTCCTTGGCATACTGTCCTAACGGCTCCAGAGAAGCGGCGACTACGGAATCGTCAATTTCCGCAGAAGGCTGCGGATCTTTATCTCCCAAAACGCGGACATACGAGGCTCCTAAGGCGCTCGCCGTATCGATATAGGCTTTGCCCTCTTCGAGATACCGCCCGGCATTCGTCTTGTCATACAAATAGCAGGCCGACGTGAGACAAACGACCTCGAGGTCCATTGCCTTCAATTTATTCTTGGTAGACTGAATATTATTTGCCGAAAATTCCTTGATATCCGGCGCGTACAGTTCGTTGCCTACGCCGCGGATCTCAATTCCGTCGAAACCCATATCCTTTGCGGTAGCCAGAATTTCATTCCAGGACCATTCTGGGCAGCCGAGTGTAGAAAAAGATAATTTCATATCAATCACCCTTTCGTTATTGTATCAATGTAATTCTGAAAAGCATGCATAATGCGGAGTACCGTACTGTTTTCCGGAGAATTATACTGTATTTCATCGACTTTTGCAATCGGTAAAACATTGATTGAGGTGCCTGTAATAAACAATGCCTCCACTTCCTCCAGCGCGGAGTATCTGATGGGTTCGAATTTGACGGAAATATTTTCCTGTGCGCAAAGATCAAGCACATACTGCCGCATAATGCCCTCCAGAACCATTTCACGCGGCGCGGTATAGACGGTGCCCGGTTCTCCTCTGCGTACAAAAAAAAGATTGGACTTGCTCCCCTCCGTAAGATAGCCCTCCGCATTCATCAGCAGCGCCTCGAAAATTTCATTCGCCTGCTTGAAGGTCTCGATTCTTTCTATATAATCCGATCTCCGTATTTTTGCGTTAGGACTGGGCCGCTCGATCTGAATACACGCCGTTCGGATCCCTTTTTCATAGTAAGCCGGACCGGGATAAAACTTTTTACTGAGATATACAACAAAATCTTTGCCGGTGCTCATAATTTTTACGTTGCAGTCCCTTTCCTCATTGACGCTGAGCAAAACAGAGGCGTATTCTTTAAAAGCTGCAAGATCCACCGGATTTTCTATTCCTTCAATTTGAAAGCTGTTTTCCAGGCGGCGGAAATGGTCTTCCAGGAAAAGGCCTTTTCCATTAATAAACCGGATCACCTCATAAATGACCGGCCCGTCAAACGGAAGAACAATGGCGCCGCTCTCATTTTTCTTCAGTGTGTCGCTTCCGGTCAGCTCGCTGTTTACGATTAAATAGTGCGCGTTGTTATCGTTAAAGCTTAACATGGTTCACCTCGTAAAGAATCCTTTCTTCATCCAATTTTTTGAGTTCCCGATGCTCCATCAGGATCTCTCCCCGAACGATTACCGTGTCCACATCGGAAGCCTGCATGGAATATACGACGGCGCTTTTCATATCATTCAGCGGATTTAAATGAGGCGCCGTCAAATCAATTAAAATCAGGTCTGCGTCCGCTCCTTTGCAGATGCGATTGCCGAAAACTGCCGCGTCGATCACCTGTTCAGGAGAGACGAGCGCTGGATCTCCGCGCAATCCCTTATATAGTATACCCGCCAAGTGCATTTCTTCAAACAGATTTAAATTGTTATTGCTCGCACATCCGTCTGTGCCCAGACCGACGCGGATCCCCGCAGCCAGCAATTCCGGAAGAGGCGGCACTCCGCTTGCGAGCTTCAGATTGCTTGTAATATTGACGGATACGGAAGCACGAGCCTGCTGCAAAATTTCAAAATCTTCGGCTTCCAGGTGTGTACAATGCGCTGCCAGCACTGGAACAGCAAAAGCCCCGATCGATGCAAAAAAAGCAGCGGGCCTCATTCCGACAGCTTCCAGGCAGTCGGAAATTTCCTTTTTCGTTTCATGGAGATGCATATGGATGCCGAGTCCGTTCGCTTTGGCAAACGACACGGCCTCATGCAAAAGGCGGTCGTCATAAAGATATACAGAATGGATTTCACAGATTACGTCGATTCTTCCGTCTCCGGCGCCTTTCCATTTTTTTATAAGACGTTCCGCCTCCGCAAAGGTATTTTCCGTAATGCGCGCTCCATTCTCCCAGCGGTTATGCAATACCGGAACGCTCAGGACCGCCTTCAGGCCGGATTCCAGAACGGCTTGTGCGATCGCTTCAAACGGTTCATACATATCGGCAAAGGCGACTGTTCCGGAACGAATCATTTCGAGCTGTCCAAGCAGAGAACCATAATATACGCTCCTGGAGGTCAATTTTCTCTCGCGCGGAATAATTTCGTTAAACAGCCATTGCTGCAAGGGCAGATCGCTTCCGATATTCCGCAGCAGCGTCATCGGGCTATGCGTATGCGTATTGATCAATCCGGGCAGAATCAGTTTATTTCTTCCCTCTATTATGTTGACCTTATTGTCGTGCTCGCGAAGGAAGGCATCGATTTCGGCTTCGTTATTTGTCATAGCCCGGATCCGGCCGCCGTCGATACAGAATCCCTGATAAGTCGGAATACCGTTTTCGGCATAAATTTGAGCATTTTTTATCAAAATTGCCATGAAAACACCACTGACGTCTCCTTTCTGCTGCATGATATCATACTTTTTGGTATCTCTGCAAGTCCAGCTCAATAAATTTAAGCATGGAATACTGGAACGCACGCCGGATCGCCGTTTCCTGCAAAGGTCCAAGCTCGTTTTCCGGAAGAATCAGAATCAGCTTTTTTCTTTTGATTTCCTCTTTGCGAACGGAAATTCCGCCGTATTCGGCTCCCTGAAAAGCTTCCAGCGTGTCGATCATTTTGAGAACAGTCTTTTCCATGACGCCATTTTTATGGTAACTAGGCAGCGTGTGATTCAGGCTTTTAATCATAACGGCCGTTCCGTCTTCAAATGCGGCGATCACGGGAAAGGCATCGGGAAGGTTGCCTCCGTACATCTGTCTGAAAATTTTCCCTCGGGTAAAATTATTTTCATTCCAAATTCCGGAAAATGGTGCCTCCGATTCTTCTATTTGCAGGAACGGCATTCTGCCGCCGCCCCATGCGCTACACAAAACCGAAAATTCAAGCTTTACCGGAAAAGGCAAATACGTGTCCACTACGCAGGATGCCGTAAGGCGAATCCGATCGGTTTCCCGATGAAAAAAGCTGCTTTTATACAAATTCAAATTCTTGAGCTCCAGCACGCCGCTCTTCACAAGCGCATCTTCCGCGAGATAGGAAGCGCACAGCGTCTGCGCCGCAAATCCATAAATGAAGTCAGACGAATGCTCAGAAAGGTCTCTTAACTGCAGAATATTCCCAAGCAAGCGTTCCTCCTCCGGGGCAAGCGCATCCGAAAATTGCTGCTGCAAGCTTCCGAAAAGCTCCTTCTTTAACTCCTCCGTCAGCTGGTTCCGGTAAATCGGCGCCCAGCGGCACAGCTCGTCCGCAGTTCTAAGCACGGACAGCTCCAGAAGATTTCGGGCTGACACGATTTGCAGAACAGAAAGAAAGAGCAGCAGCACTCCCATAAAGGCCGGCAGAACGAGCGCCGCTTCCAGTGTAATATTCCCTCTGCTTTCCGCTTCCCGTTTAATACGTAATTTCACAAACGTCCTCCCGTTCATACTGCTTTCTTCCCAGTCCGAGCAAAAAAGGAGAAAGAAACGGCACATGTGTCCTGGCCGAGGCGGAAAGCTTATGATATACGCCAGATAGACGATACGTCATTCCGGTTGTTTCTTTCATATTTATTTCAATCACATCGCAAATCCTCATCAGCTTCGTTTCCACGGGCGTAAACAGCAAAAGAATTCTCAGGTAGAACGCATAATCCTGAAGCGCATCAATTTTTCCTCCCCCTGCTTCATCAAGCGTCAGGATCGGAACGCTTTGTCCGGAAAGCAGCGTTTCGAGGTCCTGATAGGAATCGAGCAAGGCCCATGCCGAAACAATAATGATTTTGTATAAAGTTACGCCCGCTCCCATGCTGAGCGCCGCCGCGGCGGCGCGTGCAAGCGCTTCTGCGCCAGCGCTCCGTTCCGCATCCTTCATAATCTTTATAAAATTAAGTAAAAACCGCAGCGCCAGTATTTTGTTTTCTACGCTCTCATTGTTTCGAGCCGCAGAGGCATCTCCAATTAAAATATATTCGGCTTCATTGTTCAAACGGTCTTCTGATGGCGCGTCGAGCCTCAATGTCATGTAATTAAGAATATAATCGTCGATGAGAAGGCGTTCCGCCGTGCCGCGCACTACCTCTTCAAATGATACTTCCGTTTTGAATGCAAACAAATCCGTAAAGGAGGTAAACGTTTCCAATGAATCGCCTGCATCCACACCAAAGGAATCGGCGCTGCTGCTTCGCGGGAAAAACCGGGAGGACGGAAGCGCTGCGTATTCCTGTTCAGGTATTCTGTAGGAATCTTCCGAAATCCGAGACAGATTTGCCGTTTCCAGCAGCTGTTCTTTCAATTCAGTAATCAGCTCAGTTCCCTTCGTCTCGCCCGAAGTGTTCTCCGCGTAAATCAAAGGAATCCTGATATCCGCAGAAATCTGTCTTTCAACGAAAGAAAAGCGGAATTTCTCAGCGTCGAACTCCCCCCGTTCTTTAAAGGCATATAGAGCGGAAAGACGTTCGGCAAATACCGAAAGATTTTCAGAAATTTTTGCCGCAGCAGCGCCGCTTCCGATTCGTGCGGCCTGCTGTCGAATAACGTCCGCTTCCTTCGGCAGCGCGCCGGTCGATTCGGCGCGGCGCAGCACTTCCTCGATCTTTTGTTTTCCGTTCTCTAGCTCCTGGCAGAGCAGTGCCGCACGGGAATTATATTCCCTGTATTGTTCTTGCAGCAGGATTGCCTGATCCAAAAACGCTTCAGCCTTTTCCTGCCATATTTGAGGAATGTTCTCAAACAGCTCGGAAGCGGCAGCCACGGAATAGCCGTTTACACAGGCAGGATCCCCGTCATAATAGCCTTCCACTAATATTTTAAGATCCCGATGCGTTTTCTGAAGCGCTGACAGGAGTTCCGCCGCCTCACCGCACGCCCGGTAGCCTGCGCCCTCCTCTTTTGCTTCCGAAAGAACGCCAAGCAGATACAGCATGGTCTCCGTCAGCGCCGCCGGCGTTTTGATCTTCATCAGTCCGCAGATCTGCTCTTTCAGAACGTCCGGTTCCGTGAAATCTCCGCTCAGAGAGACCTCGGATGCTTCAGAGGGATAATAATCGTCAAACAGATCGTGTGCCGAGCCGCCGTTTCCCGTATTAAATCCATATAATCCGTATTTTTCCGCCAAAAGCGAATCATATGAGGCCAAAACAGATCTGCAGGCAAGCAGCATTCCTGCGGCGGCGCGGCTTTCCAGCGCTTTATATACCGCGTAATCATATAAGGCGGTATTCAGCAAAATGATTCCGCTAAGCAGCACGGCCGCGGCGATCGTAACGCTTCCGCTGTCACCCCGCGTGCTTCCGATACGTCTCATACAGCACCGCTCCTCCCCGCGCGATATCAGTATTGCTGATGCGTTTTTCAAAAAAGGATTCCCGCAGCGTATCCGAGTGCCTGCTGATCTGTTCCGTATATTTCAGGCAAACGCAGACGGATAAAAGCAAAAACAATAAAAGGACCGGCATAACAATTGCCGTTTCGATTGTATGCATAAATCTCACCCCGTATTCCGTTATACCTGAAGAGTGCGCATTTGTAAAGAAAAATCGTTCGTCGCGATTCGTCTCAAAGCGACCGATTCCGCCCCCTTTCAGAAAATATTCAAAGCCGACAGCTCGTCCTGATGTTCCGTCATCTCGAATATTTTATCAAGACGTTTCGCTTCGATGGAAGCATTTTCATAATTTCCGCAGCGCACATATTCCAGAAAAGTGCAGATTCCGAGATCAACCTTTTCAATTGCGGAATGATTGAGAAAAAAGCTCCAATGTTCCATATGCTTTTCCCAGTCTGCCTGCAGCAGTCCGCATTTTTCTTCCAGCTCCGGTGCGTCGCGGTTCGTATGCAAAATATCATCAATCCGGCTGCGGAACCCATTGACATCATCCTCAAGCATTCTGTCGAACCACGTCGTCGGAACGAATACCAGCGCTAATATAACAACTACCATAATAAGATATATAATAGAATTTCTGTACATCTTATTTCCCTTTCTTCTGAACGACGAATTGTCCGGCGCCGTTTACATAGCAGTAAAAAACATCCTTTGCAGAGCGTACGCCGTTTTTGCCAAGCTCTTCTCTCAGCATTTTTTTATCTATATTTAAAAGCTCCATATTATCCTCCATGACACAGCCGCCAATAATGATATCTGTGACAATATCGGAAGGCGCTTTGATATCGAGATCGCCGCGCGTTACATTCTGAGACGCGCTGACGGGAAGCACGCTTAAATCTCCGTTGTTTTCCAGGATGGCGAGCTGTACCGTCTGAACGTCCGGATACCCCTTCAGTCGGAGCGCCTCAAGCAGATCATCCAGCGTATACATTTGATTGCGAAGATTTTTTTCAATAACCACGCCATTTTTAATCATAACGCATGGCTTCCCGCAAAAAAAGCCGCGTACGGTTTTCAGCTTTAATACCCCGTACGAGATAGAAAGCTGCAGCAGCAGCAGCGATAAAATCGGAACGATCCCAGACCACAGCGGAATCGCACTGTCCTGCATCGGCAGCGCAGCCAGATCGGAAATCATGAGCGCGATGACGAATTCATATGGCTGAAGCTGCCCGATCTGCCGTTTTCCCATCAAACGCATTACAAATATAACAATCAAGTACATAATAATCGTTCTGATAAAGCTGACCAAGATAAATGTCTCCTCTGTTTGTAGAATCTCTGACGCGTATATTTTCCGCATTTATGCACAAAATATTCCCTGCATTTATTATCATTCAGGAAAGGAGGATCAGAAAATGCCGAATTCAACGATGCCTGAGAAATCGCTTGCGATGCTGGAGGATATGCTTGGCGCGGAATCGACGGCCATCAAAAAATTCCATTTTTACGCAGCAAACTGCACCGATCCGAATTTAAAGACAATTTGTGAAAAGGCTGAGCAAATGCACAGGAAGCATTTCGATACGATGTTTCAGTATCTGAATTCCTATGCATGTCAGGCTAATTAAGGAGGACAGAGATGGAACAAATCTTAACGGAGCAGGATATGATCAGCGATGCGCTCAGTACAGAGAAGCAGATAACGGAGCTCTATGCATCCTTCGTTTCAGAAGCATCGTGTCAGATCCTCAGAAATGAAATCACAAAAATTTTTACAGAAACGCAGCAGCTCCAATTTGAAGTTTTCAACGCCATGAAAGCGCGCGGCTGGTATAGTGTCAAAAATACGGATCAGGCCGCAATCCAGCAGGCTGTACAAAAATTCAGACAGGTCATGAGCGGATTGTGAAATTCGCAGACAGAGCTCCCGGCCCGGCAGATCATAACGCCGGGTTTTTCTTTTACATAGTCCTTTGTCGGTGCATTTTATATGGATTTTAGGGCAATATCGATTATTTCAAAACGAAAAATTTACGTTTTTGGCTAAAATGTAACAGGTAATTAATGATCTGTGCTTTGGCATATGGTAAAATGGCAAACGAAAATTTTAATTTTAATTCTGAAAGGAAATGATTGATAAATGGATTATGCAGCCGAGTCCTTAAAACGACATAAGGAATGGAACGGAAAAATTGAAGTAATTTGCCGCGCACCCCTGGAAACCAGGGAGGATCTTTCTCTTGCTTATACGCCGGGCGTAGCGGCGCCCTGTCTGGCGATTCAAAAGGATCCGGACTTAAGCTACGCATTGACACGGCGCTCCAATCTGGTCGCAGTCGTTACGGACGGCACAGCCGTTCTGGGGCTGGGAGATATCGGACCAGAGGCCGGAATGCCAGTAATGGAAGGAAAATGCGCTCTTTTCAAGGCCTTCGGAAACGTAGATGCCATTCCGCTCTGCATTCGTTCTAAGGATGTGGATGAAATCGTTAACACCGTCCGCCTTCTGGCAGGCAGCTTCGGCGGAATCAATTTAGAGGACATTTCTGCCCCTCGCTGCTTTGAGATAGAAGCCCGTCTGAAAGCGTGCTGCGATATTCCGGTATTCCATGATGACCAGCACGGTACGGCTGTCGTCGTACTGGCTGCCATTCTGAATGCGCTGAAGCTGACGGGAAAGAAGCTGGAGACCGTCCGCGTGGTCACAAACGGCGCCGGAGCTGCAGGCATCGCAATCACCCGCCTTCTTTTGAAAATGGGATTGAAAGACGTCATTTTATGCGATCGCGCGGGTGCTATTTATCAGGGACGCGGCCATATGAATCCCATTAAAGACGAGCTTGCCGCAGTTACGAATCGCAGCCGCAGAAGCGGCAGTCTGGCCGACGTATTAAAAGGAGCCGACGTATTTATCGGCGTATCCGCACCCGGATGCGTAACGCCGGAAATGGTGAGATCCATGAATCCGGATCCGATCCTGTTTCCGATGGCAAATCCGGAGCCTGAAATTCTCCCGGAGCCTGCAAAGGAAGCGGGTGCGGCTGTAATTGGGACCGGGCGCAGCGATTATCCGAATCAGATCAATAACGTACTTGCCTTTCCCGGTATTTTTCGCGGTGCTTTGGATGTACGCGCTTCCGATATTAACGACGAAATGAAAATAGCTGCCGCATTTGCGATATCAGACTTTGTCTCGGAAGCAGAGCTGTCTCCGGACTATATTATCCCCAGCGCGCTGAATCGCAGCGTTTCGCAGGCAGTAGCCGCCGCTGTTGCAAAGGCCGCAAGGGAAACTGGCGTTGCCCGGATCTGAATCGGCCGCGTCTCTTTGCTTATTCTTTTTTATTCCTGCGGGAGATCCATTCGGCGGATAAGTCCATGGCGGCACGGCAGGCGTTTGTCTGATCCAATGCGTTCAGCATCACAAAATCATGAATTGTAGCCTTAATCCGTACCGCCGTAACGCCCACGCCGGCGCATAAAAGCTTCGCGGCATATGCTTCTCCCTCTTCCCGCAGCACATCGGCTTCTCCGCAGAGGATCAGCGTTTCCGGCAGACCGCGCAGCTGTTCCAGGGTTGCGCGCAAGGGGGATGCTGTAATTTGTGCTCGTTCAGATTCATTCCTGGTATATTGATTCCAGAACCACATCATTCCCGCACGGTAAAGATAATAGTCCGAGGCAAATTCCAAATAGGTGCCCGTATTAAAGCAAGCGTTTGTTACGGGATAATACAGCAGCTGATTCTGAATCTGCGGTCCGTGACGGAACTTGGAAAGAATCGTCAGGACGGCCGCCAAATTTCCGCCTGCGCTGTCGCCTGCCACCGTCAGCAGCGATAAATTCAGTCTGAGATTCATTTTGTCGCTGATTCTCTGGAGCATTGTCAGAACCTGATAGCATTGTTCGGCAGCGACCGGATATTTCGCTTCAGGAGAAAGTGCGTACTCCGGAAACAGCACGACGCAGCTCGTTCGCGCGGCAAGCTCCCGTACAAGCTTTTCATGCGTATGAAAATTCCCGAATACCCATCCGCCTCCATGAAGGTACAGAATTGGCGCAGGATTCGGAGGGCAGTCGGCAGGCTTTACGACATATACTCTTACAATTCCCCATTTGCCCGTATTCACATCAACAACGGAAACAGACGCGGGATATTGAAAAACCGGCGCGTCCTGCGCTCGGTTCAGGCGCTTTCTGCCTTCCAAAGGCGGGACCTGGAAAATCAGCGGCGGGCACGCGCTTTCCTCGCATACGCGCAAAGCCGCTTCTTCTAAAGGAATCCGTTTATTCATATCATTCTCCTAACATGATTTTTGATATCATATTATGCGTACCGATTCCGCTTCGTGAAAGGCCCCTTGTCCGGATGTTCTGAACAAGAGGCGTGCAAAAATAATATAATAAATACGGATTCCTCTTTCGGAGTGTGAACGCATGTTTTCGTTTCTCAGCGCCGTGATTTTCAGCATGTCATCCAATTTAGATAATTTCGTAATCGGGATTGCCTTCGGCATAAAAAAAATAAAAATCGGATTTCTTCCGAATCTGCTGATCGCACTGATTACCGTTACGGGAACGGTCGCTTCGATGTACGTAGGGAAAATCGCCGCATCCTTTCTGCCCCGCGCTCTTACTGATCTGCTTGGCGCAAGCATCATTATTTTGCTGGGACTCTATTTCGTACTGCAGAGCTTTTCCAATCTGCTGAACAGAAAAAAACGGATTCGAAGCGTTGCTCTGAAGGATGCGGACAGCATGATCGACTACGCCCAGGATTCAGACAAAGATGTTTCGGGCTCCATCGATATCAGGGAATCCGCCGCCGTGGGCTTTGGGCTGGCATTCAACAATATCGGCACCGGAATCGCCGCAAGCGCCGCAGGAGTCAAAATTTTGCAGGCCGCCGTATGTACCTTTCTGTTCAGTATTCTCTTTCTGATCTTAGGCGTCTACCTAGGGGATCGAATTTTCGGCAGAGTTTTAGGAAAATACGCGCCGCTGATTTCCGGAATACTGCTGATCGCACTGGGGATCATAGAGCTGACGCTATAATCCCCTCCTTGAGAATCGCATGATAAAGCTCGCTATAATTTTCAAAGCGGTAATCCGAAATTCTTTCGATCTGCCCGCGCTCCGGATCGGAATGACGGTCATACATTGCCGCAGCGTCAATCCCCGCATTTTTTGCAGCCTCCAGCCCGATCAGGGAATCCTCGAAAGCGATGCACGCCTCCGGCGCAGCGCAGAAATCCTGAAGAACCCGCAGGTATATTTCCGGATCCGGTTTCATTTTCCGGACGTCCTCCTTCGTATAGATCCGCGTAAAATATTGATCCAGCATTGCTTTTCTCATAATATTCTGATTCTGCAGACGGTAGACATCCATGCTTTGTTTTCTTGTAGCGGAGGCAATGACAAGTGTAAATCCGGCATTTTTTAAAAGCCGGATCACCTGCTCTGCATTTTCCTTATAATCCACCGTGTTTTTCAGAAAATCGGAGGAAATCTCATAGCGCATCCTGTAAATCTGCTCCGCAGACAGAGGCGAGCCATATTCCGACTTTAAAAAACCACAGTATTCCAGATATGGATTCTCCCTTCCGCTGAATTTCCGCAGCATTCGTTCCCGCCGCGTCTGCAGCTGTTCCTCTGAAAGCGGCCGTCCTCCCAGCCGTTCCGACAGTTTCCGGTCTACTTCGTTCCAGATTCCGACGGAGTCGATTAAGGTTCCGTCCATATCGAAAATAACGATTTTTTTGTTTGCCAGCATCGAAGTGGAATGGCCTCCCGTTTCAAACTGTTTATTTTCCCTCCGCCATACTGTGAAGCGTCTTTTCCCTTCCGTCCCACCGTACAATGACAGTTACCGGGATATTGCTGCGCACCGTAATTTGCGGTTCCTGCTCTGCAGCGGAACGCTTTTCGCAGAGCAGATCGACCGTGCCGCCGCGGAAGGGATAATTCTGCACGCCGTGGCGTTCGGTGCGGTTGACGTCCCAGGTGATCCGGTTTTTTCTGGAATCGGCTCGGATTCCAAATACGTATTCAAACAAAACCGCGATCGGCACCAGGCCGGTCCAGCCCACAAAATCAGATTTTGCGGGGTTTCCGGGCGCGGCTTTCTCGGGTGCATAATTTTCCCAAACCGTTCCGGTGTTTCGAAATACTTCTACGACATTCCGCAGATGGTTTTCGGCAATCTCGTATGCCATACGGTATTTGCCCACTTTCTCAAGGCCTTTCAGAACCATATAGTTTGTAGGAGCCCATACGCTTCCGCGCCAGTAGCCGCCCTCGGCGTCGTAAGCGGGATGATCCGCGGAAAGCGTAGGAATCCGGTGAAATCTGTTAAATTCCGCGGGATTCTCCAGATGCGCCACAAAGCGCTCCAGCCGCTCCTCCGGAACGATTCCCGCAAGCAGAGCCCAGTATGCGCCGATGCTTTTGACTCGGCTCAGCACGTCTCCTCTCCAGAGATCATAGTAAAACGCGTCTTCCTCGCACCAGAGCTTCTCGTTAATCAGCTTTGTCAGACGCTCCGCTTCCTCGTAAAGCCAGTCCGTATCCTTCTCCGTGCCGATGATTTTCCCCATCTCAATTAAAATTCTGGCACTCATCACCATATGAATACAGGTATCCACCCAAACTGCATGTCCGTGCGAGGTGTGATCCGAATAGCCCTCCTGCACTCTGGGCTGGTTATCCATTCCGCAGGCCAGACCGGTGCTCCAGTAGCTTCCGTCACGCCAGGTGCGGTTAAGCTGAAGCCATTTGTGGTATGCAAGGAGAGGATAAAAAATCTTTTTCAGACGGGCTTCCTCCCCCGTAATCTGATAATATTCCCATTCGCTCCAGGGCATGATGTTGGGACCGGTTGAAGCAGGATCGTCCCGATGGAACTGCTCTCCGTTCTGCGTTTCGCAGATTTCCCGGCAGATAAAGCCGTCCGCGTGCTGATGGGAATAAAAATTGTCCAAGGTTTTCTGAAAATTGAAAATATGGTTTGCATATCGGCCGAACATCACGATAAATGAGGAATCCCACATAAACAGGTATCCGTTGAAGGCCGTATCGATAAAATTGGAAACGAAGCCGGCTTCGGCGTTCGGCCTGCGCAGGTTGCGGAACGCGATTTCCCACGTTTTGTGATAGCAGGCGATGGCGTCAGGATGTCCCTCCCAAACGGGCTGCGGCAGCCTGTCCTTGATTTCTTCATATACCGGAAGCGGCCGTTCCTCCGGCGTCATACCAAGGAACGGATTCAAATCCACATATTTGTTTTTGGCATAAAACAACGATTCATTTACTTTATATAAATTTCCCATATTTTCCTCCTGACTGTTTTTGCTGAGAGGAATTATATCACGCTTTTCTAGAAAAGCATAGCTTACAATTCGCGTTTCTCATAAAATTTTACCGATAAAAGCCAGGATACTCCCAGAATAAGAAGCGCAGCGACGGGCAGAGCGAACCGGAACGGGGACGTAGCAGTAAGGATCTCTGCGGTCTTCGCATCGGATGACATGTATGTGAAGCCAAAAACACATGCGAATACGACGCCGAGCGCAGCATAATATGCGATCCTGCCCCTTTCCACCCCGAATTTAAAAATCACGGGAAGCATGAGCGACGCGGGAAGAATACCAAGCATCAGAGCGGTTCCTATAAACGCGGCGATTTCCGAAAGCTCCAGGTTGCGCTCCACCAGCAATTTTACAGCGCTTACTGCGCCCATGATAAGCGTCGTGAAGAGAAGGCAGATCAGCATAACGAGGTATTTTACCGATACGATATCCCTTCTCTTATAAGGCATCGTATCAGCGTAAAACTGCCATTTCGACCGTTCGTCATAGGAAACCAGCGTCACCGGAAAAATAGAGGATAAAATAATCGGGTATAAAACAGCGAACGCGTTGTTTTCCGAGTATGCGGAAACGATCGCAAACACAAAAAGAATCAGTAAAAATGCGCGGCAATGCGTTCTGGCCAAATACCAGTCTTTCAGCAGCAGTCCTTTCATTTCATCCAGCCTCCTTGACCATATACAAAAACAGCTCCTCTATGCCGATTGGACTTACGGGATAGCCTGCCGGAAGCATGGCCCGTTTCACGATTGCCTCGGCTCCGTATGGCGACGTTTTCTTTCCTATCACCACACCGCTTGCAAAAGACCGCAGCGTTTCCGGCGCACAGCGGATCATGCCATACTTTTCAAGCAGCGCATCCTTTTCCTCACAAAGCAGCAATTTTCCCTTGTGCAGAAATGCGATATAATCGCAAAGCTTTTCTAAATCGCTGACGATATGAGAAGAAATCAGAACGGAATGACTCTCATCCCGGGTAAATTCGCTGAATAATTCCACTACCTCGTCGCGGATTACGGGATCGAGCCCGCTTGTGGGCTCGTCAAGAAGCAGAAGCTTCGGTTCATGGGAAAGCGCGGCGGCAATGCCCAGCTTCATTTTCATGCCGCGAGAGAAATCTTTAAAGCTTTTCTTTTGCGGCAGGGAAAAGCGATCGATATATTGAAAGTATACGTCCTCGTTCCAACGCTTGTAGGTATGCTTCATGATTTTGTTCAGCTGCTTCACGGTGATGCAGTCCGGATAGCCGATCTCATCCAAAACGACACCGATTTCCTCTTTCAATCCGCTGAGCTCCTGTCCGCCGTCCCTGCCGAGAATTCGAACGGTCCCGCCGTCTCGGCGGATCATGCCCAATATCAGCTTGATGGTTGTGCTTTTTCCCGCTCCGTTTTCTCCGATCAGGCCCAGGATCGATCCGGACGGAAGCGTCAGATTGATGCGGTCCAGCGTAAAATCCTGATACGTTTTTTTCAGGCTCGTAATTTCCAGTGCGTTTTCCATTTCATTCGCCCTCCAATAAATTCAGCATTTCGATGATGTCGTGTTTTTCCAGTCCGCAGGAGGCCGCCAATTTTATAATTTCCTGCAAATGCGCTTCGATCTGCTTCAGGGTTTCTTCGCGGATCAGAAGCGTATTCTTTTTGGCGACAAAGCACCCCTTTGCGGCAAGCGTATAAATAAAGCCTTCCCGTTCTAGCTCGTCATACGCCCGTTTTGTAGTAATAACGCTGATATGCAGATCCTTTGCGAGGTTCCGGATCGACGGCAGTGCGTCGTCTTCTTTTAAAGCGCCGCTGATAATCTGCGCTTTGATCTGCGAATAAATCTGATCATATATGGGAGCGCCGCTTTTATTATCAATCAGAATTGTCATTCCGCACCTCCATCCGGTCATTCTGTATATGTTCAGTATATACAGAATGCACACTGTTGTCAATCCCTTTGCGGAAAAGAATATAAAAAAATGATCTCTATGGAAGAGCTTTACGATTCCACAAAAATCACTTCAATCTCGCCATTATAATATCGCGTCCTCGGCCACCTTGATGCTGCGGCCGGGGACGCTTTCGGCAACGGCTCCCCGCTGCCATCGGATTGCTTTATGATAAAGTAAAGTCTATCTGACCTTCCGTTCCCTCCTGCGGCTCATCCAAAACGGTGACGTTCACGGTAAAGCTGTGTCCTCCGGTAATCGTAACCGTAACGGTTGTAGAGCCTGCCTTTTTCGGCATGATAACACCCTTTCTGTCCACACGGAGAATTGAGGTATCCGCAACCTCGAACTCCATCTCGTAGGTTTCCGCAGGCACCATCGCGGGATAGTCCGGATGCAGGGAGGTTCTGTCGTTGTACGCTTCTCCCCATGTTTCGTCCTCGAAAATCACATAGCCGCGGATCTGCTGCCTGTGCCTTGCTCCGTAAGCCTCGTCTTTATAGACCACCATATTTTCCTGAACCGGACGAACCGTGGCAATGTCCGGATTGCTTTTCCCAATCGGGAAGCCGCTTTCCCTGACGTACACCTTGAATTCTACAGAACAGCCGTCGTAAGTCACCGTGACGTTCGTTTTCCCCACCGATTTTGCCACAATCCGAAGGCCGTCAAATTCAATGACGTTCTGATCGTATCCGGAAAATTCTACGCCGTCCGCACTCGTAATCTGGTGCGTTTGAAGCCGCGTATCATACCAATACAGATCCAGGTCGTAAGCTCCGTCGTCGATACAGAATTCAATCTTATGCGGCAGCGTTCCGACGCCGACGGTCCACAGCTCTGATTCCTCCGGAAGCGGCCAGAAATAGTCGCTCCGCAGGACGCCCTTTCCGCCCTCGTCGGTATCCGTGATTTCTCTTTCATATACCGACAAGTCAATGTCCTGAAATCTCGTAGCCCATTTTCCCCAGTAACCGGAATCCGGTCCGCCGGAGGAATATGCATAGCCGATAAAGGAAATTTCGTCGTCCATCTGAATATGTCCGTTCGGTCTTTTTGAAATTCCCATATTATGACAGTATTGTGAAATGCCGGTACGAATCACTGCAACCTGCTCAAACGTAATTCCGTCGTTCGATTCCATAACAGCGATTCCGCTCGATTCCGTAAAGCGGTTATATGTGGAAAAAGCCAGAAACTTTCCGTAATCTTCAACGTAAACGACGTCGCAGGAATCCTGCCCCGAGCCTTTTTTGTAAGCGACGCCCCTGTATTCCATGGTAGCGGGCCAATTTTCATCCGTAGAATCGGCGGTTGCCACCATCTCATAGTCTCCGTCCGGGCAGGTCCATGTGTAATAGCAATACAGCGTGCCGTCCAGCTCGACAAAGCTCAGCTCTCCCGCACCCCAGGAGGTGTCGGATTCGTTATAATAAACGATCGGCTGCGGATCTCCACCCCATCCGGAGCCGTTCCATTTTTCATACGGGCCGTCCGGATTCTTGGAACGCGCAACAAAGCAGTTGTTGTTGATTCCGCCATTTGTGCTTACGATCGTGGAAGTATACCCGATATAAAAATATCCGCCGAAATAGATCACGCCCGGATCACAGACAGAATAGTGATCCATAGAATCCGGCGTCGGCTGAAGCACTACCTTTTCCTGGCTCCAGGTCTTGCCTCCGTCCTCAGAATGTTTATAGGTAAACCAATCCCATTCCCCAAGCGTCCCGGGCGTTGCGAACCAGGCGTCAACGCTGCCGTCGGGATAATAAATGATGCTCGGTCCATACCGATAGCCCCATTCGTTTTCTACCGGCGCGAAAACGTCATAGCCGTCACCGACGGTTGCCATTGTGAAATGGAGATTTTCATTGGGCTCCACACGTTCCAGCTCGTCTGTGAAAACGCGCTGCTTTTCTTCCTCCGTACCGCCGCCGTCGCTTCCGCCGTCGCATGCCGGAGCAGCCATCATAAAGACGGCGAGAGCACCGGCAAAGATCAGTTTGAATCCGAGCGTCAGAGCGCGTCGGACATTGCGCTTATTCATAAGCTTCACCTCGTTTAAATAGATTAAATTTATCATACTGTTTTTTGTGAATAAAATCAATATCTTTTATATAATTTATGTAAAGCGCCGCACGCGGGCGGCGCTGCCCGCATGCGGCGCTTTCAAGAAGCCAATATCAGTTTCCTCAGATTTTCTCGGGTTTGAACGGAATCCGTTCGCCTCCGGCCAGCGCACTTTCCCGCAGCGTTTCAATCAGTCGGATCGTTGTCGCTGCACTTTCCGGAGGATTTTTAATATTTTTTTCTTTCGAGGCGATGCTGTCAACAAAAAATTCGATTTCCCCCGTATAGCCGTCCGGACCGTTCAGCTCTGCCCGATAGGGTTCTCCGCTTCTCGGATATACCATTACGCCGCCATTTTCCCCGATCAGCGTCGCAGTTTCAAAGGCAACGCGGAAATCCGCGGCAAAATTCGTTCCGGTCTGCGACCAGTCTCCGATCGCCGTAACGGGAAGCCCGGGATAATCCAGCTGAGAATATACTACGTCGAAGCGTGAGTCGATATCCTGGGAACGGCAGGAGACAGCCTGCGGCTCGCCGAACAGATAGCGAATCATGTCTAGGTCGTGAATATGCATATCCATCAGGCAGCCTCCGGATAGCTCCGGGTTCATGTACCAGTTCTCCCATGCCCATTTGGGAGGCGCGCTCTGCCTGCGGAAGGCAGCGGCCAGCGGCTTTCCGAACGAACCGCTGTCGACCGCATTTTTCAGAAACGAATAGTCTGGGAAAAAGCGGAGACATTGCCCGATCATCAGTCTGCGGTCCGATTCTCTGGCCGCGCGGATCATTTCCAGGCAATCCGCATAAGTACGCGCCATGGGCTTCTCGCTGAGTACATGATACCCGCGGCGGAGCAGGTCCGACGCGACGGACGCATGGAACGGCGTGGGCAGGCAGATATCCACCAGTTCCGGGGTTTCGTTTGCCAGCATTGTTTCCAGATTCGTATATCTGCGAACCTCCGCGGCGGCGTTTTCCTCTCCTCCGCCGATGTTGATCTCCATTTTCTGTATGAAACGATTCGGATCGATATCGCATACGGCCAAAAGCCGCACCTTTCCCTTCTCCTGCAAATGCTTGTAGGCCGGCATATGAGCCGCCTGCGCAATTCCTCCGAATCCAACGATCGCTACATTCAGCATTTTCCATGCTCCTTTCAAATTCATTTATTTTTGTAAGATATCATCCATTACTTCCGACGTTTTTCTCAGAAACGCCTCAAAATCGGAATTTGACGGAAAAACTTCCGCCGTGATCCATCCGTCGTATCCGATTTCCCGGAGCGCGCGTATCACCGCGGCAAAATCCACATCTCCCGCCAGCAATTCCACAAAACCGTTGATCGTACCGATGGCTCGCTTGTAATCTTTAAAATGAACTTTTGCAATCCGATGCCCCAGAATCCGGATCCACTGCTCCGGATATCCGTCGCGCACCACATTTCCCACATCAAAATACGCCGCAACCCACCGGCTGTTGACCCGGTCGATAAAATCACGCATTTCCATCGGAGAAAGCAGGAACTTGTTCCACACGTTTTCGATACCGATTGTTACGCGCTTCTTTTCCGCATATTCCGCCAAACGCACGAGAGCCGCCTGGGCCCGTTCATAGACAATGTCGTACGGAACGACAGGCTCTGCGGCACCAAGCCCGGAAACCATACCGGGCAGAATCAGGATCGTGTCGCAGCCAAGGAATGCCGCCGCGTCCAGCTGGTTCCGGACGAGCTGTTCCGCCCGTTCTCTTTCCGCGGGATCCTCCGCCGTCAGAGAAGTGCTCCAATACAAACCGCTTGCCAGACTGTAAAGGCAGAGTCCGTGGCTTTCCGCCGCTTTACGGATTTCCATAAGCTCCGTCTCCGTAGACCGTGGAGAAATCGGACCGCTTTCATCGAAGGATAGCTCGATTCCCTCATAACCGAAGCGCTTCGCCATTCGAAAGCAATCGCGCGGCTCTTGGTTCGGAAAAGCCCAAATACTGATTCCCTTTCTCATAGAACGTCCACCGTCCTTTCTGCTCTGCATTGTAGCAAAAGGGCGGCGTACGGAAAATGCAGGATCGGCTGTGGAATTTGCACTTTTGGTTTCGGTCAGACTTTAGAAGAACTTACTTTTTTGGAGTTTTCTTCAAATCGCCCGTAGCCGGATTGTCGATCAGTCTGCCCGCCTCGGTAAAGCGGGAGCCATGGCAGGAACAGTCCCAGGTCCGCTCATATGGATTCCATTTCAATGCGCAGCCCAAATGCGGGCAGCGCCTGGCGGTCGGCGTCAGCAGGCCGACGGCCGCTTCCAGAGCGTTCGCGGCCAGCTGTAAGCGCAGGATTGTTCGGGAAGGAGAAAACACTTCTGCATATGGATTTTCTTTTCCCTGCACAAGATCGCACAGAATCATTGCCGAAACCATGGAAGATGTCATCCCCCATTTATTAAACCCGGTGGCAACATATAAATTCGTCGTTCCTCCTGAATAAGGCCCAATATAAGGGACGCCGTCCAGCGACATGCAGTCCTGCGCCGCCCAGTAATATTTTTCTGCCGCATTGGGATAATGCCGTTCTGCAAATTCCCGGAGTTCACGCCAGCCGCCGCCCTTTTTACCGGTCCGATGGTCTCCCCCTCCAATGAGGAGCAGATTTTTATAGTTTCGGAAGGACATGCCCTTCTGTGCCTCGTCCACATACATCCCGTTTATATCGGGCCCGTTTTCCAATGCAATCACATAAGAGCGATGCTGGTAGAGCTTGATAAAATAGCTGCCGTGCTTGTTTAAAAAAGGAAAATGTGTGGCTACAACGATCTTTTCAGCTGTAATTCTGCCATGGTCGGTAACCGCCGTTCTGCCTGCCAGCTCACGTACCGCCGTATGCTCGAAGATATGCAAGCCTTTTGAAATGGCGGAAATAAATTTCAACGGATGAAACTGCGCCTGATTTGCATATTTTACCGCGCCCGCCACGGGAAAAGGAAGTGGAAGCCGATCGCAGAATTCTGCATGCCCTCCAAGCTTTTCAATTGCCAGGATTTCCTTTTCGAGCCCGCGCGGATTGTCAAGCGAATAAACATAAGCGTCCTTTTCCTCAAAATCACAGTCAATATCGGCGCATAACTGCCGGTATTTTTCAAGCGCCTTCTCATTGGCGTTCAGATATTGCCTTGCACGTTCCAGGTCAAACGCGCGAATCAGCTTATCGTAGATCAGGCCGTGCTGCAGGGTGATTTTTGCCGTCGTATTTTTCGTAATTCCGCTGCACACCGTTTCGGCCTCTGCCAGCACATAGGATACGCCGGCCTGCTGAAGCAGATATGCGCATAAAACGCCGGCCATACCGCCGCCGATGATTAAAACATCTGTTTCTATGTCTTGCCGCAGAGTTTCAAAGCCGGAAGAAGCCGACGTCTGCTCCCATAATGAATGCATGATCCATCCTCCCTTATATCACATTCAAAGCTATCATGTCTTAAAATGCAAAAAGTATTCAGGGACAGAAAAATACGCTTCCGCCTCCTTTTCCGGATAATTTCGTTAAAAGCCGGCACAATACTGATATTAAACTGCAAAGGAGGAGATCTCTGCCATGCGTGATTATTTCTGCGGATGGTATTTTAAATGTCAGTCCGACAAGCAAACCGTAGCGGTCATCCCTGCTATCCATACAACAAAAGGGAAATGCTCCTGCTCCATTCAGCTGATTGCGGAGGAAGGCGCCTGGAGCGTCGAGCTGCCTTACAATCGTTTTGATAAAAGCAGACGGTGCTTTTCCATACGGGCCGCCGAAAACTGCTTCGGAAGAGAAGGATTCCGGCTGTGTCTGAATACGGAAAATTGTTCCGCGGCCGGCTCGGTACGCTTTGGCGCATTTTCCCCCATTCGGTACGATATTATGGGTCCGTTCCGATTGGTTCCGTTCTTGGAGTGCCGGCATGCCGTTTTAAGCATGAAGCACACCGTTACCGGGGAACTGCGTATTAACGGGGTGACCTATTCCTTTACAAACGGGATTGGCTATATCGAGGGAGACCGGGGGCGTTCGTTTCCCAAAGAGTACGCATGGACGCAGTGCGCCTTTGAAGATGGAGCGCTTATGCTCAGCGTGGCGGAGATCCCGATGGGAGCGTTCCGTTTTACCGGAGTGATCGGAATCATTCATTGGCGCGGAAAAGAATACCGGCTGGCAACATATCTCGGCGCAAAAGCGGTCCGGATTCAAAATGGGGAAATTATTATTTCCCAGGGAGACATGCTTTTCTCAATGAAATTGATCGAGAAGCACAGCGTCCCGCTCCGAGCGCCCGTAAATGGCAGCATGTGCCGAACCATCCACGAAAGCGCCTGCTGCAGCGCTTCTTATTGTTTCCGGAAAAACGCACAGACTCTTTTTTCCTTTGAAACGGCAAGAGCCTCCTTTGAATATGAATATTTGCGGTAAAGCAGCTCAGGCCTTTTGGCCATACCGTCTGAACGCGCGAGCTCGCTCTGTGGCAAAAAGCGCGAGAACAGCAGCTTGTCTTTTATCTGCAGCGAGCAGATAAGCAAATCAAAGAAATTCCATAATACAAAGCAAGAACCGGCTGAAGCAGGCAAAGCGCTTCCGTGGAGCCCGCGGCATCGAATTGATATTGCTCCTGGAAATACCGAAAAATCCAACGGGAAACCGGAGCATACAGGCCGGCCGCAAGCAGATCCGGAATGAGAAGCTCCAAAAAGGTTACGCAAGCATTGACTCGAAAAATTCGGAATCTTGAATAGCCAAAGCGAAAGAGAAATTTGCTCTGCCGGATTTTATCCGCGTGGGAATACGCGCCGATTGCGAAAAAAAGAATCAAAAGAAAAATGCGCGCGCCCCCATAGAGCATTCGGACGGAGAAGGAAAGCTGCTGCGGCTCCTTTAAAGAGGCAAGCGCTTCTCCATAGGCCGCCGCGGTCTCCAGATAAACGGAGACAGCTGAATAAGCTACGAAAAGAACGGTAAAGCAGACGGCAAGAGACAGGCTTCTTCGCAAATAAATTTTTTTATACAGAAGCATCCGATTCATACAACGGTTCCCTTGGACAATCGGATCACGGCGTCGGCATATTGCATCGCCTCAGGGCTATGCGTCACTGCAACGACGCATTTTCCCTCTTCGGCGCTGAGGCGTTTTAGCAAAAGAAAAATATGACGTTCATTTTCAGCGTCGAGATTTCCCGTCGGTTCGTCGGCTAAAATGCAGGGCGGATCATTGGCAAGCGCTCTGGCAATGGCGACGCGCTGCTGTTCTCCGCCGGAGAGTTCTTTTGGATAATGGCTGCTTCGCTCCACAAGACCGACCTTTTCAATCAGGCTTTCCGCACGCTGCTTCCGTTTGGCGGGAGGAATCTCCCGATGAATCAGCATCGGGACCATCACGTTTTCCACAGCGTTTAAATTGGGATGCAGATAATAAGATTGAAAAACGAATCCGATAAACCGGTTTCGAAGCTCTGCCTTCTTGCGTTCCTTCATTGCTGAAATTTCATTTCCACAAAGCGAAAGCACTCCCTCTGACGGACGTTCCAGCAGTCCCAGCAAATGCAGCAGAGTTGATTTTCCGGCCCCGGAAGCGCCTGTGATCAGATAGAAAGCGCCCGATACAAATTGTGCTGTAAAATCCTGTAAGGCCGTAACGCCGTTTCGATATGTTTTCTTTAAATGTTCGCATCGTATCAGCGTATCCATTTCCCCGCCTCGCTTTCTTATGCTTTTAATACTTCCGCCGCTGTAATTCGATTGATTTTTTGCAGCGAGAAAAAGAGCGCTCCGTATAGAAGAAGCAGGATTCCAAGTAAAGCCAGCAAGTACAGATCTGCCGTAGGGATCTTGAGAAAATCAAAAACGGGCGCCAGCTGTCGATTCATATAATTTTTTAATAAGGAACGGAGCGGAAGGAACAGCAGCACAGAGATTCCGTACGCGGCCGCGGCCAAAATCATAAATTCCAGGAAAAACGACGTGCGGATCTGGAACGTTTTATATCCGATTGCCTTTAAAATGCCGATTTCCGCTTTCCGTTCCCGGATGCATTTTGCAGAGACATAAACGATAAAGAGCGCGGCAATTCCTGCCAGAGCAGCCGATATGGTATAGGCGACGGCAGAAAAGAAATCCTTCACATTCGTTTCTTCGGCAATATAATATGGATCCCCGACGAGATAATTTCTATCGGCAAGCAGCTTCTGCAGCTGTGCGATATTGGCGGAATCGTCGGCGATCACGGTATAGGAAAGACGTCCCATGGAAGTGGCGTAGCCTGCCTCAACCATTTTTTCTCTCTGGCGATAGTTCAGGTCCTCTGCATCCTGTGCCGGAATATAATACCTTTTTGTATTCATAAAATCATTATAGATCCCTATGATTTTACAGGTATACGTCGTATCCGGATCGATCCGCAGGAGCACCTCGCCGCCCAGCGCAGACGCCGCCAGGCTTGAGGGAGCCAAAATGGCATTCCTTTCATTTTCTTGAAAATGTCTGCCATTTTGAATAACAAGCGGCGTTTTATGGTTTGCTCCGTAAAGATCCAGATCCGCTTCCGAGCCGTTTATGGATGCGCGTTCTGTTCCCAAGGTATCGCCCAGTGAACAAAATGCCGTTTCTACGTGCGGCAGCGCCAGGAGCTCCTCTTGGAGCTCCCGGTACCTGGCCTGGTACGCTTCGTCCTCGCGGTCGATGGCGACGGATTCTGCGGGCGATACGGCAAACGTTCTTGCATTGAGATTATAAATCTCCTGAAAGCGAAAATACCCGTCTGTCAGACGCAGGAAATACATTGCAAGCAGAAAAAAAACGATACAGCAAAGGAATAAAAGAAGTAAAAAAACACTTCTTTTCTTATGATGCAGCAAATTCTTAATTGGCAATTTGAAATACGCGTCCATTTTTATCTCTTGTATTAAATCATAAATCGGATGAAATGTAAATATATTCCAAAGCCATATCCCCCGATTTTGCGATATCACTTTATTTCCCTCACTGTGCATCGCCGCCTTTTCTTGAAAAAGATGCGCCGCGCATCCTGTTAATACAGCAAAATGCGTCAAGAGGACGGATTTCCTCATACCACCGCAAAGCCGTATCGTCAAGCAAAGAGCGCGCCTCATAAGCGCCGCCTGCTATTTCCTTCGTATATTCCGTTACTTTATCGATGAGCCTCGCGCTGTCCGATTCCCGATCCGTCAAAAGACGTTCCATAATTAAGGCAAGCGCGTTCATCTGGTTCCCTGTGGAAATTGACGACAAAAACGTTATATCTGCGCTGTAATCATCCAGTATGATTTTCTTTTCATTTTCCGTCTTTACCGAGCGGAAAATGAGAAGCGGCTGCGATGTTTTCTCCGGTACAAGCCTGCGGTCCGTTTCCCAGTCTGCCTTTGCCAAGGCCGGAGCATTTGCCGGAAGCTCGAGCGTTTTCACCTCATTCGTAATATCCTTTATAATATATTCGTCCATCAAAAGAACAGAATCGGCGCAGGACAAATATTCGCTGGATCCGCCGATTACCAGAATCGTTGAAACGTGCTTTTCCCGGCAGAGCTCGCGCACACGGTCGGTAAACGGAACGATCGGCTCGTTTTTCACAATTTTCCGCATATTCCGGTCACGAATCATAAAGTTGGTCGCGCTTTTATCTTCATCAATGAGCAGCAGCTTTGCGCCGCCGCAAACTGCTTCAATAATGTTTGACGCTTGCGATACGCTTCCGCTTGCATGCGTCGTAGAAAAATTACTCACATCTGCTTTATTCGGCAAATGTCGAAAAAACGGGGATAAATCAAGATTGTGAACCGGTCTGCCGTCCTCCGCATAGATTTTCAACGTACTGTCATCGGAGATGACATATTCCCGGCCGTCTCCTGGAATATGGTTGTAAATTCCGGACTCGATTGCATCGAGCAGAGTGGATTTACCGGAATACCCGCCTCCTGTAATTACCGTTACGCCGCGACGGATTCCCATGCCGGAAATTTGGGTGCCGTCCTCAAACGGGACCGTTACTTCGAGTTCTTTCGGAGCACAAAATGGAACGGCGCCCATCATCGGTTTTGCCCCTGCGTTTTCCCGCGGTAAAATACTGCCGTTTGCAATAAAGGCGCACAGATTTTGGCGTTTCAAATACTCCCTGATTTGCTCCTGCTTATGATAGCAGACAATATATTCGCAGATCCTGTCCCTGTCGATCGAATGCGCCGCGTCTTCGATATGCTCCAGGATTTCTTTTACCGCCCGAACCGCGGCCTTGGCGTTCACAGACAAGGCGTTAACAAGCGGAACATTGAAGTGTATGGTGAGCCTGGCGGCGCCCTTTTCATAATTATAACGGATGCCGCTCCGGCGCAGCATCAGCTCGTTTGGGCGCTGCGTTTCAAACTGCGCTTTTTCACGGACATTTTTTGCTTCATTGACATATTTCTCTGCCAAGGCATTGATCTTCAAAGACAAAACGTGAAGCAGATAGTTTTCAATCGGAACAGCGTCTGTCTCGTTGATTCCTTCACCAAACGAAACGGGAAATTCAACATATAAAAGCAGTTTTTCGGAATTGCGGAGACTTGTTCCTCCAAACCAGAAGAGAAGCTGGCCATAGGAAAAAATCTTTTCTTTTTCCTCAAACGCACGATTTGATTGCCATTTGGTATTATAAAGCCATTGGAGGCTGCTTTTGTTTTTTCCCTGCAGGGGAAGAATGATAGATTTGAATCTTTGCATAAAAATATCGTCTCCTTCTTTATAAAATATAAACAAATGCGCACTGGGAAGAGGACGATTACAGCATGAATAATAAAAGCGCACCCGATCCGGATGCGCTTAAACGGCGGCTCTCTATCGTTCTTTTATAGAAAAGCGGCAGCTGACACGACATCCGATCCTTTATATACAATCGTCATCTTTATCGCTATAATCGTCATATCAACCGCCTCCGTTCTCTCTTAAAATTTCCAATCGTCTGACGGGATGATGCTATCATATCGAGCCGCCTTTGTCAACACGCTTAATTGGAATATAATATGATAAAATCAATACGCCTTCAGCAGCAGGTTGTCGATCTGTGTCGGGCAGAAATGATTGAACGCCCGGAAGAATCCGCCCACACTCCGATCGATTTCATTTGCACCGCTCCAGACGGACTGACCGCTGCCGTCATAAATAGTAACGGTACTGTCGTTTTCTGAGAAGACCGCCGAAACCAGCAGAATTTGCTCTCCCGCTGCCGTATCCATCCAATACGATACGCCATTTTGATTGGTAATCACATACAGCCGCTTTGCCGTATCAAATCCTTCCGGAATGCTGACGCTTACCAGCGGATTCGGCCAATTGATACCGCCAAAATAAACGTGAGCCTCCGTTTCGTTTGTAAATGTAACCCAAAAACCGTCCGCGATCTCGTTTGCATTCGTGTAATAAGGCTTTGCCGCAGCGCAATCTGAAATAAAGGCTCCCATAAAAAAGGAATCCCAGGCGGACTTGCCTTCTGCCGGTTTGAAAGATTGCAATTCAAAGCTCAGCTCATATTGCTCATAATCATCCAATAAGCATAGAACGTCTAATCCCCAGCCGGCCCAGCTATCAATATAATTGCCGTCCGGATCAAGACACAGGCCCAGCTTTCCGTTAACAATATTTATGTTTTCTCCCTGCTCCGTTATGTCCTCAAATGCCAGATCCGTTTCATAATCCTGTGAAAACAGCAATTCTACCCCTTCTAAATCGGCCGGAAAAGGTTTCCCCAGCTGTTCATCGGATAACGTTTGCTTTTCGGGATCTGTCGCCTCCGCCTCAGGCGTTGCCGTAGACGGTGCGGGCGTTGCAATGATGGCCGTATTGTCGGCCGCCGTGCTCTGTGGGGAAGCCGTCGGAGTTCTGTCGGAAGAGGACGGCTCTGACTCGCCGCAGCCCGTGATAAGGAACAGGCTAATCAGCAGAATAAACAGGATTGTGACATGATAGACAGTATGCTTTTTCATAATGTTCTCCTTCCTTGCTCTGTTATTTGTTCTCCAGTGATCTTTTCTGCCGCAGTGCAAGATTCAGCGCGGAACCGCCTGCCGTTAAAATACATATGAGAAACAGGAAACTCATGGAATCTCCCGTAGGCTGGTTCGGTACGTTCGGCTCTGTCGGATCGTCAGTATTTCCAGGATCGGAAGAAGTCGGAGGATCCTCCGCATCCACCACTGCGGTATAGAGCAGAACCTCTTTCATGTCGATGCTCGTGGTAGGCGCTCCGCCGGCCTCCCGAATGCAGCGGTCGCCTGCTTTTGTGAATACAAAGCGTATGGTATCCGTATTCCAAACTGTATCAAACAGATATTCGTAATCTTCCCCAAGAGAGCCGTCAGTTAATGTATATACGGTCTCCAGCGCACCGCCGTCTACTGAAATCTGAACGGTCATATCCGTTACGTCAGACCAATGATGATCCTGATGCAGCCGAATACCGGCGATGTTTACCGGCTCGTCAAATTCTATCTGGAACCATTGCGGAACATTGTTTCCTTCGCTGCCCCACTTCGTATCCAGGCTGCCGTCAATCGCATTGATCGGCGGCTGAGAAGAGGAAGAGGCCGAAGCGCCGCAGTTTTGCAGATCCATAAATGTCACGGTGCTTTTGTCAAAGGGTTTTCCAGTATCTCCCGCACCGGAGCCGACGCGGGCGGCTTCCTTTTTATAGACTTCCAATTCGGATAATTCCACTGCGTAAACATTGTCTTTTCCCTTCTGGGCCGCCGTAAAATAGATCCTGAATGCCGTAGCTGTAACGGGCGTTTCGAACTCCTTCTCAAAGGTAGTCCATTTCTGAGTATCCGATGCGCCCAAATCTTCTGCCGTAACCGTCAGCGCCGTCTGCCAAGTGTCGGTCCCGTTTTGATACTCTACCGTAAAGCCTCTGTTGTCGGTATAAATCGTATCTGCCTGCCAAATTTTGAATCCTGAAATTTCCTGCGCAGACGGGAATACAACGGAGATCCACTGCGGCGTAGCGTCCGTCAATTCGGCGCTGCCCCATTTATCGCTCGTAATCCCGTTGAAGCAATTCGAACCGGGATCTCCGCTTGCAGAATCCTCCACGTTATTGCCCCAGGTGCCCGACCAGTGATGCGTAGCGCCCTCCATAGAGGCAATATTCACGCTGACGTCTTCTGCGGCAAATCCCGTAAGCGCGGCTGCTGAAAACAATGCGGTGCATAAAATGCAGATTAACGCCATTTTCACAAAACCCTTTTTCATCTCAAACACTCCTTTTTCTTTTTATATTCCAGATTACGCTTCCGTCCATTTCTGTTCGCTGAAGACATAATTAAATCTGCCGTACGGCGCGGCGTCTCCATCGGTATAAAAGGACCATAGGTTGCCCTCCTCATAATTGTCTGCCCATTTAAACTGGATATTTAACAGATCTTCCGCCGCGATCCCCAAAGCATTTTTGGGAATGGAAACCATCAGCTTATTCCCTTCTGCTTTAGCAGATACGTTCGTGACATCGCTCCAATTCGAATCACCGCTGCATTTTTTCAATACTGCCTGGAGCCGATCGCTTTCTCCGGAAAGAAAAACGACTTTATAATCATAGCCGTTCCATAGCGGCTCCTCATTTGTCCCGCTGCGGAGAAAGAGCGTCATCCAGTTTTCCCCCTCCGGCGCCGTCAGCGCCTCCTTCGTATCAACATAGAAGTAAAGATTCTCTAAATCCTTAGCAGCCTTCAGATTGACGATATCGTTCCGTCCCGTTTCATTTTTATATCTTTGGCGGCCGTAGCCAAGCGCATTGCGCGCCGTCGTATCATTTTGAAAATCCTGGTACAGCGCGGTGATTTCCGGCGCATCCCATTGGGAAAAGCTTCCGTTTATATCAATTGTGTTCTCTCCGCCTACGTTCACCCGCGGCGCGGAGCCCTTGAACTTCTGAATGTAATAGCACATCTGCATATAATAATTATCTCCAAAGCCGCCCTTCATCGGTTCGATGTCGCGGCTGTATTCAGCGGTAGCCGTATCCACTAAAATAACAGGCTGGTCCGGCATATCAATATCGAGCCGCGTCGCGTGCCATTCGTTCCACTGCGTGATAAAAATCGTTTCGGGATCCTGCGCAATCGCCCATTCCCACTGTTCCTGAAAATTGTATCCGTAGAGAATGGAGTCCTCTGTAATATGGTTTTCCCCATCGTAAAAGCTGCGCGAACGATTTTCCCCTCCGTAGAACGCGCTGGTGCTCATCCAGTTTTCAGAATGCTGCGCCGGCGAAACGCAGACGATCTCCTTCCGTCCGTTCAGGCCGTAAACCGCTTCGTCTGTGAGAATCCGATCAAATTCTATCCAGGGCCACCCGTCGTCATTTTTCTCTTCATTGGGCCACTGGCTGGCTTTTATGCGAAAAGTATTTTTTACCGCCTCGCTGGCCTCTTCTGCTTTCCCGACCATCAGCGGCTTCCCGTCCCACTGAAACCACAAATACTGATACTGCGGATATTTTAAATAGATTTGCTCGTAAATTTCATCCATGGTTTTCCCGGAAACCGCATTTGTATAGTAAGCGATTTTCGGAACGGAATATCCCATTTTCGCATATTCATCCAGCAATTGCAGCAAAAGCTGCCCCTGACGCAAATATGTATTCGGCGTTCCGTTTGAGGTATCCAGCATCAGATAATCGATTCCTGCAGCAGAAAACATCTGAATGTGCTTGCGGATAACCCATTCGTCCGTCTGCGTATAATAGTTGAACAGCGGTTCCGACCACCAATGAGGCGTTCCCACGGCTCCGCCGCCGGCACTGAGCCACGCTTCCTCAGAGCGGTAGGCCGTTGGGTCCTTTTCAAGAATTTTCTGAACATCATATACATGATTCGTTCCCTGCGTGCCGAGGCACAGAAAATAGAAAATCCCGACCGTTTTTCCCTGGCGTACGCCGCCCGCTTCCGTATCCGTCAGCAGCTCCCGTCCCAAATCGTCTACGCCTCCGTAGCTTCCGTTTACGGCAGAATACGGACCATCATATTTTGACAAAACCAGTTTTTTCCTCTCTTTATTGCAGCCGCTTACAGAAAACAGCACAGCGGCCAGAATCGACAAAGCGATATACCGTACCGGACGACTGATATGATTCATGAGACATTCCTTTCTGCAAAACAGTCCCTTGTTCTGCAAATAAATGTTTACATGTTTTATATTGTATAAGATATAATATTTCATAAAATGGATTAATTTGATCATTTAATAGATAAATCCGAAATCCTTCAAATTATTAACTGTGTTTTTTATTCGCAATAATACATAAAAAAATTGCTTCTGTGCATTGCTTTCAATACAATTCATTTGTATTCTGTGCATGTATTTTATGAAATAAATATGAGGAGGAAACGATATGAATTCCAATGCGGTTTATATGATCGGCAACGGCAGAATGGCCGCCGCTTTTTGCAATGGTGAAATGCTGCAATGCTTCGGCCCTCCCTACTCTTCTCCGTCCGTATTTGAGAGCCGATTGATCCATCCTGCTGCGTACAGCCGTTCCCCTGTCAGGCGCATGCCTCAGTGTGGGATCTGGCAGATGGATTTGCGTTTGGAAAACGCCGAGATTGCCAAAATCATTGATTTTGCACTGCCGGAGGAGCCCTGTCTTGTACGGCGCGTGGAAAGCACAGAGCCGATCTGCGTTCAGCTTAGGCCGCACGGCAAAGATGCCGCAAAATTTCATTATGAAGAGACGGCGCGTCTTCCGGGAGAAACGCGGATTCTTTTTAAAACAAAAAACGGGAATGCCGTCTATAACGATTATCCGCTTCCGTTTCCGCAGTTTTTTTCTGTCGTGATTCGCGGAGCCGCCGACGTTCAGGCTGCCGGCGCATTTTCCTATGATATTTTTATTAACGGCGCGGCGGACCTGCTGATCATCGGGGGACCCTCCTATCCCGAATGCGACGAGAACACTGCGCGGCTTGCCAAATTGTCGTATCAGGAAATGCTGGCCTCGACGCGGCTTTGGTGGTCGCAGTTATTCAGCACAATTTCGGTTACAGAGCAGCTTCCCGCCGCCTTGCCGCGCCGTGCCGAATTGATCGACGCGATCGAAAGCACGGTGGTGAATCTGACGGTGCAGCAGGCGAAGGAAGGCGGTGTGCTGGCCGGCTACGCATATCATTTAGGATATGTGCGGGACCAGTACGGCGTCTGCATGGCGATGCTGCGCCTCGGGATGTACGCGCAGGCGCGCCGCATGCTGGAATTCTATATCGGCGTATTTCGAGAAAATCAATGCATTTTGAATGCGCAGGGAATGGGAGTAAAAGGCCTTTTCCATTTTGCGGAAAATGATGCGACGGAAATTCCCGGATATTTACTGCTTCAGTTTTTCCGATACGCAGAGTTCACCGGAGATACTGAAATTTTGACCGAAAATCTCAATTTGCTGATATGGCTGTACGAGCGTCAGCTTTCGCAGCTGCAGGGCAATATGATGCCCTTTAACGGAGATGAGACGTACATCGCCGGAGGACTGCTTCCGCGGGATGTGATCAATGAAGGGTCTGCGGAAGCCACCATGCTATTTATCTTGTCCGGCAAAGCGCTGCTGCGCTTTCTTCAGCGGCAGGCAAATCGGGAATCGCATGGGCAAGCGGCTTTGAACATAAACGAAATGGAGAAAACCCTGGAAAGCGTTGAAAAGGATTATCCGGCAAACTTCGCGGCAGGCGGACAATATGCGCTGAATAATCCGGCCCGACTCCTGCATGCAGAGCAGCCCCCGTATCGCTACGGCGTTTGCATGAACCTCGGAAAAGGCGCGTGCGATTTTTTCGGCTGGACCAAACGGTGCGAAAACGGCGCTTACGTGTGCCCCCGCTGTTTCAATCGCGGAGTCATTCCGCAAAAAACAGACCGGATCTATCATCTGCCGAGTGCGCTGCTGATGCCCGCTTATCTGCGCTTTGAAGGATTAGATCAGAAAATCATTGTAAATTATCTGCAGCGGCTGACAGAAGAGCTGAAGGAGCGCGGGCATGTATACTCAAACCAGGAGGCGCAGAAAAACGTGGGATACGATTACGGTTTGCTGCTCTGTAATCTGGTTCGCTATCGTCTTCCCGGAACGCAGGCTGTCTATGATAAGCTACTGGATTTGCTGGATGAGGCAGGGGCCTGGTCGGAATATTATGTGACAGATCAGCCTGCCGGCACTCGTTACCGTCCCTGGGAAAGCGGGATCAACATCGATGCTCTGATAGAATATGCTACGGAAGGTTTTTCGTCATAGGAAAAAGGACATACCGCTCGCACTGGAGCAGTATGTCCTTTCTCTAATATATGATTGTCCCTAGTAATTATAGTTATGCACGCTTCCTTCTCACGGCCGCGGCGCTGGTCAGGCATACGGCAGCTGCAAGGATTGCCAGGGAAATGCTTCCGTCCCCGGTAGACGGAATTTCTGTTGTTCCATTGGATACGCTGATTTTTCCATAGTAATTTTCAGCAGGAGCGCAATGGACATAGAGACAGGGAGAAGCGTCATAATAAATTTCGCCGTTTACATAAGAGCGCGTATACTCGGAAGTACCCGTAAATCCATATATTCCGGGCGAATCCGCGCCCTCAGAAATTTTCTTGATCACCAGCAGATATTCACCGGCCGCAGCATCCTGCTCCAAATTCAGAGTCAAAGTAGCGCCATCCGCAATATTCAGGTGTTCCACCGCTGCAATCGCGGGCTGCGCTACGGAATCCTCATAAGAGCCGGCCCACTGATACAAGCTCCAGCTCATGCTTGTATCAGTTTTCGTCCAGGTGGGGCAAACCATAGAAAGCTTATTAAAAGGAGCCGCCGTTGCAAACTGAATTCCGTATTCGTCTCCTATCGCAATGGCGGTCTCATTCTCAGCGGCCTTACTCGTCTCAAAGAACGGAACGGTCTCTTTCTCTACGGGAAGGTACAGATCGTCGGCGTTGCCGGCAAAGATCAGGCCGCCAAAGAAATCAACGTCTATTGGATTGGCATCCATATAGCACTCGACATAAGCGGAAGCCGCCTTGGTCTTTGTTGGAATCAGCGGCGACGCGCTCTTCACAGTAAAGACAGCGAGATACTCTCCCGCAGGCAAGCCGTCGGAAAGCGGAAAAGAAAGATCATTCCTGTCTCCGTTATACTGAATTTCGGGCTGAATGGTTGCGGCCACCTGAGCCGATCCTTTCACAGTAGTTTCATAGTCCTTGCTCCAAGCGTATAACTTAACGCTGATTTCCGGCGAGCCCTCTGCATAGGAAGCAAGATACAGCCCTGTAAAGGGAGCCCCTGCCGAAAAATGAATGGCAAAATCAGGCCAGGATTGCTGATTTCCCGCATTCCAGGTGTCAAAATAAGGCCAGAACAAATCGGCATTTGCATTGCTACCGTCGATCTGGTTCGCCTTATCTGCCCAAGTTACTATTCCAAGAGGATTAAACGTGTCTGCGGAAGCATCTTCAAAAATAAGTCCCCCGTAGAAATCCACATCGATCAAATTCCCTGCTACGTAGCACTCTGCCATGCTTGTGTCACGCTTTGCTTTTGTGGGAATAAAAGCCTGTGTGCCTTGTACGGTAAATACAGCTACATATTCGCCCGCAGCCTGCGCGCTGTCGAAATGGTACGCAATGTCATTCCGCTCATTTGGATTTGCAAGTTCAGGCACAAAAGAAACCTCCGCTCTTGCGGTCCCGGCTACGGAAGTAGCATAATCCGTATCCCATGCATATAAAGCAGCGCCTACGGTAGGTGTCCCCTCCACGTAAGGCATTAAATATACACCCGTAAAGGATGATTTTGCAGAGAAACGAATTGCAAAGGTCTGGTATTCCTTGTCTGCGTTCCAGGCATCGAAATAGGGCCAGTACACATCGTTTGGTACATCTGCTTTCTCGGCGTATGTAACTGTTCCGCTTACGGGCGAAGCAGTTACCGTCAACATTCCCAGGCAGCCGGCAGACAGCAGACAAACCAAGACGACTGTCGATAAAGCTTTAACTGTACGTTTACGCATATCTAAACTCCTCCAATCATATTCGTCATAAAACAGACGTGATTTTTTTACTATATTTACATGATATAGTTTTTTCGATTCCACAGCAATGCACAAAACCACCAAAATGCACATAAAAATACTGAATTTTTCCGTCGGAACCGCTTTTTCGTTTTCAGTCCTGCAGGAACGGCACGAAAAACCTCCGTATAAAATATGTTGGCGTGCAGCTCCATGCATGGCAGTAACTGTTGATTCTTTTATCTCCATATGGAGAAGCCTCCGGATTATCGGGAACATAAACCTCCCAAAAGCAATCTGCCTGCTGGCGCGCCATACCGCCCCAATAACGCTTTACCAAATGAATTGCCTCCTGCATTCTTCCGCAGGCAATCAGAGCTTCTACATAAAAATGCATGGCATACGGCGTAACCGTAGATACGGCATCCGAGCAGTCTGCCATAGCATCAAGCACCCGATTGTTCTCTTGTAAATCCAGAACGCCGGCTAATATCATCCACATTTGTGAAGCCACAGAAATCTGACCGCTCCGTCCTCGGAATATCCTCAGATCTTTGTCATAAAAATCCCGCGCACCTGCAGAGAGGCGTGCAATCCAGCACTTCAGCTGTTTCAGCTCATTCTCCGCTCCTAATAATTCCGCCAACCATACTCCCCGCTTCATCATTGCAATGGAAAGCCCTTGCGCTGCGGCAGATTTATCCAAGCTTTCACACCAATCAATAAAGTACAGATTCTCTGGCACATGGCCTTCTTCATTCAATGAATTCGCCACAATTTCCGCCTGGTGAAATGCCGTAGGCCAAAGCTCCTTCAGCACATTCAGATCGCCGGTTTCCTCATAATAATCAGCCAAGGTCCCTATAAAGAGCATTGCATAATCATGAAGAATCCAGGCCTGACCGGAAAGCGTCGGCTCGCAGTAAACGGCCGAACTCATACAGCCATCCGAATGGGGCAGCCCCGCAAACAAATATAAGCAGCGTAACACAAGCGAATTTTTTTTAAAAGTCACATAATTTGCCTTCGCCTGCAGAAACAAATCCCCCAGCCACAAACGCCGGTCGCGCTTAGGACCGTCTTCAAAAACAGCTTGCATACAGTCTCGCAGCGTGCGAACAGAAATCTCATCGATTTCTGCGAGCAGGGGATCCTTTGCGGCAAATTCTCGCGGAAGCGGCAAAACGGCCGCCTCATCTGCAGAAGACACCGCCCGGCATGCAGAATTCACATACCGCACCTGATAATGAGTGTTCCCCGGAAAAATCACCTGTACATACCGAAAGGAATACCGTCTATGTAAGCAAAGGAGCTCTGTGGGATTATCCATATTAACGGTTTCCTGCTGAAACCAGGTGCTGCTTAAGCTGCCCCTGTAATTTTTCTGGTCTACATCAATTTCCAGCTCGCACGGCACTTCTGCAAAGCGGAAAATGATTTTCAAGGGCGAGTCCGGTTCTCGATCCGTTTCAAACCGGATTTGAAAATAGCCAACAAGATGCGTTCCGAAATCTAAGGTAAAGGAATCTCCCTTCCCCATGTACCGCAGGCCCGGTTTTGTCTGTTCCTCCGGGAACACCCAACGTTCATGAAGCGCCGGCATCAGCCCCTTTGCTTGCTCTAAAAAGTCCATATCCTTATCCTCCGTTTTGCTTCCGATATTCCAACGGCGTCACACCATATTGATTCTTAAATAACCGATAAAAATATCCTTCCGACTCATATCCTACCTGGGCGGCGATATCGCTCACCTGCATTTCCGTATTCTGCAGCAGCATACAAGCCTTTTGCAATCGAATTTCCCGTACAAGCTCTACAAAGCTTCTGCCCACATCCTGACGGAAAAATCGGCGAAGACTTGATTCTGACAAATGAAAATGCTCCACCAGCTCTTCAAAGGTAATATCTGTATAATGCGTCTGAATATACCGAAGAATCTGTTCTCTGTTCTGCTGGCCTTCCGACAGTTTCCGGACAAAAATTTTCTCCGGTGTCATCCGCAGCATTACGCAGAAAATTGCCCGCATTAAATTCTCCATTACCTTCGAGCTATATTCCTCTTTACAGACAGACTCCGAAAAAAGAATGTCCAGCAGCGTTTCCAATTCCTGATTTCCTGCAGTATGAAAGCAAATAAATTTGCTCTGCTTCTCAGAATAATAATTCTGATAGAAAAAATCGGAAAGCTCCGCGTCTTTCTGAAAAACATCAAAAAAAGTTTCCCGGAAAGTAGTCTTCCGCACCAATATATTAAGGACAATGGAGTCGTCATCAAAAACGCCCAGAGCATGCGGCATTCCCGGCGCGATGATACAGAGATCGCCCTTCTCCATCCGGATCGGGCGGTCTTCAATTGTATTCATACAAAACCCAGTCAATACATAAATCAGTTCAAAAAAAGAATGACTATGCACAAATAAAGGATTATATCGGGTATGCTTTCTCACGGAAACATTTCCGTTGCTGGCTCCGATCAGCAGCTCCGCCAGAAGTTCTTTTCCATGCATATCCAGCTCCGGAATCCATACATCCAAGCCCTGAGCCTTATCCTTCCTCAGTTTTTCTGCAATCTCACGAATCGCCGCATCGCTTCTGTCCGACTGATAATAATCGCGATAAAACAATTCATCTTCATCAAATTTTCGGTAATGTTCAATAAGCTCCCTGCGCGTCATTTAGAATATTCTTTCTTTACTTTCTTTCGTTTTTTCAAAACCGCTGCTCCGACAGCGCAGCCCACCGCTGCCGCACCGCCGCATGCAATCCAGGGCCATACGGATTTTCCGAACGAATTCTCGTCTGCTGGAATTACGGGATTTCCGGCCGTAAACTGGTATTTATATCTTCCGCCCGGCGCCACGTCACCGTGAACATAAAAATCCATGATATCACCGTCCGTTTGCATATTGTCCGACCACTTAAAGTTTATCGTAAAATCTCCCGTCTCCACGCCCAGCATTGTGCGGGGAATTTGAATTTGAAGGCGGTTGCCGGACGCGCGGTATTGCACCTCGCCGACCGTTTCCCAATTCCAGCCTCCCGCAGAAGCCTCCAGCGTAGTAACCGTCTCACTTTGAGGCGTGTTTCGATTAACAATATACTGAAAGCTTTCCCAGTTCTCCTTGGATACGGCCTCTCCATCCGAATAAACCACTTCGATCAGCAAACGCATCCATGCGGGATCTGTGTAGGGGGTAAGCTCTTCCGCAGTTTCTACCATAAAGGTTACATATTCTTGATCATATGCCACCTTCGCACTGACAATATCATTTCTTCCGGTAGAATCTGTATAACGAATATACTTTCCCGTTTCCGCATCTTTATAACCGTTGCAATTCCGGTCGAACGTATCTCCGGCGTAAGACGAAAAAGTTAGCTCGACCGTGTCCCACTGATCCTCCGCCGCATCCAGATCGATTGTATTCATATTCTTCTGTACGGGCGTGGCCTCGGTGCCTTTAAACCTGCGAATATAGGAAACCATCTGATAGTAATAGTGATCCTTTAAGTCTCCGTTGGAAGGCTCAATGTCCCGGCTGCGTGCATCGCTGAAATTATCGATAAATGCATTCTCTACACCCCAGAAATCTTCATACCGCCCTGCTGTCCATTCATTCCAGCCGGTGATAAAAATGAATTCCGGATCAACTTCCAGCGCACGCTCCCACTGCGCCTCAAAATAAGCGCCGTAAAGCTTAGCATTCTCCCTGTCATCATAGCGATCTTCCGTAGGAATATAATCTCGGGAGAAGACCGTATCCGTTTGATTACTAAACGCGGTCAGATGGGTTTCCTTACACCAGTTATGGGAAACAGAAACTGCCATTTGCTCCGGCGTGCCATCCGGATTATAATTGACAATCTGAGGATAGGCGGAAATCCAGCTCCAGAGCTGATAGCCGTTATCGGTAAACAAGGTGTTATCTCCTAAAATTACCGGCGTGCCGTCGTGATTCTTTACCTGCACGCCGTCTTGCGACTGCGTATGGCTGACCACCCGGAATTGGAAGAATTCACGAATTTGTTTATCCGGATATCTCCCCACACCCAACGCTTCCGGGTAAGCAAGAATTAATGGTTTCCCTTTCCAATAAAACCAAAGATCCTCATAAAGCCCCGGTTCATACAGATTCTCATAAAGCGTTCTCAGCTGCACTGCGGCGTCGTCAAACGAAAACATTGGTAATTGGAACGCGACATCGGGCGTTTTGACGCCGTCGGCACGCGCCTCAGACCACACCTTCATTAAAGTCAAGGCGTCATCCAGGAAGGTCTCCTGTGCGTTCGTGCAATCAAAAAAGACAACGTCGATCTGAGCATCCGCCAGAAGTTCGGCCTGCCGGCGCAATACCCATTCATCGCTCGTGCGGTAATATCCCCAAATCGGTTCGTTCCAAAAATACGTGGCCGCATTTCCCCATCGCGGATCCTCGTAATTATTGATCTCAATATCCGGATACTTATTCAGAATCTTGTTAATATCCATAAAACCGTTATTTACATGCATCCTCGGACTATGCCAGGTATGAAAGAAAATACCCACATATTTATTTTCTCTTTTCGTATCCGTATAGGAAACTTCTATTTTCCGGTTCAAACCGTCTGTGACCGCCCACTGATCGGGAGACGCCACATACACATTTTGGTTGTCCGAAATGGGAGAAAGCGCTCCCTCCTCCGCTAATTTCAGCCGAGCCCGCAGGCTGCCGCCTCTGGCAGACGCATTCATATAAGTACGCGTGTGATTGATTCCCGGTGCAACCACCTCTAGCTGAACGCCATTCTTACCATCCTCCACCATCATCAAGTATTCTCCTTTCGGCAAAGGGCCGTTCTCGCTTCTGCAGGAAACCGCCACCCAAGATTCCTTTGTAAAGCCGGAAATCACTTCCGTTATCACCGGAGTCCCCGCTATGGTTGTGGCATAATTCTGATTCCACTGATAAAGAGACACTCTCATTTCAGGAATCCCCTGAACCTCTGCCGAAGCAATATATATTTCCGCTTGTTCTATAGGAGCAGTTGTACAGAACTGCACGCCGTAGCTGTTTCCCGTGAGCCTTACCTGCGACGCCTGCGCGGAAGCTTCATCCGGATAAAGGAGCAGTTCAGAAGCCGCGGCGCCTCCCACGGAGCTGCCGCAAATCAGGATAAGGCTCATTACAGTGGCCACGGCAAGGGCCGCCATGGATTCTGCCATATGGCTCCTCAGTTTTTCAAATTTTCCCATAACGCTATTCTTTCCCCTTTCCGGATTGCATTCTTCTCTCTGCCATTTTATTCGAGGCCGGGATCTGAAAGCGGTCCGTACGGATTGACTGGCGTCGTATTATAGAACAATGTGGTAACAATGCATACGTTATCCCAGACCTCATCATTCAGATAGGCCCGCGTACCCGGGAACGCCTGCTCCACATAATACACGCCGGAATTTTTCGCATTCTCATACGATTGATAGTAAGCAACCAGCAGATACTCCCCTGCCGGAAGCTCCTCACCGGGTTCAAAAACAACCTGTGCGCACTGTCCGTCAACCCACGGATCCGGGGTGATCGACAAAATGGGATCATTCCAAATCGTATCATAGTAATTATTATTCCAAGCATAAATTTCATAATCTAAAGAGAAGCCCTCCGTAGCGGTCCAGGTAGGAGAATGAAATCCAATGCCATTAAACGGTACGGTTGCGTAAAACTGGAGCGCAATACTCTGTCCGGTGCCGCACATTGCCTGAAGGCCGATCTCCAGGATATTTTCAGGATAGAGCGCTACAGTCATCGGTTCATTGGAAACAAGTCCTCCGGAATAATCCACCGGTTCTTTGGTAGGCGTAGGCTCCTCGGTCGGCGTAGGGGCAGCGGTCGGCGTAGCCGCAGGCGTTGATGTAGTCTGGGCTGTAATCGTTGCCGTTGGCGTCTCATCCTCTGATTCAGATTGGCAGCTCGTTAAAACAAAAACGCTTGCCAAAAGTACGGCGCTCAAAAGAACTGATAATAATTTTTTCATGCCAAAAGCTTCCTTTCTTTCACGAATTTTTTTAAGATTTTACAGACAATTGTCTTTATCTATTCATATTTTATCAAAGCCATTTTCAACGCGATACCTGAGATTCGACCATATTGTATACAAATGCACTGGACATTCCGGTCAAAATCAGCGCCTTGTTAGGCCCGCGGCTTATGGGAAGCAATTCCTTTTCCCTGCCGTAAACATATACATCTATATTATCGGGATTATTTTTGCCAGCACAAGCATAGGCAAAGCTGCGGGCGATTTTCGCAGTTTCACCTCAGCAGTTCGGCCGGTGCTTCTTTGGTCAATACAGACGGTATGACAAATAAAGAAGCGTTTTATGGTGAAAAATTTGGATTTCTTATTCAAATAAAAGTAACTTGTCAAGCCGCTCATACTGGAGAAACGAAAAAGAAAGCGTCCGTTTGACAACTGATATTGTCAATACGCCTTTATACTTTTTCTTCACAAAATTTTTAAGCTGCCTGTCCCAATGACTTATAGTAATGCTTGCGTTTGATCATGAGTGGCAATCCCCCATTGGCTGAGCATATTTGGCGGGTATTCCAATAGATCATGTAGTATCTCCAGATCAGGGTTTTCAGTTCTTCTATTATCATTTGTTTTGTATCCAGTAACAGAACTGCGGAAGCCCGGAAAAATGGGATGCCGGAGCGTCTTCTGAAGAATCTGCGCAGCTTTGATCTGCTCATACTGGATGAAGGATGATATGTGCCTGTCGATAAGGACGGATCCCAGCTTCTATTCCGTGTCATGTCTGACAGCTATGAGAGCAAGCTTCTGATCCTGACAACAAATCTGAAATTTTCCAAATGGGAGGTATCTTTACAGATGACCAGATGGCGCCGGCAAGCAAAGCGGTCTTTCCCAGACAAGAATGGGCCTACGACTGCCTCCTTTGCCGGATCTACCTGCGGACATGTCAGAAGATAGTCCAGCCCACGCCCAAATGGCCAGCTTTCCTGGGGCATCAGACCGACTTCTGTCAACCTGAAGGAATCCCCCTGCTTTGCTCTGAAAATCGTCGGCGTCAGGAGAAACGTCGGTGTAACAGAAAGAAGCCACCGCCAGTCCCAGGTCGCACAGCTCCTCTGAAGGTTGGAAGCACCACTTGAAACAGGAAGTCAAAACGCCGCTCACCCAAAGTAAGCTTTGCCAATACATGCCGTTGAAACGCTTTCCCTGCAAAAGCATCTTTCCTCTCACCTGTCACCATAAATTCCACTTGGTCCGGACGAAACAGCGGACTGTCGTATTCATTTTTAAGCAGAATGCTCAGCAGCGTCTTTCTGCTTCTGCCTTTCAGGCTGGGTAAATTTTCCGGCAACTTCATAACAGTTCTCCACAAAAATTATTCAGCCAAAAAACGACCGAATCGATATTCTGAAACCGTTTCATATCTGGGACATGAATAAAAATCATTTTTGTTTTGGGCGTATTTTTCTCAATATAGTTAAGGCCATAATAATACACATGATTACATAAGAAATTGCTTGGCTTTAACGAGATTTTGAATGGAATTCCATATCTTTTCAAGCTATCCTGCAGAAGCGAAAGATCAAAGCCGGTTTTGATACAAAAATTTTCATTACAAGCGGTGGTCTCTATATAAAGCCGATTGATAACCGGTTTTCGTCCGAGGGAAATAACATATTTCGGATGGCATGAAGAGATCGACTCAATGAGTTCTTGTTTACACGCGTCAAAAGAATTCGTAAGCAGCGCCTTTGCAATGTGTTGGCCGCCAACCCTATCCAGCAGAGTTCTTGACGCGTTGTTGCGTCCTTTAAATGCCGTCAGCAATATCATATGTATCATCCGCCTTTCTGCAAACGTGTATATATCATCCGCCATCCGTGTGATAATATTTTAACAGTTGTGCGGCATACAGCGTGTCCTCTGTGCGTTCTCGCTTTCTTGTGTACGAAATTACATTGTTTATACTGTTTCCTGTTCATTTTGATATGCTCCCACTATAAGAGATAGTAAAAAATAAAACTATCATTATGGAGAGAGTTATTGCTGCGCCGCCGTTGACTGGATCGATTGCCTTTGCTATATTCTTTAGTTAAAAAAAGTTAATAACATATAATATCTCTTTCAATTTCGGCGATTATATTCTTCGATATAGTGTCTACATTAAGCAGATATACTTCGTTCAAGCGAGGATTGAATATCCCCAAATTCTGAATATTCTTATATATCTCTTGGCCTGAATATTGTCCCATTATCCAATACATCAATAATTGCAAAGTATGTTTATTCGTCGGCTTCGACTTACTCACTTTGAAATCCCAAATAGTATCAGCCGTAAGATAATCACCATCTCCTGAATCAACAGTTTCTGTATATCCATTAGGCTCAAAAGTAAAGCCATCTTTAACAATGGGGCCATAGCGTTCCCAAAATTTCACACTTCGTTGAACCATTATTTCTATATTTTGTATAGTTTCTTTATCAGGATTGGTTTCGTCTGCCCCCTTAGCCTTTCTTGCACCCATTGGATTTCTATACCACACATCATATGTAACCAATTTACAAGCGTTTATAATTGACTTTTCGTCAACTGATTTTATGTCAGACAATAACTTCCCAGCCTTTTTCATAGCGTTCTTTTGTCCAAACAATTCTTCCGCCAGCTTTGCACCCGTACAAGATATTTTAAATGCTTCTAAAAGTTCTGCACCCATTACAAATCTCGTTAGATAATCGACGGTCATACCGATTACGGAAGCATGAATATTTTCGTTTTCATTCAAAATATATCCATCATCAATTTTATATATATTAAATTGAGATGGTTTTACATATCCTCCTCTTGGTTGCTTTATCTCGCTAATTCTCTTGGTAACTGAACTCATTTGTGAGCACTCCATCCTTTAGTTGTAAATCTTATTCAAATAAATATCCTCTGGTTTCAACATCGACATTAATTTCTATTTCTTCTGGTGTATCAGACAAAACATATCCTCTCTGCCACTATATCTACCCCATATTTATCATATACGACGGTTAGCATTAATATTGTTTTTTACAGGGCTTTTAATCTATCCCCTGGCAAAATCCCCGGTTTTGTCAGGCTATATGCGGAAAAAATCCCCGAAAGCGAAGCTTCGCTTTCGGGTCTCTCATCTGTGAAAGCCACATGAAAAAGATATTTTGGGGATTCTGGAGAGTGGATTTGAACTCTTGCATAAACTCCGTTAACTCAATGTGCGATTTGTTCAAGACTATCAACTATTTTTTTGAATCTCGGCATTTCACGAATCGGATCATACCTATCTTGATTGAGTTTTCCGTTCAAAACATACCATGCATCATTATGGACAATAAGGGCATGGAATTTTCCAAACGGTTGTACTTCCTCAGGATAAGGATATGTCATTGTGTTCATGAAATGAGAAGTATATTTATCTCCCGACTTGACATCGCTGCCCTTTTGAATATGATAACACATTTTTTCAAGATAGGACAAGGTATCGTCATATTTTCTCTGTGCCACTTTATATGTGGCAATAACACGGTACAATCCTGCGACACGATTATGATAAAACAGCATATTATCTCCGAAAACAAACTCGTAAAGTGAGATAACCTTTTCAAACATTGCAATCTTTTCATCCCACATAGAAGAATCGTTTGGTATACTGTTAATGATATAATCCTCAAGCACTGTGCCAAGACTATCCGTCAATTTTTCGATGTAGTCCTGAGTGCGCCCCAGATTACTTTTCATCATACTACTCATAGAAGAGCCGACCTGCTCGCGGCAGTATGCCATAGTCGGAAGTTTGCGCAGTGTCTGTTCCACCTTAAAGTTATCCTTATAGCCGACCGCATACAGTGATGAGAGCGATTCCAACAATTCATATCGAAATTCGCTGTCTTTGGTTGTATCAATTAAAGTTAGATACAGTTTTTCAGCCTCTTCAAGAATGTCCAAATCTGGATTTTCGTTCCACATATATGCACGACAGATGCTGTCTGCGAGGTTCATTTGAATACGTTCATCAGACGGAAATTCGGCAACATATTTTCTCGCTGTTAGGATTGTTTCCTCGTTATCCTCACCTGATTCAGCCTGTTTCTGCATCTCCAAATAAATCTCGTCGCGTCGTTTTTCTTTTTCTGTGCGATTCATTCCGAGCAACTCGTCCGTACTTACTGAAAAGAAATTCGCAATGGACGGAAGGGTTTCAATATCAGGGTATCCGTTTCCTGCCTCCCAGCGAGAGATAGCCTGTGGTGTAACACCAAGGAATGTTGCAAGCTGGTCTTGTGTGATTTTGTGTTGTGTGCGAAGATTTTTAATAATGGCTCCTATTTCTAAGTTCATATTATGAACTCCTTTCAGTTATTCTGTAAGCTTACAATCACATTATAGCAGAAATCGGTTCCAATCCAATTATCAATTAGTTGTTTATATATAAATGTTTCGTTTATATCGAACTTATATCAGGATTTGATAGTAATATAGCCACACGAATCGAGTATAACCTTACGAATATCTATAGCCGTACGAAATAAGATATATGGTCTTAAGTTATAATATCGCAAAGACAGAAAGATCACATTAACAAGATAATAATGTGCCACAAAACCTATATTTTGCACGGGTAAAGAGAAAAAGAACGCTAATCTTGATACAAGGTTAGCGTTCTTTTCTGGTAGGAGAGGATGGATTCGCGAGCCGCACACTTATCATCTCACCCTCTCAGCCGCAAAACAAAAATCCCGCCGGGATACGGCGGGACTTCCATTTTTTTGGTGGAGACAGAGGGGCTCGAACCCGCGACCTCACGGATGTGAACCGTGCGCTCTGACCAACTGAGCTATGCCTCCCTATTGATTTTTATTATAGCATAACAGCGGCAGAAAGACAAGCCTCCTTTTTTCGGAAACCATCCCGGCCGCATTCATCAGGCGAGCATGACAGGCGGCACGGTTTGTGGTAAAATAAACGGGATCTTTCAGTTCAGAGAAAAGAGGCATCGTATTTATGATTGTGAAACCAAAAATCAGAGGATTTATCTGCACGACAGCGCATCCTGCCGGATGCGCCGAGAGCGTGCGGCTGCAGGCAGAACATGCAAAAGCCCATTATCTGGAAACCGCTCCCAAGCGCGTCCTCGTGATCGGCTCCTCCGGCGGCTACGGCCTTGCAAGCAGAATCATGGCCTGCTTCGGAGGCGGGGCCGATACCGTCGGCATTCATTTCGACAAAGCCCCATCCGAAACGAGAACCGGAACATCGGGATTTTACACGACGCGCGCCTTCGACCAGCTCGCGCAGAAGGAGGGCCGCCTTTCCTATTCCATAAACGGCGACGCTTTTTCCCAGGAAATCAAAAATAAAGCGGCGGAAGCAATCGCGCAGCTCCCCGGCGGACAGGTAGATCTTGTTATTTACTCTCTCGCCGCGCCGAAGCGGACGGACGCTGCGGGAAGAACCTATAGCTCTGTAATCAAGCCGATCGGCGCTCCCTTCGAGGGAAAAACGGTAGATTTCAACACCGGAGAGGTTTCCTGCGCCAGGGTTGCCCCCGCGACCGATTCGGAAATTGAAGAAACCGTAGCGGTCATGGGAGGAAGCGACTGGAAGGACTGGATTGCGCTCCTGCGGGAAAAGAACCTTCTCGCCCCGGGCGCCTGCACCGTTGCTTTTTCTTATATCGGCCCTGAACGGACACACGCTATATATAAAAGCGGGACAATCGGACGCGCCAAGCTGGATCTGGAGCAAGCCGCATCGGAGCTCAACCGCACTTTACAGGAAGAAATCGGAGGCTGCGCTTATATATCCGTAAATAAAGCGCTTGTCACGCAGGCATCCGCAGCGATCCCCGTAGTGCCGCTTTATATTTCGCTCCTTTACAAAGTAATGAAGCAGCGCGGCCTGCATGAGGGCTGCATTGAGCAGGCAGAGCGCCTCTTCGGACGTCTTTACGGGACCGAATCGGCAGGCAATCCGCTCGGCGCCCCAACTGATTCAAGCCGGCGCATCCGTCTGGATGATCTGGAAATGAAAAAAGAAGTGCAGGAAGACGTAAATGAACTTTGGGACAAGGTAACAAGCGAAAATATCGGCGAGCTTGCTGATATTGCCGGTTATCGGGAAGCCTTTCTCCAAATATTCGGCTTTGCCATCCCCGGCATCGACTACGACGCCGATACGGAAATTCTGTAATAATAGTCCGGTCGGACGCGGATTCTGTGTCCGACGGATTCTTCGCAAAGGAAGGCTTGCCGGCGCGCTCTGGCCGGGGCGTCTTCCCTGCAAAGAGGATTTAATAAAAATGTTCAAAATATTTCTACTCACGCGTTCCATATGGGACGCGGCCGGAAGCTGTAAAATACAGTCTCCTTTTATAGATTAAGTATAGTGCATTTTTCGCACATTTTCAATACCGGTTTTTTTTATTTCAAAAATTATTTTAGCTCCGATCAGATCAGGCCGGAGCCAAAATAATTTTGTTTAATGTATGATTCAGGTCAGTTTACTCTGTAAGGTTCGGGATCCGTCCACTCCATTGTACTCATGGTAAAGCTCTCGGAGCGGCGCCTGTGCCTTAGATTTTTGGGCATAGTAATCTGCCTTCCGGTAGTTATTGCAAGCATTAGGGAAAATATTCAACCGCCGCAGCAGCCGGCGCAGTCCAAAATCTTTCCGATGTTTTTCAATCAACCGATAAGCCTCTAATCGATTTCTTTTGCAAAGAATGCCGCTGCTTTTTTTAGAAAGAAATTCTCCTTACGGAGTTCTTCAGTCTCTTTACGGAGCTTGCGCATTCCCTTCATATAATCATATTCTTCCCGCAATTGACTGCACCACTTGGAGATACTGGCTCTTGAAACGCCGTATTCAGCCGGGATGCTTTTGTATGTGCGTCTTTCTTCCTCATGGAGACGCACGATCTTCTTTTTGAATTCTGCTGTGTAATTCAGTGCTCTTTTTTTCGTTGTTTTAGTTTATTTTATTCACCACCTTTATTACCACTTTATTATAGCGCTTCTCTTATATAGAGATTGCGTTTTTGGAATCTTTCCTTATAATAAAAAGAAATAAGGGGTATGTTCCTGTCTGAAAAAGGAGGATTCCATCATTTATGTCGCCTTATCCTATTCAAAAACACCAAACTGAAATTTTTGTCGTTGGCGGCGGATTAGCCGGTATGCTGGCCGCTATTTCCGCAGCGCGTCACGGCGCCAAAGTCGTGTTGATGCACGACCGCCCCGTTTTGGGCGGGAACTGTTCTTCCGAAATTCGTATGTGGGCGTTGGGATGCCACGGAAAAAACAACCGGGAAACTGGAATTCTGGAAGAAATCCTGCTGGAAAACATGTACCGCAACCCTACGCGCAATTTTTCCATCTGGGACAGTATTTTATACGAAAAGATCAAGCAGGAACCCAATATTACCCTGCTGCTGAATTGTACCTGCAATCAGGTTGTCATGGAGCAAAATCGCATTCGCAGCGTTACCGGCTGGCAACTGACCACATATACCTGGCATGAAGTACAGGCCGACATTTTTATCGATTGTTCCGGAGACAGCGTGCTGGCCCCTTTAACCGGAGCAGAATATCGCATGGGGCGCGAAGCGCGCAGTGAATATCAGGAGGACATCGCCCCCGAAATTGCAGACAGCAAGACAATGGGATTGACCTGTATGATCCAGGCGCGGGAAACCGGTCATCCGGTGCCGTATACCCCGCCGGCGTGGGCAAACGTGTATGAAACTGATGAAGATCTCCCCTATCGGGATCACGACCTGTCCAATCCCATTATGAATTATTGGTGGATGGAACTGGGCGGTGAACAAAACTGCATCCGCGATGCGGAAACAATTCGCGACGAACTGCTGGCGGTTGCGTTTGGCATTTGGGATCACATAAAAAACCGTGGCGATCACCACGCTGAAAACTGGGAACTGGAATGGGTAGGATTTTTGCCCGGGAAACGCGAGAGCATCCGTTATATTGGCGATCATGTCCTGACGCAAAACGACGTGCGCGCCGAAGGAAAATTTGAGGATCTGATTGCCTACGGCGGTTGGACAATGGACGACCACCATCCCGGCGGGCTCCGGTACCCTGGTCCCCCTACCATTCATCACCCCGCGCCGAGTCCTTTCGGTATTCCATATCGCTGCCTATACTCAAAAAATATTGAAAATCTGATGTTTGCTGGGCGCAATATCAGTACTACGCATACCGCTATGAGTGCCAGCAGGGTTATGGCCACTTGTGCTGTCGTGGGACAGGCCGCCGGTACTGCCGCTGCTGTGGCCATACAACATCGCATCGCCCCCCGCGGGGTGTGCGCGCACATTCAGGAAGTACAGGCGATGCTGATGGACGACGACTGTTATCTGCCTTGGCGCCGCAGAGCAGTTTCGTCAATCACCCAAAAAGCCAGGATGACAGCTGAAGTGCCGTGCGAGGCGCTGCGCAATGGTCTTGACCGCCCCATCGGCGATCAGGATAACGGCTGTTACATCCCGCTCAATACTCCCGTGGAGCTGTGCTGGGAAGAACCGCAAACCATCAGCGGATTCCGATTAATTTTAGACAGTGACTTAGAACGTGAAACCTGTACGGGACATCCCCGCCTGCGCACATACCCCATGTTATGCAATCAGTTCTACGAAATGGAACCGTTTGGCTTTCCGACCACCATGCTGAAAACGTTTGAGCTGCAATACCTGGACGCCAATGGACAGTGGACCCCGCTGTATCACGCCGCCGGGCAGTATCAAAGATACAGGAAAGTCTGCTGCAGCTGTCGTACCAGCGCAATCCGCTTCATCCCACTGGAAACTTGGGGCAGCCCGTCGGCCCATATCTTTTCGTTCGAGGTATTCTAAACAATGAACTGACATTCGCATTGCGTAAATATTTTTTCGCAAGAGATAGGGGGTTCCATCATTAGGAAAGTAGTTGGTGTTGCAATAAGTGGCAGAATATAGTCCGTTGGTATGGGGCAATCCAATACGCCGCCGATAATGTGACCGAGGCAGGCGGCAGAACCCTCGTCAAGTCAGAAACAACAAAAAATCCGCCTTTTCAGACGGATTTTTCTGTCTGGTGGAGATGATCGGGATCGAACCGACTACCTCTTGAATGCCATTCAAGCGCTCTCCCAAGTGAGCTACACCCCCGTATATTTCCTTAACGACAGAATATTATCATATCGCGCGGGAAATGTCTACAAAAAATTTCTGCAAAAATGAAGCCGTTATTCAAACAGCGCCCGCAGCTGTCCAAAGCCGCCGCGGTAGCGCGCATATTTCTTTTCATAAAATGCAGAGGATTCGGAATCCGGAAGCAGATTTTTCGTGTAACGAACCATGCGGCGCGCCGCGTCAAAATAATCCGAACAGATTCCGCTTCCCACTGCTGCAATCATGGCAGCGCCGATACAGCAGGTATCCTTTTCTGCAGGGATCTGAAGCTCGCAGCCGGTCACATCGCATGTGATGCTGCTCCAGAGCGCGCTTTTTGCCGCTCCGCCCACGAGCTTCAGCCTGCGGACATCCGCGCCGTGAGCCGAAAATTCCTCCAGCGTCCAGCGCGCCTCAAAGGCAACGCCCTCCATCAGTGCGCGCGCAAGATCGTATTTGTCATGCATCAGCTCCATACCGACGCAGCAGGCCTTCACCTCCGGTATATGATGCGGGAAGCCGGAGCCGGCGTAGTAAGGATAAAACAAGATTCCTTCCGCCGAGCCGCGGCGTTTTTCGGCTTCCGCATCCAAAGCGGAAAAATCCTCTCCCGTCAATTTGCGGAACCATTTTAACGCTGAGCCCGCGCTGTTCAGCGAAGCGATATTCCCGTACAGCCCCGGAACGGGATGCACCCCCGGCGCAATATGAGAAGGCGTAAAAAGCGGTTTTTCGGCGACACCGAGAACCACCCATGTCGTACCGGTAGACAGAAGCAGCTCTCCGGGCGTAACGGCTCCGCTTCCCAGCGCCGCACAGTATTGATCGTGCGCGCCGTTATATATTTTCACTCCGGCCGGAAGCCCCAGCGCTTCGGAAGCGTCCCGCGTCAGACTGCCAATCAATGCGCCGGTAGGCAGACATTCCGGCAGCCGGCTGCGCGTCAGTCCTGCGAGCAGGAGCAGCGTATCGTCCCAATCCGACGCAGCAACATTGATCAGCTGGCGCATCGCGGCATTGGTCGGATCCGTAACGCTGCGGCCTGTCAGGCGCATGTTAATGTATTCTTCTGTTGAAACAAACTGATGCGCGCGGCGGAACACGTCCGGCTCATGGCAAGCAAGCCAGCGCATTTTCGGAGGATCGAAGGAAGCGTCGCAGCGCCAGCCCGAGGTCCTGTAGATCAATTCCCCATATTCCGCTTCCAGTTCGCGGCTTTCCTCGGCGGCTCTGGCATCCATCCAGGTATAGGCGGGAGAGATCGGCTCAAAATCCGAGTCAACCGCCAGCGTCGAGCCGCCCTGCGTGGACAGCGCCATGGCGGCGACCTTTTCCCGATCCGGAACCGTCTGGAGCGCGGCTCTTACGGAAAAAACAACGGCATCCCACCAATCCGCGGCATCCTGTTCGACTTTCCCGCCCGGGCCCGCATGGAGCTCATACTCCCGGTATCCTTTTCCATATACCGTCCCGTTTTCATCCGTAATCACGGTTTTTGTACCCGTCGTGCCGACGTCCGTTCCGATCAAATACATGGCCGCTCCTCTTCCCCGCTATATGCTATATTACGTAGCCCTTCATATGCAAAAGCGACGCGAAGTACAGAAGCTGTTCCGGCTCCGCATCATATATAAGCAGACTGTGGTGCGTGGCGCCGTGCTCGCTCAGCTTTCGCAGAAAATCTTTTACAGGGATCCGCGGCTTCATCCATCCCCGGATCACGGAATCGAAATTTTTATCATCCGTGATCTGCTGCATTTCGACCGCCGAGGCCAAAAGGCAGAAGCCGGTTTCGTCCCGATATACGTTCGCGTACACGGCCTTTCCCGGACGATAGCAGGCATAACCGGCCATCGGCATCACAGAATCGGTATAATTGGATTTCCGCATATGGATTTCCGGAATTCCGCCTGCCGTACGATAATTCATCTCTCCCATATGGCTGAGAAACAGTCTGTCGTCCTTCCAGTCCGGACAGAAAATTTCTACGAAGGAGGCCGTTTCAAACGTGCGGATCAATACTCCTGCCAGCATGGCATCCAGCGCGTCGCCCTCCCCCGCGTAGCCGATTCCGCGCGTCATGGCTTTGCACGCTTCCAGAAATGGCATGGTATCAATGCCGTATGCAGGACAAGCCTTCAAAAAATTCACGGTAAACGCATCGAGCTTCTGCGCTTCGATCCATTTTCGAATCGCCAGACAGGCTCTTGTATTGGCGCGATAAACCCCATCTTCAATCGGCTCCGGGAAGCGGAAACGTTCACGGTCCGCACAGATTTCGGCCTCGATTTCCTCTTCGGTGACAGAACGGGTATATTCACGCATTTCATCGCTGGAGGCTTCGATAAGCTCCGCGCCGAAGCGTTCCGCCAGCTCCTGAGGAGTAACCTGGAAATCACCCATACCGCTGAAGCTTCCGCCAAATACGCCGACTCTCGAGCCCCTCACGGCGCGCGCCGCAGCCGCAGCCCGTACATAGCGGACCGTCTGCGCCAATACGTCGGACTGCTCCCAGTGTCCCGCGGCAACCGCATACGGCTTTCCCCCGCGTTTTAAAAGATTGCAGAAATCCATTACTCCGTGAATCCCATGGTTATAATCGATTTCATCGGGATCCTGATCCGGGCCGAACGCATACGTCATCGTCGTATCCAGAACAACGATCGGAAGTTCCGTCTGCAAAAGCGTCTGCGCCGATTCCAGCGAAGGGGAATACGCCATATGAAGCGTCACAATGCAGGCCGCATTCTGTGCTTCATATTCCGCAACCGCTTTTTGAAATTCCGCTTCGATCCGGCAAAAAGGCGTACGGATCACCTCCAGGCCCCGTTCCTCCAGAGCGGCGGCCATCCGTTCATAGAACGTTTCCAGCTTCGGCCGAAGCTCCGGGCATGTATCGTCATATAATTTAATATACAGCGGGAGAAACCCGATTTTAATTTTCTGCATGGCATGCTGCCTCCTTTGCAATTTTAAGAAATGCCAAATAACGCTTCCGCGTTGCGGCACAGAATGTCCTCAACTTCACTGGCGGTAAGCCGGAGCGCCTTTGCGGCTCTTTTGAACGCAAGCAGTTCCTCGTACAAAAAATTTGTGATGTTTTTCTCGTCCGTCTCGACCATATGCGGATCTCCGGAAACGTCCCCGTACAGGCCGCGCGGCACGTGATTATAATAAAAGCCGTTTTCCGTCGTCCGGTACATGCGCATTTTTACAATCGGCAGATCGGAGCCGAACAGAAAACGCTTGGGGCCTACCGCCTCCAGGCAGGCGATCATGGCGCGATCCAGCGTATTCGCCGTAAAGTCAAACAGCATATTTTTCGTCTTTCGAAGGAGCTCGAAGGCAGTTCCGAGATCTTCCTCCGCATATGCCCGGCCGATATGCGCAATGATGAGCTTTACATTCGGATAGTTTTCTTCAATTTCCATCATCTGCGCAAGATTCAGCGGATCGCGCAGGCGCATTGGCCGCGGGATGTGCAGCATAACGATCCAGCCGCGTCGATCCGCCAGGCGAAGATGTTCCGGCGTAAGGAAATCAAAAATCCGCACTTCGTTTCCCGGTATGTAGGAAGGCGAACGGTTCAGATACGGCTTGAGGCCCGCAAAGCCTCCTTCCGTGACTTCTTTTTCCAAAAATTCTGCCGGCATCGCATAATCGGTGCAGTACAGCGCCGGGAGGCGGTATTTCCGCGCCGCTTCCCGCGTATAGCAGTTTGTCTTTGACAAATCGGCTTCCGGCTGTCCCATCAGGACCGGCGTTACCGTTTTTCCGGGAAGCATGTCGCGGTACGTCTGCAGCAGATCCTCTGCGGTGCAGTCCTTAGCGACCATGCGCGTCCAGGACACGCAGCCCTTTCCCGGCGTTTCTCCGCCGAACTCCCGTTTCCAGATGTGCGTATGGCAGTCCGTCAGGCGGCTGGGAAGGAACTCCCTCAGCTCCTCCTCATATACCCGTTTATCATATTCCGACATTTGATATCCAAACATCATGCTTCTCCTAGCACCATGACCTGTACGGTACGTTCTCTGGCTCTGGTCTGATCGAAATCAATAAAATGAATTCTGCCGAAGTCTCCCAGATCCGGCCTGCCGTCGACGATTACGATCGTTTCGCTTCTGCCGATAATGGAAGAACGCAGATGCGCATCCGTATTGTGGCAGCCTCTGGCATCTTCTCCGTGCGCTTCGGCAAATTCCAGCGCCTTCGGGCCAGGATGCAGGTATATGCCTTCATGCTTGCATACAGGGATAATATCATCCAGAATATCTACAAGATCCTGCTGCAGCGTTTCGAGCCCCGTAACGGATCGGTCAAATGCGCATTCCTGCGTAATGACGCAGCAAGTCGTATGGTGGGAATAAACCACGACGATCCCGTTCCCGATTCCGGAACGCGCGACAACGGCAAGCGTCTGCTCCGTAACGTCGTGAAATGTGCAGCTTTTCTCGTCCGACTGCACCTTGAATGCTTCTCTGTAAACCATATGTCAGCTCCTTTTTTTCAGATCGTCTGCAGCAGCCCTCACCGCTCCGACCATTTCGTCGATCATTGCAATGGGATCCTTCGCATTCATGATTCCCGATGCTGCACCAGCCGCCTCCGATCCGGCCATGATAAAATCATAGACCTGCCTGCCGTTTGTAATTCCCGCCGCCTGCTCTACCAGAATTTCCGGATCGATTTCCTTAATCGCGCGGATCACTTCCCTGACGTATTGCATGTCGCTGACACCCCCTCCGGAGCCTCCGATTAATTCCGTAGGCTCGGGATTGATGATGTCCGGATGGAGCTGTGCGATCGCGCGCGCCTCGGCAATCGAATCGGCGCACGCAAACACCAGAAAATCAATCTCGTTTGCCCGGTCGATCGTCGCCTTAATGGCGGGCAGCGACATCGGCTTTTCACAATGGTTGACAACGACGCCCTTTGCTCCGGCAGCCTTCAGTGCCTCCGGCAGAATATCCGCCATTCCCCTGCCCGGACGCAGCGTATCCATATAGGGGGCCAGAAGGATCAGATGCTTTGTATTCTCCGCAATTCTCCTGATTTCAACACAAGGAGTAATAAAAAGCACGTCAATGTCATATTTTTCCGCCGCGGCATCCGCCGCCCTTGCATATTCAAGCACCGTGTCGCCGTAAATATAATTTTTGGTGCCGATCTCAAAATACGGCGTTCTGATCTTTTGCTTCATACGGCCGACTTATCGTTTTTGCTGAAGGTCGAACTGCGGCAGATATGCTTTCTCCTCATCCGTATATTTCCGAAGCGTATTGACGACCTCGCCGTTATTCCATTTCCGGTCCTCGACCTCTTCCGTTGTACCCATAACAGTAACGTTCAGCTGTCTGCGGCGCGCGCGCACATGGTCCCAGTCAACAAAATAAACGTGCGCAAATTCTCCTCCGTCCAGCACCCCGTCCTTGATCGTCATGACTTCGCTGCGGCCGAAAAAGACGCTTCTTAAATGACCGTCCGTATTCATGCTTGTAAAATCTCCCGGCTCGTCGACGTAGCGTCCGTACTGCAGGTGAATCGGACCGGGATGGCGATATTGATGCTCCTCCGCGAAATCCGGAATCATTTTGCGCATAATGTCAAGCAGGTCATGCTGAAGATATTCAATATCAAAAGAATCGATGTCATGAGAGCACTCCTGAATCATGACGCAGCATGTAGTATGATGAGAGGCCAGCGTACAGGTGCCGTTTTTCACGCCGGACGCCTGAACAATTTCCAGGACTTCCTTTGTCACGTCGTGGAACGTGGGGATCCACCCTCTGGACTGGAGCTCAATTTCTTTCTGATACACTTTAAATTCCATATAAAGCCCTCCGATACGATATTAAAATTTCACAGGAATCTGCATTCGTCCCGCGCTGCGCTCAGCATAGCACGTTTCAGCAATAGAGTCAATATTGTTTTCTTATTTTCTGCATTTAAAATATTTTATTGCTTTATTTTTGTCTATAAAGTATAATTACCGCTATAAAAGTAAATAATATTTACGTTTGATTTTTTTGAGAATGGAGTTGGATGCGATGAAGCAGGAATCCTGGGAGCAGGCCAGGCAGGCCTTTCGGATTGAAAGCGAATGTATTGGGAAAATGGAGGCGTATCTGGATCCGGAATCGTTTGGAGCGGCCGTTCGGCTGCTTGCACAGGCGGAACGGATCGCAACCTGCGGCTGCGGTCATTCCGGGATCGCCTGTATGCATTTTTCCCACTTGCTGTGCTGTATTGAGCGTCCCTCCCGCTTTCTTTCCCCTGCCGAGGCGCCGCACGGCGCAACCGGCTTCCTCCAGGAGGGCGACGTAATGGTATTTGCTTCGCGCGGCGGGAAGACCGCAGAGCTTCTCCCGATTCTGGAAATCTGCAGGAAGAAAGGGGTTCATGTGATTACGATCACAGAAAATGCCGAATCACCGTTGGCACGCGGCGCAGAGGTCGTTCTGAGGCAGTACGTAACACGCGAAACAGACAAATACAATGCGCAGGGAACGACGTCCACAACGTCTTTATGTGTTTTGTTCCATGCGCTTCAGGCGGCGCTGATCGAGGAAACGGACTACCGCAGCGAGCAGTTTGCCCTGATTCATCCCGGCGGCGCCGTCGGAGAGCGGCTAAACCGCGGAAAAGCAGCTGATCTTACAGGAGAAAAACAATGCCCAGACAAAAGCTGAAAATCGACACACGCAGAAATAAAATCATTGAAATCCTGAACCGCGACGGTCAGGTAAAAGTCTCAAAGCTCAGCGAGGAACTGAACGCAACGCCGGTCACGATCCGCAGCGATCTGGACGCATTGGAGCGCGACGGCTACCTGGAGCGCATCCAGGGAGGCGCCGTTCAGACAGCAGTGAATTATTATAACCGTGAATTTATTCAGAGAAAGCGGCTCGGCGCAAACGTCAAAAAGCGGATTGCAGCCGCTGCTGCGGAGCTCATTCACGACGGAGATACGATATTGCTCAATTCCGGAACGACGGTTTATTTTACCGCCGTCGAATTGAAACGCCATAAAAATCTCCGCATCGTGACAAATTCGCTGACCGCAGCGATCGAGCTCGGCTCCGTGCCCTCTTTTCACGTCATCCTGCTGGGCGGCGAAATCAATTCCAGAGATTCCTTTACGTACGGAAGCGACGTTCTGGAGCAACTGAAACGCTACCGCGCCAACTATGCGATTTTATCGATCGACGGCGTCTGCGCGGAAACAGGAATCAGCACGCTGCATGCAGAAGAGGTCATGGTAGAGCGCATGATGATGGAGCGAGCCAACGAAACGATCATTATCGCCGACAGCAATAAGCTTGAAAAAGAGGGCTTTCTGTATGTCTGCGACACGCAGGCCGTAGACCGGCTCGTGACGAACCGGGAGGCCGATCCCTCCATAATAAAAAAGCTCCGGGAAAAGCGAATTAAAATTATATTAGGATAACGGAACGCCTTTTCTCCAGGCGCGCGGGAGCAGGTCCGCAATATTACATTTTGCGTAAAGCTCATATTCGTCCTGCAGGGCCGTTTCAAATACGCCCCAAAACGGTTTGCCGTTTGCATCATACGAGGCCAGCTCCGTAAGATTCCCGTTTTCATCGTATTCGGCGCTGCCCTGCAGCGCTGCCTCCCCGCTGCCCGCCATTTCCGGCTGGTAACGATCCTGATATCGGAAGACAGCGTTTCCCGCCGAGTCGAATTTCGTCCAGCCGGTCAGCTCGCCGCTTGAATCGTATTCATAAACGGTACGAATCGGCGTTTCGTCCTCCTCCCCGGCATAATGCAAGGATTCTCGCTTTCTATGATCCGCATCGTACAAAAATTCCAGCCTTTCGGACACCGTTCCGTCATCGTCAAATTCCGTTTCCCGTTCGAGTCTGCCATCCGCACCGTAAATGCACGTTCTATCTCCTTCTCTGATCGTAACGCGGAGCAGCAGGCCGTCCGGGGCGTACTCGTAATGAGCAAAATCCTCGCGGTCCGTATATTGCAGCTTTTTTCCCGCCAGCGTACCGTCCGCATCATATTCGTAAAGCAATTCGGCGCTGCCGTATTGCAGCCGGATCAGGCGGCCCGCCGGATCGAACCAGTATTCCGAGTCAGACTGAGAATAGTCCGGATTGTTCGTGATATGGACGAGTGCTCCCGCAGCATCGTATTCATAGCGATAATCGTAGGCATACCCATCATCTCCCCCGCCGACAGCATCATAGCCGGCCTCGCGTATTTTTCGATCCTGCTCGTCGTATTCACAGATATAGTAATGACGTCTTCGGTACGTCCCATTGTCGAAATAGTAGGTCCTTTGGAGCAGCCGCCCCTGCTCATCATATTCGTCGTCGTAGGTATTTCCCATCGGAAAATCATCCAGAGAATACTCCCCCGCTTCATTCTGACGGTATCGGGAGCTCGGTCCGGGAGCCTGCGCCGATGCAAAAGCAATTTCATATATTTTTTCATTGTTAATTTTGTAGGTAAGAAGACCTTCGCGTTCCTCGGTACGCTCCTGTACCACCAGATCGCCCACCGCGTCATAGCGGTAAACGGTCTGTGTTAAAATCTGTTCTTTCTCCGAGCGATACGTTTCCCGGATCAGCTTTCCGTCGGCGTCGTATTCCTCCGCGCGCGTCACGCCCGTCGGCGCTCCGTTTTCGTCGTAATAAGTCACCGTTATTGTTACCGCCGGCGCGCCGCTGTATTCATATGCTGCGGCATAGGACAAGACGCCCGAGGCGTCATAATAGTTCTCCGCCGAAACTCTGCCGTCGCCGCCGTATTCGTATTCGCAGGAGGTGCCGTTCGAATATTTTTCGGTATGGCGGAGCAGGCGTCCCGCTTCGTCATATTCATACGTCGAAATGCCGGATCTGCCGAATACCGTTTCCGTTTCCGCAAGTCTCCCGTCCTCCTGGTAACGGTATACGACCTTCTCCTCCGGCCCGATTCCCGAAAAATAGAGGGTGGAAAGTCTGCCGTCCTCGTCGAATTCCAGAACGCGGCTTCTGCCAGCGAAGCGTCCCCCATATGCGGTGTAGTATTCCGTGCGGCGCAGCAGCGTTCCGTTCTCACCAAGCTCCAGCTTCAGGACGGAATTTCCCTTCTGATCCCGCAGCGTGACAGTATTTTCATCGTATTCGTATTCTAACAAGCTGTCTTTGTCATACACTGAGTCGCTCGGATCCATGTCCCCGTAGTAAAGTCCCGATAATACCCTGTACTGCTCCGGCGTCTGTGTCGGCAGCGGCACTGCGGAAAACACCGGTGCCGCAGGCGTCGCTTCTTCTCCTGCCGCTGTGGCAGAAGGCGCTGCCGTGGCCATAAGGACGGGCTCGCCGTCTTCCGCGTCCGGCGTGTTCACACTCCGGAGCGCCGCGGCGCAGATGGCGCCGGCAATGAGAACCGCTCCCACCGCCGCTGCGGCAATCCAGATTCTTTTTTTCGAGCGATTCGGCCGCCCGGAAAAATTTTCTTTCATTCTGTCTTGTCCCCTCCCCGGTTACGGAATCAGCTCGGCGTATTCGCAGTACGTGTAAAGGCGGTACGCCGGATCGTCCGGATCGATCGCGGCAAATTCCATCCTGAAATGCTTCCCCAGCGCGTCGGTTCCTTTCCATGCGGTCAGCGCTCCGTTCTCATCGAACTGCATGCCTTCGCCCATCGTGTTCTCTTCCATTGAAGAATGTTTTTCCGATAAAATCGTTCCGTCCGTTCCATATTCCGTCTCGGAATAATAGGCAAGCTCCCGTTCCTCGTCATATTCGTAACGGGTTCGGGCCCGAAGCGCGCCCTCCGCGTCGCTTTCCAGCTTCTCCTCCAGCAGCCCCGTATCGTTA
>CAJFUB010000008.1 GCA_904420095.1 uncultured Clostridia bacterium
AGAAAGAGCGGATGGAATTACTTCGACAGTTGGCGGTGCAACAGTTGCAGACATTGGAGATGATAAGTTTAAATAATTTGCCGAAACTGGAAGATGGGTTTAATAAGAAGCAGAAAAAAAGTGATAGGTAAATAGTTATGAAATATGAACTTTTCTCTTTAAATAATATACATGATTCTATGGAAATGGTAAATGTAGAGTTAGATCCGTTTTTGTATTTGTTTAGTCAGGGTGATTTTGATGAATTAACCATAAAACATATTATATTGAATCTAGCAAACTGTTTGGAATTACTTGTTAAATACAGGCTAGAGCAAGAACATTGGACACTCATTTTTTCTGATTTGAATAAGGCTAAATATTTAGATTATTTGGCTGGAGATTTTGTAAGCGTTGATATTAAATCGGGAATTTTGAGGTTAAAAAATATATGTGAAATGGATTATGCATTTGTCGCTAGTATGCATATTTATCAATATAGAAACCGATTAATGCACTATACTTTAAATAGTACATTTGAACAGTTAATAAAAGATGTAGCTGATTCCATGAAAGAAATAGCAGAGTTTGTTGAGAAAGAGATTATTAAAGATTTACCTCAAGAAGCTCAAAAAGATTTTCGAGATACAGTAGCTGGGTATAGAAAATATGCAGAAGCATTAAAAAAGTTGAAATTATAAGTTTTGTGGGAATCTGATAATACCGCCGAGACGGTAGTGTTGCTACAAAGAGAAACCTTGTAGAAATCCTTAGATTTAGGCACTTTTCCCGTCATGTGGCGTTCGACACAGAGGGCGATAAATTCCATAAGAAGCAAAACCGGATACCAATGTTTCAATCATTATCAGAGGCATCGACTAGGGGCGCGGACAAAAAGTTGGACTTTCTAAGGGTGCCGAAAGGAGTGAAATAAAATGAATTCCAAGATAATATCTCTCCGTATGGAGCGACAATGCTTCGTAAAGAAAGCCGATGAAGAAGAGTATCAAAAGCTTTACCGTGATACTCAGCCTGGACAAAATGTTTATTGGAATGGATTTGGAGAGCCTCCTACACTGACTTTTCGCGCCGATTTCAATGATATTGAATTCAACCGACGACGTCAGCTCGATAGGAAGCTGATTAAAGGTAGATTTTCTGGCGGTAATCTCGGATGGATTGTACCGGAAGACATGGAACTGTTTCTTGCTCTCTACCGCAAGCCTCTTACAAAACCCACAATAGAGCATCTTCGTGTGCTTGAACTTATTGAAACTGCGGGGCCCTTCAATATCCAGCAGCTTAAAGAAGAAACCGGATTACTTGTAAAAAAAATAACTCCAATCCTTCATCGCCTGCAGGAAGCATTTTTGATATATGAGGATCAGTATGACGGAGAATGGGACCGCGGATGGTATAAGTTTGGTGAGATGTTCCCAGAGGTTAACCCGGATAAATACACAAGAAATGAAGCACTGAAAATCGTTCTCCAGCGTTTCGCATATAGAATCGTATGGTCTGATACGGCCATGGCAAAATCATTTTATAAGCTTCCGGAAAAAGAGATCAAGCTTGCTGTTGGAGAACTTGTTTCAGAGGGTATTTTGGTTGTGTCAGACTCGGGTTATATGCTAAAGAGTGATGCTGAATTGTTGATAACGTATGAGCCAAAGTCTTTGAATTTTGTATATGCGATTCATCGCAATGACTTTATTTATAAGGCTCATGAGCACATTCTAAAAGAGATGGCAAAAGAGTTGACTGAGGGGCTTGAATATGACCATGATCCTCTGCAGTATCTATTAATTGACGGTGAGTTCCGCGGTGCATCTGTAGGTCACTTTCGTAATGGTCCGTATGACCTTAATGACATTGTTTGTGACCTGCCAGATGCTACAAACCGTCAAACGGAAATTATAGAAGCAATTTGTGCTGTTAACTACGGCAAAAAGCCTCAGCGCTTCATGGGGGCAAAGCTGACGATGTAAACATAAAAAGCCTCGCAGATTTCATCCCCACGATAGGATGAAGTTTGTGGGATTTTTGTGTTTTCAGAGAATGTGAAATAGACAAGCCGAAGCAGGTTTGTAGATAACAAACAGTTGACGAAAGCAAGTGGTATCTATGCTACACCGCTGCGTTTTAATTCCCTGCGGACGTGCTCATAATTTGGCATTTTGTATATAGGCTCAAGTACCGACGGATGTAACGTCTCTGCCAGTTCCTTGTCCGAGATTCCCTCTGAAAGTAGATAACTGATACAATAAGCATCCGCCTGCCGAATCCTGCGGTTATTCACGTACAACTGTAGGATTCGGCGATTTGTGTCATGTTGCATCCAAGTTCAATCTCAGTATCTCTCGGTAATTGGTCATTTATGACCTTCTTCTGTTATATTCACGTTTTCGCATGTTTCAACATTCTACCGACCGACTTTTGTCTGTTCGATCCTGGCGGCAGCACTGTTCAGTTTGGTGCAGAATATTCAAATATGCTTACTATCGGACTGGCGAAATTGGTGTATGTTTTCGATAGGATATCGGACTTTAGCGGTTTAATTGTCGTATTGTGACGGTATACGAAGATATGGGATGTTTAGCTTGCTCCAAGCAGAGTTGTCTGCGCTGTATTGATATCAAATGTAGTATAAGTTTTAGTTTTGTGTTTGCTTGCCAAATGGCATTTGGGGACAATATTGCGATCACTGTTACTGATTCAGTATATAGTTCCTGCATCCTTAATATTGTAGACTTTAAGTGTGAGCTTTGTTACTCTGCTCATAAAAGTGTAATTAACAAAAGACTAAATAATCATTGATTGAATAATTTGTTTATTGCTCCATCAGGATTATTGAGAAAATATCTCATTATATTATAATGTTCGGTCTCGTTATATTTGACTTTGTTTATTCCATTATCTAAACTGTAAATATCAGAGTTGGGATATGCCATCAATATCGGTGAGTGTGTTGCGATCAAGAATTGCGAATCCTTGCTGACCAATTCATTAATCTCTAATAGTAAAGTCATCTGACGCATTGGGGACAATGCAGATTCCGGCTCATCAAGAATGTATAAACCTTTACCTCGAAATCTGTTTTGAATCAATGCCAAAAAGCTTTCTCCATGTGATTGATCATGCAAAGATTTTCCTCCATAGTTATCAATATTTAGTTTTAATTCTTCTATATTGGTTGCAAAATTATAAAATGATTCAGCTCGAAGGAAAAAACCATCTTTTTCATATCCAGTTTTAACAATTTGAAGTTCATCACATAATATTGAAGTCGTATCCCTTGTGTTGAAAGTAAAATTTTTTGAACCACCTTCTGCATTATATCCCATCGCAACCGCAATTGCCTCGATTAAAGTTGATTTTCCACATCCATTTTCTCCGACAATAAATGTAACAGGACACGAAAAAGGAATACTTACCCCACGAGATAACACTTTATAAAATGGCAATCTGCACCAATAATTATCATTCGAGGTGCACCTAGTTAGCCGGACTTCTTTCAAATAAAGTCTATTCCCCATTATCATACCTCTTTGCTTGATTTTGCTTGATTTTTGTACATAGTATATTTTCATTAACTCAATATGAGTTCCGCTTTCAACAATTTCTCCATTATCTAACACGAATATATTATCAAAATCTTTAATATTAGACAATCGGCGTGCAATCATTATTACTGTTGAATTATCAAAGCAATTGTAAATTGCATCAGTAAATTTTCCTTCGGAAATCGGATCCAAACTTGATGCTGGTTCATCTAAAATGATTAGTGAAAATACTGCGCAAAAGATCTAACAAAGGAAAGCTTTTGCTTTTCACCACCTGAAAACAGCAGACCTTCCTCATCAAATTTTTGTAACTTGGGTGTCATAGCCAAGAGCTGGCACCGTTAAATCTAACAACTCAAAAAGATTATCAATCTTTTCATCGGATATGTCTCTATCCATTAAAAGCAGCAGCAAGGCTTCTGCTTCTGATGCTTCAGCTTCCAATATAGACCTGTGCCTCATAATTCCAGTGCAAAATGCCCGACACAACGATTAACTGTACCGTAAATGCCGGCTCAGCACCATATTTTGTTCGGGCCATACGAATGATCTCTTTTAATACCTGTTCCCGGTTTTCTTCGGTACAATCAGCGCATAGATACTTCCCTTTTGGCAATATTTTTAATCCGTCTATCTCCGCATAACGAACACAGACGGCCAAAAGCCGCGATACTCCATTTTCGGTATAGATTCCGGCTAAATCCTCAAAGGCAAACTGCTCTTTTAAGGCAGGAGGAACTTTATCATAGAAATGGCTGAGATAATTCCAAAGATTATCAAGCGTCGGCACTTCTAAGGTATCGGACAGTAAAATAACACGCTCTGGAAAATCCTTGATAAAGGCGCCGCGAGGATTTTTGCGCATCTGCAATTTTTTTTCATAGTCTGCTTTTGCCAGCTGGATTTTTGATTTACTGTACTGAAGGGCCGCTATTTTTTCATCCGCCTTTTTTTCTGCCTGCGCTAAAAAATCCACAATTTTTTCAAGATCATCATATTCTAAAACCTTTTTGATCTCCTGCAAAGGCAAGTCCATAAGCTGCAAAGCCCGTACCGTATTCAAGCGAACAATATCCTGTTCGGTATAATAGCGGTAATTCGTCCATTCGTCTTTTTTGCTTGGCTTCACAAGTCCAATACGGTCATAATGCCGCAGCGTTTCGCTCGTTGTATGGACAGCCCTTGCAGCTTCTCCAACGGAAAAATATTTCATCATTTTTATTTTCTCCTATTGACCTTTGTGTTACACAAAGGTCTACAATTCATTTTAGCATAGGACATTGCGAAAAGCAATAGACTATGCAATGCTGTAGGAGGAATGCTATATGATAGAACTCAAACAAGTAACAAAGCAGTACGGGCAAGCAGTCGTCCTAAAAAACATTACCCTTTCGATTGATGAACCGGGTATTTATTGCCTGCTCGGCAGAAACGGCGCCGGCAAAACAACGCTTCTCAAATCCATTGCCGGGTATCAGAATATTACAAACGGCATTATTAAAGTTGACGGTAAGACAATAACAACATCCGCTTTGGATACGGGCGTCAGCTATATCGAAAACTTTGCAAGGCATTTTAATCTTCCGGTGCGCAGGCTGCTGCGGGTTGCTTCGGAAGTAAACCCCAGCTACGATTACGACTTTGCTTTGGAAATGATGGAACGCTTTGAGCTGGAGGGGAAAAAGAGGTTTCGTCAGCTTTCTCTTGGCATGAAAACCATGGTGTCCACGATTATCTGTTTGGCCAGTAATAAAGATGTCATTCTTTTAGATGAGCCTGTTCTTGGCTTCGACGCAATGATGCGCGTGGAATTTTACGATATGCTGACAGAAAGCTTTCAGAAGCACCCGCGAATTATTATCATATCCACCCACATCATCGAAGAAATCGCAAAGACAATTCAAAAGCTGATCATTATTGAGAAAGGAAGCGTCCGCTTCTTTGATACATTGCAATCGGTCGAAGCAAAAGCATTTCGTATCAGCGGACTACAAAAAGACGTGGAGGCCGCAACCCGAAATCTTAATATCATCAGTCAAGATACTGTCAACGGTCTTGCAACAAGCTATATCTTTGACGCCCCGCCAGAACAAACTGCTTCAATAGAAATTCATCCGCTGTCCTTGCAGGATTTCTTTATTCAAATGGTGGGACATAAGGGAGGTGTAAAAAGATGACGGCTATTTTTGCGATTGTAAAGCGATTGCTTGCGAGCAATCAGATCAGTTTTATCATTACTGCGCTTGTGGTGCTCTGCGCCACCTCTTCCGGCGATGTTGTCTTAAGCAACGGAAATTACACATGGCTACTGGCTGTCTTAACCCCATTCTTTTTTGTGTTTTATGATTTCACAAAGCTGATGTATTTGGGCGCGAGTAAAAAAAATTATTTTATCGCTTGTCTGACCAGCTATGGCTTCTTGGCGTTCTGCATTTCCCTTGTCAATACAGCAATACATCTGTTAATTGACCCTGTTTATTCAGCGCAAACGGTTATCAATATGATGGACGTGTGTAAATGGACGGAAAACGGGATGATCGTTGCCGGATTACAGCAAATGTTCTTTTTGCTGCTTGTTATGGTTTTTCTTCATGTGCTGTTATCCATGCAGCCGCATTGGTATGGGTGGCTGACTGACGCGATATTCGTTGCAATGATTTGTATTTTTACGCCGATTGCGCCATTACGGGCTCTCTTGTCCAGTTTTTTCCAAATCATTATGATTAACAGCAATGCAGTTTTACACATAGGGATCTGTCTGCTGCTCAGCGCCGCGCTGTCTTTTGTGGGGCTTGCGGTCTTAAAGAAAAAGACTTTATAAGTAAGAGGGAGAATCATGATCCGTATAAAAGCGGTTGACGCGCAAAATATATTTGATGTGTGCAAATTAACGACGAATCAAAACGGCGTTGGTACGACTATGGAAGAATATTTATGCTGCAACGCAATTTCCATCGCGGAAGCAAAATATTATCCGGAAATGCACCCGAATGCCATTTATAACAACAATGTGCCAATCGGTTTTTTTATGTATCAGCGTGCAGAAGGTCAAGCCGATACAGCAGCCATTTGTCGCTTTATGATCGATTATCGATTTCAGCATAAAGGGCTTGGAAAAAAAGCCTTTGCGTACGTCTTGAGAGGTCTGAAAATTCAAGGTGTTAAGAAAGTAATCATAATGATAAATGACGCAAATAAAATTGCCAAAAAATTATGTCTTTCGTTCGGATTTCAGTTCACTGGAAAGATCGAGAATGGTGAATACTATTATGAGCTAGAATTGTAATTCTAATCGATAAAATTATGGAGGAATCACTATGAAAAAAATCATTTCACTTGTATTATGTCTTATATTAAGCGGTTTCATTTTGTCGGGTTGCTCGAACAGCAGTGAGCCCTTTGAGGAAAAAAGCTATACGTCAGATACACAGATCAATGGAATCGATCTTGCTGTACGGGATAGAGAAATTGAAGTGTCGTTGTCCGAGGACGAACAGGTCCATATTAAATATTATGAAAATAGTAAAGAGTATTACGATATTTCCGTTTCTGACGAAAATGTGTTGACTATAGCAAGTGCAAGCAATAAAGAATGGACGGATTATATCGGGAGAAAACCCGCTGCCGAATATCGGAAAATATCGCTGCAGATCCCGGACGCACTGTTAGAAAGCCTTACGCTATCCACAACAAACGAGGATATCACGCTTTCTGCATTGGCCGTAACCGGTAGTATAAATATTTCTTCAAATGGAGGAAATATTTCCTTTGGAGACTTAGATGTCGGCAGTGCCCTGACTCTGACCGTTAAAAATGGAGATATTTCCGGCACGATTGCAGGAAGCTATGACGATTTTTCTATCCAATCCGAAATAAAAAAAGGCGAAAGCAATCTTCCGGAGAATAAAGATAGCGGCGAAAAAACGCTAACGGTATCTGGTAATAACGGTAATGTTGATATTGAATTTGTAAATAAATAATTTAATTTTAGATACGCTGGAATGCGGCAGATGCATTAAAAATATTTTTTCTAATGATACGGCGGTATCGAAGGAGGTATTGCCGTATTTTTTATTAACGACAAAGAAATAAAAAAGGCAGGTCTAGATATTAAAAACATAACAGGTGCGGCTTTATGTATTTATATAAAAAACAGAAGAGTAGTTTTTACACATCTTTATAAAATGAAGGATTATTCCGGGCACTTATAGTTTCTACTAATCAATGAGCATTGTTATGGGGAATTCTTGAGGAAATATACAGCATACAGTTCTTCCTAAATTTCAGGAGATACCTGCCGGTATTTCTCGCAGAAAAAACACCGAAGCTTACTTGCTTACAGAATAATAATATGGAAATCAATAAAGCAAAAATGAATCCTTGGAGAATTGTTTGCAGATGGCATATCAAAAAAATTATATTTTTCGTGAAAATAATTTTTGAACTATTCCCAGTGGAATATACGGTCTAGATGGTGAAGTGGACAGCGAGGAGATACTGGTGTAGAATGGTTAATAAATTCGACATTGTCCAAGACCTCTGGTGCCATGTGAAAACGGATACGCTTTTTTCCAATAAAACTGACAGCACAAGCAGCGGGTTTATGCGGCAATATCTGATATTGGTTTGGGAGGGCTGAAACGTGGACAATAATTTAATGAAAGAATACGATAATTTGCGAAATGAGATTAATCAATTAATTTCCTTACATAACACTTTGCTGACCTTTACCATAACAGCGGTCGTTACTATATTGACCATTGCATTATCAGAAAATATGACGATTTTATACTTAATACCGTTTTGCATTATTATACCAATGTCAATGCGTATAGCATATTATAGGTCATCCATGGCTAAGTTAGCGGCATATATGATTGTATTTTTAGAAAAAAAGCTAGATGGTATAAAATGGGAAACAAGAAATGCGATGTTAATTGAAAAAGCTCCAGCGAAAAAGACCATCTATCATTTCACTGTCCTGCGGTATTATGAATGTTTAATTTTAGCTGTAATATGTTATATTTTATATGTTATAGATTACACTAAAGATAAAGAAATCAGCATCAGAACAACAGTGAACATTTTATGGCCACTATTGCTGATCGTATGGGAAATATTAATAACAAAGCGCATTAATTTAGCTAATAAAGAAAAACAGAACTGGATAAAAAAATGGACCGAATTAAAAAGAAAAAATGACAATCCACAAGAGGAATAAAATCCGTACGGATTTTATCTGTCATTTTTTATTCGTGTCAAGCTGGGGCTGCGGCCTTTTCCCGCAGCCCCAGTCGGAAAAATACTTTGCAACGCTCATCCGGCAGTCCTCGGCTCCTACGCCAACTTCAGGCGGCGTGAGGGCGCCCGCCCGTCTTCTTCGCCGATCGAAAAAATCCGCATATACATTATACATTCTGAGCCACACGCCATACAAACGGATATAGATTTGCAATTTTTCCGTCCGTATTCGCCGCCTTGATCCGTTCAAACACGATATCCGAGCACAGTTCCTTGGCCGCAACGCTTGCTTTGCATGATATTTTAACATATGTACAAAAAATGAAATCCGGCGGAGATGAAAATGAATCTGTTTAAGAAGAACTGTACCTTGTAAAATTCTGTCTGCTGTGATAAACTGCAAAAGCATATTTGTTGGAACCAGATCGAAAAAACCGGATCGTATTTTAAAAGCGAGGGCAGAAGATGAAAAATTTTGATGTTCACGGAAAGCTGCTGCCGGCTCCGTCTTTTTTTCAGGTATATAACTATGGCGGAGGCAATGGGGATAAGGATCGGGAGATTGTCTATGCAGAGCTTACAAAAGACACGCCGGCATTAGTAAACTATTATTATATCAATAATCGCTATCTGCACCGATTCCAAAGCCGTGCGTTTGATCATGTGTCGGAGTATTCCCGTATCGGAGATTTGTATAACGATATCAGACAAATGCTGATATACAAGAAAGGCGAAATTTACAGAGAGTATACGAGCCGGCCGTATGATTTTAACAGCAAGGTATTTTTACTGGATTCCGGGGCCTTTAATATTGTAAAGCAGATCGCGCGGCAACAGACTATAACAGTTCTGAATTTGAGTCGGTTTTGATTCAGCATATGAAAGACTATTATGATTTTGCGGATCGCCTGAAAATCGATTTGGTTGTCTCGTTCGACTTGGGCGGCAAATACACAAAAAAGGACAACGAAAATACAAACCGGAAATTAAACGGCTTTCTTGGCAGCATCGACGCTGATAAAATCAACAATCGACTTTTGGAGGAAACGGTCAAATACCTTGCAGATAAGCATTCTTATTATCCGTATGTTCTGGCGGCGGTTCACGGGGCAACAAGAGCTGATTATGATGCCTGCATGGATCATATTCTTGAGCTCGAAAAAAAATATTCCTATTCTTTCTGGGGATTTGCGTTAGGAGGTATCGCAAGCTATAGACAGGCGGATCCTTCCTGGTATCAGGACATAAATTTCAGACAGATTGGGAAGCGCGGATTTGTTGAAACCGTGACGCCGGCTCGCGCTTGTAGAACGGTAAGAGCAAAAGCCGGCGCAAGGCCGATTCATGCGCTTGGCTGCGGCGGATATCCCAATATCGCGATGAACTACTTTTGCGGGGCAACCTCGTTTGACACGGCATCGCCGGTACGTCGCGTCGGCGACGGCAGCGCGGAATCCACGAAGCTGGTGTACGATGCCAGACCTCATGACAAAGTCGCATTCAGCAAATATTTTGTGGGCGGTATCAACGCAGACGGAACGCTGCGCGCCGAACCGTGCTCCTACGTCAAGCTGAACGAAGTAGCTGACACCATGCCGCTTTGCGGCTGTCCCGCTTGCGCAGCGGCCGGGAGTATAAAAAATATAAAAGATTTATATGCCAAGAAGGAATCAGATGGCGAGGCAAATTATTTCAGCAGACAGCTGATGGGCTTGCACGCTGTTTGGCAGCACAGAAGGCTTTGCGAGATTCTTCCACAATTTTCCGATCTGAACGATTTTTGTGACGCATATCCCAGCAATTTAAACAAAGGATTAAAGCAGCTCTATAAACAGCTTTAGCGTGAGATTTTAATAGGCAGTGCGGTTGATTTTAGATGAAAACAGCGCTACAATTGAAGCCGTTCAGCCGAAAGACAAGCGTGCTGTTGCAGATCAGGCCACGGAAAGGCAGCGGAAAACTTCAATGAAGCTCGATGAAATATATAACGGTTCCAGCGAAAACATGACGGAAATTGAAACGGGAACGATAGATCTCGTAGTAACCTCACCGCCTTATAATATTGACATACAATACGGAAATAAAACCGCTAAGGGGAAGGTGCTGGAGAGCAAGGGTATCAAATATCGCGATAATATGAAAGAAGAGGATTACCGAAGAATGCTTGCGTCGGTATTTTCCGAGTGCAAGAGAGTCTTGAAGGACACCGGTTCGATATGGATCAATATAAAAAACAGAGTTGTCGGCGGAGTGGTTCTGCCGCCCTTTTGGATTCAGGATTTCTTTGATGACCTGTATTTAAAAAATCTTATTATTTGGAACTTCGACTGGGGCGGTTCTACCAGCAGAAGATTTGCCCCCAGGTATGAATTTGTTTTTTGGTTTGTAAAAAATAAAGACCACTATACCTTCAATCTGGACGACGTTAAAGTTCCGGCATTAAACTACAGGCCGGACCGGTATAAAAGCCAATGGAAAAATCCCACAGACGTATGGAGGATTTCAATGGTTTCCGGAAATTTTGAAGAAAGAACGTCGCATCCTGCACAATATCCGGAAGAATTAGTGGAAAGAATCCTTTTGGCGGGAACGAACAAGGGCGACGTCGTGCTGGATCCGTTTATGGGAAGCGGGACGTCGGCAGTCGTTGCAAAAAAACTAGGAAGACATTATCTCGGCTATGAAACAGTAAAGGAATACTGTGATATTGCACGGGAGCGACTTGAGAAAACGGAGGCAGGCCAATGATTGAATATAAAATAGGAGACTGCAGGACGCTCCTGAAAGAAGTACCCGACGGCTCCATTCAGCTTGTCGTGACTTCACCGCCTTACAACATCGGAAAGCCATACGGAAAGTATAAAGATAAAATTGCATTAAACGACTGGGAAGAACTGATTTCCGATGTAACGCGCGAGGTGTATCGCGTTCTGACGCCGGACGGCAGCTTTTTTCTGAATCTGTCTCCGGTGCCGGTTGGCAAGGATAAGGAAATTCTTCCACTGCCCTATCTCGGATATAAAATTTTCAAGGACAACGGCTTCTACCTGCGCAATATAATCACGTGGACATTTAATAATATGCAGAACTGCACGAATCGCCTTTCCGGGCGGTATGAAAATATTTTGTGGGGCGTAAAGGATCTCAATCATTACGTATTCAACCTGAATGCAATCCGGATTCCCTATATAACGAAGAAGGATAAGCGGCTCGAAGGCGGCAAGGCCAGGAATCCAACGGATGTCTGGTATTTCGACCGGGTAAATAACATGACCAAGAAAAAGCTGAACCTTTCCCATCCTACCGTCTATCCCCTGCCGATGATTCTTCGGATATTAAAAATGTCCAGCAATCCCGGAGATACCATCCTGGATCCATTTGTCGGAAGCGGAACGTCGTTAATTGCGGCCAAGCTATTGGGGCGAAACGGAATTGGCTTCGAGCTGGACGGAAAATATGAAAAAGAATTTCAAATGCGCCTGGAACACGAAGGACTTCCCGAGGAGGAAAAATGCTTTACGAAGAATTGTTAGATAATTACGGAGAACACTTTAAAAGTTTTTTCAAAAATGTTCCCATTTTCCAAAATCAGTTTACATGGGAACCGCTGAATCAGCAGTGTTATGACTGTATGTATACCAATAATTCCTGCAGTAAGATTGCCTCTGTTAAAGATTTGAAGGAGCGGATTCCTGGGCTTAAAGAGCTCTGCCGTCAATGCGCTGACTTTTATATTCCTGCCAGAAACAAAAGCATTCCGAAATATGATATCATTCTGGGGAAGCAGCATGAGGAAGTTTTGATGGACTTTTTAGAAAAAAAGCTCGGAGCGAAAACGGAGAGAGCCGATCTGGAAAACAGAAGCTTTCCAGACTGCAAAATTTTGAAGCCGGACGGCTCAGTCGCAGCCTACTTTGAGGTAAAATTTCATGGCGCACCCTTTGTAAGGGCATACAATTTTACGGGACGCTACTGCTATGAGGGAAGCGCAACTTTAGATCATAAAAAAATAGAAAAACAGCTCGCTTTGATCGATGGGGGCCTGGATGCCCCGGTTTTTTATGTGCATTGGCTCGAGTACCCCTGTTTGAAAGGAATTTTTTATGAAACCAGCGAGCAGGTAAAGGAATACATGCATTCCCAGCATGAAGTTTTTGAAAGAGAAAAACGCGAGGGCGACAAGTAAAAATCAGCAAAAAGCATATATCTCAAAAAGCTGTACTCGCCGTTGCTGACAATGAAAGGCTTTGAAGCATTTGTCGAAGAGCTTCAGGCGCTAATCAAGGGGTAATCTATGAATATCGCTTTATTTGTAGCCCAATGCTGTCCGGGCAAGGAACCTTTACAGGAATCGCTGCCGCCTGCGCGGCAGGGCGGATTCGATGCGGACGCAATCGCCGCTGAGTTTGCCGGCTACATAAAAAAGTCGTTTCAATATAATCTCTGCGAGTGGGAACCGGATAACAAATATTATCCCAAATATCTGTTGCTCGGCGGAGATAAGGGCATCCTTGCATATGCTGTATTTAACTATGCAGAGGGAGATACCTTTCAAAAGGAAGATCTGGCAATGCCGCTACACGATACGATAAAAATCGTGCGTTATGCCAGTTCACGTCTCGACCGACCAGTTTTCTTCCTTAACTTTTTGAATTATGCCGATCAGGCGGGCCTGTACTTCGAAACGAGTGATCAAATCAAAGATCGCCTGTTTCACGACACGAATTGTGCCGATCAGGAAAAGGACCTCTATTATCCGGACTTTTCTCTGATGGGCGGGTTTGACAATTTGAGAAATCTATGGGAGGACCTGAAAAGGAACGGCGTCCGTCAAAGATAGAACTGCACCCGTGCAGGAAACGGGAAAGGAGCTGAACGCGAATTGATTTTTCGGACAAAGCGCCTGCAGCTTCGAGAGCTGCAGCAATCCGACTTCTGCGACCTTGCAGAAATTCTGCAGGATTCTTTGGTAACGCACATGTACGCGCATGCTTTTACAGAAAAAGACGTGCAGGAGTGGCTGGATCGACAAAGAAAAAGATACCAGGAATCCGGATTCGGCCTATGGGCGATGATTCTGCAAGACACAGGCGCCATGATCGGCCAGGCCGGGCTAACGCTTCAGCCCTATAAAAATACCTGGATCCCGGAAATCGGATATCTGCTGAAAAAGGAATACCGGCGCCGCGGCTACGCCAAAGAAGCTGCGGCAGGCTGCAGAGATTATGCCTTCAGGCAGCTGAACTGCGGAAAGGTGTATTCCATTATTCGAGCGGACAACATACCGTCCATTCATGTTGCAGAAAAGATCGGCATGAAAAAAGAAGACGAGTTCGTTCCGCGATATTACGGCAGTGATGCGCTGCACTTTCTTTACTCGCTTGCAAAGACAGATTTTGAAGCGGCGCGCATAAAAATCAGAACCTACCGGCAGGAGGACTGCGAAGAAATTTCCCGTTTATTTTACGATACGGTTCATTCGGTAAACGCACGCGATTATACGGAAGCACAGCTGTTTGCCTGGGCCAACGGGACGCCGGATCTTGCAGCATGGAACGAATCCTTCCTTACGCACTACACTCTCGTTGCCACAGAAAACGAAAGCATCACCGGATTCGGCGACATCAGGCCGGACGGTTATCTGGACCGGCTGTATGTGCGAAAAGACCGGCAGGGCAGAGGGATTGCCGGAAGGCTCTGCGATTCACTCGAGCAGAAATTCCCAGTCCGCAAAATCATAACGCATGCATCCATAACTGCAAGGCCGTTTTTTGAAAGCAGAGGGTATCACATCATCCGGGAGCAGCAGGTAGAGCGAAACGGCATCCTGCTCACTAATTTTGTTATGGAAAAATATTTATAGCTTCTCCGGCATATTTTATTCGCCTCGGTGCAATATATATCACAGAGGTGAATTAAAATGTCTCCCAACACAAAAAAAAGGATCAAAATTTATTGCATTTCCATTTTGATTCCGCTTGCCGTAGGCGGCCTCTCAGCACTGCTGACCAGGAACGGGATGGAAAAATACGCCGCGCTTTCGCGGCCTCCCCTTTCTCCTCCGGCCATTCTGTTTCCGATCGTATGGGCCGTGCTTTATATCCTGATGGGGATCAGCGCAGCAAGGATTTTTGAAAATTCAAACGGACCGGAGCGAAAAAAGGCGCTCTGGCTCTATGCGGTACAGCTCATTTTCAACTTTTTCTGGAGCATTTTTTTCTTCGGCGCCGGGCTGCGGCTGCTGGCGCTCATCTGGCTCTTCCTTCTGCTGCTGATCGTAATTCTCATGTATTTTGCTTTTGATAAAATATCGCATGGCGCGGCTTATCTGCAGATTCCCTACGTGCTCTGGCTCTGTTTTGCAGCGTACCTCAATTTCGGCACGTGGTTTCTGAACCGCTGAGAAGCGCTTCCACGGCCTCCAGGGAAGGCAGCGCGGGGATTCCGCCCCGTTTCCGGATGCAGAGCGATGCGGCCGCATTTCCCCAGGCGGCAAAATCCGCCGCGTCCGTCACCGTAATTTCCTGCGGGGATTTTCCGCTTTTGACAAAGCGGTATAAAAACGCGCCCCAAAAGGAATCTCCTGCGCCCGTAGTATCCGTCGGTTTTTCTACGGGGAACGGCGGAATCTGTCTGGCTTGGCCCTGTGCCGACACCAGCGCGCCGCGGCCTCCAAGCGTCACCGCCACACAGGCCGCGCCGCCGTCATGCAGAATGCGGGCAGCCTCCTCCGGATCGTTTTTACCCGTGATCAGACTGATTTCTTCCTCCGAAATTTTAATGAGATCTGCGTAGCCTGCGATCAGCCGCATATATTTTACGGCCTCCTCCTCCCCTTTCCATAAAGAAGCCCTGTAATTGGGATCGTAGGAAACCGTTTTTCGTGTGCGCTTGGCGTAATCGAGGACAGACAGCACCGCGCTGCGGCATGGCTCGTCGGAAAGAGCCAGAGAGCCCGTATGAAGAATGCTCGTATGCTCCAGTACGGTATAGTTAATCTCGTCCGGCGACAGCAGAAGATCTGCGCCAGGCTTTCTCGCAAACGAAAACATTCGTTCTCCGTCAGGACGGAGCGCGACAAATGCCAAGGTCGTAAAAGCATCCTCAGTACCCACCAGGCCGTCCGTATTTACGCCGGCCCGTTCCAGCGTGCCGCGCAGGAACTCTCCGTGCATGTCCTTTCCGATTTTACCGAGAAACGCCGCAGAGCCTCCTAATTTTGAAACAGCAGCCGCTACATTTGCTACTGCGCCGCCGGGATTCTGTTCGAACAGACGCATTCCGTTTTCCGATACGCCGCATTCCGTAAAGTCGATCAATAATTCTCCAATTGCCGTAACATCAAACATGGATGATGCTCCTTTTTATATGATTTGCTGCGATTGTAGCGGATTCGCAGACCTCTGTCAACCGGAGCCGTGTCCGTTTACATCGCCGCGATTTCCTGTTATACTTTTCCATAATAACTATTATGGAGGAATCCTGTATGAAAATATACCGCAAACTTACCGAACTCATAGGCGCTACGCCGCTCCTGGAATTATACAGCCCCGAAAAAACCGGAAACGGCGCCGCCGTATACGGGAAAATGGAATGCTTTAATCCCGCAGGAAGCGTGAAGGACCGCGTCGCCCTGGCCTTGATCGAAGATGCGGAGCAGCGTGGAATTTTAAAGGAAGACTCTGTCATCATAGAGCCTACCAGCGGAAATACGGGCATCGGTTTGTGTGCGGTTGCTGCCGCAAAGGGGTACCGTACGATGATCGTAATGCCCGACACCATGAGTGTCGAACGGCGCAGGCTTATGGCCGCATATGGAGCTGAGATTGTATTGACCGACGGAGCGAAAGGGATGCAGGGAGCGATTGATAAAGCGGAGGAGCTCCGCAGCGCCATACCCGGCAGCTTTGTCGCCGGTCAGTTTACAAATCCAGCGAATCCCGCCGCGCACCGAGCGTCAACAGGGCCCGAAATCTGGAACGATACCGACGGGAAGGTCGATATTTTCGTTGCCGGTGTCGGCACCGGCGGTACGATTACCGGAGCCGGCGAATATTTGAAGGCCCAAAATCCTCAGATTAAAGTCGTTGCTGTAGAACCGGCCGAATCCTCCGTTTTGTCGGGCGGCGCCGCAGGCCCGCACAAAATTCAGGGAATCGGCGCAGGCTTTGTTCCGGAAATCCTGAACACCGCAATCTGCGACGAAATCATTCCCATATCCTCCAACGACGCATATGCGGAATGCCGCGCGCTTTGCCGGAAGCAGGGAATTTTCGTAGGCATTTCGTCCGGCGCCGCGGCGCTGGCTGCCCGCCGGATCGCACTCCGTCCCGAAAGCGCCGGTAAAATCATCGTTGCTCTTCTGCCGGATTCCGGCGAGCGTTATCTCTCTCTTCCGGATTTCTGCTGAAGGGGCTCCGGAATGCAATGCCATGTAAAAAAGCCGCCGCGGAATATTGCCGCGGCGGCCGCTTCTTTTTTTCTTTCAAAGCTCTTATTCTTCCCCGTCTGCTTCGGCGTCTTCTCCTTCGCCGCAGCTGCAGCCGCAGCCGCAGCAGTCCCCTTCACAGTCGTCAAGCCATTCGATTTTGATTTCCTCTTTACAATTCGGGCAGACAAGGACGTTGCGATCTTCCTCGATCACGGCTCTGTCAAGCTCGATTTCCGCTCCGCAGTTCGGACATTCCAGTTCAGCATATTCCAGCTCCTCCGGATTCTGCATTTCATGTTCCTTATAAATGCAGCCTTCTGCTTCGTCCAGGCGGTCCTCGATTTCATCTACCGCGTCAAGGATTTCATTCTGCGTGTCTTCCGCATCTTCTACAGAAACGGCAATATCGTCGATTACGTCGATGATCAGCTTCAGTAATTTACCCTCGCTTGTTTCCTCGTTTATTTTAAGACCGTCTGCGACGCCTCTCAAATAACTGACTCTTTCTGATAAATATCCCATCTCAATGTTCCTCCTTTTCCGAGCGGCCCCGGCTTGTCTGTCAGGCGCGCTCCATGTACTCCTCTGTTCTGGTATCAATCCGGATTTTGTCGCCTTTATTTACAAAAAGAGGCACGCGTACGGTCGCGCCCGTCTCCACGACAGCAGGCTTCGAAGCCCCGGTCGCCGTATCTCCCTTAAAGCCCGGCTCCGTGTCGATTACCTCAAGCTCCACGAAGATGGGCGGCTCGATCCCGAAAACATTTCCCTTAAAGGAAAGGATCTTACATACATCGTTTTCTTTGACAAACTTCAGGGAATCCCCCACCGTTTCAGCGCTGATCGGAATCAGCTCAAACGTTTCCAGATCCATAAAGTAATACAGATTGTCGTCCTGATAGCTGTACTGCATATCTTTTCTTTCAATATGCGCTTTCGGCAATTTATCGGAAGGGTTGAAGGATCGCTCGATCGTCGCCCCTGTTATAACGTTTTTGATTTTTGTCCGTACGAAAGCCGCGCCCTTGCCCGGCTTCACGTGCTGAAACTCTATGATTTGATAGACGTTTCCGTCCATTTCAAATGTAATCCCGTTTCTGAAATCTCCTGCAGAAATCATGTGTTAACCTCCAAAAATAAAATAACAATATTGATCGGTTTATTTTACATCATGATACAAAAAAAGACAACCATAATTTTTATCCTGCCAGCTCTTTCTTTATAAAATCAAATATTTTTGCGACATAATTATTGTATTTGCTGAATTAATATGTTATTATTGTTAAAATATTTTATCATACGAGGTGAAATCATGTTCAAGTGTCAATTTCCCGCCTTAAAATATGGGAAGCGACTTGCGATCCTGTTCCTTACCGCTGCACTTCTGCTGGGAGCATTCGCCTGCGGCGGGCCTGGTCCTCTGCAGACCGGCGTCATCGAGGACGAGGAAGAGCTGCATATCGAGGGCGAAATCATGTTTACGATCAGCAATGAAAGCGGCACAGCGTCCGAGGCGGCGGCTCCGAACGCGATTGCAAATGCTTTCATGCTGAAATATCCGAATGTTAAAATCATTATCGACGATGCAAACCGCACCACATACGCGACGCGGATTTCTACCGGAGAGATCGGCGACGTTTTCTGGTGCGATGCCAACGACGCCCATAACTATAAAAAGAATCATAACGCGCTGATGATGCTTGATTACTACAGAGATCGTCTGGGAATTGATACGCAAAATATATTTTCCGGCGCGCTTACCAGCGGCATGATCGACGGACGCCTTTATATGGTGCCGCGGAATATCGGCCAGCAGATATTAATCTATAACAAGGACGCCCTAAGAGAGGCGAATGTCGAAATTCCTTCGGGTGGAACCGCCATAGCATGGGAGGAATTTAAAGATATCTGCCGACGTCTGACGCTGGACGAAAACGGCACCTATACACAGGTGGGCGCAAGCTTTAAAATCTGGTGGGCTCCCGTGTGGCAGGCATTTGCGGAGGGATACGGCGGAACCTGGATCGATACAGTTCAGAAGAAAGTCAGCTTTGTCTCCGATGAAAACGTTATGAAAGGCATTAACGAAATCGTAGATGCCTGCAACGAGGGCTGGCTGAGAGGCGACAACATTAATTACACCGGTCAGAAGGGCCAGAGCTATTCCAAGCTTTCAGATCTGGATTACGTATTCCGGACCTTCGGTGACATGCAGTGGATCACAGCTTACGGAAATTCCTATGATAATGCCGATATTGATTGGGATTTCTGTTCCTTCCCTGCTTTTCCCACGCATAAGGTCGGAGCGGGTGCGACCGGCTATGTTGTTTATAACAGAACCAGAAATGTCGATACTGCGGCAGCGTTTGCGCTTTTCTTCCTGACAGAAGATGGCCAGCAGGCCTATCACAGTGCGACAGGCGGCAATGTTCCTCTATTAAAATCGCAGGCGTCGGCAGATTTCTGGCGCTTCGAGGGAACTCAGTGGGAGGGCAAGAATTTCGATGCCTTTGTTTCCTATCCCGAAGCGAACATTCCTGCTTCTGTTATCGTCAGAGCGCCTTCGGAAATTTCCGAAATTTTATCGAATGACAATCTGATCTCTGCGTTTGGCAGCATCATAAACGGCCAGAAAGATGTCCAGACCGTATTTGCCGATCTGGAAACGAGGTGCAACGAGACGTGGAGCAAATTAACGTATTAATACGTATAATTACATTTCCCCAGGAACGATAGATAAACGGCCGTCTTGGACACGGCCGTTTCATTTATATAAATTCAATTTCATTTCTTATAAAAAAGAATGTCTTCGAACATTCAAATGATTGCTACAAACAAGTATTGCGTCAAAATAAAAGATATATTATGATTTATTTTGCCAATTAAAAAATATGAGGTGAAGGATTTATGTTGAAAAGTTCCTGGCAGGCTCGCGGGCTTGCAAAACGTATTATTATCATTTTGATCGTATCCGTTTTGCTGCTCAGCGCCGCAGCCTGCAACAGAAAAGGTCCGCCCCAAAGCGGTATTCTTGAGGACGATTATGATTTGACGATTGAAGGCGAGGTCGTATTCACCATCAGCAACGAGAGCGGCGCCGCTTCCGAGGCGGCGGCTCCCAAGGCTTTTGCAGATGCTTTTATGCGGAAATACCCCGGGGTAAAAGTAACCGTTGATGAAGCAAATCGAACTACATACGCCACGAGAATTTCGACGGGTGAGATCGGCGATGTTTTTTGGGTTGACGAAAACGACGCAAACAACTACAAGAAAAATCACAATGCAATATTAATGCTTGATTACTATATGGAGAAGCTGAACATTGACCGCCAGAATATTTACGCCGGGGCGCTTGTCGGCGGAATGATCGACGGACGGCTCTATATGGTTCCCCGGAATCTTGGACAGCAGGTCTTGATTTATAATAAAGACGCTCTGACGCAGGCAAATATAGAAATCCCATCGGGCGGAACCGCCATGACATGGGATGAGTTTAAGGACATCTGCAGACGGCTGACACTGTCGGAAAACGATACGTATACGCAGGTCGGCGCCGGGTTCAAGCTCTGGTGGTCCCCCGTATGGCAGGCCTTTGCCGAGGGCTGGGGCGGCCAGTGGGTTAATACCATTGAAAAGAGAGTTACGTTTGTATCCGATCCGAATGTCATGGCGGGAATCAATGAAATGTTCAACGCCTGCAACGAGGGGTGGATGAAGGATGACGTAATTCAATATACAGGTGCAAACGCAACCAGATATTCGCAAATTTCGGATCTGGACTACGTTTTTCGAACCTTCGGAGATATGCAGTGGATCACCAGATACGGCAACGCGTATGACAATGCAAATATCGCATGGGATTTCTGCCCCTTCCCCGCTTTTCCCACGCATAAGGTAGGTACCGGCGCAACGGGTTACGTCGTTTATAACAGAACCAGAAATCCGGATACTGCGGCGGCACTCGCCCTGTTTTTCCTCACGGAAGAAGGTCAGACGGCATATCACAGCACAAGCGGCGGAAATGTTCCTCTGCTGAAATCACTCTCAGAAGAAAGCTTCTGGAGAATGCCGGATACGGACTGGAGCGATAAGAATTTCGATGCCTTTGTCTCCTATCCCGATGCCAGTACCCCTGCAACGGTTATTACCAGAGCGCCATCCGAGATTGCGGAAATTCTCTCTGACGGAAATATGATCAATGCCTTCGGGCGGATTATTAACGGTACAGCAAGCGTAGAAGACGTCTTTGCCGATCTGGAAACGAGATGCAATGAGACGTGGTCGAAGCTGAATGAATATTAATTGTATAGAATAGCGATCGCAAAAAGGCGGCGCAGTCCGAAAATCGGATTGCGCCGCCTTTTTATCTTTCGAAATTGAACTTCCGAAGACCGGCAGGAATAAAAACAAATCAGAAAGAAAGCCCCTCGCTCTTGAGCAGGTTTTTCAAAGCGCCGCACGCGGCATCAAAGGATTCGTTATTATCCTTATATTGAAATTTTCCCGTTCCAAGCTGCGTATGATCGGACAAATTACCGTATCCATCAAAAATCGCCAGATGCGGTTCTATGGTAAGGCAAATCGGCCCTTCCCCTCGGCCTTCGTCGGCAGCGGCATCCCGGAGGATCGCTGCGATCTGTCCATCTCCGAAGCCAGCGGGAACAATGGCGCCGGTATTTTTCTCCGCATCCTTAATATGAAAATAGCGGATTCTCGTTTTCGTCAACCGGTACGCTTCCATAGGATCAACGTTTGCCTGGATATAATTGGCGGGATCCAAAATAGTCGAAAAGGATTCGCTCGGAAGGGCGTCCGTCAGAATTTTGACACATTCCGGCTGTTCTCCGAAAATTTCCTTTTCATTCTCGTGGCATAAACAAAGGCCACGTTTTTCGGCGCTTTCCGTCAGGACAGAAAGGCGTTTTAAGACGGGATCGGTATACGCTTCGGCATTCTTACCCTTCGGAATGAAAAAGCTGAAAATACGGATGCAATCTGTTCCGAGCAGCTCTGCCGCTTCCATTGCTTTTTCAAATCGTTTTTTGTGCGCTTCGAAGTCTTCTTCAATGGATATTTTTCCGATCGGCGAAGCAATCGCCGAAACGGAGATGCCGTGCGATACGAGAAGCGTGCTGATCCGCCGTAATTCCTCATGTTCAAGATCGATTACGCAGGTTCCGTCAATATTGCGGATTTCAATCATGCTGATCTGATTCCGCTCAAGCGCAGAAATCTGCTCTTCTATTCCGCTGCCTGCTTCATCTGCAAACGCTGAAAGCACAAACTGTTTCATATCAATATTTCCCTTTCAAAAACAGGAAGCTTCTCTCCAGCTCTGAAATCGGATCGTCAACAAAGTCAGAGTCCTGTTCAATCATGGCATATGGGATATCATTCTGAAGGCTCGCCGACAGGATATCGTTCCAATTCAGATTTCCGCTTCCGATGGAAGCAAAGCTCTGCTTCCAGTTCCTGATCGCCATGTCTTTATAATGCAGGACCTTGATTCGTTTTCCAAGCTTGTTAATATACTCAACCGGGGAAAGACCGCCATGCTGAAGCCAATAAACATCCAGAATAAAGAAAAATACTTCCGGATCCGACTCCTCAATCATGATATCAAACCACATCTTTCCGTCCGTCTTTTCCATTTCAAAGGAATGATTATGGTAATGGAACGTCATTCCGTTTTCCTTCAGGATGCGGCCCGCCTTGCTGAAGTCCTCGGCGAAGCGTTTGATGCCGTCTCTGCTTTTTTCATATTGCCCCGGCAGCGCGCCGATCCCGACATAATCGCATCCCAGCAGGCGATGCTCCTCGATGACGGCGGCCGTATCGTTTAAAATACGGTTCGGCGACGAATGCGTAATGATAATCTTCATTCCGACCTCGTCGCATATGGCTCGGATTTCCTTCGGCGGCAGATTGATTGCAGAAATCTGTACGTCACGATAGCCGATGTCATAAAGCTTATGTAATGTTTCTCTAAATTCCTCTGCCGTTTTGCAGAGATCCCGCACAGTATATAATTGTGCTCCAATTTTCATACTAAAAGTTCCTCCTTTATGAGAATTTTTTATTCAAAATGATTCCAAAGCCAGTTACAGCTCAGTTTCATCCATGCTTCCGCATCCTCATTTACAAGCGCGGCTCCCGTACGAGCCGTGGTGCGGTTGCTCATGGCAAGGCCATGATCCCCCTGTTCGAAAATGTGCATTTCAAAATCGATTCCGTTTTCGGCAAGCGCCTGGGCAAACAGCAAGGAATTGCATACGGAAACGCCGCTGTCAAGCCGCGTATGGAAGAGAAACGTAGGCGGCGTATGGGGCCCCACATGCTTTTCGCAGGAAACAAAATCCAGCATCCTTGCCAATTCCTCAGGCTTTCCCGCCTCTCTGAATCGATTAAGTAAATTTGCGATAGAATCCGTATGCGCATATTTCCCGGAAGTGATCACGGGATAGGCCAGGATCAGCGCGTCCGGACGGTTTTCTCCATTTGCGCAGCCGGAAAGACGCATAAGCTCCGGATCGTTCCAATGGACGCCCTGCATCGCGGCAAGATGACCTCCTGCCGAGAACCCGCAAACAGCCACTTTATTGGGATCCGCATGCCACCGCTCTGCGTTCTCGCGAATGATCCGAAGCGCTACGGAAAGATCCGTGTTCGGATTTGGATAAGACGCGTCAGGTCCGACAGAATATCTTAACACACCCGCATGAAAGCCGGCGGCAAGATAAGCAAATGCAATTGGATCTGCTTCCCGGTCGGAGGTTCCGACATATCCGCCTCCCGGGCATACCAGGACGAACGGCCGCAGATGCGACAAGGTGATTTCCGGGGATTCCTCCTGTATATAAACATCCAGCCGGTATTGCTCTTTTGCATTTACGTGAAATGTTTCTTTCTGCACAGGTGCAGGCTCCTTTCTGCATAAAGCATTCTCGCAAATAGTAAAAATCCGCAGCAGATGTTGAAATCTGTCTGCGGATAAAAGAATCAATCGATTATTCTGCTTTCGCGGTATTCATCGTATTCATCGCTTTGGTTATTCTCGATTTTTTGCGAGCGGCTGTGTTCTTCGGGATCAGGCCCTTTGCCGCTGCTTTGTCCAATCTAATACAAGCTTCCTTCACAACTGCGGCGGTATTCTCATTTTTCTCTGCAATTGCAAGCTTCGCTTTCTTTACGGATGTTCTGAGAGATGACTTGGCAGAAGCATTTCTGGCCGCTTTCTTCTCCGATACAAGCACTCGCTTCTTGGCTGATTTAATATTCGGCATTCAATTCACCTCCAAAAACCCATTTCCACGCTGCTTTCCGCAGCGCTTTTGCTATTCTATCACAGCAAAATGGAAATTGCAATAGCAAACGATCAATTTCCCAGGATAATTGCGAGAAATTTTGCCGGTTTTCCGTCCAGCGCCCGCATGCCATGGGGCATTTCAGAATTGAAATACAGGGAATCGCCCGGTTCCATAATAACCTCCTGGCCGTTTAAAAGAATCATCAGGCGGCCTTCCACACAATAATTGAACTCCTGTCCCTCATGCACATTTAAATGGATTTTCTCATCCTCGCTGCTGTTTACCGTAACCATGAACGGCTCCGCTTTTTTATTCGCAAAATTATACGCCAGATGCTGGTAAACATAATGCTCCACGCGTTCCACACGAATGCCTCTGTCCTTTTTGACAAAAGTAAAATTCTGAAGCATCGGCTGTCCCCCGGAAAGAAGATCCGCCATATCGACATGAAACAGCTTTGAAAATTCAAAGATAAAACTCATTGGAATGTCCGCTTCTCCGCTTTCATAAACTAAATATTCGGAAAGCGGGATTCCAAGCTCCTTTGCGGTGGCCTCCGGTGTTTTCTCCGCGATTTCTCTGAGATCCCTGAGTCTTGCCGCAATATCTGCGATCTGCTTATTCACACTGTCCATAAAAGCCACGTCCTTCCGATTTATTTAATATCTCTCCGGCAGAAATGGTCGAGCCCGACGGAGATCATACATACAAGAATTATTATAATATAAAAGACGGAAAATACAAGCGGCACGGAACCCGTCTCGGAAATTCCTCCGAACAGCATTCCTCCTATCGTTTCGGTGGACGACGAAGAATAAAAAATTTTTTCAAAAAAGCTCAGATTGCTGAACGGAAGGAATCGGATCAGATACCCATATCCGGCCAGATTTGAGACCAGCAAAAGATGCAGGAAGCTTCCGCCGAGATAAAGTCCCATAGAAACAGACACGGAAGCCGCCGTATTTTTCGTAACGATCGAAAGCGTATAGGCAAAGGTAGTAAAAACCAGAAACGGAACGATGCTGCACAGCGCCGAGAAAAACTGGTACAAAAAGTAATTCAGCGTTACCGGTTCTCCCGATACAAGAAAAATCTTTTCTCCAAAGGAGCGAAAGCCAAACAGCAGACCATTTGTGAGCGACGCTACCGCGTAGGTATACAAAACCAGCGCAAGCATCACTGCCAGCAGAGAAAGGTACTTTGCAAGATAAATTTTCCACCTTTTGACCGGGGCAATAATCAGCGATTTAATCGTGCCGGTAGACATCTCGTGGGACATCATGGAGCCTGCCAGGATGATAAGAATCACCACAGAGAAAACCATTCCAAGGCTGGAGGCCACCGTATAAGCGCCGCCTGCCGTCGTATTGTCCGGATCCTCCTGTAAAAATCCTTTTTGGATTTTTGCTTCCGTCAGCTTCAGATTTTTCTCAAGCACCGATCTGCGCTCCGGCGTAAGATTTCCGCCTCTTTCCAAGTCAACGTTATTCTGCAGAGACGCTTCTATGTTCGCTTTCTGATTCAGAAGCGATTCCGCATTCGATTTTTCCCGGTAGGAAGCGTATTCACCCGTAGGGCAAACTCCCAGGAGCGCATTATGATAAGAAATCGCCGCCTCTTTCTGGGCCTCGCTCATGGTCGGATCCTGTTCGATCCGTTCTATCTGATCCTGGATATATTGGCGGTAATCGTTTTGTTTCACTGCGGCCTCAAGCTCATTCAGCTGCTCCAGAAGCGCCTGATATTCCTCTGAGGAGGAAGAAACGCCGGAATACTCCATATCAAGGACAGACTGACGCACGGTTACCAGCTCTCCAAGGATCTCATACCGGTAAGAAAGGGTTCCAACATCCTGCTCCTTTGCATAATTGCCGTATATATCATAGTAAATATATTCCTGTTCCAAATTATACAGCTGTTCCCTAAGCCCGGACACCTCATTTGGCGAGAGCGTATCATCCGCAAGCGCTTCTTCGCATTCTTTGATCCGATTTTCCAGTTCTTCGGCGTATTTCAGATATTCGCCATAAGAAACGACATAGCTATCTTCTATGACGTCCTGATATTCCGTGCTCTTAATAAATGTGGAACAGCCGATCATTCCCACCGTCATAACGATTACAATAATATAGATCGAAACCTTTTTTCTGCTTTTAATGATCTCATTGTGAAACAGGGCGCCTAATTTATGCAATGGAAATCCCTCCTCCCGTAATTGCAATAAACGCGTCTTCCAGAGAATTTTCCATCTGGGAAATGCCAAATACGGCGATCCCGTTTTCAACCAGAAGGCGGTTGAAGTCCGGAATCTGATCTTTTCGGATCGTAAGCTGAACGGAGCGATCGTCCGTAAATTGGCCCCCGCCGTACAGCGCGTCTTTGCCAAAGAGCTCCGCCGCCAGTTCCGCAGCTTTCTCGATATTTTCCGGATTGACTTCGAAACGGTACGCTTCCTGCTTTGACGCCATGTGCAGGATATCCGCGATCGGTTTTACATCGAGTACGGCGCCGCGGTCGATGATGGCCACTCGGTCGCACATCAGCTCCATTTCCGCGAGCATATGGCTTGATACGAATACAGCCGTATTTTCTTCATGCGCCAAATTTTTTAAAATATCCCGCAGCTCTTTGATCCCCGCAGGATCCAGCCCGTTTGTAGGTTCGTCAAGGATCAAAAGGCGCGGCCTGTGTACAATCGCCTGTGCGAGTCCGATTCTCTGTTTCATGCCCAGAGAATACTTTTTCAGTTTTTCTCCCGCGCGGTTCTGCATTCCGACCAGCCGCACGACTTCTTGGATCCGTTCCTCAGTAACGCCGTCATGGAGACGCGCATACATGCGGAGATTTTCATAACCGGTCATTTCCTTATACAGCTCCGGATTTTCTACGATTCCTCCGACCAGGTTCATGGCTTTTTCATAATGCTTTTTCAGGTCCAGATCGCAGATGGATATTTCCCCGCTGTCCGGAAAAAGAAATCCCAGAATCATTTTGATCGTCGTTGTTTTCCCCGCGCCGTTCGGCCCGAGGAAGCCAAATATTTCTCCGCTGTACACATCAAACGACACGTCGCGGATGACAGGCCGCGAGCCAAAGCTTTTATTTAAATTTTTAACGCGCAGTACCGCTTCCATGCAGATCCCCCCTCAATATACAGAGCCGGCCGTCAAATCGTAGCCGCTGAAATTCTCCGAACGATAATTTAAATAATAAATTTTCAGTTCACCGTCTACTTCTTTAAAAGAAAAGCTGTAATATAAAGGCGCTCCATAGTCCTGCCCCTGCGCTTCCAAATTGGTTTTCCCGCTTATGCTGATCATACACGGCAGCGACAGAATGTTGTTATCAAATTCAGAAGAAAAAAGCTCAATCAGGGATACGTCGCACGTCCGATAGAAAACATTCGTCCGGTACTGGGAATAAATATTGTTTTCAATGTAATACTGATATGCGCTGTCGTCGGCAAAATAGTCCCGCATTTCAGGCTCCAGCAGCTCGATATAACCCTCATAATTTTCCATATACTCCTCGGGAATCACCTTCCACGCCGCATCCGCCGCAAGAAAATTTTTCAGCAGCCGTTCCGCATCCGTTTTCATGCGGTTTGCCTTCGCGGTAAGCAGTCCCAAGTAAACGGCAACCGCCAGCACCACGGCGGCCGTTAAAATCAGCCCTCTGTTGATTTTTTTCAATTTGTTCATCGCTTCGCGCTCCTTCCCCAAATCAGACGCACCACCGGTACGTCACAATTTAAGCTTTTTTCTGAGATTCGCCGGCAGAATCAGCGAAAAATCGCTGCTGTCCATCCCGCCGGTTTTCTTCATAGCGTAAAAATACACAACGATTCCTGCGGCCGCGGCCAATATGAGCGAGATCGTCTCCGTCACATAGGTGCCCGCAAATTTCCCGAGCAGGAAATCTGACAAAAGATATACGGGCATGCTACCGACCAGCATCAGGCCGCCGCAGATCATAGGAATCATCGTTAATCGGAACATCTTTATCCGTACTCCCCGCTTCCTGACAAGGCAGATATGATTCAGAATCAACGGAATAATATAAGAAACATATGTGGAAATAACCGCTCCATAAATATTCAGAGACGGAATTGCTATTAAAATATAATTCAATATGGCCTTTACCAAAACGCCGATTCCCATGAACAGCGTCGCGCTGAACAGCTCGTTGACGCTCTGCATAACGGAGCTCTGCAAATGGACGGTTCCCAGCAGCAGGATACTGAAGGACATATAGCTCAGCAGCTTCGCCCCCGAGCCCAGCCCCAGCATCACATAAAGCGGCTCCGCGTATACGCACATTGCAATGGACAGCGGGACAGCAATAATATAGCACAGCTTAAACGCATAATTCGCCTTTTGCCTCGTTTCTGCATATTTTTTCTGCGCATACAGTCCTGCGATTACGGGCAGCAGACTGATGCAAAGCGATGTAACCAGAGCCGTCGGGACATTCAAAAGCTGGCGCGTGACGCCCATCATGCCATGGAGCGTTCTGCTGTCATATTCACTGAGTCCCGCCGCCATCAGACGTCCCTTCATAATAGAGGTATCGATCATGTTCCCTCCGTATTGGATTCCAGAATTGATGGTAATCGGAAGACTGTAATATAGGATCAGCTTCAGGAGCTTTTCATTCGTCAGCTTCGGGACGCTGCGCAAATCCTCCCCCGCATGCAGCACGCGCTGATCCTGCTGATATTGTCCGTAATATTTTATCACGATAATAAGCGCCGCAGCAGCTCCGACCGCAGTGCCGATGGAGGCTCCGGCCACCGCCCATACGATGCCTCTGCTGCGCAGCCCCAGCACCAGTACAACGGAAACCGCAACATGGACGATCTGCTCCACTACCTGAGAAACGGCCGTAGGCGTCATGTTCTTCATCCCCTGCAGATATCCTCTGTACGCGGAAAGAAGAGAACAGATCAGGACCGTCGGCGCCAGCGTCAAAATTCCCATCCAGCTGTCTTCGTTATTCATATAGCGGGCGATTGGCTTCGCGAATATCGCCATAATTACGGAAAGAACGACGCCGAGCAGCACCATCAGCGTTCGTGCCATCCGGAAAGCCTGCTTCGCCTGCTTTCTGTTGCCCGTAGACGTAAGCTCCGTAACAAGCTTTGAAATAGCAACCGGAAGGCCTGCCGTCGTCAGCACATAGACAAAGGCAAAAACCTGGTTTGCCGAATAATATACGCTGTATCCTGCCTCTCCGCCGAGGATTTTATTGAGAAAAGGCACAAACAGCAGCGAAACTACTTTTACGGCAATATTCGCAGCCGACAATACTACGAAGCCCTTTCCGATAGATTGTTCTTTTGTATTTAACGAAGACAATATATCCACCCCCGACAGTCCCGTACATTCTATACTAATCTGCAAAATTAAGCAAGCAAGCCAGACGGAGATTTGCCAGAACGGCACGGCGGTTGTATAATAAAAAAATCAAATATAACAGAAATGGAAGGATTACCGTTATGGGCAAAAAAGTTGAGATTCTATCTGTTGGGACGGAGCTTTTAATGGGACAGATTGCAAACACAAACGCGCAGTATATCTCCCAAAGGCTGCCGGAGGTAGGTTTAGGCGTATTTTACCACAGCGTCGTGGGAGACAATCCGGAGCGGCTTACAGAATGCCTGCATCACGCGCTTTCAAGAAGCGACATCGTGATCACGACGGGAGGTCTGGGCCCGACGCAGGATGATCTTACAAAGCAGGTTGTGGCGGAAGCGCTGGGGCTAAAGCTTGTTCTGGACCAGAGAAGTGCGGAGGCTATAAAAAATTATTTTGCCGCCACCGGAAGAACGATGGTAGAAAGCAATCTGCGACAGGCGTATTTTCCGGAAAACAGCATGATTCTTGATAACGAAGAAGGCACGGCTCCCGGCTGTATTATTCAAAAGGACGGAAAAATCGTGATTCTTCTCCCAGGCCCGCCGAAGGAGCTGATCCCGATGTTTCACAAGCACATCCTCAAATTCTTTAAGGAGCGCAGCGAGGCGCCGCTGACCTCCAAATTTTTGAGAGTTGTCGGAATCGGAGAATCGCTTGTGGAGAAAAAGCTTCTCTCGCTTGTCGACGGTCAGGTAAACCCAACGATTGCAACCTATGCGAAGGACGGAATCGTTACAATCCGCGTTACGGCGCATGACGAGGGCGGAATTCCCGCTTCCCTGCTCGTTTCCGACACCTGCGGCAAAATTTCTTCTATATTAGGCGACGCGATCTATACGGATGAAAACGAGGATCTAGAATATACCGTCTGGAAGCTGCTCAAGCAGAACCGTCTTACCTTTTCCTGTGCGGAGTCCTGTACCGGAGGGATGCTCTCCGAGCTGATGACAGCCGTTCCCGGCGCTTCACAGGTTTTCAAATGCGCCGCGGTTACTTACAGCACGGATTCTAAGACAGAGCTAATCGGCGTCGATGCGGCTCTTATCGAGCAGTACGGCGTCGTAAGCAAGGAAACGGCGCTTGCCATGGTAAAGGGCATCGCGCAGCGCTCCGGCACCGACGTTGCGGTATCGATTACGGGATATGCCGGTCCGCGTACAGGGAACGAACCGGTCGGAAAGGTCTGCATCGGAGTTGTGGCCCCGGGCAGTCAAAACGTAAAAGAATTTCATTTCACCGGGAACCGCGACAGGATCCGCGTGCTCAGCGTTGTAAACGCTTTGGATATGGTCCGGCGCGCAATTCTCCATATCGAAAGCGGCGAATAAATGCCGTCTGGCAGATTTTTCATGGTATAAAAGCTTTCATTTTTTAGAACAATATTCCTTAATCGAAAGGAAGTGTTCTTTAAGATGAAAGCTATTATTATGGCCGGCGGCGAAGGAACGAGACTTAGGCCGATCACATGCAGGATGCCAAAGCCTGCCGTTCCGGTAAAAGACAAGCCTGTGATCCTTCATATTATCGGACTGCTCGAGCAGCACGGCATATACGATATCGCAATCACTCTGAAATACCTGCCCGGAGAGCTCAAAAAAATTGTAGAAAGCGCCATTTCCCGCGGTGAAATCAAAGCAGACATTCGGTTCTGTACGGAAACGTCGCCGCTCGGTACGGCCGGCAGCGTCAAAAACTGCATCTCCGAATGCTATGATAATTCGGAAGAGGATTTTCTGGTGATCAGCGGCGATGCGATCACGGATATAAATCTCCGTGAAATGATCGATTTTCATAAAAAGCAGGGAAAAATGGCTACAATCGCAGTAAAAGCCGTCGATATTCCGACAGAGTTCGGCGTGGTGCTTACCAACAAGGAAAATATGGTCACGGGCTTCATTGAAAAGCCCGTCTGGAGCGAAGCCGTAAGCAATATCGTAAATACCGGCATTTACATTGTCACAAGCAAGCTTATGGAATTTTGCCCCGATGAAGGCGCTTGCGATTTTGCGAAAGATGTTTTTGCGAAAATCCCCGACTTGAGCCACAATATTGCAGCCTTTCAGACAGAAGCCTATTGGTGCGATATCGGAGACATCCGCTCCTATCGCAGCGTCAATCTCCGAGGCGGCGGCTTCATCGGTGAAAACTGCAGCATTTCCGACGAGGCAGATATTCGAAACAGCGTAATCTGTCACGGCTGCAGTATTGGCGCCGGTTCTGTCATTTCCGACAGCGTTGTGATGCCGAATACGGTGATCGGGAAGCATTGTAAAATAACGGAATGCGTATTATGCTCTTCTGTCAGCATAGAAGACGCCGTGACGGCGGAAGATGCCGTCGTCGGAGAAAAGGCGACGATCGGACATTCCACTGTAATCAAAAAAGGAACAAAAATCTGGGACGGAGCCAACATTCTCCCGGAAAGCATGATTCATGGAGTGATCCGGGAATACGGCGGCTCCGCATCGAGCTATTCCCCCGAAATGGTATTGCGGTTAGGCCGTGCCTTCGGTACGTTTCTCGGGCAGCACGCCTCCGCGCTGATTTGTGCCGACGGCAGCGGAAGCAGCTGCATGATATCGGCCGGACTGCAGTCCGCGCTTGCATCCGTAGGGATCCAGGTAAAAGTCATAGAAACCGTCCCCATGCCGGTCATACGATGGATCTGCCGTTCCGGAATCTGCGACGGAGCCGTTTACGTTTCCGATAATGGAGAAAGTCATATTCACTTCCTGAACAAATTTGGTGATGATCTTTCCAAAAATGAACGGCGCAAGCTGAAATCCGTTTATGACCTGGAGGATTTTACACGTGTGGACAGAAACAGCATTCCCGTATTCGAAGAGCTCAGCAGCCCCGAAGATTATTATATTTCCGCGCTGCTCGACATCTTCAAATGTCCGCATAAAAATCTGAATTATATCGGCCGCCGTTTTACGAAAAGTCAGCGTTATGCAGCCGCAGCATATATTACCATAAAGCTGTTTCCCGACGCGCCGATCTTTCTGGCCGCTTCGGAATCGATGGCCGCGGAAAAAATTGCAGAAAAGTTCGACCGATATGTCATTCGCTGCGGCAGCAAAATCGGGGATATTATGTCCGAAATGGAAAAATTTATGCATATAGACGGCGTATATGCAGAATACCTGATGTTTTTCGATGACCTGGCATTCGATCTCGGGCTCTGCTGTATCGACGGATTCATCGCCGGAGAGCTCGATACGGAAATCGAAAATCTGATCCGGATTCCGTTGTACAGATCCGAAGCTCAGATCCCCTGCAAAAACGCAAATAAAGCTGATATTATAAGGAAATTTGTCAACAGTGACCTGGCGCGCAAGGGCTTCGAAATCAACGACGGAATCTGCATCCGCGATCAGGATTCGTCGGCCAGAATCTGCGCCGACGACGAGCGGCAGGCCTTCCACGTTTATGTAGAAAGCATGAGTGAAGAATACGGAAAAGATATCGCTGGAGAGATCCTCAGGACACTGGAAAATTTATTGACTTAATCCTCGAAGAGACTTATAATTAAGGAGCTGATGTATTTATTACTGATCGTTTGCAGATACTTGGAGGATGACATTTTATGAAGAAAAGCTTATTCCCGGTAATCAAAGTCTTTGGAACGCTTTGTGCTGCGGCAGCATTGATGTTCGCGCTCTCTTCCTGCCAGGAAGAGGAAGAACCGTCCGCCACAGCGGCTCCGTCTACTCCGACTCCGGTGCAAAGCACGTTCAAGCCGGTTGTCGATATCATTTATGACGAAAATGAATTTCAAATCGTAGACACGACAATTGTGGAATATATCGGTGACGGCGGAGACGTCAAAATTCCGGAAAAAGTCACCGCAATCGGCGATATGGCGTTCAGCGGCCGGTCCGACGTAACTTCCGTCGAATTTACGAAAGACGTTGTTTCCATCGGCGAGAAAGCTTTTGAAAACTGCACGGGCCTTACCGGCGTTTTCACGCCGCCTTCCAACCTGGCATATATCGGAGACTCTGCGTTCGCCGGCTGTACCGGGATTACGGAGGTGGAACTCCAAAACAAACCCATGACGGTCGGAACCCATATTTTTGAAGGATGCACATCGCTTCAGAAGGTTATCATTCCGAAAACAATGGGAACGATTCCCGATTACACATTTTACGGCTGCAGTTCACTAACCGACGTTACGATTGATAACGATATTACGGCAATCGGAGACCATGCATTCGACGGCTGTACAAGCCTCGCCGCGTTCAAGTTCCCCACGAAAACGACATCGGTCGGCGATTATGCGTTTAAGGACTGTACCGCTCTTTCCGATATCACGTTTGAAAGAGCCCTCGAAAGCATCGGTTATTTGACGTTCAACGATACCGCATGGTTTAAAGCGCAGATAGAAGCGCAGAAATCGGCCGCGCCTGCGGAGGAGACGCAGGAAGTCAACAAGGACGAAAACAAATATGTAATCGTAGGACGCGACATCATTATTTACTATATCGAAAGCAGCTCGGACGGAAATAACATTACTCTGAATATTCCGGAGAAGGCTTACGGAATTGCCGACGGCGCTTTCGATCACTGCATTGACAAAATTTCGGCGGTAAACTTTACGGCCGGCAGCAATATGGTCACCATCGGCGAGGGCGCTTTCAAGAACGCCGTAAGACTGAGCCGATTTGATTTACCGTCCAAGGTTACGGTCATCAACGACGAAGTATTCAGCGGCTGTACGAATCTGACGACGTTCACCGTTTCCAGCATGCTGACGTCGATCGGCAACGAGGCTTTTTATAATTGTGCGAGCTTAACGTCCATATATCTTCCCGATGACATTACGACGATCGGAGACTCTGCGTTTCAGGGCTGCCGTTCGCTTACAAGCGTTACACTGCCGGACAATATTACGGATTTGGGCGATTACGCTTTTAAAGACTGCGAGAGCGCAGAGGAATTCATCATTCCGCTGAAGCTTGCCAACGTCGGTGTGCAGGCGTTCGACAATACAAAATGGTATGCCGATCTCAGCGTTTACGAGGAAGCTCCTACGGAAAATCAATTTCATATTTACGGAGACGGCATTCTGATCAAAGCGGATATCGTTGATAATACCAATATCGTAATTCCGGAAAACGTCAAATCCATCGCCGCTTTCACGTTTACCGATTGGGGCCAGATCGATGATCGCGAGTTTTACAATTCAAAGCTTCCGAAAAGCATCACCATCCCCGACGGAGTGACTTCTATAGGAGATTACGCGTTCTATTTCTGCGAAAATCTGGAAACTATCTTCATCTCAGATACTGTTACAAATATCGGAGAGAAGGCGTTCTATGGCTGTAAAAACCTGAAGGTTATTAATATTCCCAATAATATTACGGAAATTAAAGATTATACCTTCTACGGCTGCAGCTCTCTGGCTGCAATCATACTCCCCTCTAATCTTACAGCAATCGGGAAATATGCGTTCTACGATTGTTATGAACTGGAGGAAATCAATATTCCGTCTTCCGTTTCTTCCATCGGCGAATTTGCGTTCACCAATACGAATTGGTTCCATTATAATACGGACAGCGAATTCATTGTGGGAGATGGAATTCTGCTGAAGGTAACTCCCGTATCCCAGAATATTGTGCTTTCTTCTTCCATCAGATCCATTGTCGGCGGCGCCTTTGAATCTGCCGGTATCGAGCAGCTCACCTTGCCGGCTTCTGTGACCGCTATTCCGGATTATGCCTTTTCTGGATGTACTAATCTGTCGGAAGTCACATTCCGCGGGACAATTACGTCTGTTGGCAGCCGTGCCTTCAACGGATGTACAAAGCTGGAAAGCGTTTCGATTCCTGCCGGAGCGACGGTAGCCGACGACGCATATGTAAATTCCGGTTTAGATCAATAACTGAATAAAAAACGAAAAAGAAGCGGCGTCAGGCCGCTTCTTTTATTATTCCCGCATTTTCATGCATGTCGCTTGTCATACTGTTATACATCGTATCAATCATCGACATTGCAAATATTCCGTAGCCAATCTGAGGATCATTGATCATAACATGCGTTACCGCTCCGGCGAATTTACCGTCTTGTATGATCGGGCTTCCGGACATCCCCTGTACGATTCCGCCCGTTACGCTTAAAAGCCTTTTATCTACGATTTTGATATTAAAGCTTTTGGTCCCGTCGCTGCTGCCTTTGTTGATCTGCGTAATTTCGATATCATATTGCGTCAGCTTTCCGTCGATGGCAGAAGTCATAATATAAGCGCTTCCCTTATGGATTTCCGAGTTGTTTGCAACAGCAAGTCTGCAGAATTCTGTAGAAGCGTCAAGGAACGTTCCTTCTTCAAGGGATCCGTAAATGCCCGTTTCGCAGTTTACGGATACGTTTCCGATCACATCGCTGGATTCGTTAAAATAGCCCCTCAGTTCTCCGGGTGTGCCGGCAACGCCTTTTTTTATGCCCGTAATTTCCGCTTTTTGAAGCGAACCGCCGGATATCTCATACTTGGTGCCGTTATCCGTGATTGCATGGCCCAACGCGCCGTACATGTGACATTCTCCACTGTAAAATGTCAAAGTACCAATCCCGGCGGCCGTATCCTTTGCCCAGATACCCATTCTATAATGTTTCGTTTCACTGTCACGGCAAAGCCGGATCGTTTTTTCCGACCGTCCTTCGCTGTTTTCTATCGTTACTTTCGCAGAAGACGTGCTGAGCTTGTCAAGCACCGCCTGCATATCGTCCACCGAATTAACGGGGATCCCGTTAATCGCTATTATTCTGTCACCTTCCGAGAACCCGGAATCTTTTGCAGGAGAAGCATACGAATTGTCATCCGTCATAAAGCCCATAAATCCCGTTATGATAACGCCGTGGGACTTCAGCCTGATTCCGACGGGTGTACCGCAAACCACCACATATAAAGGCTTATCACCGCTGCCGGCGCGGCTGCTCTGCGCAGTAACACCGGAATTGCCGAAAAGGCATACAGCAAGAAAAATAATTACAACAGCCCTGATCTTTTGAGGTGTTTTCATGATTTGACCTCCCTTACAAAATTTTGAGAATGCAGCGCGCTTTTCCGCCGCACGCTCTGTATTGTAAGTTGTCCGCAAAGCTGTTTTTATATACTGTTACAAAATTCAATTAGTCCGGAATTTGGCAACGAGTTCTCTTGCATGCACCGCCGTGATTTCCGATTCAGCATCTCCGTCTAAAAGCCGTGAAATCTCGCGGATTTTCGCTTCTTCGTCCAGCGCTTCGACTGTCGTATGCGTAGAAGTTCCGTCAAAGCTTTTCCGAATATATATATTATGATCTGCTGCCGCCGCAATTTGCGCATGATGCGTGACACAAATTACCTGGTGATTTTTGGAAATTGATTTCAGCTTCTGCGCTACGCTTTTGGCCGCCTTTCCGCTGATGCCCGTGTCGATTTCGTCAAAAATCAAAGTGGAAATTCGATCGGCATCTGCAAGAATCGTCTTGATTGCAAGCATAATTCGGGAAAGCTCGCCTCCGGAAGCGACTTTTGCGAGCGGCTTCAGCGGTTCTCCGGGATTCGCGGAAATTAAAAATTCCACGGTATCCAAGCCTTCCTTCGTATAATTATAATACCCATTTTTATCTTTTTCATCATGAAAAAGAATTTCAGCCGAAAATTTCGCCTGATTCATTTCCAGACTTTCCAGCTCCGCCATAACCTGCTCGCTGAGCCGTTTTGCCGCTTTAACACGAGTAAAATTCAAATCCTCACACAAAGCGTGAAGCGCTTCGTTTCGTTCCGCAAGCTGTTTGAGAATTTTGTTGACCGTTTCCTCCCCTGCAAGCAGCTCGTCCAGCAGTTTCTGCGTATCGGCGGCATATTGAAGGATCTCTTCTATGGTAGAGCCGTATTTCCGCTTCAGTTTATCAATGGTATGAATACGCTCCTGCGTTTCTTCCAGCTCGTTTTTATCAAAGGTGACACCGTCCGCACAGGTACGCAGATCTGCCGCAATGTCTTCAAGCAAATACGAAACTTCATCGATCCGAGATAAAAGCTCCTGATATTCGCCGGCATATCCGGCAATCGTTGACAAATAAGATCTGACGGCGCCCAGCTGATCCGATACGGAAGGATCGCTTCCATATTCCCCGCCGTTCAAAATCATTCTGGAGGCTTCCAGGGCTTCCGTAATTTTTTCACTGTTTGCGAGCACGGCCCGTTTCTCATTCAGCGCCTCATCCTCCCCTACGGAAAGACCGGCTCCTTCGATTTCTTCGATCTGATAGGTATAGAGATCTGCAAGGCGTTCGCGCTCCTTCGGATCTCCGGAATACTTTTCCAGGGAACGATATCGTTCCTTGAATTCTCTTAAATCAATGTGATAGGTGTGCTTTAAGGCTTCGATTTCCGTACCGCCATATGCATCCAAAAGCTTGATATGCGTTTCGGCTTTCGCCAAAGATTGGTTTTCGTTCTGCCCATGAATATCGATCAAAAGCGTTCCCAGCTGTCTCAATGTAGATACGGCGGCGAGCCTGCCGTTGATTCGGCATACGTTTCTTCCCGAGGCAGAAAGCTCTCTTTGCAGAATCAGCGTATGATCCTCTTCCTCTTCCATTCCGATTTCACTTAAAAAAGATGATACTTCAGGATCGTCGATGAAAAACACACCCTCCGTATAGGCCGATTCGCAGCCCGTTCGAATCAGCTCCTTCGAAGTTCTGAAGCCAAGCATACATTGGATGGAATCGATCAGAATCGATTTCCCAGCGCCGGTTTCACCGGTCAGGCAATTCATTCCATCCGTAAAATCTACGGTCAACTCATCAATCAACGCGATATTCCGGATGCGCAGCTGCATCAGCATCAGGTTCACCTCCCGATTATCATTTTGCAAACCCCTTCAGCGTCAAGACTACGTCTTCTGCACAGGCGTCCGTACGGCATACAATCAAAAGCGCATCGTCACCCGCAATGGTTCCGAGCGTTTCGGACAGCTTCAGGGAATCGATTGCGGAAGCGACAGCCTGGGCCATTCCCGGCAGCGTCTTGATTAGCACCAGATTATTCACAGAATCAGCAGAAACAAAACCGTGCGTAAAGACGGGCATAAGCTGCTCTGGAATCGTAAGAGCCTGTCCTGCAAGCGGCGCATATTTTGTTTTACGGCTTTTTGCGGCAACCTTCACAAGCTTCAGCTCCTTGATGTCGCGGGAAACGGTTGCCTGCGTGACATGAAAGCCTCTCTCAGCCAATCGTTCGATCAGCTCCTCCTGTGTCTCGATTTCTCCAGACGCTATGATCTCCAAGATCGCGCTCTGCCTCTTATTCTTCATTGTGAATCCGCGCTCTCCTTTCCGAAGTCTTTCTGCGAAGCGCCTCATAAAAATTAGGCGGATCGATCCGGATGATCCGGAGCTTATCCGCTCCCCTTTCGCATACTACTTTTGCGTCGGGGGCAATCTGCATGCTTGCATAGCCGTCGGCCGTCACATACATCTGGCGGTGCGGCCTGCAAAGGCGCATTTCTATCTTACTCGTGCTTCTGGCGATAATGGAACGACCGTCCGTATAATGTGCACAAATTGGCGTGATCACGATCACATCATTCCCCGGCTCCACAATCGGCCCTCCGGCGGAAAGCGAATATGCCGTAGATCCGGTCTGAGTGGAAACGATAATTCCGTCGCAAGGATAGGTATCCACAAACGCGCCGTTGATGTATAAGTCAATATATGCAACCTTGGAAAGCGTTCCGCGTGAAAGGACGCAATCGTTGATCGCCGATTTTTCAAACACGTTTTTCTCTCCGTCATTTACTGTAATGCGAAGCGTCATTCTTTCTTCAATGACATATTCGCCCTTCACAAGGCGCAGTACAGTCTTTTCCAGATCATTTTTCTCAAATTCCGTCAGCAGACCGAGCGTTCCCAGATGAAAGCCGAGTACGGGGAGCTCGCGGAGAATTGCAATTGCGGCGGTTTTCAGAAAGGTTCCGTCTCCGCCGATGCTGATCAGAAGGTCGGCGGAAGCCGCGGCGGAATCCTGGCGATAATCCGCGCTGTCAATCACGTTCCAGATCTCTCTTCCTGCCGATTCACGTCTGCTGATTTCCACAATCGCTTCGGTCAGAAGCTTCACGTAATGAACGCTTTCTTTTTTATTTTTATTGTATAAAAGACCAACTGTCATGACGCACCGCCGAAAAACATTTTATGCATGCATTATACATCAATTTTCAAGGTTCGTCTACAGACGCAGAAATATTCCGTATTCCCATCGCCCCCTTTTATCGGGGAAGAACAGATGCCCGTCACGGCAAAGCCTGAGCGTGCAATGAACTCTGCCGTTTCCTCTGCCGCCCTTCGTGCCGTTTCAGAATCTTTGACGATTCCTTTTTTATTTAAGTTTTTCCTTCCGACCTCAAACTGCGGCTTTATGAGGCAGACCGCAGTGCCGCCTTCTTTCAGGAGTCTGTAAATATGCGGAATAATGAGCCGAATCGAGATAAAGGATACGTCCGCGCAGGCAATATCGTATGTTCCCTCTCCGATTTTGAAGTCTCGAATATCCGTATCCTCATAAACCGCCGTTCTGACATCCTGCCGTATTTTTTCTGCAAGCTGTCCGTGCCCAACGTCAACACACGCAACGTGAGAAGCGCCGCTTTGCAGCAATACGTCCGCGAAGCCTCCCGTAGAAGCTCCGATATCGATTGCGGTCATATTATGCACATTTATTGTATATTTATCCAGAACATACGCCAGTTTCAATGCGCCTCTGCCAACATATGGCACCGGATCCGCGTCACAGGCAACCGTATCCGATTCCGGGAAAATTTCACAAGACGGTTTCGTAATGATTTTTCCATTCACCCGGACGCAGCCCTCTTTTACCGCACGGACCGCACGGACTCTGCTGTCGTAAAGATGCTGCTGTGCAAGATATAGGTCTAGTCTCATACTCTCTGCTCTTTCCGCAAAAGCTCTGTGCCGCGCAGGATTCGCGCCGCGATCCCCTCAGGATCCATTCCGGCCTTCTGATATAATTCCGCAACGCTTCCGTGGTCCAGCGGCTCCGCAGGGACGCCGATCGCCTCAAAATGCAGAGCGATGCCTTGGGATTCTAAAAGCATTGCAATGCGGGAACCAAAGCCCGCATCCGTCACGCCGTCCTCCGCAGAATAAATCGCATCCGGCTTCCGATCCGCAATACACTTTAAAATTCCTGCTTCATCAAGCGGCTTCAGAAATCGAGCATGAAAAATCGTTACGTTACACTGTTTTCTGACAAGCTGCGCGGCACGGATGCATTGATCCGTGATCTGGCCCAGAGAAACAATCAAAACGTTGGCCTGCGCCGTATTCTCCTGCGTTTCAAATAATACCGCGCCCTTTCCGTAAATCACGGGATTTCTAAGAACCGCCTGCAAATCTCCGGAGAAACGGTCCTGCGCCGGATAGCGGATTACAAAGGGACCCGCCGGAAAAGAGCCGGCGGAAATCCGCAGCATCTCGCGCAGCTCCTCGGCGCAGCATGGGGCACAAACAGATAGATTCGGGATGGAATTCAAATATGCGATATCATAAACCCCGTGATGCGTTCTCCCGTCTCGTCCCGAGATTCCCGCCCGGTCCAATACGATCACAACGCGCAGCTTCTGGAGCGCGCAGTCATGCAGCAGCTGATCATAGGCTCTTTGCATAAAGGTCGAATAGATTGCCACGTACGGTTTGATTCCTGCCGCGGCCATTCCTGCGGCCATTGTCACCGCATGCTCTTCTGCAATCCCGACGTCGAAAAAGCGTCCCGGATAGCGTTTTCCGAATGTTTCCAGGCCCGTCCCGGAAGGCATCGCCGCCGTGACGGCTACAATGTCGGGATCCTGTTCTGCCAAAAGGCTCAGCTCCTCCGCCATCACTGCGGAGTAGCTTTGTCCCTTTCCCGCCTGATCCGAACGTGCGGACACACCGTGGTAAAAGCTTGGGTTTGCTTCGGCGTTCGCATAGCCGTGTCCTTTTTGCGTAATCACGTGCAGCAGCACGGGGCAATTCATATAAAACGCTTTGTTGAGAGCCTTTTCTATTTCCGGAATATTGTGCCCATCGACCGGTCCGATATATTTGACGCCGAGCGCTTCAAACCATTCTCCGGGGATGGCAAGCAGACGGAAGGCCGCTTTTAAGAGCTGGATTTTGCGAACGAGAAAATTTCCGATCAGCGGGATTTTTCCGATGATCCGTTTCACGTTTTTCTTAATTCTGATGTAGGATTTACCGGTGCGTATTTTTCCAAGATATTTTGAAATACCGCCGACATTTCGAGAAATCGACATGCCGTTGTCATTCAATATGAATACGACGCTGCTGAACATCCTTCCCGCATCGTTCAGGGCTTCGTAGACCATTCCGTTTGTAAATGCTCCGTCTCCGATTACAGCGGCCACCCGATATTTCTCTCCTTTAATATCCCGTGCGCGCGCCATGCCGACTGCTGCGGATACGGAAGTGGAGCTGTGTCCCGTATCGAAGCAGTCCGCTTCACTTTCCTCGCGCTTTGGGAATCCGCTGATCCCGTCCAATTCCCGAAGCGTGTCGAATTCTGCGTTTCTTCCGGTTAAAATTTTGTGCACATAGGACTGGTGTCCGACGTCCCAAATGACTTTATCACGGAAGGGATCCAAAACACTGTAAAGCGCAATCGTCAGCTCGGTCACACCAAGATTCGAGGCCAGATGTCCGCCGTTTTTTAAAATGACGGAAACAAGACGGCTCCGGATTTCCTCAGCGAGCAGCTTTTTTTCTTTTTGCGTGAGTTTTTTAAGGTCTTCCGGAGAATGAATCCGTTCCAGCATCAATACGTTCGCTCCAAAAGAAAAAATGCAAGCTCTTTCAAAAAGGCGCATGCGTCCTGCGCCTGAGCTCCCGTTTGCAGGCTGATGAGCTGGTCGCAGGCGGCAAGAGCCCGGTTCGTAAGATCTTCCAGAAGCGTTTTGCTCCGCTGTATTCCGTAAAGCGTGACAAAGGTCGTCTTTCCGTCTTTTGCATCACTGCCTGTCGCTTTTCCCAAAACGCTGATATCGCCTTCAACGTCCAGAATATCGTCCTTGATCTGGAAGGCAAGGCCGATCGTATCCGCATATTCCAGCAGCAGCGCTGCAGACCTCGTCTCTTCTGCGCCAGCGACGGCGGCTGCCGCAAGAACAGGAGCCCGGAGCAGCGCTCCCGTTTTTCTTTCGCAGAGATAACGCAGCTCGCTTTCAGAAATAGCACGCGTTTCTGCGTCCAGATCCACGATCTGTCCGCCGATCATGCCCTCCGTTCCTGCGCTGAGCGCGATATGGCGGATCGCTCTCAAGCCGCGCTTCGGATCTTCCAGTGCCAGCGCTCCTTCCGCCGCGATTTCAAATGCCATCGTCAGCAGCGCATCCCCGGCAAGAATGGCCGTGGCCTCTCCAAACTTCTTATGGCAGGAATATCGGCCTCTCCGGTAATCATCGTCGTCCATGGCCGGCAGGTCGTCATGGATCAGCGAATAGGTATGTATCATTTCAATAGCGCAGGCAAAAGGCAGAATACGCGCTTCTTGCTCCCCCAATACCTGTCCCGCAGCAAGCGCCAGTACAGGGCGGATCCGTTTGCCGCCGGCAAGAAGACTGTAGCGCATCGCCTCGTATACGATTCCCTGCAAATTGTCCTTTTGACTGACTTTACTGTCCAGATAGGCGTTTATCAAATCCGCCTTTTGATGCAGGACATCTGAAAACCTGTTATTCATGCTGATCATCCGCTTCCATTGTAATTGTTTCGATTTTTTTCCGATAACCATCCAGCTTTGCCTGACAATATTTGACAAGTTCGGCGGCTTTTTCAAATTGTGTTATGGATTCCTCCAAAGGCAGATTTCCCGCTTCCATGTTCTGTATAATTTGCTCGATCTTTTCTCTGGCCTCTTCAAAGGTCATTTCCTTTTCCATTCGTTCCGCCTCCTTATGTTTCTGCTTTTATGTTCTCTCGGATCGCGCCGAAGCGTCCATTTGCAGTCTGTATCCCGATCCGTTCTCCCTCCGCGACCTGGCTTGCCCCCGTAACGGCCGTTCCGTTTTCCTTATAGACGATACTGTAGCCGCGTTTCAGGACGGCATTCGGATCCAGAGCCGATAGATGTGAGGAAAGACTTGTAATTCTTTCCTGATTTTCCAGAATACTGCGGCTCATTCGCTCCTCTGCGCGCGCATAGTCCCGATCCAGCGAAATACTCTCATTATCGATCCGCTCAAAAGGTTTTGCCAGAGAGCGGCTGCTTTTCAGACGATCCAGCTCCATCTGCTTGATATGACAATTGGTAAGGGGAATGGAGGCAATTTTACTTCTGTAGCCTTCCACCCGCTCGCGCAGCTCCTGAAGAACCGGAACCGCCAGCTCCGCCGCGGCGGAAGGCGTCGGCGCCCGTAAATCGGCGGCGAAATCAGTCAGCGTATAATCCGTCTCATGGCCCACGGCAGAGATTACAGGCACGCCGCAGGCTGCGACGGCGCGGACGGTAGCCTCCTCATTGAATGCCCACAAATCCTCGATAGAACCGCCGCCGCGGCCCACAATGACTACATCACAGCATTTCGTCCTGCTGATATATTGAAGGGCACGTACGATTTCCGGAGATGCATTCTCCCCCTGCACAGATACGGGGAACAGCTTCAGATTCATTGTTGGAAAACGTCTTCCGATCACGTTTTGAATATCCCGGATTACAGCGCCTGATGCAGAAGTAACGACACCGACGCACGAGGGCAGCTTCGGAATCTCGCGTTTTTTTGCAGGATCAAACAGTCCCTCCTGCTCCAGCCTGCTCTTAAGAGCTTCATACGCCATGTACAGAGTTCCTACGCCGTCGGGCTGCATCCGTTCCGTATAAAGCTGATAAACGCCGTCCCGTTCGTATACGGAAATGCTGCCATAGGCCAGCACGCGCATTCCGTCGCTCGGAATGAATTTCAGACCCGTTGCGATACGGCTGGAGAACATCACACATTTGAGCACTCCGCCGGCGTCCTTCAGGCTGAAATACGCATGACCAGAGCTGTATTTTTTGAAATTAGAGAGCTCGCCGCTGACACAAATCCCTGACAAATTATAATCGGATGTAATGAGAGCCTTAATATATTGATTAACATTCGACACCGTAAAAACTTGTTTGGCATCAGGCACGCGATTCACTGTAAATACTCCCCAAAATACCGTTTATAAAGCTTCCTGCGTCTTCGTGGCTGTATTTTTTCGCCAGCTCCACGGCTTCGTTGATCGAAACGCTCGCCGGAATATCCTCCCGATACAGGATTTCAAAAATGGCCACTCTCATGATCGCCAAATCGATGCGCGACATCCTGTCAATTGTCCAATCCTTTGAATTCTTAATAATATATTGATCAATTGACGGCGCCTCTTTCAGAACGCCCTCTAAAATGCTGCTGATATATACTTTATCCAGTTCGCCGCAATCTTCTTCCGGCGCGCATTCAAAATATGCCTCGATCATCTGCGCGCAGTCCGGTGCGCAGGCTTTTTCGGCAACGGCGGTGCCGGAGCCCGCAACGCCAAGCCGGCTGTCGGTGAACATATTCTGAAAAATAATTTTTACTGCCGCTTCTCTCGAATCGCGTCTACTCATAATTTCGGTTCTCCTAAAGGCGTTCGTTATCTGTAAGATCCCGGCGGCAAGATTTTATCCAAAAGATTTTTCAGGAACATTTTGTCCTTCTGCAGCTGCTTTCCAAGCAGAAAACCAGCGATCACACAAAGGGCGATAAAAAGCGTCTGAAGAATCCCCAGCTTCACAAAGGAAAATCCGATGATCAAACCGATCAGTGCGCCGTTTATTGCATAAAAATGCTGTCTGTAAAATTTGTATATTCTTCTCAGCATACCTTATTCCTCCGTTTTCGTGGCGGCATATACTCCGTCTACGCTTACGTCGACCAAAGCGACACCTATTTCCATCGTACTTTCTACCGACTCTTTAATTCTTTCCTGTACGCTTTTGCAGAGATTTGGAACATGCACGTCAGGAAAGACAGACAAACGCACGTTGATTTCTACGCCGCGTTTCGTGAATTTTACTTTTGATTTCGCATCCTTAACACCATTGAAGCGTTTAGACAAGCCAAGAGCGATATTTTCTATGGAATTTGCAGAGATACGGATCATTCCCGTTTCGTTGTTCGTGCAATAATAGCTGTTCGACCGTTTCCCTTTAATCCCCGAGGTCAGAACGGCAATGTTCAGCGCCAGGAAAACGATTCCAAATACAAAAAGCATCGCGTCGTACTGATTGGAACGGTAAAACGTCACATCGATATAATCCAGTACCGCCGCCATGATCGTTTTGTCCGAAAACGGGGAAAGCATTATAATTCCACAGAGAATCGTCGATATAAAGGCATAGACGGCGACCAGTATCCTGTAAAATATATTCATTCCTTATCACTCTCGCTTTCATTTATTATGTTGTCGCTCTCGCTGTAATCTACGCCCTGTATGTGAATATTCACAGCATCTACGGAAATTCCGGACAGCGATTCGATCGTAGCCTTTACATTTTCCTGTATTTCATAGGCAAGGTCGGGAATTCGGTATCCATATTTCACAACGACGTATAAATCGACCGTTGTCACATCGTTTTTGGTAACAACCTTTACGCCCTTGGAAAGATTTCTGCGTCCGAATACCTCGGCGATTCCGCCGGCAAAGCCGCCGCTCATGCTGGCGACGCCCTTGACCTCCGAGGCGGCAACTCCGGCCATTACCGCAATCGCCTCATCGGTGATCATCATGTTATCGCTGTCTTCGAACAGATCGGACATATCGTCTTCTACGTCCTGCGTACTCTGCACGTCGTTTTCGGCCTCCGGGAGCTTTTGCTCCGGCTCTTCCTTTTGATTCCTATCGCCGCTTGGCATCGGACAACCTCCCAACTACGGTGCCATTTTACACGAATCTTCGTAAAACATCAAGAAAGGTTCGCTTTATTCGATCATGCTTTCGTCCCAGCCGGCAGGCTTTTCCAGATCCAGCAGATAAACAGCGGAAGCCGCTATGTTGGAAAGGCCGAATTTTCCGTCTTTCACTTTATATTTTCCGCGGTTTTCCGTATTATCGTAGAAAATGCAGGGAACAGGATTCAGCGTGTGCGCCGTTTTCGCCTTCGGTTTTCCGTCCGCGTTATATACGACTTTTCCTTTCTTCGTCTCATACATTTCGTCTGCGTTGCCGTGATCCGCCGTAATAATCGCCATGCCGCCCAGCTCGTCAATTACAGGAAGAATCCTGGAAAGGCAAAGATCGACCGTTTCGACTGCGATTCTCGCCGCGGCAAGATTTCCGGTATGCCCCACCATGTCTCCGTTGGCAAAATTGACACGCGCATATCGATACTTTCCCGATTTGAGTGATTCGATCAGCGCGTCCGTAACCTCGGCCGCCTTCATCCAAGGTCTCTGTTCAAACGGCACTACGTCGGACTTGATTTCAATATACGTTTCAAGCTTTTCGTCAAACTTCCCGCTTTTATTGCCGTTCCAGAAATATGTTACATGGCCGAATTTCTGCGTTTCCGCAATAGCCAGCTGAGTAATTCCGTTTTTCGCCAAAAGCTCTCCCATCGTGTTATGAATCGCAGGCGGCTCAACCAGAAAGCGAGACGGAATATTCAGGTCTCCGTCATATTGCAGCATTCCGGCATAGCATACCTTCGGCAGGTATTTCCGGTCAAAGGTACAAAGCTTCTTGTCTTCAAAGGCACGACTGATTTCCAGAGCGCGGTCTCCGCGGAAATTGAAGAAAATGACGGAATCGCCGTCGTGGATTTTCCCCACGGGGCCATTTTCATCCGCAATCACAAACGGCGGCAGATCCTGATCAATGCAGCCCGTTTCTTTTCGGTATGTTTCTATGGCCTCTTCCGCAGAGGAAAAGCGGCGTCCCTCTCCCAGGACATGCGTATTCCAGCCGCGTTCTACCATGGACCAATCTGCTTCATAGCGGTCCATGGTAATATTCATTCTGCCGCCGCCGCTTGCAATCCTCACGTCGAAGGTATCGTCGCGCAGCTCGTCCAGAAACGCTTCAAAAGGCAGCACATAATCCAGCGCCGAGGTTTCTCCGACATCCCTTCCATCCAATAAAATATGGACACGAACCTTGGCGATCCCCTCTTTCTTGGCCTGCCGGATCATCGCCTTCAAATGATCGATATGAGAATGTACATTTCCGTCTGAAAAAAGTCCGATAAAATGCAGGACGGAACGGTTTTCTTTGACATTCTTTACAATTTCCGTCCATCCCTTTGCCCGGAACATGGCACCGGACTCAATGGATTCATTGACCAGCTTAGCTCCCTGACTGTATACCGCCCCGGCGCCGATCGCATTATGCCCAACCTCGGAATTTCCCATATCGTCATCGGATGGGAGCCCGACTGCAGTACCGTGCGCTTTCAGTGAAGTATACTGATAATTCTGAAACAGCCCGTCCAATACAGGCGTATAGGCAAGCTTTACGGCATTGCCTTCCTCACTGCTCCGCAGCCCCACTCCATCCATTACGATTGTAACAATCGGTCCTTTATATGCAAACATCTTCCAGCCTCCGTAAATCATATTTCTATCTCATATATTTTACTAAAAAGAGTAAAAAAAATCAATGTGATATGTTGAAGTGGTATAAAGATAGGAGACACAGTTTTCGTGTCTCCTATCTTTACTTCAAAAACCGGTCGGCTTTTCTGCGGTCATTTTGAACAGAGCATGCTCAGGAAGCCGCTGCGGACGCCTCGTCTGTCTCCTGCATAGTCTTTTCCAGCTGTATTTCTCCGTGTCCGCACGGCTCTGCATCGCTGTCCAGCTCGACATAATCGTCTTCTTCTGCAAATGCTGCTTCAACTGTGCTCCGATATCCTGCCATCTGCTCTTCAGCAGCGGCTGCGCGTTCTTTCTGGCGGCTCTCAGGTTCTGTCCGAGCGGCCTTTCCGCTGTCAATCAGCATAGGATCAATTGCAGTTAAAATACGGACCAGCTGGTAATATTCTTCCCTGCTGAATGTCACGCCTTTCTTAGGACATTTCCCGTCGGAGGACCACACTCTGATGTCAAGCTTCTTTCGTCCGTTATTCCACCGGATAATATTTACTTCTATATTGCTGCGATCGGTTTTGCTGATGCTTCCGAATCTGTTATCGATGCTGCGCGTTACTTCGCTCTGCGTTTGTTTTTCCAATCGTCACACCTCCTCTCCCCTGGAAATGTTTCATGCCGATCACCTCCCCTCTTTTATGCTTGTGATTCTACTCTCCTGCCGGCCGTCTTGTCAAATCCGGTGTCTATTTCCCGGGAAATAGGAGCTGGAAAAATACTCCATTTTACGTGTTCTGTGTTATAATCAAAAAGTGATTCAATTCTACAAGGACAGGAGAGTATAAAAATATGAGAATGCTGATCATACGCCACGCGGATCCCGATTATTCCATAGATTCCCTTACCGAGAAGGGCCGCAGAGAAGCGGAGCTGCTGGCCGACCGGCTCTGCCGCATGGAAATTGCGGCTTTTTATGTTTCGCCGCTGGGGCGGGCTCAGGATACTGCCTCCTATACGCTGAACCGCCTGGGAAGAAAAGCGGAAACGCTCGACTGGCTTCGGGAATTTTCGTATCCCGTAAAGCTTCCGTATCTTGATGCGCCGCACCTTTCATGGGATTTTCTTCCGGGATTTTATTCCGAAATAGAGGATCTGTACGATCCAGTCAAATGGAAAGAGGTTGCTCTTATGCGGGAGGCAGGGATCGGAACGTACTACAGGCAAGTAACGGACGGGCTGGACCGTCTTCTTGAGTCGCATGGCTATAAAAGAAACGGAAAAATTTATGATGTTTTATCGGCAAATCGTGATACGATTGTTTTTTTCTGCCATTTCGGACTAGAATGTTATTTGCTTTCTCATCTTCTGTATATTTCTCCCGTCGCGCTGACGCACGGCTTCGTCGCGGCGCCGAGTTCCGTTACGACACTGAACACGGAGGAACGGGAAAAAGGAAAGGCGATTTTTCGCTGCGCATCGTTTGGAGATATTTCTCATTTATACTGCGCCGGTGAGGAGCCGGCGTTTTCCGCGCGATACTGCGAGACGTTTGACTGCGAGGACGAACGCCATTAAAAGCGCACGAGCTTTTTCCTGCTCTTCGAACCAAAAAATCCCCGAGCGGTCTCTATGCCGCCCGGGGATAAAATTCGAGTTTTTGTTGTTCTGCAATCAAGCGGCGGGAAATTCATCAAACCATTCCGCCAGATACTGCAGAAGCAGGCCGCTGTCAACGCCATTAATAATCCCGTCGCCGTTGACGTCCGCCGCGGTCAGATCGATTTCTACTTCCCATTCCGCCAGATACTGCAGAAGCAGACCGCTGTCAACGCCATTGATAATCCCGTCGCCGTTGACGTCACCCAGCAAGCCAGGCAGCGCCGGAACAGCTTCTGTTTTTGTGGCTCCGCAGTGTGTGCAGGTGTAAGTCTTAACGCCTTCCTTCCCGTATCCCGGCTCCGTTGTAACGATGCCTTCATCCCACTGATGCGTATTTCCGTTCTCATAGCTTTCCTTAAGCATTTCCGCCTCCGCGGCCGTTTTTGCGAACCCGAACTGGCTGATCTCAACATAATCGCCGGCGTTGGAATTGCCGTCAAAGAAGTCAAGGCGGATGCAATTTAGATTTCCGCTCCATCCGCTCTGATTCGTCAGATCCAGGATATAAGTATGGTATTCACCGTCCCTTGTCATCTGAAAGCTCTTCGTATAGCTCGGATTTGCGCCCGTGACCGCTCCGGCGCATAAAAACATTTGGAACACACCCGATCTTACGGTCTGTGGCGTCCGCAAGCGCAGTACGATATATTTGTATTCCGACGTGTTCACCTTTTTCTCGGCAGTGGAAAAATCAAAATTGATATATGCGTCATTCGTATTCGTAACAGACGTCAGACGGAGTACGTTTCCCTCCTGGAACGAGGCGGATGCGGCGTTCGGAGAGTTAAACGCAGCTGCCATCTCTTTCGGGAAATCTATACTGAGCGGGTTAAACGATACCGGCTCGATAATATAATCCAGACTTCCCTGCGCTTCTCTTGGCGTATCGTTCCAGCAAACTGCAATCGAATTGATGACCGCTCTCGGGGATCCGTCGCTCGGGCTGTTCCGGACGACATATCCCCCATCGTCTTCGATCGTCACCATTGTCGTAGAACCGCCTCCGTCAAACCAAAACACCGAATTATAACCAAGCTCTCTGCAGAAGTCCGCAAGATGGCGCTCCTGGATTCCGACACTGTAGCTGGACTGTCTGCCGTCCACCGTCGTCATCATTACCGTTCCTTCATTCGTATAGCCGATCAGCGTATACGGCCATCTTCCCGTTCCGGTAAACTGTGTGCTGACGGCTCCGTTGATAAGGATCGGCATGTGTCCGCCTACCGCCTGTACACAGTTCTGCCAGAGCTCTTGATTGCTTGTGCTGGTAATGGAACAATCGATTGAAATTTGATCTCCCACCCGGAAAGAATTGATCGTGCTTAATCTGGTGCCCCGCGCCGTCAGAACGATCCTGTTTCTGGCGATTTCCGCCGTTCCTCCCTGCCCGGAGGGATAGACCGCTTTCACGGTACCGCTGAGCGTGGCTCCATGGCGGAAAACGTCGCTGTCCAATTCAATTTCGACTTCACAGGCGTCCGCAAGCGCCCGGCTGTTGGCAACACGGTAATTGTATACGATCAAAGAATTATCCGCCGGCAGCCGGTTGAGTCCGTCCGCCGTCACCGTCTTATTCTGCGAAGTGTTGCGGATCACGATGCTCGCGTTCGGGATTCCTACGATCGGCTGATAATCGGCCGTCATGCCGAACGCATATTTCGGAGGCGTCGTGCTTCCCTTCTCATCATTTGTTGCCTCCAGATTTTCATTGCCGATCTGAGGTGTGCTCCAGATTTCTCCGTCGATAATCAGCATTCCCCGCGGAACCGCAAACGTGCCGCCCGTATTAACCGCGGAATTGCTGTGTACCGCCGTCATCCAAAGATCTCCATTCGTTGCAGCAAGTACGGTCTTCCCGTCGTGCACGTCGTTGAAATCGCCGACAGCGGATGTTACGGTTTTCTGACTGTTGAGATACGTTCCGCTGTTAATGGCCTCTACCGTAAGATTCCGATTGGAAAGGTCAAATTCTATGACGTCGATCACATTAAGTCCGTATTCGCTGCTTGCCGGCAGCTTGATATTCGTATGCAAAACGCCTGTGTTCTGTCCGTCATATACGATTTCCTCCTGCGTATGCGACGATTCGCCCGTGACGGCCCCCGCGCCGAGGATCGGCGCCGAAAGATTAAGCGTCAGCATTGCCGTACATAAAACGAGCGCAATCGTCAAAGATAGAAATCTTTTTCTCATATTACACACCCTTTCTTCATATTAAAAAAATTATACCGCTTTCCCATTTTCTTTTCAACTGTAAAATTTATTAAATTTCCGCATCCAGGAACGGGTGTTTTTATGATCTCATATTATGTTAAAGGAAGGAATTTTTAACATGGAGGTTATGATATGAATGATTTATGCACTTCTCCTTTCGTGACGACGCCGCTTGACGACCCGTCGATTATAAATGCATCTTCTGACAGTGAAAATAGAGTATACGCAACGATTACCGTGCCGTGGCAGGTTCCCGGCAAACTGTATTCCGCCTGCGAGGGCCTTTCCCAGGGGACGATCTTTGCGGATCTGAACCAGCCCTATGTATGCACGATCCGTAAGAAAGTGACAAAGGAGGGCTGCGACTGTGGATAAAGAAAAATTAAAATATGAGATTATGGCGCTTGATTTTGCGCTTGCAGATCTCAAGCTTTACCTTGACACGCATCCGGATTGTACGGAATCCATCAAGCTGTTTAATTCCATCGTGGATAAGCGGAAAGTAATGTTTGACACGTATCAGTCCCTCTACGGCCCTCTGGTCGCCGAAACCTACTCCGGTTCCGAATCGACATGGGATTGGATCGACGATCCCTGGCCATGGAGCAAGTAAAATTTATGACGATCGGAGGTAAACTATATGTGGCTATATGAAAAGAAACTTCAATTTCCTATAAATATTAAAAAACCAGATCCCCGCATGGCAAAGCTGATCATCACGCAGTACGGCGGTGCGGACGGTGAGCTGGGGGCTGCCCTGCGTTATTTAAGTCAGAGATTTTCGATGCCGAACGGCGAAACGCGCGCGACCTTGAACGATATCGGCTCGGAGGAGCTCGCGCATCTGGAAATGATCGGTACAATGTGCCATCAGCTCCTGCAGGGGGCCGACTGCGAAATGCTGAAAAGATGCGGCTATGACACGGATTACGTGGAGCACGGCATCGGCGTCTATCCGCAGAACGCAGCCGGCGTGCCGTTTAACGCGGCTTATCTGCAATCTAAGGGCGATCCCGTGACAGATTTAATCGAGGACCTCGCTGCAGAACAGAAAGCGAAGCAAACTTACGAATATCTTATTAACATGGCGGATGATCCCGATGTGATCGAGCCGCTTCGCTTCCTGAGAGAACGCGAGGTTGTGCATTTTCAAAGATTCGGTGAAGCTCTGGAAATCGTAAAACGGCTGAACAGCAGTCCGAAATACTTCTGAGCGCTCATAAAAACACTTGTCTGAAGATATAAAAGACGCCTCGTTTCCGCGAAAAGCGGAGCGAGGCATCTTTTCAGCAATTAAAATCCAGGGAATTCGGCTCCTGCATGTCTGATTTTAAGCCCGCCGGATCCAAAAAATCAAATAGGAATTGCTTTCTCAGCAGCTCCTGCGGAATATATTCATTATATTTATGCTCCAGTTGGGCCTTTTCCGGCAGCGGAAGCGTGGAAAGATCCGGATCCGAGACGAGTATCTCCTGAATGGCCGCTTCAAGATATGCGGCCGGATTTTTCTGCTTGGCCGAAAATGTCACTTCCAGATAGACGCAGGTTCTCCATAAAATTTTACTTTGCAGTCCTCTTTGGCGAAGCAGAAAATGGAGCGTATACAGCTGGCGCGTGCCAATCCACGGGAAGACAGCGTATTTGAGCTCCGAAAGCTGTGTGACACGATTTGTGAGAATCCCGGCGTTTTTCGCCAGATATCGCAGCTCTGCGAGCCTTTCACTGCAGGATTGGCTGAGATACGGAAATGTTTCCTCGCTCTGTAAAATCTGTTTCATCTTTCTCACAAGAACTGTGTGAAGCTCAGCCTTAAAGTCGACGTCCCAGTCCACAGTAGAAACCCCCGGAACGAGCTTCACGAAAATGACTTTCGCCTTCTGATTGACCTCCACCGTTTCCCAGGTCCTTCCCGCCAGAGCGAAGCGCGTTTCCGGCGGATAAATTTTATCCACGGTGCCGATCGCGCGGTTTTCGTCTTTTACCAGATAATACTCCGGGACAAGAAAAACGGACAAAAAGTGATAATCGTTCACTACCTTTTCTCCTGCCGGTCCGATGATCAGGCCTCCGTCCTCCATCCTCTGAAGCTGTCCGATCGCCAGTAAATGACGAAGCAGCAAGGTATAATCCTCTTTGGGAATCTTCCGGAAGGGCGACAGGCTTAATATATCGTCAAAAAGCTTTTTTGAGGGCGTCTCGCCGGAGGACAGCAGATAGCTCATCGTCTGATGATACAGCAGCGAATACGGATACGCGCCTGGCGCCAGAGGTTCGGTCCATTTTTGTTTTGTATATAATTCTATTATGGCGATCATCCGCAGAAAGCTCCAGTTCATCGGTCCCAGCTTGTCGGCGGCGGTGGTATGGACGTCGTCGACAAACGTAAACAGGATCTGCGGAATCTGTCCTCTCCTTCCGCAGCGGCCCAGACGCTGGGCAAAGCTGGATACGGTTGCCGGGGCTCCGATCTGCACTACCTGATCCAGAGAACCGATATCGATGCCGAGCTCCAGCGTAACCGTCGCTCCGGTTACGAGCTTTTCCTCGGAATTTTTCATTTCGTCCTCCGCCTGCTCCCGCAGGACCGCAGAAATATTTCCGTGATGGACGCGGTATACATCCGGAGTTTTATTTTTCAGCGCAATCTGGCGCAGATGCGCAAGAACGGATTCCGTCTCTTCCCTGGAGTTTGTAAAAATAATCGTTTTCTGATCGAGCGTCATTTTATAAAGATATTTAAAATGCTCCGCCTCGCCGGAGTTCTCCGAACCGCCTTGGGGATCGTCCTGCGTTTTCTGAAAGCGTTCTACAAATAAACGAATCTTCTGCCGGCCTCCCGTTCCAGACACTGCCGTGCAGGTTCTCGGGGTGCCTGAATCCAGCCATTTTTTTGCTTCCTCCAGATCTCCTAATGTCGCGGAAAGGCCGATTCTTCGAGGAATTTGCCCGGTAATCCGCTGCAGACGCTCTAAAAGGCAAAGCACCTGCACGCCGCGGACATCGCGCATAAAATAATGCACCTCGTCGATAATAACAAACCGAAGATCGCTGAAAAGCTTCAGACAGGCGCCGCGTTTACGGATCAGCAAGGATTCCAGCGACTCCGGCGTAATCTGCAGAATTCCCTGCGGATGCTTCAAAAGGCGGTTTTTGTCCGCAGCGGACGCATCCCCGTGCCATTTGCAAACGGGCAGTCCGGACTCCTGCAGCAGATATTCCAATCTTTTGAACTGATCGTTGATCAGTGCCTTCAGCGGACTGATATACAAAACGCCGACCGAAGCGGAAGGCTTCCGGTACAGCTCCGTCAGAACGGGCAAAAAAGCGGCCTCTGTTTTTCCCGAGGCGGTTCCCGAGGAAAGCAGCAGATTGTCGTCGCTGTCAAAGACAACGCGGCAGGCGGAAATCTGGATGTCGCGCAGCTCCGTCCATCTGCTGGCATAAATATAATCCTGGATATAAGGCGCTAAGCGGCTGAACACATCCGTCATAATTCAAACTCCTGAAATAAAGAGACTTCTTCTTCGGAGGGCTTTCCCAAAAACTGTTCCTCTTCCAGAAGCTCCGAGGCGGAGCGTTCCGGAGACTGAAACAGAATATTTAAAAGCTCTATAAAATCGCGGATGATTTCTCTCGGCGTAATATGGCTTTCCGCACCGACACGGTTGAACTCGATCTGAAGGAAGCGAACGAGCTCCTCGTGCGTAATTTTGGGAGAATATTCAAAAAGCTGCGCATGCATCTGCACAAGCTTTTCGATCAATACATACAGCTCTTCCTCGTTCAGCATATTGAGCCGGATGATCGGGGAAAGCATGTCCCTTCCGCCGCCCTCCGCAAATCTGCCCTCCGAGAGCCTAGAGCGAAGCGCCTCATAGCTGAACACGCCTTTATACTTATCCTCGATACACTGCGGCGTTCCTCCCAGAAAAAAGCCGATGTTCCGCGCTTTTCCCTGCAGCACATCGTTGTACATGGTAAGAATTTTTTCGTAGTTGTTTTGTCTTACGGCAGACTGCGGAATTTTGAAAATATTTACCAGCTCGTCCACGATTACCAGCAGTCCCTTATAGCCGGCATGCACGATAAACGCCGAGAGAATCTTCAAAACGTCATACCAGTTTTCGTCCGTGACAATAAAATTGATATTCAAATCCTGCCGGGCCTCCGTTCTTGTCGGATATTCCCCGCGGAACCAGCGGATCACGTTGGATTTCATCTGGTCGTCAGACGTCAGATACGCACGGTAATAGAGCAGGACTGCTCTGGCAAATTCAAAGCCGTTGACCATCCCTTCCAGACTGGCGGTAACCGTATGGATCCTCTTTTCTACCGACCGGTCAAAGGCGGGATCCTCCGGAGACAAATTTTCTTCTACTGCCACAGACGTTCTGATTCCGGAAATCCAGCGTTCCAAGATCAGCGGAAGCGCGCCGCCGTCCGGCTTCGTCTTTGTAGACATGTTTTTGACCAGCTCTTTGTACGTTGCAAGCCCCTGGCCCTTTGAGCCGGTGAAGCGGCGCTCCGGCGACAGATCCGCGTCCACCACCACGAATCCGCGTTCGGCGGCATAGTTTCTGATTGTCTGCAGCAAAAAGCTTTTGCCGCTTCCGTATTTTCCCACAATAAAGCGAAATGCAGCGCCGCCGTCCGCTATGATATCGATATCATGCAGCAGAGCGCTGATTTCCCGTTCTCTCCCCACGGTGATATACTCCAAGCCCACTCTCGGGACGACGCCGCCCTTCAAAGCGTTAATAATCGTGCTAGTAATCCGTTTCGGAGGGTTATTCTGTTTCATTTAAGACCACCCTTTCCAATTCACATCGATATTCCTCATACACCGAGGCCGTATCTGCAAGCTCCAGGATATTATCCTCCACGGCTTCTACGGCCTTTTCGTTGATTTTCTCTGCAAGAACCTCCGGCATCAGCAGCCGTGCCCTGCAGAATTCCTGGAGCTCGCCCGGCCCCGTGCCGCGCAGGAGCAGACGAAGTGCTTCCTTTTCTGTTTCTGTCAGAGAATGTGCAAGCTTTTCCCAGCCGTCCGCCGCAGAAAGCGGCTGTCCCGTCTCGTCTGAAGCATTTTTTTCAACCGCAGCGGCAGCCTGTGAAATCGATTCCGCATTCGGCCCGTTCCCATCGTCTTCTGGGAAAGCATCCACTCCGGCTTCCGATTCTTCCAAAGGAGCCAGAAGCTTTTCCTGAATGGAGGAAGCGCTTTCCCGAATCTTCTCCAGGCGGCCTGGATCTACGTTGACGGATCTTTTATGCGCTTCCCTGTGAAATTCCAGGATCGCGCCGTCGATTTTCTCGAAGAACAGCTTGGGATCCGGGAAAAATTCTCTGATCTGGGACAGATCAAGCTTCGTTTTATCTGCATTTAACCGATACTTGTATTTTCTCGTTTTCCGATAAAACTGCTCGATTCTCTTAAAAAGGTAGCCGATGATCCGCCGGCCGCTCGTCCGGCAGATTCGGCGCGCCGAGCAGAACCAGCGTCCGTTTTCATACCAATATCGTTCTTCCCCGGAAATCCGGACTTCTTTTCTTTCGGGAGGCGGCATACACTGCGGCGCATATCTGGCCTTTCGGAACGGAACCCAGGGAGCGGGTTTTCCGTCATAATTGATCAGGTCGTCAAAGCAGGCGCCGTTTTCACGGAGCCAGCCGTCAAGCTTTCCGACAACAAATTCAAAACAGTTCCTCAGATCGCGCTCCGTCTCTGCGGTATAAAAAGCGGAACGTTCAAACGGATAGGAAGAAAGCTTCGCATACAAATCGAAAAAGTCGGTTTCTTCCGGGAACGGGTAATATTCCTGCAGCAGCGGTTCCCCGCGTACCAGATCAAAGAACGGGAATTCAAAGGCGTTTATGATATAGTAGTCCTTCACCCATTCTGCCATGTATGCGCCGAGCTTACGTTCATATGGAACGTATTCCCTCCAGATAGAAAGCAGGCGCGAAAGCCCCTCACGGCCGTCCGTCACACCGATGTTGTTAATGAGTTCATAAATATAAAGAAACACATAAGAAAAACACGTTTTCTTTACGCTTCCTCTGCGTACACAGGTGCGCCATGTAAAATACGTTCGGAGCTGCTCGTAGCTCATGATCTGATACTCGGGAAAATAAGCGGAGAAAGGCGCGTTTCCCGAATAGTCGTCTTCAAAATCCTCCATTTTTTTCGCCTGTCTGTAAAAAGACTCATTTTCTCCGAGAGGATTGACATAAGGCGGATATCGGTAAAGCCGCCGCATCTCCTGAAACAGGAGAAAAATGTTCTCTTCCTCTGGGCTGCGTGTGCGGATGGGCTCCGAAACGCTAGATTCCTGGGGCGCCGGATGTTTTTCTTCAATATATATTTCCGCAAACTGCTGATGATGCAGCGAATACGTCCGATTCCTGATCTGATTGAGAAGGGGATTTTCGTCGCCGTTTTTCCTTTGCTCCTCGCCGTCCGCCATACAGGCCTCCCACTCACCTTATGTGTTCAAAGAGCTTTCCCAGGCTTCCCGGGAAAGAATCACCTTCCGTGGCTTACTGCCGTCCGCCGCGGAAATCAGACCGCGTTCTTCAAGGGAATCCACGATTCTCGATGCGCGGGAATATCCGAGCCGCAGCTTCCGCTGCAGGAAAGAGGTAGAAATCTGGTTATACTCAAATGCCAGATCAGCCGCCTCACGAATCAACGCCTCGTCGGAATCGCCGTCGTCGGTATAATCCTCGTCCTCTTCTGCGGAGCCGGAAGCTCCGCCCGAGCTTCCGTTTTTCTTTTTATTTGCTTCATTTTCAATCGAGGTTTCTATTTCGCGGCTGTACTCGACCGAGCCGTACGTATTTTTAATGTATTCGACAAGAGACTCGATCTCTCCGTCAGATACAAAAGCCCCCTGAACTCGCATCGGCTTCGACATCCCGATCGGATGGAACAGCATATCGCCTCTTCCCAAAAGCTTTTCCGCGCCGCCTCCGTCCAGGATCGTTCTCGAATCCACCTGAGAGGTTACGGCAAATGCAATCCGGGAAGGAATGTTCGCTTTGATCAGGCCCGTAATGACGTCAACGGAAGGGCGCTGCGTCGCAATGATCAGATGAATGCCGGCCGCTCTGGCCTTTTGCGCCAGACGGATCACGGATTCTTCAATTTCCTTGGAAGCGACCATCATCAAATCCGCAAGCTCGTCTATAATGATCACAATCTGCGGCATGCGCGCAATACCGCCGCGCTCCGCCGTCAAATTATAGGACTTTAAATCCCTGACGTTATGCTGAGAAAAAGCGGCGTACCGTTTTTCCATTTCCGCCACGGCCCAAGACAGGGCGCCCGCAGCCTTTCGGGGATCCGTAACCACAGGAACCAGCAAATGCGGAATTCCGTTATAGATCCCGAGCTCGACAATCTTGGGATCGATCATAATCATGCGAACGTCCTCGGGGCCGGATTTATATAAAATGCTCGCAATAATCGTATTAATACATACGCTCTTACCGGAACCCGTCGCTCCGGCGATTAAAAGGTGCGGCATTTTTGCAATATCGGCAACAATATTTTTCCCGGCGATATCTTTCCCGATCGCAAACGTCAGTTTCGATGCCGAATCACGGTATTCCTTCGATCCGATCACGTCCCGAAGATATACGATCTCCACTTCCTTGTTCGGAACTTCAATGCCGACCGCTTCTTTCCCAGGGATCGGCGCTTCAATGCGAACTCCCGTAGCCGCTAGGTTTAATGCGATATCATCGGAAAGCGAAACGATCTTGCTGACCTTCACACCGGGATTCGGCTGAACTTCATAACGAGTCACCGCCGGGCCGCGCAGGACCGCCGATACCTTTGCTCCTACGCCGAAGCTTGCCAGCGTGTCGATCAGCTTCTTCGCTCTTCCGTTTTGCTCGTAATCATACCGTTCCTTTGTCGCCTGCTCGCTCTCTGCCGCACTCCGGAGCAGATCGATCGGAGGCTTTACATAGCGCTTTGCTCTTCTGACAGAAGGCGCCGGCGTCGCTTCGCGCGAGATCGTTTCTGGTTCCGCCGGGCCGCCCGCTATTTCCTGGTCATCTTTTTTTTTTGAACCGGTCCCATATGCCGGTTTTATGCGGCTCTTCCTCGTCATCTGAGTCGCCGCGGTTCCGATTGAACAGCCTGTCAATTTTTTCCATATCCGCCGAAACTTTATCGTCCGCTTTCTCTCGTTCCCGCCGCGCCGGACGTTCCGCCGCCGCTTCCTCCGCGACCGCTTCCTTTTGCTGCGGAACATAGGAATCCTGTCTGCGCGGCCTGGCCGGCGGCACGCTTGCGGATGTGGAAAGATCGTCCGGCAAAATCAGACGCGTTCTGCGTACAGGTCTCGGCGCCGATACCCTTCGTTCTACCTCCCGGGTGATGTCGTTGGAAATTTTATCCAATTCATCCGATGTGGCCGTTCTGTAATCTTCGGTAGGTTCAAAGCTGATATCCTGCATGGCGGGACGCGGTTTTTCGCGATTCGCCGTTTTTTCTTCGACCGCGGCCGCGCTTTCTGCCTTTTCCTCGGCTTCATTCTGTCCGGCAGCATCCGTCTCAGGAATTTCCCGTTTCCGATTTTTGTATAAATCTTCCTTATTATCCTCTACGAGAAGCTTTTCTGTATTCGCATATCTGCTTCTTACCGATCTTTCAGCGCTATACAAATGATCAGAGGCCTGTTTGATCGAATGGAAATCTGCAGCCGTACGTACGAGCTTCTTTTCCATCTCACGCGGTATGCTTCCGGCGTTTTTGATATACGAGGACGTAACCTTGGGCGTATCTTCCGCGCCAAGCTTCCTCGCGCGTTCCTGTATTCCGCTTTGATCCACGGGGCTGCGCCGTTCGGGAAGCCGTGTGCGCACCGTTTCTCCAGGTTTCTCCGCAGACACGCTCTGCCGGATTTCACGACGGGGAGCGCGCTTCACTGGTTGCTCCTCTTCCGGCGCCAGCTCTTCCTCTTCCTCTTCTGCTTCTTCATGCCTCCGCTCTTCACGCCTCCGTTCCGCGTGCCGAGGCGCGTTAAAGCCGGGGAAAAACCTTTCCAGGACCATTTCCACTATAATCCCGACAAATAAATATAATACAATCAGAACGAGGTAGGAAAGCAGAATATTATAATCCTTTACAAGCTTCAGCCACAGAGCCAATATCAGTAAAACAAGCAGAGAATATTTATTTGAAAGAAATAATTTTTTCAGAAAATTCAACATTATCTTTTGCCCCTCAGATCAAAATACAGTAATATTGTAGCACACTTTCCGGCACCGCGCAATTTGATATTTCCCAAAAGTGAAGCGCTGCCGCCTTCTTCGGTTACAGCAAAGCAGCGCCTTTCATTAAGCAAATAAGAAGGCCTTTCGAGCTTTCTCTTATAGGCCTTCCTAAGAACATTGACAATATTTACCGATTATTTTTCCGGGATGTATGGCGCCGCCGCCAGAAGATCTTATTTCCCGGGAAAACGTTTCCGCATGAAACGGAAAAACCGCAGCAACCCGGCTGCGGCTGTTAATCTTTCAGCTTTCATTTACATCAAATTCCAGATAAATGACGCTGTTTTTCGGGATCGTGACCGGAATCACACAGCCCGCCTCTTCTACAAAATCTCTGCGGTCCGTATTAAATCTGTCCGTCGTACGGATTCTGATATTACGGACCTTCTCCATTCCATTAAAATGCAGCAAAACACGCGTATCCGGCCCCTCGTAGTTGGAAAGCAGCACTCCCGCCATTTTTCCGTCCGTGGCCGCAGTCGCAAAAATCCCTTCGCTTCCTCCCTTTTCTTCCTTCTGTTCATCGGTATGCTCTACTCCGAAGGAAATTGCGGAAGACTTTTGCGAGGCGCCGACCATGCAGAAGCATTCATTTGATTTCCGATACAGATCGCCAAAATATACAAATGGATAATACGGCTTCAGAGGAACGCCATAGGAATCGAAAAGGCCGCACCAGAACATTTTCGGCTGCCCGTCATAATATGCTGCCGCATCAATGCGGAGATTTTGAAACAGAGAGAGCGACGCGCCGCAGAATGCGGCTCCAACTTCATTTTTGATTCGTTCGAATAAAAATTTTCTGTTGTACTCAAAGCCCTCGCCCATAATAGATTCCCAAAATTCTCCGGTAAAAATGTTCCATTCATCCAGAAATACGGGAAGCTCCGGATAGCCATGGGCGTTCAGCTTTCTGTTTACGTGCTCGTTTAATTTTACAAAGTCACGCACGTCGTCGGCGTAAATATGATAGGAAAAAAAATCGATTGGGGCTCCGGTTTTTTTGATATGCTCGAAAAAGCCGTCAAAATATTCGTCGCAGTATGCGTTGCAGCCTGCATAGCCGCCTATTTTACTTTCCGGATATTCTTTCTTGATCAGCTTTGCAAGGATTTCGTAAAATTCATAATATTGTTCCGGCGTGCCGCCGTTCCACATTTTTTCATACAGATCCGGTTCATTCCAGATTTCAAAATATTTCAGATCATATTGAAAACCGTTTGCCCAGCCGCTGTTGTAGTGACGGATAATGTTCAGACAAATTCTGGCATATTTTTCAAAATCCTCCGGCGGGAACACAAAATACTTTTTCTCCGTATGTTCTATCGAGGCGCCGAGTCTGTATATGGTTTCAGCGCCGCATTCTTTGATTTTTCCCATCAGGATATCCGTAAAAGCGAAATCGTAATTTGCGGGATCGTTTTCGTCCGCGTCGAAATTTTTAAAAATATACCGGACATCTACCATTCTCTGGGAGGGATGATCCGTATCATGGAGACGGATATACGGAACGCCGATCTCTTTATAATACCGACTGGTATCGATCCAGAAATGATATGATACCGGTCCGTTATTGACGCCGTGAAGCGGTTTGATTTTTCCGACGATTTGATTGCAGTCTATAAATATATCCGTCATATGGTTCACTCCCTGAAAAAGTTATCGGAGCAATTTTACTTTCTCTTCTTTTTGTTGTCAACAAAAGCAGTATACTTCGAATGCGTCTGGAGGCGGCGGTCCGAAGCCGGGCCGTCTTGTTCGCAGCCCTTAGAAAAACGTTCCCCTTTATCTCCCCGCAGATCTTTGCCAGGAATTTTCCCTGACAAGAAATGAGGATTTTTCTGTGCTGCAATTCATAATTTCTCAATCAGCTCAACGCCGTCCGGCATTCTGGGATCGAGTTTAATATCATAATCGTGGAAGCTGCGAGGCGGTAGATCCTGTTTCAGCGTCACGGTAATTTTATCGAACAGAATATGCGATGGGCATTTTCCGAAAATACTGCTGTGTTTAAAAACGTAAAGCTTTCTCATGCACATTTTTCCCCGCGCCGCGCTGTGGTCGTGTTCAAACAGATTGATAATGGCCTCCCACAAAAGCTCGAGGTCCTCCTCGGAAAGATTCGTTGTTTTATTTGCGAGCGCTGCCGATACATATCCTTCTGCTCTGTAAAGCGCATACGGAAGGATACTTTTTTTCCCGATTTCTATTTTCCCCTCTTCTTGCCTTTTTTCCGTCGTGCGCGCCTGACGCATAATGGTCACGTCTTGAATACTGACGGGAGAGAGGCTTCTGGCAAAGCTGATCTGCACCGGTCCTCTTACAATGCCGCACGGATTGTCTCCGGTCGACATGACCGCCCCGAAGGCGCGCACGTCGTAATAATTCCTGCACATGAAGTCGCGCGCGCGCCTGATTACGTCGTCCCTTTCTTTTCCTTTATTGGCAGTCAGGCCCTCCTCCCGATAGGCATCCGCAAATTTTTCGTTCAGCGATTTGTCCGACTTGATCAAAATTTGATAGCCCTTTTCATTGTCTCTGGAAAGCTCAACGTAATTTCTGATTTTTCTCTTTAGGCATACGTCCGTAATATAGCCATATCCCGTTTCGGCGTCTATGCGCGGCGTGTTGCCGGCATCCGGATCTCCGTTCGGGTTTCCGTTTTCCACATCAAAAAGCATTACAAAATCATATCTGTTTTCAATTGCCATCTGCGTTTTCCTCCATTTCAGTTTCGCTTTCATTCTGCTTTTTTTCTAAAAAGCTCTGATACTGCTGATAATATCCGATCATAAACCTCCCCTGATCCTGCAGAGAAAACGTTTCCGGAAATTCCCCGTCGATTTGATCCGTGATTTCACAGATCAGCCTGTTGTAAAAGATCGGATTTTTCAGCTTGCTCATATGATACTGTGCCAGCCGGAGAAGCTTTGGGAAGGTCATTGCAGGCTTTGATGAAGCAGAAGCAAAATAGGTATCCCGGATCGTTCTGTTAAGGAGAATTTTTGCTGTGGACTGCTGGAGCCTTTCCAGAACCGCAAACAGTCTTCCACATAAATAGGCTTGTCCGTGGTTTTCTTTGTCTAACGACACTTTTAGTTCCTCCTTCTTCTCGTTTCTGTTAATGCTGGCCTTAATGATTCCCATCCGCGTCCTCATACTGATGCCGTTGATTTCGTTAATATCCGTTTTTGTCCTTCTAACGGCCGTTTCAAGAAGCGAAGCGGGATAGTCGCGGCCGTATATCACGGCTTCAAGCAATTTGCCGAGCAGCGCGGGATTGATCTGCTTTGACTGGGATCTTGTCAAGGCAAGCTCCTTCCCAATCGCAGCGAGGGAAACCAAACGAGACTTTTTTGAAATCTGCAGGTCGCTTTGGAATCTCGCTGTATTCCATAAAAACGCTGCGAACCGATTTTTATATATGAATTTCACAGAAAGACGAGAAGCGTTTGGTTTTAGCCCCAGCATATAAAAATTTACGTTCGGCATCAGATCCAGGGAGCGCAGCCGTTCCTCCGTAAGTTTGCCGCTTTTTGCGTCGGGCAGGATGCGCTTCAGCATCTGTTCCGTCGTTCCCGCATCGAGGTTTTCTCTTTTTCCGAAAAGCATCGCCATAACCAGATCTTCATAAATCGGATTCGGATTCATCGCCCAGAAAACAATTGTAATGTCCTCCAGAAAAAATTTATGCTCTGCGCTTCCCAGTAAATAATTCAGCGCAGCCGTATATTTCTGCATGACGTAGAAAGAAAGGTTGCTGTTATATGACTGTTCCCTGCCATAGGAATTTTCTGACGAATTATTAAAGCCGATCAGAACGGAGCCTGTCGGCAGACTTCCGGCAACGCCCCTGATTTTGCCGTGGATCCGCGCGATCGGCGCATTCCTTCCGCTTACCGCGCATTGGGAAAATAAGCCCTGCGTATCCCGGTCCGCCGCTTCTGCGGCAGATCGCCGCCATTTTTCTCTAATCTGCGGCTCCTCATGCAGCGGATGGTCCGGATAACCTGTCAGACAGAACGCAAACGCCGATTTTTCATATTCCTTTCCCAGCTTCAGCAGCTCTGCGTTTTTTGTTTCTTCAGCCGGCTTCCAGTTCTGTAAAAAATTTCGATATGCATTAATGACGGGCGAATCCATCTCTTCGATAAACTGCAGGTTTTTTTCGACAAATGCATCATGCGATTTCTTCGCTTTTCCCGTCCGGTCGTCCGGATTCAGTCCGTTTTCCGCATAATTCAGGCCGAAAAGATATAGCGGCCTGTGTTCTATAATATTGCTGTCAATCCCTGGTTTTTCTGTTCTGCGCGGCATAACTGCAGTTTTCGGAACGAGCCTTTCCTGAATTTTTCCTTTTGTGCGCGTAATTGTCTCCCTGCGCTGAATATCAAGGATCTTATCGATGCCGCCGCCTGCGTTGAGGCAGATCAGATACTGTATATTTACTTCGGAATATTCTTCCGGGAGCAGCTTTCCTTCCTCCGCAAGAATATCGTAATAATCACACAAAGCCTGTATCAGCATTTCAGTTCCTCCCTGTATTTCTTCACGTCTATTACTCCGTTTATCATATGGGGCCTGTAATAAACCGTTGTGGCTCGATTGGAAAACTGCGGATTGTTCCAGTCCTGATTCATCGGCCTGCCGCCGTCTTCAAAAAGAACTTTATAGCTCATAAAGCCCAGATCTACATCTCCCATGCCGAGGATCGCGCTGCTGATCTGTTTTTCGTCGAACCGGCTCACAATCGCAACTCTGGCGGCCGGAAACTCGCTGCAGCCCAGACAGGGCCTGCGGAAATACTGCCCCCGCTCCAGCCGCCTTTTGAGAATACTGAAATGTTTATTTTCCTCATTCTTCTCTCGGTCGTTTTTCAGGCCTGTCAGCTTAAATTGGAATTCCACGCCGTATTTTACGTTTTTCAAAACCAGGGAGGATCTTTGGCTTCTGTTCTCATCCGTGTAAATGCAGGGATCGCCGTCGCCGCCGTTCATCCGGCTTTTGACCGCGCTCAGCCGCACCTTATTCTTTACCTCATTTCTGCGGATATTTATGAAATCGATCGCGTTGAACACAATGATCCGGTTGATTTCATAGCAGATCGACGGTTTCCAGTATATACTCTTCAGCAGCCCCTCCAGGGCGCCTGGCGTAGGAACATCGTAGCTTACCCGTTCCACCTTCAGCTCCGGTCTGGTAAAGCAGGCATAATCGCCTTCGATGATGATTTTAAACCCATAGCTCATACCTTTCGCACCTCTCTTTTTTCATAGAACGTACTCCTTCACCTCAAAGACCATGCCGATTCCTTTCTCATAATAGTCAGGATTCGTCAGACACCAGATCCCGGTACCGAAAGCATCTGCCGCATGCTGACGGATCAAATCGTTATCATTCCAATAAATTTGGGGACAGGAAATCCGGGCGGCCAGTCGGTCTTTCTCCATCTCATGCCTAAGCGACAATGAGCGGAATGCTCGGCGCGCCGGAAAGCGCCTCACAAAGATCGGCGGTTTTCGTGCTGTGTTTTTGTAGCGTCTGATATTCCTCTGGAGTTCCTTTGATATACACCTTGAAAATCCGATCATTCTACCCTCTCTATAACCGGTTCATTAAAAATTCCAATATTTATTTTCAAACCTTATTATATATAATAACATGTCATTTCCATTTTTACAAATATTTTCATATTGCTTTTTTAAAGCTCGCGGTTCGGCACTTTTCTGCCGATTTCCGCATACATGACGCTTCGCATGGAAAATGCTATACTATTGAGGTAAGGAGGAGATTCCTATGGAAAAAGCCTTTGACGTAATTTATGAAGTCGTACGCCAGATTCCAAAAGGGCGCGTCTGCACATACGGAGGCGTTGCGCGTCTCGCCGGAAATCCAAAATGGGCGCGCGTAGTGGGATATGCCATGCGCGCCTGCCGCGACGAGACGGTGCCGTGTCACCGCGTCCTGCATAAAGACGGCACGCTCTGCCGGGCATTTGAATCAGACGGCAAAAATTTGCAGGCCGATCTGCTGCTCCGGGAGGGCGTTCGGCTCCTTCCGGACGGGAAAGCCGATCTGGCGCATTTCAGCTGGCCGCGGCCGATGCTTGACGAAACGCAAGGAACAAAGTATGCTGAATAAAATAAATGATTTCACGGAGGACAAAATGCAAGAAGAAGAAAAAATCATGGCAGGAATTTTATTCTGTCCGGCGGATCCGGAGCTGAAGCAGATAAAATTGCGTACGCATAAATTAAATCAAGATTATAATTCCGCTTACGAGGACGAAACGGAGAAACGCCGGGAGCTCATTCTGCAGATAATCGGAGAAATCGGAGCAGATTTTTTCCTGCAGGGCCCGATCTATTTTCACTACGGAAAGCATACAAAAATCGGAAAGAATTTTTTCGCCAATTTTAATTTTACCGTCCAGGACGACGCTCCCGTAACAATCGGAGACCATTGTAATTTTGGTCCAAATGTCACGATCGTAACGCCGGTTCATCCCATGCTGCCGCAGGAGAGAGAGGCAATGCTGGATGCAGAAGGAAACAAAAAGCATTTATGCTATGCAAAACCGGTACAGATCGGCAGCGGCTGCTGGCTGGGGGCAAATGTCGTTGTCTGTCCCGGCGTCACGGTCGGGGACGGCTGTGTGATCGGAGCCGGAAGCGTCGTGACAAGAGACATTCCTCCGCTCTCATTCGCGGCGGGAAATCCTTGCCGGGTGATTCGAACGCTGACGGAGCGCGACAGCATGAAATACAAACCGGAAATCCTTGCGGACAACAGAATTATCGAATGAAATTCATTCCGTATTCCTCTTGCGTCCGATATAAAGCAGATGCTCTGACCAGCTCAGCAGTTCTTCCCGCTCGCAAAGCTGTTCACAGAAGTCGAGCCATAAATCTACGAGCTCTTTCCTTTGTCCCATGATATTCTCTTCACACGGAGAGGAAATGCTTTCCTGTCCGAGCAAATGAAGCCGATCGATCGGGAACTGCTCCAGAAACGGCAGAATTTCATCCTGCCGTGCATAATATGCTCGCGTAAAGGCCTCTCCCGCAAAGCTCCGGTTTTCGAGGAATGCCTGATAGAAAGCGTGTTCCTGCGGATCTGCGATAATATCCGGCTCAAATTTCATCGCGTAAATCATACCGGCATATAGATTAATAAACGAGATGAAAATCGTCCCGCCCGGTTTTAAGAGCTTTAAGGCCGCCCAAACGGCCTTTGCCCGCTCGGAGGCTTCCAGAAGATGGTACATCGGTCCCATCAGCAGGATATGATCGAACGTTTCCGCAAACAGACGGTCGGCCGTCCGGGCGTCGCCGGAAACGCAGCAAAGTTTAAGATTGCTGTTTTTCGCCTGTTCCGCGGCAAATTTTACATTTTCCTCGGAAAGGTCAAGCAGCGTTACGTCGCATCCCTTTTCAGACAGATAAAGGGAGTATCTGCCAGGACCGCCTCCGATATCCAGAACCGAATCGCCAGGGCGAATATAACGATCCAGATAGCGGCAGGTAATCAGAAATTCCGGCCGTCCTGCGATTCGATTCCATTCTTCCTTTACGTTCGCATTATAATAATCCCTGATTTCTTTCGTCGTCCGATCCATCTGACGCGCCTCCTTTTTCGTGTGTAAACAAAAACGGCTGAAGCGGGAGCTTCAGCCGCCTCTATATTATATTTTATGCAGAACATGTCGTTCCAGCCGTTCTTTCTCCGCATGCTCCCAAAGGATCGGCGTTATTATACAAATCGGGAAGCGGATTGTCAATCAGCGAAAAGCCTTTCCGTTATACGGGACGCGGCAGCTGCAAGCGCGGCCGGATCGGGCTGCGGCAGCGATGCGTCAAAGGCCTCTCCGGCCTTTTTAATCTCCTTCAGATACGCCGCGGCGGCTGAAATTCTGTTTTTGTATTCGAGATCCAAGGCCTGAAGCTCGTTCCGGTATTTTTCATCCGTGCCGGGCGTTACGCAGGCCGCATAGATATCTATGATTTCGTCGCCGGAACGGCTTGGAAAATATTCGTGGGGCGGCGTGCTGTCAAACACACAAAAGCCCAGCTCACGTACGGCTACAAGATCCAAGCTTTTGGGATCGAGCGAGCAATGGTATATCTCGGTATGACAGCCGGAATCTACGGCCGCCTGTGCGATTTTTTTGAGAAACGTCGATTTTCCCGTGCCGGGGCGGCCCTTAATCAAATAGCGTTTCGGAATGTCCCGCGTTACTTCCGGAATATAGTTGACGTTTCCGTTTACGGTCGCCGCGCCGAAAAACCGGTGCACCTCCGTGCCATTTTTTTTACGCGGCATTCCACCGAAAAGCAGGCGGATCGTATCCTCCGTGAGACGATCCGCGGCTGCAAAGTCCATGCTCCCGATATAAATTTTCTCCTGCTCGTCATGAATGCTTCTGGCCTCGGTAAATAATTTTCTGGCTGTTTCCAGGTTTGCGCGCAGCAGACTTAGCTCTTCAGAACGCGTGACTGCCAGAAAATTGGGCTCCGCTTCGTCATAAACGTCAAAGCCGTACACGCCGGCCGAATGGTCCGGCAGGATTACGCCGCACAGGGAATGATCCAGACAGTGATGAATGCAATGCAGCGGCGTGTTTTCCTCCTGTGCATGCCTGCAGACGGCGGACAGCACCTCCTCCAGAACGGGATGCGGATAACCGCTGAGACGAATCGTACGGCGCAGCGGTGCAAAATTAGAGTCATAATAAGAAACCGCCCGCGGAACATCGGAGCTGATAAAATAATGTAAAACTGAATTCAATTCGGCGCCTTCCTTTCATAATAACTATCATTATTATATTCGAAATCGCCGGATTTAGTCACCTGCCGGATTGTCTCTTCTGGAGAAGCGTCGCAATATGAGCGTTTCAGCCGAGCGCAACGTCCAAAACCATCATAATCAGAAAACCGGCCATAACGCCAAGCGTCCCGATATTTGAATGCTCTCCCAGATGCGCCTCCGGAATCAGTTCTTCGACCACAACGTAAAGCATCGCGCCGGCAGCAAAAGAAAGCAGCCACGGCATGAGCGGCTGAATTGCGCTGGCAGCCAATACGACCAGGATCCCGAAGATAGGTTCCACAACGCCGCTTGCCGCGCCGTAAAGAAACGATCTGCCGGAAGACAGGCCTTCCTGTCTGAGCGGCAGCGAAATTGCAGCTCCTTCCGGAAAATTTTGGATGCCGATCCCGAGCGCCAGTGCCAGCGCCGCGGATAAAGACGAAGAATCGCTGTGCTGCGCCGCCAAGGCAAAAGACAGGCCCACCGCCATTCCCTCCGGAATATTATGCAGCGTAACGGCCAGCATCAGCAGCGTTCTCCGTTTCCAGCCGGAGCGCAGGCCTTCGGGCCGTTCCGCATTGATATGGAGATGGGGAAGCAGCACGTCCATCATCATGATAAACAGAATCCCCAGTACCAGTCCGCCGGCCGCAGGGATCCATCCTGTCTGGCCGGCGGCTTCTGCTTCTTCGATCGCAGGGATCAGGAGACTCCACACGGAAGCCGCGATCATGACGCCTGCCGCGAAGCCGAGAAAAATACGGTTCACCGTATCTCCGATCCTTTTACGAAAAAAGAAGACCAGCGACGCTCCCAGCGCCGTCATCAGAAAGGTAAATCCGGTCCCCGTCACCGCCCATAAAATCGCCCGCATGGCCCGCACCTTACTCTCCGCTGCTTCAGCTCAGCGCTTTCCCCAGAGAAAGGCACGCAGCATCCCCCTCCGCATCCGGCGCTTCGTTGCAGATTACGCTGTCGCAGGCAAAAACCGCGCCCGCCGCGCTGCAGGTTTCCTCCCATGTGCGCATCCACTCGCCATCGCCCCAGCCGTACGAGCCGAACAGCGCGATTTTCTTGCCCTTCAGCTTCGGTTCACACGCTGCAAACATCGGCTCAAAGGTCGTCTCCTCCAGCTGCTCCGCACCCATGGAGGGGCAGCCGAACGCAATCGCGTCAAATTGGTCCATCGCCGCAGGGCTGAACTCCGCGGCGGTAAACATCGTAGCCTCGGCCCCTGCTGCTTTGGCTCCCTCGGCAACCTTCAGCGCCATCATTTCCGTATTTCCTGTACCGCTCCAATAAACAACCGCAATTTTACTCATATGTAAAACCCTCTTTCTTTATTAATATTTATGTCAGGCAGCTACGGTGAGCTGCAAAACACTCCTTCCCCGATTCCAGAGACGCAGATATACGTCTCTGCATTTCTTAAATTTTTCAAACAGCCGCAGCGTTTCGGCTTCATTGCAGTAAACCTTCCAGCAGCCGGCATGTCTGCAGTTCCGGCCCCCGCTTCGGATAAAACCCATCACATCTCCCAGCGGGTATCCCAAAAACACGCCGATCTCATGAGGAAATGCATCGTTTTCCGCAAGACGGCAGCACAGCTGTTCCAGCGCCGCGTCCGGCTCCGCATCGGGATAGCCGCAGGCGGCAAGAAAAGGAGCTACGCCCGGCTGCTGCAAATCTCTTTTCAGGCGATCCTTTCTGCAAACATACAAGAGCGCAGTGTTTCGTCCTTTGCGCAAAACCATTAAAGAAACGCCTTTCTCCCGAAAACGTGCCTCCCACAGCCGGAACTCTTCTTGGAAGTCGGCTTCACGGTCATATGCGTAAGTAAAAAGATTCGCTGTCTTTAAGGATGCCAGCGTAGGCGAACAATGTTCGATCAGATATTTCTCAAGCATGGCAGATGTTCCTTTTCTGCCGAGCAGAACAGTGCTCTGCCAATACGGTATGCAATGCGGCCGCACTGCTTCCGTGTACCCTGACTACGGAGATGTTGTTTCGCTTTGCTTCCTGGGAAGCGCTGATTACCATCTTATGCGAAACCGTATTCGTAAACAGGATCAGCAGATCCGGGCATCCCATTTTTTTCTTTAAGGATCCGTTTTCCTTCGTAAATACCTTCGCCTTGCAGCCATAGCATTTACAGATATCCGCATACTGACAGGCCATTCCCTCATTGCCTCCGACAATTACTACACTCATTTTGCCATCCTTTCTTTTTGATCCGCTTCCTCCGCCGATTGAAAGCCGCGGCGCAGCAGATATTCTTTCAGCGCTTGAAAGCTTTCGGCGCTGATCACGTGTTCCATTCGGCACGCGTCGCGTACGGCCTGCTTCTGACTCACGCCCAGATTCATAAGCAGCTGTGAGAAAAGAAGATGCCGTTCATACATCGTCTCGGCAATCTCCTGCCCCGATTCGGTCAGCGTGATTTCATAATCGTGATTCATGTAAATATACCCGCCCTCCCGCAGATTGCGCATTGCGACGCAGACGCTTGCTTTCGAGACGCCAAGCTCTGCCGCAATGTCCACGGAGCGCACCGTTCCTTTTCTGTTTTTCAAAATCAAAACGGTCTCCAGATAATCCTCAGCAGATTCTTTTACGATCATGTAAACACTCCCCTTCCGAAAGGAATCACAATCAAAATATTGATATTTTTCGTTCTTAGTTAGCTTTAACTAACTTATGCTTTTAAAAAAACGGCGGCATTTCCGCTCTATCCTTTTGTTAGTTATATCTAACTAACAAAAGGATACCATAAAACACAAATCCGGTCAAGAGCGGCGGGAAAATTTTTTACCGCTGAAGCCTTGGAGGCTTCAAGCATTCCGCAGTACCCAATTCTGGCTTCTGTTCTGCAGCTCTACCATATGGCTGTAAATGCCGTTCCGCTCCTGCAGCTCCGCAGGCGTCCCCTGTTCGGCAACCCGGCCGTCGGCCAGCACGACGATTTTATCGGCTCCCGCAACCGTACGCATGCGGTGCGCAATGACCAGCACGGTTTTATTGCGGATCAGACGGGAAAGCGCAGTCTGAATCAAGGTTTCGTTTTCAACATCCAGGGAAGCGGTTGCTTCATCCAGCAGAATAATCGGCGCATCCTTCAGAAATGCGCGCGCAATGGAAATCCGCTGCCGTTCGCCCCCTGAAAGAGAGCAGCCGTTTTCACCGATTCTACTGTTCCAGCCTTCCGGCAGACGCAGCGCGAATTCATCGCAGTTGGCGAGCTTCGCGGCGGCAATTACTTCTTCATCAGAAGCATCCTTTCGTCCAATTCGGATGTTTTCCAGAATCGTATTATCAAATAAGGTTACATCCTGAAAAACAATAGAATACAGCGACAAAAGCGTTTCGGGATCGACCTTGGAAATATCCATGCCCCCAAGCGTAATTTTTCCGCTGTTTACGTCCCAGAAACGCGCGGCCAAGCGGGAAACCGTTGTTTTCCCTCCGCCGGACGGCCCGACAAGTGCCGTAACCTCTCCCTGCTTTGCCGTAAAAGAAACGTCTTTCAGTACCGCTTCCCCCGTATTGTACGCAAAGCCCACATGCTCAAATCGGATGTCGCACCCCTGATGATCAAGCCGATTTCCGCCGCTCTGCACAGGATGATCCAGGATTTCATTCATACGGGCAATATTGGTCCGCGTGCTGATGACCGCCGCAAGATTCTGAAGCGCGGACTGAAGAGGATCGTAAAGACGGGAAACAACTAACAGAAACAGGAAAAAGGCAGACACATCCAAGCTGCCTCGAATCAGCAGGACCGAACCGGCAAGAGCGACTGTCGCAATACCAAGCTTTAAAATCAGAGAAGCGGACACCACGAACGCCGCCGTACCAAACTCGGAAATGATCGCTCTTTTTTCTACCGCTTTAATTTTTAAATCCAAAAGCTTTAAATATTCCTGCTCCGCGTTGTTCGCTTTTAAATCGCGCGCCGTCTCGATGCATTCCTGAATGCCGTCGGCGCAGGCCATTTTCGCATCCATTTGCCTTTGATTGAGCTTCTGCTGGACTTTTGAAGAAAACCCTACAATTGCGAAGGATACCGGCAATACCCAAAGGGCCGCGGCCGCCATGCGCCAATCAAACGCAAGCAGTCCCGCCGCAATTACGAGAGTTGAGAGGATCGAGCCGAATAATTCCGGAATGAAGTGGGAAAAGCTCTGTTCCAAAAACGTGCAGTCCGCCATGATTGTACTCGTTAGATCCGCAAGATCCTTCTTGCCGAAAAAGGAAAGCGGAATTTTGCGAAGCTTCTCCGCCAGGGAAATTCGGCGGATCCCGCTTTCGCGGTACGTTGCAAAATAAGTAGCATTATACTGAAACCATGTCGCAAGCAGAATCAATCCGATGCAGACAGCGCAGCCCGAAAGATAAAATACGATTCTTCCGCCGTCGATTCTTCCTTTCAGCAGATCATCAACGAGACGATACAGCAAGCCGGCGGGAAGCATCAGCGAAAAGTTCTGAAGCATGCATGCCAGACACCCTTTCACCAGATCCTTTGCTCCCTGCTCCGAAAGCGCAAATTTTCTCTGAAGCTTTTTTATCATACGATCAAACCTCCTCTGCCATTTTCCAGCGGACCGAAGCCTGGTAATCCGTCCACATTTTATAAAATAATCCGCCCCGTTCCGTGAGCTCCCGGCACGTTCCGCTTTCTGCGATCCGTCCGTCCTCCAATACATAAATTCGATCCGCATCCGCAACAGTAGAAAGCCGATGCGCAATCATGAGGACCGTTTTCCCCTTAGATAATGCAGAAAACGCTTCCTGTACCCTGGCTTCGTTATCGGGATCGGCAAATGCTGTAGCCTCATCCAGAATAATGATCGGGGAATTTTTCAGCATGGCGCGCGCAATCGCAATCCTCTGCTGCTCCCCTCCGGAAAGATACACGCCCTTTGTGCCGACAACGGTATCCGCGCCGCGCGGCAGCTTCTCGATAATGTCCATGCACTGCGCCGCCCGCAGAGCTTCCAGGATCTCTTCCCGGGAAGCCTCCGGTCTGCCCATCCGTACATTTTCCAAAATGGAGGCTTTTATAAGATGGCTGTTCTGGAAAACAAAAGAAACGTTCTCCATCAGTTCTTCCTTCCGTATGTCCTTGACGTCAACGCCCCCGATCAGCACGCGTCCGCTCTGCGGATCAAAAAAGCGCGATATTATATTGGCAAGCGTCGTTTTTCCTCCCCCGGAAGGTCCGACAAACGCGACCGTTTCGCCCGCCTGCACAAAAAGCGAAACATTTTCCAAAGCGTTTTTCTCCCCGTCATAGCTGTAGCTGACATTTTGCAGCTCTACCGATCCGTTCCTCGGATGCTTCGGCTCCGCGGGCTCCGGAAGCGGCCGTAATTCCATCACGCTGTCAATCCGTTTCAGCGCGTCGTCTACAATCATGGCATTTTCGCTCTGAAACATAATTCTGGTAAGCGTTACGTAAATTACCGGCGTGATAATAATATAAAAGATCAAATTCAGCAGAAATTCCTGCGTAACGCCGTTTCGTGTAAAAATCAAGGCCGCGGCAATCAGAAACGCAAACACGCTGTTGATTGCTGCCGTATAAAACATCATAGGCAGACGAAGCTGCTTCGTATAGGCAATCACCCATTTTTCATAGCGGTCGATAGAGCCCTTGAATTTTTTAAAAGAAAATACGGTCTGTCCAAAGGTCTTTACGACCGGGATTCCTCGAACGTATTCTACAGCCTCATTTGACATCTCTTCCAGCGCATTCTGGTATTCCGCCATTTTCTGCTGCATTTTCTTGCCGGTCATACTCATCATAATCAGAAATCCCAGCAAAACCGGCGCGAGGCTGAGAAGTCCCAGCCGCCAATCGAAAAGAAACAGCAGCGCCAGAAGTCCCACGGGCGTTGCAATCGCCGCCGCCTTGTCCGGAAGCTGGTGCGCCAGATAGGTCTCAGTGGCAGCGCTCGACTCATTGATGATTTTGCGCAGCCGTCCGCTCCCGAAGCTCTCTGCAAAGCCCAGGGGAAGCGTTACAATATGATGTACGGCATCGCTGCGGATCCTGGCGGCGATCCGGAAGGCCGCGATATGGGAGCACATAAGAGCCGCAATATATATGATCAGCGACAATACGGCAAACAATACCGCCATCCAGCCGTTTCGTACAAGGTTCTGCGCCGCTGCGAAATCGGGCGCAGTCTCCAGGACCTCGCGGATGATCTTCCATAAATACCAGAAGGGAACCAGGGCCAGAAGCGCGCTCAGCGCAGACAGAATCCAGGAAGCGTACGAGAGAAAACGGTGTGCGCCCGCATATCCCATCAGCCTCGATAAATTCGATTGTTTTTTCATATTCTTCCTCCTCTTCCATTTAGGGGCCGTCCGGAGTCGCTTCTGCTTCGAAGCGGCTCCGGCAGCCACGTAAAGTTTGTTATAACTAACTTTTGTGCAAAAACATAGGGCGTTAAAACCCCATGATTTTCATCCACCCCGCTGTGTAAAATTCACGCAGCTCCCGGATGTAGCGCTGCGATTTTTCTTTTGGCATATCGTGAATTACAATTTCGAAAAAACCGGAAAACATTCCGCTGATCAGGATATGCTCCAGCTGACCGTCAAGCTCTTTTATGGCGACGCCGGCGCTTTTCATCGTTTCCTGGAAGCGGCGTGTTCCCTCCTCCTCGATTTCTACCATCTCATGGACAAAATGCTCATATTCCGTCCCCGACGAGCAGCACAGAAGCAGCTTGAATGCGTCGAAATGTTCATAGATATAATCCACCATCCAATCCAGAAAGACGCCCGAGGCCTCTCCCAGCTGCTTTGCCTGTTCCTCCGGTGGCAAAGCGGCAAAGGCGTCCTGTACGTTCTGAAAGCCTCCGATGCAGGTGCGCGCCGCTTCGTCGACGAGCGCGCGAAACAGAGCTTCTTTACTGTCAAAATAGCCGTAAAACGCACCGGTCGTAACTCCGGCTTCTTTTACGATATTCCGGAGGGATGCGGCACGGAAGCCCTTCTCCAGAAATTCCTTTTTCCCGGCGCGCAGGATATTCTGCAGTGTGCTCAAATCATCCTTTCCCAAAAATCCGCCTCCTTATAACGGTGTTATATAACACTGTTACAGTATATTGCCTTTCCCCGATTTCGTCAAGTATAATTTTTTGCTGTCTCGAGGCTTGACGAAGCAGGGCTTTCGCGATATTCTGAGACCAATGGGAGGTACGCTATATGAAAAACGATACGTTTGATCTGATCGTAGCAGGCGGAGGCTTTGCAGGCGTCGCGGCTGCCGTCTCCGCCGCCAGATGCGGGTTGCGGGTTCTGCTTCTTGAAAAGTCAAATTCCCTCGGCGGCGCGGCGGTAAACTGTCTTGTCAATCCCTTTATGGCGTTCCGGGCCGGAGCATTTGACAAAAGCGGCCGATTTGTCCCCTTCAGTCAGGGGATCTTTGAGGAAATTATTCAGTCGCTGCAGGAATTCGGCGGCGACACCGCCATTGAGGGCGCCGTTTTCAACGAGGAATATTTAAAAATTATATTAAATCGGCTGGTACTGCAAAGCGGCGTACAAATCCTGTTTCACGCCTGTCTGATTTCTGCCGAGACAGAAACGGCTTCCGTGCCGCCGGAGCAGGAGCAACTTGGGAGAACCGCGCTGAAATCCGTTACCGTTACGGCCGCCGCGAGAACGCTCCGTTTTTATGCGGATTATTTTATCGACGCTACGGGCGACGCCGCTCTGGCCTATCTGAGCGGATTCCCCTGCCGTCTGGGCAGGAGCGGCGATCATCTCTGCCAGCCGATGACGCTCTGCTTTCGTCTCGCAAACGTAGATATTCCGAAATATATCGAAACCAGAGGGCAGATCAATCCGCTTTACAACCGTTTTCAGAAAGAGGGCAAAATAAAAAACCCGCGGGAGGACGTATTGATTTTCGAAAACCTGATCCACGGCGTGCTGCACTTCAACACAACACGCATCGTAAAATTAAATCCTACCGATCCGTTCGACCTTACGCAGGCGGAGCTCCTCGCCAGAGAGCAGGTCCTGGAGCTGTTTCTTTTTTTAAAAAGGAATTTCGAGTGCTTCCGCGAGAGTCAGCTGGTGATGACCGCGCCGGAGATCGGAATCCGCGAGAGCCGCATGATCGAGGGCGAATATCTTCTGACCGGCAGCGATCTTACGGAAAGAAAACGGTTCCCCGATACGATCGCGCTTGGCAATTACGATATCGATATCCATAATCCGGAGGGCGCCGGCACAAGTCATCATTATTTTCGGGACGGAGAATATTACGATATTCCGTACAGAAGCCTGATCCCGCGAAGCTCCGTAAATCTGCTTGCAGCGGGCCGCTGTATTTCCGTGGATCATGAGGCGCAGGCTTCCATTCGCGTGATGCCGATCGTCTGCTGCATCGGTCAGGCCGCCGGACTTGCCGCGGCTCTGGCAGCGCGTCAACAGAAGCCGGTCGGAGCCGTTGACGCCGGGGAGCTGCAGGAGCTGATCGTGCAGCAGCACGGCGTTGTCGCAGTTGATTGACGAAAGCGCGGCGGTCTCACAAAAACCGTCTGAAATTCGCTTTTTTTGTCCGTCAAAATAATATTTGACAAAGGTGGTCCGATGTTTTATAATACACCAGTCTTGGCTATGGAGAAGTCGCCTAGTCCGGTCGAGGGCGCACGACTGGAAATCGTGTAAACCGCAAAACGGTTTCGAGGGTTCGAATCCCTCCTTCTCCGCCATCACAAAACCGTCGATTTTTTGAATTGACGGTTTTGTTTTTTAATATTTATTTGATTTTTGCATCAAATTGCCTAAAAATAATTGAAGTAATTAATTTATTTTATTGCATAATCACTTTACCAGCTTTAGTGAATATGATATTATTGATGTGTAAACTTGGGGAGGCACCCATAACAAAAAACAGCAGTTTTTATTGCAAATCGAATACAAAGGGGAGGGTACCCATTACAAAAAACATCATTGTAATCGATGAGCAAGGCAATCAGTATGAAAACACGTATCCGAAACGGGCAAAAGGGCTCGTAAAAAGCGGTAGGGCACGCTTGGTTTCGGAAAATACGATCTGTCTTGCGTGTCCGCCAAATAAAATTTGGGAGGATTTGAAAATGTCAAATAAAAATATTAAACCTGAAGATGTAACTGTGGAAATACCAAATGAAGTTAAAGAAGAGATAGCGAAAAATGTAAAGATTGAAGGAATAATTAGAGACACTGTAAAAAAACAAACACCGAAGGAGACTAATATGTCAGATAATATGAAAAAAAAAGAACAAGTTTTCGCACAAATTGCTGAACTTCAAAAGGATCTTGAATCTATCGATAAGTTACTATTTAGCATTCAATGCGTAAGTGACTCTCAGCAATATGTGGAATCGGATGATGGCGATCCACTTACACTTGATTATATGCCTGAGGTTGCTCTTGAAAAAATTAAGGCAATGCGTGAGATAGTAATGTCGAGAGAACATACGATTAATTCGATGCTTAGTTTTTACTTATCAGTTTATAATGAATTAAAAGACGCTGAAAAAGAGTAATCATATATTTGGCGGTATCCTTTGCATGGCAGAGCAGGCGTTATATCGCTTGCTCTGTTTTTATACTATTATTGTTGGCAATATAATATGTTTTAGAATTGTTCAAACTCATTAGTGTCGGTTCAAATCCCACAAAAAACGCATGGCATCTTTTTTGTACCCGGTAGATACGTCGGGGCAAAGCGAACTTTGCTCCTCATTTTCGCAAAAAGTTGTGCTTGGCTCACTTGTTCGGTTATGGCGACTTTTCAAGCAGCCTACACCTATCACGTCGGCTCGCTGTTGCTGCCAATTTTTTGCGCGTTCGAGAGTTCGACTCCCACCGCCGAAATGCTGAAAACATCTTTTTCATGTGGCTTAGACAAAAAAGCACGGCATTGTAGAGTGGAGCTCTCGTGTTGTGCTTTTGTTATATATGGTATAATAAAAAGTTTGAATATATGGGAAATATGATTCAATCAGCATATGCACTTTTTTATATACGTGATATGTATATAAACCATGTAACCTGTGGAATTGATGATAATGGAACTCCTGTTTATTATGAGCAGTTTCCACAACAACTCAAAATTTTATATGGTGGCCGAAGCGGTTATATTTACACAGTCATAAATCATGGTGAAATAGTTAGCGGTCATACAAATGGTGTGTGGATTTCGACACAGCCTATAAAAGTTGCTTCTGCCAGTTTTATTAAAAATGTGTATGATGAAATAATAACAGCTGAGAGTAGCGGTGAAATACAAATAATTCGATATGAGGATTTATCAGAGGAGAAGAAATTGCAAACAATAGAAATGATATGTAATTCTATATTAAAGCATAAGTATATATCTAACGATTGTGCTAAATCTCGTTTTATAAGAGAAAATTTTTCTGAAGCTTGGAATATGGCAGAAGAAAAAGCGAAACACCCGTGAAAACAAAACCTCGGTGTCGGCAGAATTTTTATTTACTGACCTTGTCCAACTGATATCTTGCTATGTGCAAGAGTTCCATTCCCACTGCAAAAATAACGAAAATATCTATTTTGTGTGGCTCTTACATAAAAGCACAGCATTGAGGAGTTGAACTCCCGTGTTGTGCTTTTTGATTTTATGTAATATAATTTTTAGAAATGATGGCTCATGGAAGAGGGAAAAATTGGCCGAATTAATTGAAACGAAACGATTGCTTCTCCGTTGCTGGCAAGATGATGATGCAGAAGAACTTTACAAAATCTGTCTTGACCCCAGATTGCGACTTTCCGGGGTAAGTTCATACAGAAATATTGAAGAAAGCCGAAGTGCCATTTGCAGCTGGAAAAAGAATCCGGAAATGCGTGCCGTTATCCACAAAGACGAGCATCGCTTGATAGGGTTTATTTTATTTGGAGACATGAATCGATATGCGCAATACAAAGAATTAGAATACGCTGTCGCAGCCAACTATCGAAATAAAGGATATGCAACAGAAACTCTTATGGCGATGCTTGAATATATGTTTTCTGAACGGGATACCGAAGTAGCTGCTGCCTGGGTACGGTCCTTTAATAAAGAATGTGTGCGTGTGCTGGAAAAATGTCATTTTACTTATGAAGGCACTCTTAGAAAACATGCCAGGGATAGAGGAGACACCTTGTGTTATTCTATTTTGAAAGAAGAATGGGTTGAACACAGACTGAAAAAGCAGTCATGAATTCAGCTTCAAAGGATAAACTGAATTCCTCCTTGCTAAATGAATGATGGTACTGGGAACATAGTAAAGATGGAGTGAAAAGGCAAGAAAATTAGCATGCTTATATCGATAACACTCAAAAAAGCGTACACACGGGATTTTTATCCATATATGCTTCATATCTCTCATAAGAAGCTCGCTAATTTTTCTTTTGGCAATCGAATCTAAATATTTTCTTCGTCATACCTTCCCGTACACAGAAAAAACTTTCTTCACGTTCGCTCCCGGATATATTCTGTCACAAGCTTGGCATACCGCTCCAGCCTGACCAGCAACGCCAAATGCCCACCGGTCAAGCTTGTGACAATGGTAGGGTGCGGCATAATGGCAATCAGGGAATCTTTGCAGGCTTGGTTGAAGGTGGTATCGTCCTCGGACAGGATCAGCAGGACTTTGTCATCCCACCTGGCAAAGTCTTGCTTCGTCATACCAAAATAGTTTTCCACATCACAGAGAAAGTCAATCATGTGGTATTCATAGGATTTTGTGAGCAGTTCCAGCATGGCGCCGCACAGTTCCTCCATAACCGCCTTCTCCTGCGGAGTAAAACCGTCCGTTTTCTTTTTCATCACCGCCCATTTCATCAGACGTTTGAAAAGTGAGAACGGAAGAACCGATAAAAACCTTTTGGACTTCTTCTGGCCCTCGATCATCTTTTTCAGATGGCCGTATGCCTCATCGCCCATATCCTTCGCCAGAGAACAGGTGTTGGAAAGCACCAGCCCTTCCACCACCTCCGGATGCCGGGAGGCAATGATCTGCGCGACGATCCCACCCAAGGACTGGCCTACCAGCCAGGCTTTTTCCCCAAGCCGCTGTAGCAGCTCTGCTGCAGCATCGGAAAACTCGCTGTTGTTGGCAAACTGGCTTTGATAGTCAAAGGTTAATACGGAAAAATCCATTGCAAACCATTCAAAATGCCGGTAGAACAAATCGGAAAGTCCGATTCCGCCTGTCAATAAAACGACAGTTGCGGCCGCCTTCGGATTTCTGTAACAGCGGTATGTAAATGGCTTTCCATTGCCCAAAGTCATTGTCTGCGCCGGATACTTCCGGCGAAATTCCTCCAAGCTCATGTTTTCCTCCCGAAATGGAAACTTCGCCTGCATTACTTCCTCCCCACCAGCAGTCTGGAATCCCCCAGCATCATCATCGCCGCCCGGCGGCGGGAACCGAAGGCTTCTTTTGCTGTATCAATCAGCCGAACATCCTGATAGCCCATGTTCCGAAGCTTTTGCGCGAAAGCCTCCATGTCGCCGTACAGGTGAGGCTTCATCTCATCGTTGAGGGCAAAGACGCCGCCCTTTTTCAGCACCCGCAGCGTTTCCAGCAAAAGTTCGTGCTTATCCGCCCCAGTGATGTTGTGATAGACATAGTTGCTCACCACGGCGTCAAAGCTCTCGTCGGGAAAATCCAGCTTGTTGGCATCGCCGTGCTGAAAGCGGCACCGGGCAGTCACGCCTTCACTGGCGGCGTTTTCTTCGCAGAGGGCTTGGCTGTAATTGTAGACTGCGGCCCAGTAGTCGATGCCCGTTACTTTTGTCTCCGGCCACGTCAGGGCGGCCCGGATGGCCAGCGCGCCGGAGCCGCAGCCCACATCCAGCAGCGCACCCTTTCCGTCGTAATCCAGATGAGCAAGGAGGGTTTGGTGTACCCGCTCCATCATGCCGCCCCCGCCAAAAGCATACTGCCGCCGGATCCAGGTGATCCAGACAAGCAGGACAAGCAGGATCGCTGCGGCAATTGCAAATATCACCCCCAGCACAGTAAAATGAAACACCATAAACGACAGCGCGGCCAGCACCGCCGCCAGGGCAAGAAGTCCGCCTACCATATAAAACACCGGATTGGACATCCAGCTCCCGTAATTTTCCCCGTGAGTACCAAGGCGGATCGCCGCCTGCCGGGATCTGTTATTTTCCATGATCTCATCTCCTATTATTTTTCCAGTCAGACTACCTTTCCCATCCGGAGTCCTCTCTAAATTCCATCCGCACGATTTGCAGATGCAGCGGCCCATCTGCGATTTTAGCCAGAAGGCGGTGAATGGCTCTTACCCCTAGCCCTCAAGCCTCTGATAGCCCTGCATATGCCCGCGGCTGGAAACGAAAAGGAGCGGCGGCAAGCAGCACCGTGCCGTCCGCCGGAGTGGCATCGATGGCGTCCATCCAGGCCGCAGCCGAGATTGATGATGGCCGCCTTTGGATGCGCTCTCAGATAATCCCGCACCTCCCAGGTCAGATTGCTCTGGCCCAGAACGACTTCCAGCGCGCCAAACACCTGCATCAGACCTCCTGACTGTTTCTCCAGTTCTGAAAAATCATGGTCCATGCGCTCCATCAGTTTCGCTGCGCTTTGATCCTGAAACAATTGAGGAAAACGCTGAGAACAGAGCCGACGGCCATAAAGCGGGATAATCAGCGTCTCCTGTACGATGTTCCTTTCAATTTTGTATTTGTCCATATGAACCCCTCAAACCGATAGAATAATCCCGTATTCATTATAGTTAGTTATTGCTAACCAGTCAAGAGAAAACCCTTTTCTCTTGACAAAAAAATTCGTCTGTAATATTTTGATTGTCATATATCGATAATGGGACAGCCGGACGCCACCCGGAAGGAAGTGATGGAAGCCGGCGGCCTGTACCGGGATTTCGTCACGGTGCGCCAGCAGAGCTAGGGCTGGAACCGCCGGCCCAATACGTAACCGGTCTATTTCATGCACCTAGAATCATAACCACCGGCTTAGCCGGTGGTTATGATTCCTATATTCCGGCAAAACAGAAAAACAACCGGCTGCCCGACTCGAAAAAAGAGGCATGTCTTTTAAAGATCCCTCAGCACATTGCGGTGATAGCGCAGCTTGCCCTGCTCCATATAAAGCACACAGTCGGCGGTCTCTGCAATCAGGTCCATGTCATGGGTAATCAGCAGCAGGCACTTTCCCTCTGAAGAAAGCCGCTGGAGCAGCTTTACCGTCAGGCGCATATTGTATCCGTCCAGACCGCTTGTAGGCTCGTCGAACACCAGGAGTTCCCTGCCGCTCTCCGCTGCAAGCGCCAGCAGCAGGCGCTGCTTCTGCCCACCCGAGAGGGAGGCCGGATGGCGGCCCGCAAAGGGCTCCAGCCCCATTTCGTACAGCCTTGCCAGAGCGGCTTGTCTAAGCCCCGGCGACTCTTTTTTCCCAATCAGGAATTCATCCACCGCGGTGGGGGCATAGAGCTGGTAGTCGGCATCCTGCTGCACGAAAAAGGATTTTTGGGTGCGACGTTTTCGCTTCAGATATTCTCCATTAATTTGGACCGTTCCCATGGAGCGGTATAAGCCTGTGATTGTCCGGCACAGGGTGGATTTCCCGGCGCCATTGGGCCCGGCGATGGCAAGAATCCTGCCGCTCTGGGCTGAAAAGGTGACATTTTCTAAAATCTGCCGCCCGTCCAGCATACAGGAAATTCGAGAGGCCTGCAGGGTATCCTCCGGCTTTGGGTGAAATGCCCCGCCTGCCTGAAAAGAGGGCGGCTCGAAGGGACGGAGCCCCATGGCTGTAAGCTGTGCCCCCGTCAGACTGAGCGCCTCACTGCGGCTGTAAATAGATGAAATCTCCCCATTCTCCATAAAAACCAGTCGGTCAAAGGAGTCTCGGACATAATGAAAGCGGTGCTCTGAGAGCAGGATGGTATGCCCGGCCTCTTTCAAGCGGTACAGTAGGGCCCCCAAACGCACCATGGCGCCGCTATCCAGATTTGCGGAGGGCTCGTCCATAACGATGACCTTGGGTTCCATGGCGCAGACCGAAGCAATGGCAATCAGCTGTTTCTCTCCGCTGGAAAGCAGAAAGATCCGCCGGTCCAGCAGGCGCTCGATGTTCATCTGGCTGCACACGGCTTTTACCCGCTGCTGCATCACAGAGCGTTCCAGCGGAATATTCTCCATACCAAGGACGATCTCGTCCGTAGTATTTGTGGTAAAGAACTGGCTGCGGGGGTCCTGAAACACGCTGCCCACCATCGTACCAAGCTGGTGAATCGGTATTTTAAGGGCATCCTGTCCATCCAACAGGTAGCTGCCTGTAAGCTCTCCCGGGTAAAATTGCGGGCACAGTCCGTTGAGCACACGGGTCAGGGTGGTTTTTCCGCATCCGCTCCGGCCGGCAAGGATCACCAGTTCGCCCTTCTCGACCTTCAAATCCACATGGCGCAGCTGGCTTTCTCCTTCCCGGCTGCTTTCATAGGCAAAGGAGATGTTTTTCAGCTCAATCACAAAACACCGCTCCTCTCCAAAAACAGAACTGTACAAGCGGCGACGAGCATCAAAGCGAGAAGCCCGGCGTCCTTCCAACAAAACCGAATGGGGCGATAGCTGACCGTCTCCCCGGAAAACCGCACGCCCCGCACCGTCATAGAGGCGGAGAGCTCCTCCGCCACCTTCGTTGTACGAAGGATGAGCGGAATCAAAATAAACTCAACAGTGGTTGGAAGGTGGATAAGGGTGTGCAGCACTCCTACACCTATCCCACGGAATCGCTGGGAAGAACGGATAGCCCGGTATTCTCCGGAAATGGTCGGAAAGAATCGCAGCACAACCGCTGTCCCGATCCCCGCGGCTTTTGGCAGATGCAGCTTTTGCAGCGCCGCCATCAGAGAGCCGGTGGGTTCCCCTGCCAGACAAATGGCAAAGGAGAGGGGCACCAGTACCTTCCGGCTTACGATGCCGATACTTGAGAACATAGAGCTGACCGAAAAAGCAACCCCGCTGTCCATCAGCCGCACGCCCAACCAGCCTATGCCATAAAAAACAAGGTAATACAGAGCATAGAGAAGAATTTTACCGCCCTTGCCTGCCAGCAAGTGGATGAACAAGCACGCAAGGAACAGACACAGGCATCCTATCTCAGAGCGGATCACAAGCATAGCGGCAATCCCCAGCAGACAGAGCAGCAGCCATGTGCGAGGGTCCGGCTGAAAACAGCTCTGCTTTTTCTGTTCCATTATGCGACTCCAGCCGGTTTAAAGTGTTTGCCCAGCATTTTCATACCCAGCGCATAGCCGGCGATGGACAGCGCCGCTGCGGCCACCAGGGCGATGACGATGTTCTGCGGAGCCAGCCAGAAGCCCTCTAAGGATGCGATGGCAGCGTCCGCGCTGGCGGCATCCATGCCCATGGACACATAGCTCTCCACCAGGCTGTCTCGGAACAGCAGCATCGTCAGTGTGCTGCCCATGGCGTTGAGCATCCAGGTGAGCGCATGGGGAACGGCAGAGCGGATGTTGCTTCTATATCCGCCGCCCAGCATGAGGAGCTCGTTTACAACCGCTAATATCATAAAGAAGATGAAAACATACACGCTTCCGGTAAACAGGAAGTACAGCCCATAGATGGCCGGGATAATAAACTGCGTGCCTATCTTTGGGCACTTCTTGATGATCAGGACATAGATGATCCCGTTGATCAGCCCGGCAAGCCCGGGGGCGAGAAAATAGACAAGCTGAAGATTGGCCGCAAACGGCATGGTAACCACGAGTCCAATCGCCGTCTCCACGCAGGCGAGCAGCAGCACAATGACGAATTCCTTCAGGCTCAAAAATTTAGACTGTTTCACTTTGTTTCCTCCTTAGATGACTGAAATGTATAGGCTCCAGCTTGATTCTGTAATCCCCACAGCCGGGTATAGAGTCCATTTTTCCCGACAAGCTGGTCGTGGGTCCCTTGTTCTATGATTTTTCCGTCTTGTAAAACGAGAATCTGCTCTGCGCCCCGGACGGTTTTCAGGCGGTGTGCGATCATCACAACCGTACGCTCTCTGGCGATCTCATCCAATGCACGCTGCACCATGGCCTCGTTGTCAGCGTCCAGAGACGCTGTTGGTTCGTCCAGCAGGAGGATGGGCACATCCTTCAAAAAGGCCCGAGCCAGAGAAATGCGCTGGCGCTCCCCGCCGGATAAGGTGGCACCGCCTTCGCCTACCAAGGTGTCGTAGCCCTCCGGCAGAGCCGAGATAAACTCGTGGCAGCAGGCCCGCCGGCACGCCTCCACCATCCGTTCCTCGCTGATCGTCTCATTCCCGAAGCAGAGGTTTTCCCGAATCGACCCGCGGAACAGATAGGCGTTCTGCATGACCATGGAGATCTGGGCAAGCAGGCTGTCCGGACGGATTTCCCGAAGGTCTATTTTCTCCATGCGGATATTCCCCTTCTGACAATCCCAAAACCGGGCCATAAGCCGGAGCAGCGTGGATTTCCCGCTTCCGGAGGGCCCTACCAAGGCAGAGAGAGAGCCGGCGGGCGTTTCAAAGGAGACATCCCGGATCACATCCGCTCCCTCCCCATACCGGAAAAACACGTTTTCAAATGCATACGCATCCCCATGCTGGATTTCCGCCTTGCCTGAGGGTTCCGGCGCAGTCATGACGGCGTCCAGCCGCCGGCCGGAGGGGGCCATCCCCCGAAGCGCCGAGATGCTGGCTACCATCATCAGCTCGGCCTCCACCAGTTTGGCGGCCAGAACAAGGAAGCCGGCAAAATCCAATATATCCAGGCTCCCGCCCAGGAGCAGGTACATCCCTGCCGCCACTGTCACAGGCACAATGAACCGCACCAGAGAAGCACAGAGGTTGCTGAGACTGCCCGCCACGGCCTCATCCTTGAGGGATTCATCCCGCAGGCTTCCCATCGTCTCTTTCAGGGCGTCGAACCCCTCTCCGGTCCGATGATAAGCTTTCAGATCCTTCATGCCCCGCAGATATTCGTTGATTGCTGTGGCAGCGTGGGCCTTTGCCTCCATCACCCGGCTGCTGTGCTTCTCCTTCACCCTGGCGACAAGCAGCATGAGCAGCGCGCAAACGGGCAGCATGCCGAACATAGCCAGTCCCATGCGCCAGTCATAGATGCAGATCCATACAATGGAAACCACAAGAAGCACGCCGACGCCCAGCGGATAGGGTAGCCAGTAGCAGAGGGTGTACTCCACATTTGCAAAGTCGCCCGAAAAGGAGCTGATCAGTTCTCCGGACTCCTTGCTTGAGAAAAAGCCCAGGGGCTGCCTGCGCAGCTTTTGTATGTAGGCAATGCGCTTCTCCGCCGTATCCCGATACGCCTTGCCGTAGGTGAAGTAATACGAGATCAGCTCCACTGCATACTGCAGGGCAAAGCATCCGGCGCCCAAGACCGCAAGGGTGACGAGCCGGGACAGATCCAGGACATACGGCGGCACAAACGCCTGGCCGAGGGTGTAGATGGCCATGTAGGCCAAAATTGCCGGGAGCATACTGCACGCCTGGGAAAGAAACAGCCACAGCGTGGGTTGAAGAATCTCTCCGGGCTTATGAAAGGTAAACTGCCGTATCATTTTAAGCATGGAAAACGCCCCCCTTCATCTGCCAGGCCTCCGCTTCATTTTGAACGGCCCACAAATGGGCATACAGGCCGTTTTCGTCCAGCAATTCACGGTGCGTCCCGCTTTCTATCAGCTTACCGTTGTCCAGAACGTAAATACAGTCTGCGTCTCGGACGGAGTAGAGCCGGTGTGCGATCATCAAAACGGTCTTGCCCCGGAGCAGCTCCGCCATGCCCTCCCGCAGCGCCAGCTCGTTTTCCGCATCGGCAAATGCCATGGCCTCATCCAGCACCACAATGGAGGCATTCTTCAAAATTGCCCTAGCAATGGCAATGCGCTGGGCCTCGCCGCCGGACAGCTTGTGCCCGCCGTCTCCCAGCCGGGTGTTGTAGCCGTCCGGGAAGGACAGAATAAACTCGTGGCAGCGGGCCGCTTTGGCCGCTTGCTCCACCGCCTCACGGCTGACATCACGGTGCATGGCGATGTTGTCATACACGCTCTCCGCAAAGATATAGGTGTCCTGAAATACAAAGGCTACCGTGTCCATCAGCGCCCTGGTGGTATAGTCCCGGATATCCGTTCCGTCTATGGCGATGCTTCCGCTCTCCACATCCCAAAACCGAGCCAGCAGCTGCCCCGCCGTGGATTTGCCGCCGCCGGAGGGGCCTACCAGCGCGGCAAAGCTGCCCGCCGGAATCTCCATGCTCACTTGGTCCAGCGCCATGCGGCGCAAGGGGTCCGCCGCTTTTTGATAGGAAAAGCTCACGTCCCGGAAAGACAGCGCGGCGCGGGCCGGCGCCGCGTCTATCTGTCCCTCGCCTGTCGGCTCCAGCTTCAGTATGTCGTCAATCTGATCCACCCGTACGGACAGGTTCCGAAGCTCCGCGCCAAACTCCACCAGCTCCATCAGCGGGCTGACGACAGCCGGCCCCACGATCAAAAACATCAAAAGCTCCAGCATCAGCTGGTGATCCCCTGGGTTGAAGTACAGCAGCACGCAGCCGGTAATCAGGATGAAAGCCAGCACAGAAAGGGTGATGGTCTTATATGCCCCGTAGATTGGCGTAACCCGTTTGAGATAGGCCATCAGGTGATTCCTGTTCTTCTCGATTAATCCTGTCAATCGCCGGGCCGCCGCTTCCGGCCTGCCGAAGATTTTTTCCTCCTCCATGCCGGCCACATACTCAGAAAAGGCCGCATCCAGCTCTGTTGCGGATTGGTTGAGCTCCGTCCAGATTTTCTGCCCGCGTTTCCCGCCGAAAGCCAAAAACTGGATGACAAAAGCAACCGCCAGTGCGGCAAAAATGGTAAGCGTCAATGGTACATTGATGGAAATGAGCAGCACTGCCAGCGAAACCAGCAGCAGTGCTGCGCCCACAAGATTGCATACGTCGTGGGCGATGATGCCCTCCATCTTTTCGATGTTGTCGCTCATGGTCTTCTGTACAGCGCCGGACTGTCCGCCAGTGAAAAAGCCCAGGTTCAATTTTCCCATGTGTCCCAGAATACGCATACGCAGGTCGTAGAGCGCTCGGAAGGCACAGGCATGGCAAATTACGCTGCCCGCAACGGACAGCAAAATGCCCGCTGCGATACTCGCCAGCGTTACGCCCACCCAGAACCATACTTGAGAGGAATCCACCGCAGCCTGATTGAGCGATGCCTCCAGAAAAATACGCATGATTCGGTAGACCGTGTAAAATGGAATCGCCGTACATAAAATGCTGGCGGAGGAACAGAACACGCCAAACACATATTTTATCGATTTGCACTGTGCGGCTTGAAACACCCGGAACACGGTGTTCTTCTTTTTCTCTCCCATGTTACTCCTTTCCTCTATCTGGCGTGTTTCTCACGCCATCCAGTTACACCCGAAGGGTGTTTCCCTCCCTTTTCTTGCCTGAGGAGCAAAATACATATGGTTAGTATTAGCTAACCAAATTTATTATGCCGTCTGCGCCGCTTTGCGTCAATAGCGCCGCAAGTGCCTCAAAATAAGCGTTTTTCTATCTGTCCCGCTGAAAAATACTTGATTTTACGCCATTTCTCCGATATACTCTTTTGTATGAGTTAGTGAAAACTAACTAAAATTTGTGCCAAAACAGAAAACCGTGTGCCATTTCAGCACACGGCAAGGAGACGATACGATGGTCACTATACGCAATATCGATGAAACGCTCCGTTTTTACGGCTCCTTTGGGGCAGAACAAAGGGACGTAGGGAACGGAACATGCTTTACCTTTCCCGGCAAGGACTCATACGTCCGGTTCTGGGGCGAGCTCCACGGCTTTTGCATGGCCTCGGTTGATTTTACGCCGCCCGAAGATGTTATTTTCCGTTCCCAGATTCCCCAGAGATACCTTGGCATCGGCTTCCATGAAGAAGGGCATTATACCAGCTACATGCGCAAGGCCAATGCCCGGTATTCTGCTTCCGGAATCAGTTGCTTTGTTTTCAATTCACCGGCACCCCATTTCCTAAAGCTGACTGGAGGACAGCGCCTGCGGTTCCACGGCATGTATTTTCAGGAACAATTCTTTCGGGAAAACAGCGTACATCTCTACGGCAGCTTTTGGGAAGACGCAAAACATTCCATCGGCTCCGGCGAGATCCACTCCCCGGAACTGACCTCTATTTACCAGCGTATCGAGAGATGCCCCCTGACAGGCGAGCCCTTCCAAATCTGGATGCGGGGGCAGGGGCTGGCGGCAGTTGGTTTTCTGTTGGAGCTGGTTCATAGATATTCAACCACACAACCCGTCTATCTGAGCGAAGCTGAGCTTGCCGCCGTTGCGGAGGCCAAACGACTCATCCGAAGCAATCTGCGCAATATGCCCTCCATATTGGACCTTTGCAAATGTGTTGCCATGAATAAAAACAAGCTTCAAAAGGCGTTTCAATTGACGGAGGGAAAAAGCATCGGCGAGTATGCGCGGACCTTGCGGATGGAACAGGCTCTTGAACTTTTAGAGCAAAGCAATATGACGGTGCAGGAGATAGCGGCGGCGATTGGGTACCATGGCGTATCCAACTTCTATCATGCTTTTCAAGAGAAGTTTGGAAGCACACCCCAGACTGTTCGGGATATGCTGAAAAAATAGGAGCTATATCTTCCGAGGTCTGTATGCGGATTCCTTCAACGCCCATAAAGAAGCCCGCCAGCTGAAAACTGGCATAAATACACATGCTTATAGAAAAATGCCCATCCACACATTGATGCGAATGGGCATTTTCCTGTTCTTTATTTGCCTAACAGTTCCAGGAGCTGCGAAATGTTTTTCTTCCCAAACGAAACGGTTTCTCCGTCATTAAGCACCAGACAGGGGACGCTCATCACCTTATACCGCTCTCTCAGATCCGCAAAATGGTTCAGATCGTAAACTTCCGCCGTCACGCCGGGATTTTCTGCGGCGATCCGCTGGGCTGCCGTTACCAGCTCCGGGCACATAGTGCAGGAAAGGGAAACCAGGATTTTCATATGCGCCGGTTTCAGGGATTGTATTCCGTGGAGAATTTCTTCATCCAAAGCCTGCCCCGGTCCGGCCGCATTATAAAGCCCCAGAACAAAGGAAGTAAACTCGTGCCCCCCGGGTGCCCCGTGGAACGCAAGTCCCGTCCAGGAGCCAGCCTCTCTGCATACCCGCACGCAGGGGCGGTCTTCCAGCGCTTCACTGCTCATTTCCAGCGAAAGCTTATCCGTCAGCGCACAAAGCGCCTCTATATATCCCTTCAGCTCCGCAGACAAAGGCGTATCGTCCAGATAGAGCTTCAGCTTCAGCGGAGAATCCATTTTTTGAAACACTGCCTCCAGCTGGGACAGCATATCCGGAGTGAACAGCCCGTCCGTCTGCTGGCTGCTTTTCAGAGCTGCCGCAGCCTCTTTTGAGATGGCCGCAGGCTGCGCAGGATATAGGCCGGTTTTTTTCTGCAGAGCTGCGGCATAGCGTTCCAGCTCTGTAGCCGCCAGCGCCCCATCTCCCACCGCCGTCACTACCTGCCGCAAGGGCTTGATGCACACATCTCCGGCGGCATATAAGCCTTCACAGGTAGTTTTCTGGTTTCGGTCGGTTACAACATATCCCTGGACGTCGCACTCTGCCAGGCCTTTCACCAGGTCGGTTGCAGGCTCGTATCCGGCAAACACGAATACGCCGAAGGGATCCCCTTCTGCGGCTCTGTATTCCGTAACTTCCCCTGTTTCCGTATTCCGATACCGCAGGAGGCTGAGGCCATCCTTTCCGGATACCTCCTCCACCTGCGCATGGGTTACCACTGTGATCTTTTCGTGGTGAAGCGCCGCTTCCGCGGTGGCCGGGGCACAGGTAAACCCATCGCCGCGGATGAGGATGGTCACATGCCTTGCGTACTTGGTTAAAAATACGCTTTCCTCCGCGGCCGCAAAACCGCCGCCAATCACAAATACTTCTTTTCCCGTAAAAAACTCTCCGTCACAGGTAGCGCAGTAAGCGACTCCCCTCCCCTTAAACTCTGCCTCCCCGGCAAAGCCAACGCTGCGGGGATGGGCGCCGGTGGCAAGGAGTACGCCAAAGCAGCGCAGCTCGCCCCGGCTGGTCTGAATCGTCTTTACGTCGCCATCCATGGCAAGACCGGTAACCTCAGCCAGCAAAAATTCTGCTCCAAAGCTTTGAGCCTGTCTGCGCATGGTTTCGGTGAGAGTCTTTCCGGAAGTACGCTCCACTCCTGGGAAATTTACCACTTCATCCGTAATGGTGATCTGTCCGCCGAAATGCTCTTTTTCCACCACGACAACACGATATCTCGCCCGGGCCAGATACAGGGCGGCCGTCAATCCTGCCGGCCCGCCGCCAATCACTACGACATCGTAGAGCTCTTTGATATCCTTCATACCTTACAGCTGCCCCACAAGGTCAAGGCTCGGCTTCAGTGTCTCGGCCCCGGGCTGCCATTTGGCCGGGCACACCTCATCCCCGTGTTCATGGACGAACTGGCAGGCCTGCAGCTTGCGCAGCAGCTCATCGGCGTTGCGTCCTACGTTTCCGGCATTGACTTCATAAGCCACGATCTTCCCCTCGGGATTTACGATAAAAGTCCCGCGCTCTGCCACGCCGTCCGCCTCGATATATACCTCAAAATCCCTGGAAAGCACATGGGTGGGATCTGCCAGCATCGGATAGCCGATCTTTTTGATCCGATCAGAAGCATCATGCCATGCTTTATGGACATAATGGGTGTCACAGGATACGGAATACACCTCGCATCCGGCAGCCCGGAAATCTGCATACTTATTTGCCAGGTCTTCCAGCTCCGTGGGGCAAACAAAGGTAAAGTCAGCCGGATAGAAGAAAAACACAGCCCACTTCCCCAGCACGTCCGCCTTAGAAACGGCCTTGAAGGCTCCTTCATGGTAGGCTTGTACGGTAAATTCTCCGATTTCTTGATTGATGAGAGACATGGAAATTCCTCCTTCATGTTGTATTAGTTAGTTATAACTAACTAATAATGATTATACTAGACTTATCCCTGTTTTGTCAAGGGAGAAGCGAAAATGGACCATATGCATTACAGAAGCGATGAATCTATTAAACTGCACCTTTACATGTCCCGTTTCTCAGTGTTCTATCCGCCCTTTCAGTTTTTTGAAGCTGGTTTCATTTATGACGTGTTCCAGCTTACATGCCTCCTAGGCTGCAATGTCCGGTGGCACGTCGGCTTCGATAAGTTGCTGCATAAAAAACCGGTGCTTTTCGCCGCCAGATAAGGTGCCGCCCTCACCGATTACACTGTTATACCCATCCGGCAGAGCGGAAATAAAATCATGGCGGCAAGCCTTTTTTGCTGTCTCCCCCACCTTACAGTGCACCAGAGGAAACAGACAGGAAAGAAAAGCCCCAGACGTAGAAAAACATGGAATTACGCAAGTCGACGTCGTTTTTGAAGCCCATTTCCTCTGCTGTTTCTCGGTTTGTTTTCCGGCTGCTTTCAGCGCCAGCATTTCTTTTTCTGTCTCTTGCGCATGCGTATATTGTCTCGCCATACCATTCGCCCTGTCGTAGCTATTTTCCTTCGCCAGGAGGCTTTTCGTCAATGTCCGTTTTTTATGGTTCTGTACAAAATCCATACACGGAAACGGCTAAATGCCTTTTTATATGGATTTATTTTTGCTTGATTTCTACTGCGGCCAGTTAAATTCTCCCCTTTTCCCCCTATTGCTGCTGATGGTCCATCCTACTGCTTACTGCGATAGAAAAGCGTATATATGGCATTTTCTCTGCACGATTTGTACTGCAAGTTTAAGACAGTTCCAAAAACGCCGCTAAATCATCGGGCCTGCAGGTCTCCTTCCTTGCATCGTCCTCCATTTCCTTCAAAAATGACAGCATTGGGAAATTCATTAATGCATCACCGCTTTTCGCCGTCGTTTTACTGAGTTCCGGGACGAGCGCTTCCTTTATGCGCTTTATATTCTGTGAAGAGGGCGGCAGAAGCCGATGATACGCTCTTGTTCCCTGTCGCCGGTTTATGATATAATAAATCCAAAATCGGGAGGGCATATGGAATTTCGGGTACTCAAATATTTTCTGACCGTTGCGCGCGAGGAAAACATGACAAAAGCGGCAGAAATTTTATATATTACACAGCCTACGCTTTCACGGCAGATTGCGGAGCTCGAAGAAGAGGTCGGCACGCCGCTCTTTGTGCGAAGCAACCGCAACGTAACCCTTACCGACGCGGGCGTTCTTCTCCGCCGCCGCGTGGAAGAGCTGCTTGCCCTGGAACGCAAAATCAAAGATGAATTCATGGCAAAAGAAAATATCGGAGGCACCGTATCCATCGGTATGGCAGAAGCGGCATCCGCGAATACGGCCGCGGATATTATCGAGGTGTTTCGCGAAAAATATCCAAATGTGAAATTCGAACTGTATACGGCGATGGCCGATCTAGTCCTGGAGCGTATTGATAAAGGTATTTTAGATGTCGGCTTTCTGCTCGAACCCGTGAACGTTGATAAATACGATTTTATTCGTCTGCCTTATACAGAGCGGCTGGGCGTTTTGATGCGTTCGGATGACAAGCTGGCTTCAAAGGAAGAACTCGTTTCCGAAGATTTGCTCGGCTTGCCTTTAATTGTTCCCATGCGCCGTGAATTACAGCAGAATTCCCGCAATGCCATCGGCTCCGTTTATGATCAATTCAATATTATAGCAACCTTTAACGTAGTAAATAACGCGATCCTGCTTGCCGAACGCCGCGTCGGCTATGTGCTCCTTGTCGAAGGCGCAACGCAATACCATCATAACCCGGAGCTCTGTTTTCGTCCTTTGAAAACGGCTTCTGCTTTGCATTGTGTCGCCGTCTGGAAAAAATATCAGCCTTCTAATCATGCCGTTTCCCTTTTTCTCGACGCGCTGGCAATGCTCTTTGAGCATTGACGCTATCCAAGAATAGGCATTTCACTAATATATATCATTCATCTATAATTCAGGCGTGATCCGGAGGATCCGCCTGATTTTCTTTTTAAATAATAGGAAACGCCAAATATCAAATATTTTAAGGAGGAAAATATGAAACGTATCTCGAAGCTGAAATCCTTATTTTTGCTGTGCGTCACGGCTGTATGCGTATTAAACGCATGTAATGCCGGAGATTCCGATCATACGCCGCCCTCGCAATTACCGGAAGCAAGCGGGAATGTACTGCCCGCGACGTCTGATCCCGATGCTCCTGAAGCGCCCGCAGCGTCAAGCGAACCACAAGCCCCTGAGCAGGAAAAAATCCTGATTGCGTATTTTTCCTGGAGCGGCAATACAGAAAGGATGGCGGCGTATATCAAAGAGCAGACGGGCGGCGATTTATACGAAATTATTCCCCTGACGCCTTATCCTACTACTTCATATACGCTGTGGGGCGAATCGGCTCGCGAAGAACGAGATAACAATGTCCGTCCCGAAATCCGTGATCCGCTTCCCGCAAGTACAGTCGCACAGTATGATACGGTATTTATCGGATTCCCGATCTGGTGGCATACCGCGCCTATGATCATAGGCACTTTTCTGGAAAGTTATGCGTGGACAGACGAGGTCAATATTTATCCATTTTTTCAGGGCGCAAGCAATAACAACAGTGAATACTACACAAATTCAATGAATTTTGTCCGTACATGCGCGCAGGGGGCCGCTGTGCAGGAAGGCTTATATGCGGCAGCAAGCAATACTTCTGCAATAGACGCCTACCTTGCTGCAAACGGCTTTACTGAATAAGGAGGAGGAATGATGAGAAAGAAAAAAATTATAATTCCTATCGTTATAATTGCTGCAATCGCCATAATCGCCGTAGTCGGATATAATATTTATCGGTATCCTGCCTCTTTCCGCAGCTTGACAGACGAATCGCTGGGAGAGGAAGAAGTGACTGCTTTGCGGAATGAGATTGCCGCTCTGGAAGAAAAAGACATACTTGTAGCATATTTTTCTCATTCCGGCACAACGCGGGGCGTCGCGGCCGCTTTGAGCAGTGAAATCGATGCGGATCTGTTTGAGATCTCCCCAAAAGAGGAATACTCCAACGTTTACACGCAGTCCAACAGCGAAATCAGGCGGAATGCCCGCCCGGCACTGTCAGCAGCCGTGGATAATATGGAAAAATACGAAATTATATTTATCGGTTATCCCGTATGGTGGCACGCAACGCCCGCATTAATCAACACCTTCCTTGAGAGCTATGACTTGACAGGAAAGCTGATTATTCCGTTCTGTACGAGCGGAGGCAGCGATATTGACGAAACCATGCCTACCTTTCTCAATTCCTGCAAGGGCCTGGCCGTATACGGCCAGAGGCGCATCAGCGAAACCAGTCAAATCAGCGGCTGGCTTGACGACCTGCAGCTGAATCTGTAAAAATCCTGCATCCATCTCGGAAAGCACGGCAGGCCACCGTCTTCCGAAAAATAACAAGCTAAACAATTTTATTTAAGAAAGGAAAAACATTATGGAAAGCTTTGTGTTTGAATACCCAACAAAAGTATATTTCGGCCAGGGTGCGGCGAAACAGTACCTTTGCAAGGAACTGGAACAGTACGGAAATACCGTTCTGCTTGCATACGGCGGCGGATCCATCAAAAGAAACGGCGTGTACGAAGAAATATTTAATATCTTACGAGAAGCCGGGAAAACCGTTGTAGAATTTTCCGGCATTATGCCGAACCCCACCTATGCAAAGGTGCAGGAAGGCGCAGAGCTCGCAAGGAATCACGGCGTTGATCTCATTCTTGCCGTAGGAGGAGGTTCTGTCATCGATTGCTGTAAAATCGCCGCGCTGCAGGCAAAAACGAATGAGGACGTTTGGGAAGCAGAGCTCATTGAGAAGCGCTTTCCAAAGTGCTCGCCCATTCCGCTCGGCGCGGTTGTCACCGTTTCGGGAACAGGGAGCGAAATGAATGCAGGCGGTGTGATTACTAACGAAGAAAAAAAGATGAAAACGGGTTTATTCGCGATTGCACCCCGTTTTGCCGTGCTTGATCCCACATACACAATGAGCGTTCCCTTTCCGCAGGTCATGTCCGGCGCGTTTGATACATTGAGCCACGCGATGGAGACTTATTTTGGATATCCGAACGGAGACAACGTATCTGACGATATCAACGAAGCTGTCATGAAAAGCGTCATCCGCAATATGCGTATTCTTTTAAAAGATCCGAATAATGCTACAGCTCGGTCCAATCTCATGTGGGATTCCGCAATGGCAGAAAACGGCCTTTTAAAGCTTGGCAAAAAGACGGATTTTCAAGCGCACATGATCGAGCATCAGTTAGGCGCCTACACCGACTGTAATCACGGCATGGGGCTTGCCGTAATTCACCCCGTCTATTACCGTCATATCGTGAAAGAAGGTCTTCCGAAATTCGTGCGCTTTGCAGAAAACGTTTGGGAAATCCCCAAAGGCAGCAAAGCTGAAATTCAGCTCGCGCTTGCAGGGATTGATGCGCTTGCAGCGTTCATTGCCGAGTGCGGGCTCCCTTCCCGACTTTCCGAATTGAAGGTAAAAACGCCGATCACCGACCGCATTTTGGAGGAAGCCGCATACAGCACTGCAATTCAGCCAAACAGCTACAAGAAGCTGACCTACGGGGAGATCTACGAAATTCTCAAGGAATGCATGTAAAGGGGGATCGTGATGGAGGATAGAAGGCATTCGGAAAAACAGACGAAGCAATCCGTGCAAGGCAGTGAAATATCCTTACGGTACGAAAACAAAAAGCAGATTGCAAAAAGCGTGACGCTGGGTGCTTTTATCGGGCTTGCCGTTATCCTTCCGGGCGTAAGCGGAAGCACCGCAGCAATCATACTTCGCCTTTATGAAAAGCTATTGTATGCAATTGGCAATCTTTTCACAAAGTTCAGGAAATGCGTTCGTTTTCTTCTGCCCATTACAGCCGGAGCCGTCTTGGGGCTGATCTTTGGCTTTCTGGGCGTCAAAGCGCTTCTTACTTGGCAGCCGTTTGCTATAGTCGCGCTCTTCGCAGGATTAATGCTCGGCGCTTTTCCATCTGTTAAAGATCAATGGAACGGCGAAAGGCTTACGGCGCTGCACGCTGTATTTTTCGCAGCGGGGTTCGCTTTTCCAATCGCCGTATCCCTGCTCTCTATATTCGCATCGCCAGGAGCCGCGTCTTTGGAGAAGCTGCAGGCTTGGCACGCCGCCGTTTTTCTGCTGCTCGGCTATGCCGTCGCAGTCACGCAGCTTGTGCCGGGATTAAGCGCTACTGCGCTTTTGATGACGGTCGGATATTTTACCCCGCTTATGGATTCCATCAGTTTTTCATATTGGCAGAGAAATCCGCACATCATTCTTGTTTACCTCTTTCTTTTCGTCGGTTTTGCAGCGGGACTTCTGACCGTCTCTAAGCTGCTTTCCCGTCTGCTCAAACGCCGCAGGGGGATTACCTTTTATACTGTAGCAGGATTATCGCTTGGTTCGATTGTTACCATGTTTTTGAATCCTGAAATGACAGCCGTATATCAAAGCTGGGGCTCCGGCGCTGGAATGCGGCAGGATCTGGGAGTTGGAATTGCGTTATTTCTCATCGGCATGATCGCAGCCTATCTGCTTGTAAGATATGAACGAAAACATGCCGATATTAAAAATGATTAAGGAGGAGTTATAATGAAAAAATCAGCTAAAATAATTGGTATACTGACTTTCTGTTTTATGGCGCTCTTCTGTCTTGCCGCTTGTGCGGGAACGCCCGTCGATCCCCCGCCAGAGGGATGGCAGAATCCGACGCCGGATACCGGACGCCCGACATATGAGGACGCAAACGTCCTTGTCGTATATTTTTCCGTTCCGGATAATCAGGACAACAGTTATGTAGAAGCAAACGGGGAGCAGCTTGGAAATACGCAGTATATGGCCTATGTAATACAGGAAAATACAAACGCAAACATTTTCCGTATTCTGCCAACCACCCCTTATCCCACCGATCACAGTGCGCTTTTACAGGCTGCGCAGGAAGAGCGGCGTACAAATGCCCGTCCGGAAATCGAGGGCGTGATTGAAAATTTTGACGCATATGACGTTGTGTTCGTCGGTTATCCGAATTGGAATTCTGATTTGCCAAATATTTTGTATACATTTTTCGACACATACGATTTTTCAGGGAAGACCATCGTACCGTTTAACACCCACGGAGGCAGCGGTTTTTCGGGAACAAGGCAGACGATTCAGCAATTAGAGCCTGATGCGGAAATGCTGGAAGGACTGAGCATTTCTCGAAGCAGGATAGATGATACCGCCGCTGCCGAGCAGGAAATCATCGATTGGCTGAACGGGATCGGTCTGCTTAAGGAGAATTGACTCCGGCAGGAGAAGCGCCAATGAAATTAAAGTCTATAATAAAAATGATAACTGACGCAGCAATGTTCGTTCTGTTCCTTCTTTTAATGGAGCGGCATCTGATCGCCGGCGCGCTGCATGAATGGCTCGGTATTGCCATGGGAATCCTGTTCTTGCTTCATAACGCGCTTAATTATAAGTGGTTCTCCGCTTTATTCAAGGGAAAATACGGGGCGCTGCGCATTGTTCAGACGACAGTGAATTTTCTTCTCTGGATTGCAATGCTTGGCTGCATGATCAGCGGCGTTCTCGTTTCAGAAAGCATATTTCCGGCAGGCGCTGCCGGCTATGAGCTCGGACGATTTCTGCACCTTGTTGCAACGGCCTGGTCCTTTGTTCTCATGTCCGTACATCTCGGTCTTCATTGGCATATATTTCTTTCGACGGCAAAGCGTGTGTCGGCAGGCATACGCATAAAAAAATTTATCTTATGGGGGTTCCGCATCCTGGCGCTTGCCGTTTGCGCATATGGGGGATGTATCCTTCTGGAAAGAAGGTTTTGGGAAGAGCTTTTTTATCTGATCGATTATACAAAAGAATATGACTATGCCAAAAATGCTTTTGTTTATCTGATCGAATCAGGGGCAATGGCCGCATTGTTCGCAGGACTTACATATTATGCGAAAAAACTCTTCTTGCATCACGGGCCGCGCCGGCTCCGAAGGAATAAAACGGAATCCGTAACAGGAGGAGAAACATGAAAAAGCTTATCGCCGTACTGCTGGGATTGATTTCCTTATTATCCGTGAGCGGCTGTGACGCGGGGCGGCCAAACGCTCCTGCTAGCGGAGAAGAAGCTTACGGCAGCAACGAAATAACGATAACCGCAGGAGATACCATTCTAAACGCTGTAATGTACGACAATGACACGGCCAGAGCATTTATGGACCTGCTCCCCCTTACCCTCCCGACCATTGAAAGAAGCGGGCTTGCGAAGGGCGTGCATTTACCCGAATTTCTTCCATATGACGAAGCGGCGCTGACGCGCGAATACAGCTTAGGTGAAATCGGCTATTGGCCCGGGGGCGACATTGCTATTTTTTATAATGATACGCGTTTTGAACAAACCATCGTCGATGTTATACAAATCGGGAAAATCGAACAGGGCGTAGAGCTCTTTGAACAGTACGATGGCGAAGTTACGATCACGCGGACGCGCCCGGAAGAAAGAATTTTCGAATATGAGCGCAGCGAGATGTATGCGAGCGTAAACGGCGCCGAAATTTACGGGACGGCCTATACTCCTGTCGGCGCCGGAGAATCGATGCCGGCCGTGATTCTTTCGCACGGATACGGCGGAAACTATAATACCAACGCTTCCTATGCCCAGACCTTTGCAAGGCACGGCTATTTTGCCTATACGTTTGATTTCCGCGGCGGTTCACCCGGCAGCCGAAGCGATGGCAGCACCATAGAAATGTCAATTTTTACGGAGGAAGAGGATTTGAAGGCGGTTGTTTCCATGGTACAGTCCCTCGATGCTATTGACAAAGAACGAATTTTTTTATTTGGCACGAGTCAGGGCGGATTAGTATCTGCAATGGCCGCAGCAGATCTGCAGGAAGAAATATGCGGAACAATTCTGCTGTATCCCGCCTTTTCCATCGTAGACGATGCGAGAGAAATGTTTTCCGCTGCGGAAAACGTGCCAGATACGGTCGATTTCATGTGGATGACGGTTGGCAGAGCATATTTTGAAAACCTGTTTGGGTATGATCCGTATACCGATGCCGCGCGGTATGAAAAAGAGGTTTTGATCCTGCACGGCGACAGAGACGGCATCGTGCCGCTGTCAGCATCTCAAAAAGCGGCAGAATATTATGACTCTGCACAATTATATGTAATCGAAGGAGCGGGGCACGGCTTTGGTGGATCGGACCAAGAGCTTGCCGAATCATATATATTGCGTTATTTGCGAGAGCATTCATGATTTCTACAGAATTTTACAGATCACGGGAAGCGTGCAGGGAGCTTCCCGTGCAGCTTTGCATTTATCAATTTTTCTGTTACAATACAGGTAATTCGATTCTGCAGTATTATAATCATTCCCACAGACCGGCAAAGGAGAAAAATGACAGAACGTATATTATCATTGCGCGCCGCAGACGGCTATGGAATTTTGCTGAAGCTAAGTGAGCCTGAGAAGAAAGGCCGCAAAGCTGTTGTATTTGTGAACGGAAGCGGGCCAAATACATACGATAACAAGAGGCAATTGCCGGACGGCACACTTTTCAGCTATTTCGATCTGTTTGCCTCGCAGTTTACAAATCGGAAAATCGCTTTCTGCCGATACAGCACGCGAGGTGTTTTTCCCGGGGAGCAGCCGCCGCTTTTTGCCGAAATCAACGAAAAGGAATACCAAACGTATTTGCCTCATACCTCCGTTTCGGACATTGAAGCAATCGTCTTGTATTTGAATCGAATCGGATACGACAAAATATTTTTGCTGGGCTGGAGCGAGGGCTCTATTCTTGCTCCGCTTGTTGTACGGAACGAAGCCGTAAAAATCGACGCGCTTCTTCTGGCCGGATATTGCAATGAAAATCTCAAAAAAATTCTGACATGGCAGTTAACCGGGAATGCTTCCTTGATTTTTTACCGCCGTCTGTTCGATTATCATCGCAGGGGGTATATTTCCAGGGAAGATTTTGAGGAGGATCGCTTTCATGTCCGCGACCAATTATTCGGCGGCCATTCTTTTGCGGAAATCGACTTGGATCACGACGGAATTCTTACGGAAAAAGACTTCGCCCCCGCTTCCATCGAGCATTTAAACGCGATGCTTCGCGCGATTGAATCGAACGATGACGAATGGCTGAAAAACAATCACAGCGTGCGTCTGACATCAGCGTGGTTCAAAGAGCATTTTTCGCTTAAGCCGAACAAAAAAATACTGCCCCGGCTAAATCTCCCGATCCACATTTTCAGCGGTGAATACGATATGATGACGCCCTCCTTTTACGCAGACGATATCGAAAGCGAGTTTGCAAAGCGCGGCAAAACAAATCTAACCGTTCACCGTTTTCAAAATCATGATCACGATCTGAATTATATGCATTATATCGTCTATGGGAAAATTTCTGAGGGAATCATGGCGATCCTGAATACTGCCGCCGCCCTGTGAAATGCCGTCCGTCCGATTTATGCGACAGGAAAAGCGCCGGCAACCTTCCTGCCTAATCGCCGAATTCAGAGTCTGCATTAGAAGCTGGAATTTCCTGATAAGCAGGCGTTGCGTTTCAACGCGCGTTCTTCTGATCCCTTTCAGCGCTCCTTCTTAAAATATTGGTAATAACAGCATTCCAGGCGTCCGTTGTACAGCTTTCTGCGTTTGTCCGCCTTTCGTCCAAACTCTTTTTCAAAGGATTTGTCCGACGTGATAATAAAATACGACCAGTCCTCAAACGTTTTAAAATGCGCGCCCATTCCCCTGTACAGCGCGCGGGCGCCCGCCGCATCCTCAAGCCGTTCCCCGTAAGGAGGATTTGTAATCAGAAAGCCCTGACGATATCGCGACGCCGTTTTTGTATAATCCAGCTTCTGGAAATGGATGCATCCCTCTACGCCCGCAAGCCGTGCGTTTTCTTTCGCCTGGCGGATTGCAAAATAGTCAATATCGGATGCATAAATCCGAAGTCCCGCCTCTTCGTCGGAACGGATGACGGAACGTGCCGCCTCTCTTGCGCGTTCTGCAAGCCCTGCGCCGCAGCAGGCCCATTTTTCAAATGCAAAAGAGCGGTTCAGTCCGGGCGCAATATTTTTTCCGATCATAGCCGCTTCAATCGGGATCGTACCGGAACCGCAGAACGGGTCGAGCAGCGCCCGATCGGGCTTCCATCTGCTCAGGTCCAGCATGGCGCAGGCCAGCGTTTCTTTGATCGGGGCTTTCCCGGCGGTTTCCCGATACCCTCTTTTATGGAGTCCTGTTCCGGACGTATCCAACGTCAGAAGCGCCGTATCGTTCAGAAGCGCCACTTCAATTTTATATACGGCTCCCGTTTCTTCGAACCAATTCCTGTGATAAACGCTTTTCAAGCGCTCCACGACGGCCTTCTTCACGATTGCCTGACAATCCGGCACGCTGTGGAGAACGGATTTTACCGATTTCCCGGAAACCGGAAAGCAGGCATCCTCCGGAAGGAATTCTTCCCAGGGAATCGCTTTCGTGCCCTGGAAAAGATCTTCAAAGCTTTCGGCACGGAACTCCCCCATTTTGATAAAAACGCGGTCGGCGCACCGGAGCCAGAGATTTACCCGCGCCACGGTTTCAAAATCCCCCGTAAAATCAATTCTTCCATTTTGGATCACTATGTTTTCCGCATGCAGCGTCTTCAGTTCAAAGGCCGCGCATGATTCAACGCCAAAGGCGGCCGAGGCGATCAAATCCATCTTCATAAAATCCTTTCAGATACTCTCTGCACAGCCGGCTCACGTCTTCCTCCCCGGCCGCCCTCCAGGGCAAAGCGGAAGGCGGCGCGCTTTTCAGCAGAAGCGTTTCCTCGCGAACCGGGTGCTTTACGCAAATTACGGACGACCAGAGCGCCGGGTAAGAAAGGCGGCCAGGCGTCACACGTTTTCCTCCGTATTTGACGTCATCCGCCAGAGGATGTCCGCTGAGCGCCAGCTGCGCCCGAATCTGATGCGTCCGGCCCGTAACCGGCACCGCAAAAACAAGCGTATCGTTTCCGCAGACGGCTACCGTCTCATAAATCAGCACGCAGCGCTTTCCTCTGTCGGGATCGTGCGTCACAATGTTCTTTTTCTCGTCTTTATACAGCGCATGGACCAGTACGCCCGCCGATTTTCGAATCGTTCCTTCCGCCAGGGCAAAATATCCCTTCCGGAACCTTCCCTCCCTCAGCTCCGCCGAAAGGCGGGACGCGCCTTTTGAGGTTTTTGCAAAAAGCATCGTGCCGCCTACATTGCGGTCCAGCCGATGAACGAGCCCGACAAAGGCATTGCCCGGCTTATGGTATTTAACGCGCAAATAATCGTTCACGACGGAAAGCATGTCCGAGCCTGCCGGCGTGCGTCCGTCCGGCTGAGACAGCAGGCCCGGCGGCTTGATCACGCCGATCACATGATTATCTTCGTAAAGGATCTGAAGCTCTGTTTTCATTCGTCGGATTTCCATGCCGCATAGGAACCGCACGGCAGAAAGGTTCCTTCCATTGAACGGATCGGAAGCAGAACGTCGCCGTGATCGATTCGGCCCCGTGCCGGGAAGGCCTTAAAATGGATTCGGAGGATATTCGCTGTTACGGAGGAAGAAAAGCCGGTCGTATAAGAATTCAGCAGGAAAAACAGCGGCTGCTTTCCAAGCAGGCGGACGCACTCTCCTGCAAAATCAAACAGGCTGTCCTCCAGCTTCCAGACTTCTCCGCCCGGGCCTCTTCCGTAAGAAGGCGGATCCATGATCACCGCATCATACGTATTCCCCCTGCGAAGCTCCCTGGCTACGAATTTGAAGGCGTCGTCAACGATATATCGGATCCTGTTCCCGGAAAGTCCGGAAAGCTCAGCGTTTTCGCGCGCCCGCGCAACCATGCCCTTCGACGCGTCCACATGACAAACCTCCGCGCCCGCTTCGGAAACCGCCGCCGTCGCGCCGCCCGTATAACCAAATAAATTGAGAACCTTGACGCTGCCGCCCGCGGCAGCTCTGCGGGAAATCATCGCCCGCATCCAATCCCAGTTCGCCGCCTGCTCCGGAAAGAGGCCCGTATGCTTAAAGCCAGTCGGTTCAACGTAAAATTTAAGCGAATCATATTGGACGGTCCATTTCGGCGGCAGCGTTTTATAGAAGCTCCACGAGCCTCCGCCGCTCCGGCTTCTGCTGTACTTTGCATCCGCCCGGCGCCACAGCTCCGGCCGGACCGGCTTCCAGATCGCCTGCGGATCCGGACGGGAAAGGATCACATCCTTCCAGCGTTCCAGCTTCATGCCGTTTCCTGCGTCCAGGATTTCATAATCTTTCCAACGGTCGGCCGTAATGTCCATCCTCTACCTGCCCATTCTTTTCGCGACTTCCTCGGCAACCTCGTCCAGCATGCCGTGATCGCGTGTAAAATTAAAAATCGTATAACGCGGCCTGATTTTGTAGCCGTTTCGAAGACTTTCCAGGAACAGCTCATTTGAAATGCCAAGCTCCGCCGGCGTCAGAGCGCTTCCTGCTTTTGCATAAATCTCCCGCAGGAAGTCGGGCTTCGGCGCGTGAACCTCCGCCACTACTTCAAAGCGTCTGCTCATAATGTCATACACTTCGGCAGAGGCAATCGATGCAAGCCCTACGGAATTTCCGTGGAGCGGATGCGGGACGCCCTTTTCGATTGCGGCAAGCTCCCAATAATGAGCCAGATGATGCTCGCTTCCCGACGCCGGACGCGTGTACCCGGTAATTCCCATGGAAATTCCCGTAAGAATCAGCGCCTCGTTCATGCGTTCCACGGCATCCTCCTCACGACGGAAATACCGTTCCGTGTTAGCGACGCAGAGATCGACTGCATTCTGCACGAGCCGCGCTGTGATTTCACAATAATGCTCGTCGTTGACGGCCTTCGTCAGCCGCCAGTCGGAAAGCGCCGTGTATTTTCCGACGACGTCTCCGTATCCCGCGCGCATCAGCTCCATCGGCGCATCCTTCATGATGCCGGTATCCGCAACGATGCAGGAATGGTAATGCGCGGGATAAGTAATTTTATGGCCGCCGATCACGAACGCGGCATTCATGGAGGCATACCCGTCCATCGAAGGCGCTGTGCCTACCACAACGGACCGCCGTCCCGTTTTATAAGAAACAAGCTTTGTAAGATCGCTGATCGTACCGCTTCCTACGCCCAGCAGGATGCCCACGTCGTCCGTAACGTGTACAAGGATCGTGCCGAGCGCGGCTTCATCCGGTATCAGCACCGGATAGTTTTTCGTAGAAAGCTCGAGGATTTTCGTACGGAAGCCTGCGGCGCGGAGCAGCTCATCCGTTTTCCGTCCGCCCGCTTCCCAGGTGTTCCGGTCGCAAAGCAGCAAAATCGTGCGCTCTTTCTGCTCCTCCGCCGAGCCCAGGACCTCCGGCAGCCGTTCCAGAGCGCCGCTTCCGGAAAGCAGATGTTCCATGTCGATCCGGTGTGTTCTGCCGCAGACACAGTCGAATTTGTAGCCGGGCAGTTCTTCAAGCCCCATCGTCAAGATCCGCTCCGCCTGCCTGCGAAACGCTTCCGTCAGTCTCGACGGATCGACCGGCTCGGATCTCTGCCATTCCAAGATAACTTTTTCTTGTTCCATTTAAACGCCGCATCCTTTATATAGAATCGTCCCGGAAATTGAAAGAAATGCCATGTTTCAGCTCTCTTGCAACGCTGAAGCATGGCATTTCGTCTGGTCGGAGTGACCTGACTTGAACAGGCGACCTCTTGCACCCCAAGCAAGCACTCTAGCCAAACTGAGCTACACCCCGAAAACGTTAGCTATCCTAACACATTTTAGGTCATCCGTCAATCCTTATTTTCTAACAGTGAATCACTTCGATGCCGCGAAACGCCGTATCCTCCAATCCGGCAAAATCCGCTTTCTTTTCTTCTTCCAGAACCTCGTTCAGAGACGGACGTGTTTTCGGATGCTTTGGGGTGAACACGGTGCAGCAGTCCTCATACGGTAAAATACTCGTTTCAAACGTCCCGATCCTGCGGGAAACGGCGACAACCTCCATTTTATCCATCCCGATCAGAGGACGGAAAACCGGCATGTCTGCGGCGTTGTCCGTACAGTATAACGCCTGCATCGTCTGACTTGCCACCTGCCCGACGCTTTCGCCGGTTACCAGAGCGGAGCAGCCGTTTTTCCGCGCTGCGCGTTCCGCAATGCGCATCATCGACCGGCGCATCAAAACGGTTGAAAGCTCTTCCCGGCAATTCGAATCGATCGCAAGCTGAACCTCCGTAAACGGTACGACCAGCAGCTTGATGCCGCCGGAATAGCGTCCTACGATCCGCGCAAGCTCGACGACCTTATCCTTGGCGCGCTCGCTGGTATACGGATAGCTGTAGAAATGTACGGCGCAGAGACTCACTCCCCTTTTTGCAATCATGTAGCCGGCGACCGGGCTGTCGATCCCGCCGGAAATCAAAAGGCAGGCTTTCCCGTTCGTGCCCGTAGGCATTCCGCCCGGCGCTTCAATAATCTCCGAATAAAGGTAAGCAGCCTCACGCACCTCGATATAAAGAATAAAGTCGGGATGATTCACGTCCACATGAAGATTTTCATACGTTTCCACCAAATCGCCGCCGATTTCCGAGGAAATTTCAGGAGACGTCATCGGAAACGTCTTCAGGCCGCGTTTCGTTTCTATTTTAAATGTAAATTCAGTCTTACCGGCTTTGCTGCCGCCGTCGAGTATATTGCGGACGACCTCTTTTGCAAGCGTCGAAATGTCGGAGTATTCAGAACGCGTTACGTAAGCGGGACTGACGGATACCAGCCCGAATACGCCGGAAAGCCGCTCCAAAGCCGTTTCAAAATCAAAATTTTCGGTTTCCGGTTCAACATAATAACGCGACTGCGACCAGCGGATATGACACGCGCCGCAGTCCGAAAGCGCCGCCCGCATATTGCGGGCCAGTCTCTGCTCGAAGACAGAACGGTTCAAGCCCTTCAGGGCAATTTCCCCGATCCTTGCTAAGATCACTTTCTCCATCTCGTACCATTCCCTTCTAAATCAGGCACGGCCGCCCTTGCGCCGTCCGTAAAGCTTTTTCACTTCCTGGCAGATTACCCTTGCGGCGTATTCCGCCTCCTCTTCCGTATTCTGATAGGAAAAACTGATCCGCACAGCGCCGTCGATGACGTTCGGTGCATATCCCATCGCTGCAAGCGTCCGGCTTCTGTCTTTTTTATGGGAAGAGCACGCCGAGCCTACGGAAAGATAGACGCCTTTTGTTTCCACACTGTGCTGGAGGACCTCCGCTCTCAGCCCCGGGAACGCAACGTTCAGAATATACGGGGAGCAGACGGCTTCTGAAGAAACCAGAATACAGGAACGGATTTCTTCCTGCAGCGCGCGCCGGAAAATGCCGTTTAATTTTACCGCGTGCGCATAATTTTCCTGAAGGTTTCCGCAAACCAGCTCGGCCGCTTTCGCAAGCCCTGCAATTCCGGGCAGATTTTCCGTTCCGGAGCGCAAGCCGTTTTCCTGGCCGCCTCCATAAAGCAAAGGCGTCATTTTGAGCTTGGAGTCGACATACAGGAAGCCGCTGCCGCGCGGTCCGTGAATTTTATGTGCGCTGACGCTGAGCAGGCCGCATCCAAACTGCTTTACTGATACGGGCAGCTTTCCGTAGCTCTGCACGCAGTCCGTGTGAAGCACTGCATTGGGATTGGCGGATTTCACAAGAGCGGAAATCTCGGAAAGCGGCTGGACCGCACCCGTTTCACTATTTACATGGCAAACGGAAACAAGAGCCGTTTCCGGCGTCATAAGGCTTTTTAAAGCCTCCAGATCGAGCAGCCCGTCGGACCTTACAGGAATTTCTCTGACTTCGTATCCTTTTTTCCCCAGAGCCGCCGCCGTTTCTGAAACGGAAGGATGCTCTGCCGCCGAAATCAGGATCTGCCGGCCGGCCCGCGGGTTCGCCTGCAGATATCCGCGAAGCGCCCAATTATTGCTTTCTGTTGCGCAGGAGGTAAAAAAGATTTCCTGCTCCTTCGCGCCGATCGTATCTGCAAGAAGCTTCCGGGATGCCCGCAGCTTCTTCTCGGCCTCCACACCCAGATGGTGAAGAGAAGACGGGTTCCCGTACAGGAAGCGCGCAGCGGCGGACAGCTCCGCCGTTACGCGGTCATCCTGCCTTGTCGTTGCGCTGTTGTCAAAATAAAAAACTTCGTTTTTCTGTTTTTGCTCGGCATATTTATCATACAGATCCGGGCGTTTTCGCTTTGTACGTTCTTCCGCCGCTCGGATCTGCCAGGCTTCGATTTCCTCATGCTTTCCGGAAAGCAGGATTTCCGGAACTTTTTTCCCTTCGATCTCGGCCGGGCGCGTATATTGCGGATATTCCAGCAGCATTCCGGAATGGGATTCCCGTTCCGCCGAGCCCTCCGCCAGGACGCCCGGCAGAAGGCGCGCCACGCAGTCCGCCACCGCCATTGCCGGGATTTCCCCGCCGGTAAGTACAAAATCCCCCAGAGAAATTTCTTCGTCAACGAATTCTTCTATGATCCGCTCGTCAATTCCCTCATAATGTCCGCATAAAAGCATCAGATTTTCTTTTCCCGCAAGACGTCTCGCCGTTTCCTGATCGAACGGTCTTCCCTGCGGGGAAAGGTAAATGAGATATGGTTTTTCTCCCGTGCAGGCGCGCGATACGCTCCGGATGCAGTCCGCAATGGGCTGGTACGCCATGACAAGCCCCGGTCCGCCGCCGTACGGATAATCGTCTACTTTTCCCTGCTTATTCGTCGTATAATCTCTGATTTGATGACAGTCAATCTCTAATATGCCTTTCGAGATCGCCCGCGCGATGATGCTTTCCTGAAACGCCGCCCGCACCATATCCGGAAACAGCGTTAAAATATCGACTCTCTTTATCACGTTATTCTTCGCCGCTTTCTGCTCCGCCGTTCTCTTCGTATACTTCCCTCAATCCCGGCAGAAGAGAAACCGTGATTTCGCCCTTTTCCACGTCAACTGCCTTGATTACGTCTGCAATCGCCGGAATCCATATCGTTTTGTGGTCTGTTCCTGTAATCTCATAGATATCGTTTGCTCCCGTTGACTGGACTTCTGTCAGCGTGCCAAGCAGAGCTCCGTCTTCCTCTTTCACAGAGCAGCCGATCAGATCGCCGATAAAGTAAGTGTCCTTCGGCAGCTTAACCGCTTTTTCCCGGGGGATCTCCAAAAACATTCCGCGAAGGAGCTCCGCCTTGTTTCGGTCGTCGATTCCGTACAGTCTCAGAAGCACCATGTTTCCCGATGGTACTGCGGAAAGCACTTTATACGTCTTCGGACTTCCGCCGCTCCGCCGCTTCGGAACGAGCTCGACCTCTGTCAGAGAACAAAAGCGTATGGGATTATCGGTCAAAGGCAGCACCTTGAGTGCGCCTTTGACGCCATGAACATTGACAATTTCACCGATTCTGATTCTGTTCAGCAAAATCCGATGCCCTCCCGATTTCAGACGGTCCGTCAGACAATATCGACGTATACCGATTTCGGTACGTTTCTCGATGCAGCTTTTGTGACCGTACGGAGTGCCTTTGCAATTTTTCCGTCCTTTCCGATCACTTTTCCCTTATCGTCATCCGCTACAGAAACCTTCAGCGTAATGCTTGTCTCGGATTCTTCCTCCTCGACGGACACCTGCTCCGGATGATTTACGAGCTGCCGTACCACGATTTCCAAGAACTCTTTCATTGTAACGCTCCATTCCTCCGTTATGCTTCGGCATTAGCCTCGGCCGCTTTTTTGAGCAGCGACTTAACGGTATCTGTAGGCTGCGCGCCGTTTTTGATCCAATAATCCGCACGTTCGGAATCGATTTTGATTTCAGCGGGTTCCACCAAAGGATTGTATGTTCCGATTTCTTCTATAAATCTTCCGTCCCTCGCATATTTCGATTCTGCAACCACTACTCTGTAAAACGGTGCTTTCTTTGCGCCCATCCTTCTGAGTCTGATTTTTACCATGTCGTTTCACCTCCGGTAATTTCTTGTATTTATATTTACAGGAAAATATCAGGCATTTTTCCGCCGAACATTTTTCTGCCAATACCTCTTTTGCCCTTCCCGCCAAAGCGCTTCATCATAGCGCGCATTTCTTCGAACTGCTTCATCAGCCGGTTCACGTCCTGCACCGTTGTTCCGCTTCCCGCCGCAATTCTCTTCCTGCGGCTGGCGTTCAGCAGATCGGGGTTTCGTTTTTCCCGCTTCGTCATCGATTGTATGATCGCTTCGATTTTGACAAACTGCTTTTCGTCGATCTCCTCTTCTTTGATCTGTGCCGCTCCGGGAAGCAGCTTTAAGAGACCTCCGATCCCTCCCATTTTCTTGATCTGCTGAAGCTGATCCAGAAAATCATCAAGCGTAAAGGTCTGTGTGGCAAGCTTTTTCTCAAGCTCCTCCGCTTTCTTCTCATCGTACAGCTCGACGGCCTTGTCAATCAGCGTGAGCACGTCTCCCATCCCGAGGATCCTGTCCGCCATCCGCTTGGGATAGAAAATTTCAAAGTCGTTGATTTTCTCTCCGCTGGATGCAAATTTAACGGGCTTTCCCGTGATCGCCCGGACGGAAAGCGCCGCTCCTCCCCGCGTATCGCTGTCGAGCTTCGACAGAATGATTCCCGTCACGGCAAGGCGTTCGTTAAACACCGCCGCAACATTGGCCGCTTCCTGGCCCGTCATGGCGTCGATTACAAGTAATATTTCAGCCGGATTCACCGCCGATTTGATTTCGTCGAGCTCGTCCATCAGCGCTTCGTCGATCTGAAGGCGTCCGGCCGTGTCCACAATTACAACGTCATTTAAGCTTCTGAGCGCGCTTTTCACGGCATTTCTCGCAATGTCCGCCGCCTTTGCGCCGGGTTCTTCCGTATATACGGGAATATCGATCTGCCTGCCAAGCACCTGCAGCTGTTGAACCGCCGCCGGCCTGTAAATATCGCACGCTGCCATCAGCGGCTTTCTCCCTTGTTTTCTCAGATGCGCAGCCAGCTTTGCGCAGGCGGTCGTTTTACCGGTGCCCTGCAGTCCTACGAGCAGGATTACATTCGGAGGCGTTTTAGAAAGGTCCAGCTTATAATCGTCGGCGCCGAGCAGTCCCGTCAGCTCGTCGTCTACGATTTTCACAATCTGCTGCCCCGGGGAAAGGCTTTCCAGGACCTCCTGTCCTACCGCTTTTTCGGAAACGCGCGCAATAAAGTCCTTAACGACCTTATAATTGACGTCTGCCTCCAAAAGCGCCATCCGGATCTCCCGCATGAACTCCTTGACGTCCTTCTCCGTAACGCGCGTCTGCCCTTTTAACCGTTTTATCGTCGCCTGCAGTTTTGCCGATAAGCTTTCAAATGCCATAGCAGCCCCTCTTATATCTTTGTGATGATCCTGAAAAGGTTCTTGTCGATCTGATCCAGCATATACAAATTCCCGCTCTGCATGCCGCTTCTGTCAATGAGCTGCAGATCCTCCTGAATCGTCTTCAGGTTCTGCCTGATCTCGCAAAAGCGTTCCAGCAGCTTCAGTTTTTCCTCGTATTCCGCCAAAGCCTTGCGGCCTCTTTTGATAAAATCATGCGCGCCCTGCCGGCTGATTCCCAGCTCTTCCGCGATTTCGGACAGGCTCAGATCCTGGTTGTAGTGCATATCCATGCACTTATATTGACTTTCCGTAAGCAGCTGCCCATAAAAATCAAGCAGCATGCCGATCTCGTAAATATCTTCCGCCATCGTTTTCCTCTCCGAATGCAAGCGCTTTAGAGCGTTTCCATGTAAAGGAAACGCTCTTTACAGAGAATACAGGAAACGGCTCCGCTTGTCAATAGGAAAATGAGAAATTTATTTTACCGTGCCGCTGACCAGGAAAGCCATCGTTTTCAGATCCCTTTCAAGCTTTTTGAGAGGCTCATTCAAGATTGCTTTCATACATGGAGCAATCCTTTCTTGGGCGCCAGTCCTCGGCGCTTTCCCGCCGGGAGGAGGGAATTTTCTTTTGCGGCTTTAATCTTTCTAAGGCGCGGAGCCCTTCATATCCGCAAGAAGGGTTTCCAGCTGAATACGGGATTCAGGAGTTCCGCGTTTTATTTAGGATCTTCAATCAGCTATACCGATTATACAGATACGTCGCCGGCGGAAGCCTACCACAGCTGATTCTCTCCTAATTCCAAAATGATATCCGTATTTTCAAAATCGGCTTTATGACGCTTCGCATCGGAAGAAAGAAACCTCATCATTGTGACTAAATTTAAGCTGTCGCTGCGAAACGGCTTTTCCCTTGTTCCGCCTACAAGGCATGCGCCTTTCACTTCCTCCCAGCCGCCTCTGGTATATAAAGGAACTCTGTTTTTCTCGCACGTAAAAATACTAATATCTGCGTGCTGAGCGATTATAAATTGCGCGGCCTTTTTTATTGTTTCAGATGCAAGCCCCCGGTTTTGCCAGCGGGGATGTGTTACAACCTCACTCAATCCATATGCCAGATACGTCCGTCCTTTGTGCAGAAGTATACTTTTTCTTACTCCCACATGGCAGATTACCGCATCCTGCTCTGCCAAAACAAAGGCGGTTACAAAAGTATCGGGGGCCGAGGGATACTCCTCCTCCGCGCCGCTTCCGGGCCATGCCGTATTTTCCAGGGCAATCATTTTTCTCACAAGCTCTGCATCGCATCGTTCCTGTGGATATTGTATCCATATCATATCCGGCGCCTCGGTACGAAATATTATTTGTTAATATAATAATAGATGAGAAAAACCTCGTGTCTTACCGTAAACTGTTCGGGAAGAGACGAAAGCAGGCGCAGGTGACTGCTTTCAAATTCCGCAAAGGTTTTCTCGTCCATGGAAGCCAATACGCCGCGGCAGGCCTTGATTCTTCCGTGCCAGCTTTCGCGTGTGAAAGGAAGATCGACCAAAAAATTTTCCATATGCGGATCGTCGAAATAATGGATCTTTAAATCGCGGATTGCCGAAGAACCGCCGTCCCAGGCGGGATTATATTGTTCCACCAGCGCATGAGAACGTCCCGCGACGGGATCCTCCGGCAGATAGCTCATATAAAGCTTCAGGAACAGTCCGCCCGGGCGGAGAATCTGTTTGATTTTAGGCACAATCCTTTTCGGATCGAAATACCAGAAGCATTGACAGGCCGTCACCGTATCAAATGAATTTTCTGGAAAATCGATTTCCTCCGCCGGACAGACTTCATATTGAATATTCGCAAGTTCCTTTGACAGACGTTTCGCCTCAGCAATCTGGTTTTCTGAAACATCTGCCGCGACAATTTCCGCCCCGTAGCACGCAAGTCCCCTGGGAATCACACCGGTTCCCGTGCCCAGGTCGAGCCAGCGGGAGCCTTTCGTTCCGACTCCCAGGGAATACAGACGCTCGTAAAGCTCCTTCGGGTAAATATCGCGGTATGCCGCATATTCCCGAGAGGTCTTCCCAAAATCAAATTCTTGTCCGTTATCTACGAGGATTTTTTCCATCCGTCTTTCCTTTCTCTTCGAAAATTTCGTTTATTTTCCGAAGCCGCTGTCTAATATGGCGTAGATGTTTCTTGCGATCGTATCGGGCGGGATCACCATTCCGCCGTAATTTCCGGTTACGCAGTTGAACGTATCGGGGAAGCAGCCGTCAAACAGGCCCTCGGCGTACGGCGCATACGTTTCCGGCTTATTATGCGGCATCCAGCTTTCCTCCGTGTGATCTACGAGCCAGCGAATTCCCGCGGAAGTAATGCCGCGGTGGAAAAGATGCCAGTCAATCGCGGGATCCTCTTCCGCCCAGTCGATTCCCCGGTCGCACGACATATTAAAAACCTGCAGCACCTCCCACTGGACGTGGTCGCGCACCCAGTTTGCAAAATACCAGTCGCTCGAGCAAAGGCACGGCTTTGTATTATACAGCATCGGGATCTTCTCCGGCTGCCACAGATGCGTAAACGGAAGCAGGCTGCGGATCCAGTATACCGCTTTTCTGCGATACGCCTCGCTGCCAAGCACGCGGTAACCCTCGTAATAAGCGACGGCAGCCTGACCGGCGGCCAGCAGGTTGGGGGCGTGCAGCGGCGTCTCCCAATAATCGCCGCCCTCCGGCCGCATCATTCCCATGCAATAATCCAGAGCTCTGCGCGCCGCCTCTGTAAAAGAAGCGCGCTCGGCCCCCTCAGGCAGACCTTTTACGATGTCAAGCAGCTCCAGCGCCGCGGTGACGCACATGCTCAGCGCCGTGTCGCCTCCCTGCCCCATGGGCTCTGCGAACTCGCGCGCTACGACAAAATCGTCTTTTCCTTTATGTCTTCCGTCCGGTTCAAACGGGAACGCGCCGTCCTCCTGCTGCCAGGACAGAATTTCCCGGCCTCTGAGAATGCGCGCCTCCAGTTCGGGAGCGGCAGGCGAAGCCGGAGCCGCTTTGTCGCACCACTCGATTTTCGCCTTCAGCGCCTCGGCCGCAGCGCCGCCCCGCTCGCTTACATATCTCCGCAAAAAAACGGGAACGCCTTTTGAATAGCCCTGCTGCGGATTGCCGAAGCCGGCGCCATCCTTCCAAAGATTTGTGGCGTAATGCATTGCAATTTTATCCAGCGCCGTAAGATAGCCTTCCCGCGTGTCGTCCTCCTGCGGCAAGGCCGGCAGCCCGTGACGGATTACCCAGTCGCACAGGGCATCCTGCGCATTTCCCTGACAGAGGAAGATTTCGCTTTCAAAACGCACCATCTGGCCAAGATGCATTTCGAGCGGCGGATCCGCGTAAATTTGATTTTCGTCGCGTTCGTCCTGCGCGGAAGGCACCATAAGACCGAACAGGCTGTTATCCGTTCTGTCTACGAAATTCGGCACCGCAAAGACCGGCTGTGCGAAATGCTTTCGGTAATTGAACCAGCGCGTCGCCCATTTTACAGGATTCCAGGCCAGTCCGATCGCCGTTCCGTCCTTTGAAAGCGTCATGCAGGGAATGGCAACCTTGTTCGGAACCGGCGCATATTTATGATACCACGGCTCACGGAACCAATCGCTTCCGCTGGACCACTCCGCGCCGGAAAGCCATTCCACCCCCGGCAGAATCGCATCGTCCTTCGTCCCGCCGAACGCGCCCTCCCCGATCTTGAGCCAGGGACCGCGCAAATATTTTACGTACATGTTTTGCTTGGCTTCCAGTTCATGCCTGAGCTGGAGAATCGGACGATCTTTGCAAAGCGTAAGCGTTACGGTTCCCGTCAGGCATTCCTCGGTAAAAGGATAATGCATCCAGTTTGAAAACGACGTTCCGTCCAGCTTTTTCTGCACATTCATCGACGAAACGGAAAAGAGCAGCGTCTGATCGCCGTTTTCTTCGGTCCGAAGGAGATAGTCCTGCGCTTCCAGACGCATCGGCAGCTCCTGATCGCGCACAAGCAGTTCTCCGAGGTGCTCCAGCACTCCCAGCAGCCTCCCCCGCGCGTCAAAAAGCTCTGCAAAGCCCCAGCCGCTGAGTCTTTTATACAATACGACTTCCATAAGTCCGTTTTTAAGGGTGACAGAGTCCCCCGTATAGCTGGCTTTTCTGTAATTCGGCATTCTGATCAGCCTCCCGTTTTTAATTAGAATTTACTTGCTGCGGGTGATTATAGCATACGCTTTATAAAAGTACAAACCGAAAATTGCGGGGCTTCTTTTCTGTGAGACGTTTACCGGACCGGCACATAGTCCAGCTCCGATTTTTGGTCTGTAGCCTCCAGCTTGAAAATAACAGGACGCAGCCCGTCGTTGCAGCTGCAGATTGCGACGCCCGGAGTGCGGATCCAGTCTCCGTAATAAAAAACGCCCGTTCCCGCACCGTGCGCAAGTGCGAAAACATATTGATATATGGCTTTCCACGCCTCGTCGCAGAAGCCCTCCGGCTTGGCGTAATCGGCATAGAAAATTTGTCCCTCCTTCAGCATGGGACAGGCGGTTAATCCTTCCGCTCCGTATTCCGCGGCAAGCTCGCGATCCAGGGTTGTCTTCAGCACTGTAATTTTTACTTTGTTCATAGGCATTCTCCCGATATGTTTTTTATTTCATTCTGATTATACCTGTTCTTCCGGGAAAAGCAACGCCTCTTATTTATGGTAAAGTATGTATCGGCTCCGCTTTGCGGTCACGTGCCGATTTCCACAAACCAGCGTCCCTCCTGATAGTTCAGAAAAGTAACCTTTCCGGAGATTCGGATTCTATAGCGTGTTCCGTACCCGCCGCTTTGAAAGGCCGCATGGGAATTTCTGCTGAATACCCTGTCGATTTCAAAAATCCTGCCGTCGTGCCAGAGAACGGCGCGCGGTGTGATTTTGCCTTCGGTATTAAATTCTGCAATTACTGACACGTAAAGTTTTCTTGCCATGATATGATATTATATTCATTTCAGAAAACATTATACTATAATTTGAAATCGCTGAGCTTCCGCTATTACGCCATAGAACAGGTTTCAGAAAAGGTCGACCGCGAGCATACTCGCATTCACGATTCCCGCCCTTCTTATATTTTTGGGGCGACAGAATACAGCTGCGCATTTATATCCTTAAGAAGAACGAGCAGTAAGCGTTTTAGACTAAATAAACGTGTACAGAAATAAAAAAACGCTTGTTTATGCGGTTTTTTCTGTGCTTGTAAGAGCCGCATGAAAAAGATTTTTCGGTTTTCGGAGGTTGGAGCGGAACTCTCTCGAAGTCGCAAAAAGTTGATAGCGACAGCGAGCTGTCGTGAGGGCGTTTACACCCGAATAGGCAAGCCGAGCGTGACTTTTTGCGAAAGAGGAGGAGCAAAGCGAACTTTGCTCCGACGTGTCTAAGGACTATAAAAAAGATATTTTTTCGATTTTGGCTGTTGGAGTTGAACCCTCGCACGAGACAAGACAACTGCAAAGGACAAGACAGACAACACCAGTAAACAGCACTTTAGAGAATATCTGAAATTAAACGAAGGGGTTCAGATTGCACCGTTTTTCCGTTTTCGTTTTCTATTTTAACTTTTTTAATTTTCTTGTCCAGTTTAAATTTGAAAACGGACAGCTCACGAGCCTGCATAAATACTGGGTTTTATAAACACCATTGTTGGCCAAACCCTATAGGTTCAGATTTCAATGGTGTTTTCATTTCGTTCTTAAAAAATTTGTTGAATAAGAAGTTTTATTTTTTCATTGGGAATTCCAAGGTGTTTAAAGAAACATGCATATACTAAAGCAAGAAGAGCTGGGTATATTTCCGCATTTTCTCCCCATTCAATAGTGCCCGAATGTGTTTTGCTATTACGAAGCTTTACAAAAGACGAAATATTTGTATCGGTTATTTTTGGTAATGACCATTTTGAAATTACCGCATCAATAACATCTATATTTTCATTGTACAGTGTAATGATTTTTTGCTTTAATGTGTAATCCAAATACTGAAAAGCACTGCTTATAGTGGTTTGCTTAGAAGGATCAAGTTCGGGATGTAATTCTGTAAATTC
>CAJFUB010000009.1 GCA_904420095.1 uncultured Clostridia bacterium
GCAAACAGATAAGGTTTGAATGAAAAACAGGCGTGAAGCCTTGAAAAATCAATGGTTTTTGAGGATTAGATAGTTAAATCCTAATTTATGGAAGGAACTCAGAAACAGCGTATCCCTTACAGAAGATCATAAGCATAACGGCGGTACATGGTATTATGAATCTATAGAGCCGGTTAATGAGACTGTGTTAGGGATTTTCCGAAATGAATTCTATACTTTATATGGATTTCCGTATTATTATGATATACCCTGGCCGGAAGGAGATATCGTAACACGTTATGAAGCGGCAGACGATGAAGGCATTAAACTTTTTATAACACTTGAAGCATATGAATCTAAACCGCTTTCTTATATCGCCGAAAACGGAGGGCAGAAGCTTGAGGCGGACCTGAGAATTTCCTACTGGAATCAAAAGTATGGAACGGATATTCCTCCTGGAGAAAATACAATATTGCCGTTTTTTGTATTCTCTAAAGTACAGTATGTGTTGTTTTCTCTTTGCTTTTTGTCAGTCTGCTTTTTTTGCTTCTGCATTATGATAGGACGGGCAGGCAGCAAATGCGTATATGCGGTTCCCTGTACATGTAAAATCGGAAAGAGGTATCTTGACAGAGGCTGCTTTGCAGTACTGACGGCAGGCTTATTTATTACAGGCTTGTTGGCATTCGCAGCGATATATCTCTTTCCTCATAAAATTGCTGTTTTCGGAGAGGGCATGCTGAGCTCTGAATATAATGCCTACTGTCAGCCGATGTACTGGATTTCTTTGCGCTATGGCTTGTTTTTGCTTTTAGAATCTATAATCCTGATTTTAGTAATTAGTTCGGCAAACTTGTTTGCGTTTTCGGCAGCCTGTTTTTTAAAAAGCAAATTAGCTGCCGCGTTCGTTTATCTTATTCTTTGTGCCGTATATTATTTCGTAAGTCAATATATCTTTTTTGACTTACGTTATGAAAATTTCGGAAAGCTGAATGGTCCGATCTTTCGCTTTATCGCCAGTTTTACCTCCGCGCATCCTGCGGGAATCGAAATCATTACTGCACTTGCTCTTGCGGCGGCTTCTGTCGTTTTATATCTTGCAGCTCGAGCCAAATTTGTCAGGCTTGCAAATGGGTGAAAAAATGCTTTGGCAATATGAAATGGGAAAAATTTTAAAAGCGATTTCTTTCTATATCGTCATTTTTGTATTAACCGGGTTTTCTCTTGTAATCTGCGCGACAAAACAAAATGATTTAAATAATGATGCTCAGCTTCAGAAGGATGTCAAGCTTGCCCAATCGTTTGGGGTTCGTCTTGACGAGGAATTTGCTTTGGGATTCTATAAGCAAATTTGTTCAACAGAGGAATTTGCCGAATTTGCAGCGCTTTATTACCAAAAGACCGGCCGGCGATTTTCCGCGGCTTGTTATGAGGAAAGCAGGCAACAGCTTGAAAATTGGATACGTCTGCGGCCGGATGGTGAAATGACACTTACGGAAACAGAAACGGAAATCCTATCGGATTTTAAAACGCTGCTTAATGAATATGAATCCTTGGTATACGGTCCGGAGGAAGCTTACAAAGCGCTGTTGGAAGAGCTTGAAAGAAATGCAGCCGATCAATCCGTTATAAATCGGATCAAAGAGATTATCACGGAGAAGCAGGCCTCTTTTTTATTCAATACGAAAATTCTGGATTTTGTGAACACTGTATGGAAGGCGTCTTTTGCCTGTTTATTAATAGGAAGTATGTATATTGCATTATATCCGCTGTTCCTGGATCAGGAATCGGGGGCTTCCTCCGTTTTGGATACGACAAAAAAACGTTTTTCCTTTAGCGCTGCACGTTATTTTGCATCCGTTTGCAGCACGCCTGTTTTATATGGCGCAGTATTTGCTCTGCCGATGCTGTTAAGCGGTTTTGACTCAAAAACCCGCCTTTTTTTGCAAGCGGATCTGTGCAGCGCCGTGCTTCCGTCAGCGCAGAATCGACCGTTCTTTATAACGTCAGGTTCCATCACATTTAAAGAATATATTCTTCTTCTTTTCATAGCGGCGTTTGTAATGCAGCAATTGCTGCTGTTGGTGATTCATGGACTAAATTCATTGTTTCAAAGCTCTTATATAAGTTTGTGTCTGGTTATTATCCTGGGGGCAGCCGTTCTTACGTTTTATACGATATATTATGAGAGATTCTATAACCTGCTGCGTTTTCTGCCATTTTCCAGCCTGGCTGATCCAATGCTTATCTGCTGCGGTTTATCAAGACTGCCGGAATCGTGGAGCGCAATCGCAGTGATTCACGCAGCAATAGCGGTATTATTTTTTGTGGGATGCAGAATGCTTAAAAGACGCCTGTATAGAAAACATTAAAAGGAGTGATGTTTGTGCTTACTGTTGCCGGACTGTCAAAAGCGTACAGAAACAAAATGGTATTCAATAATATTAATCTTGAATTTACAAAGGGCATATATGTACTTCTTGCCCCGAATGGAGAAGGCAAAACAACACTGATCAAACTTTTAGCAACGCTGCTTTTTCCTGATTCGGGCAAAATAGAATATAACGGCGTATCTATTTATAAGCTGGACGAAGAATACCGCGGGCGGATCGGTTATCTGCCCCAAGAATTCAACGCGTATCCTTCTTTTTCTGCAATATCTTATATGAAATATATAGCGGAGTGTAAAGGCATTAAAAAGAAGGAGGCCGAAAAGCGAATTCCTGCGCTTTTCTCGCTTGTGTCGCTCGATGAAGTTTGCAAAAACAGAGTCGGTACATTTTCCGTAGGCATGAGAAAACGTCTTGGCATTGCTCAGGCGCTTCTTAACGATCCCGAAATCTTGATTTTTGACGAACCTACTGCAGGATTGGATCCGAAGGAAAGTATCCGAATCCGAAATTATCTTACAGATATATCGGCGGAAAAAACCATTATTATATCGACACATATTCTGTCAGACACAGAAGGAATTGGCGGGCAAATAATCATGCTAAAAAACGGTGGAGTATTATATCACGGAGGACAGGAGGCGCTGTGCGGCGTCTTAAAGGGAAAAGTCTTTCAGTTGTGCTGTTCCCCTGAGGAATTGCCGGAAGGAGCTTTTGTTACAGTACAGAGACGGGAGAACGAGGGCGTTCTGTTCCGTTACATTCTTGAGGAAAGACACGGAGGGCATCCGGCCGCAGAGGCGTGCGAACCTTCCCTGGAGGATTTGTTTATATTTTCATATAGAGACGATCCGCTTAAATCACAAGCAACAAATGAATGTCAGCGATCAATAAAGGCGGCGCAAGATTAAGCTTGTCATAAAAAATGTTCTGGATCATTCAAACCACAGGAGCGAATTTCTCCATACGCTTTGCCGGTGGTTCGGTAGCGGAAATCTGTTTTTTGTACTATAATTACCGCCTGGAGGGAACCTGACATGGAAGCACAGGAAGCAGCACCGCAGAATACTCAATATGAAATGCAATTACAGGAAATCGTGGCGCCGCTCCTGGAATGGTATGCCGCGAACGCCCGCGCGCTTCCCTGGCGGGAGAATACGGATCCGTACCGCGTATGGGTTTCCGAGATTATGCTCCAGCAAACGCGCGTAGAAGCAGTTAAACCATATTTCGAACGTTTCGTGAAGCAGCTCCCAACGATTGCGGATCTGGCTGCGGCTGAGGAAGAAGTCCTCTTGAAGCTATGGGAAGGCCTTGGCTATTACACGCGCGCACGAAACCTGCAGAAAGCGGCTCAGATCATCTGCAGCAAATACAACGGTATTTTCCCCGATTCTTATAAAGAGATCCTTTCGCTGCCCGGCATCGGGCCGTACACGGCGGGCGCGATCTCTTCTATTTCTTTTGAAAGGCCGGAACCGGCGGTAGACGGAAATGTACTGCGCGTTATTACGCGTCTGCGGGAAGATGGCCGGTGCGTTACAGAGGCTTCCGTAAGAAAGCAGATTTCCGCAGAGCTCGCGGAAGTTTATCCCGCGGGACGCTGCGGCGCTTTTACGCAGAGTCTGATGGAGCTGGGAGCGATCCTTTGCACCCCAAACGGCTTCCCACGCTGCGAAAGCTGCCCGCTCCTTTCTTTGTGCGGAGCAGCCAGGAACGGGACGCAGCTGCGCTTCCCCGTACAGAATAAAAAGCTTCCGCGCAGCAGGCAGGAAAAAACCGTATTTTTGCTTCACTTCGAAAATCTGATCGCGCTCCGGAAACGGCCGCCCTCCGGACTGCTCGGAGGACTCTGGGAATTTCCGAATGCAGACGGAAGCCTGACGGAGGCAGAGGCCGCCGCCTGGCTGAAGGCACAGGAGCTCTCCTGCGAACGGATTGAAAAGGGCGCCTGTAAAACGCATGTTTTTACTCATGTCGAGTGGCGGATGGAGAGCTATCGCGTCTTCTGCAAAATGAAAAACGATCGCTTCCTCTGGGTTACTCGCGAAGCGCTCGAAGACAGCGTCATGCTGCCGGCGGCATTTAAAAAATTTACCGATGCTTCTGTCTTCTGAAGGGCAATCTTGCGCAGCGCGGATCAGTAAAATACGGATTTACTGAACTTCATGTTTTTTTGCCAGTAACGCATTCCCTGCTTGCACCAGCGTCTTCCGTCCAATATCTTTTTTACCGGGTAATCTCCGCATATTGCCGCCCAGGTCGATACCAGGCTGTTTCTTACTCCGTACGTTCCCAATCTCCAGGATGAAAAGTGCTCCTCCGGAGGAAGGCGGATGCAATGCAGCTTTTCTACTAATTTTACCATACAAAAAAATAGATGCCCACTTCTTTGCGAGTGTCCGCTTTCCTTTTCCAGGCGCACTCTTATTTTTTGAGCATCCTCTTTCTTTTTATTCCGGACTTTTTACAGTCTGTTTTCTATGTGACAACATCACGGAAGACGGCGCAGAAAATTGATACTATAACATAGTAAACTGACGAAAGGAATACGGTTTATGGATTATATCATTACATTTTTGGAGGGAATCGTCTCTTTTATATCACCCTGTATGCTGCCGATGCTGCCGGTATATATTTCCTATTTTGCAGGACAAAGCAAAGACGAGACCGGAAAAAGTCCTAAAATGATATTTAAGGTTATTGCTTTTGTGGTGGGCTTTACGGTCGTATTCACAGCGCTCGGACTTTTTTCTGGAACGCTTGGGAAGCTGCTTTCCAAATATCAAACAATCGTAAATATCGTTTCCGGTATCATTGTAATATTGTTCGGCCTTTCTTATTTGGGGGTTTTCCGTATTCCGTTTTTTAAGGGGATGAATAAAGGTTATAAAATAACCGGAATTGCATCCGCTTTTTTATTCGGCGCAATCTATTCCATTAGTTTAACCCCGTGTGTCGGCGCTTTCCTTGGCTCTGCGCTGATGCTTGCTTCAAGTGCAGGCGGTGCTTTAAAGGGCGCGACTTTACTGCTGACATATTCGCTGGGACTTGGGATTCCGTTTATATTTTCCGCAGTTCTTCTCGAAAAGTTATCAGGTGCGTTTACCTTTATTAAAAAGCACTACAAAATAATCAATTTAGTCAGCGGCATTGCCTTGATTGTTATAGGAATTTTGATGGCGTTCGGACTGCTTAATTTGATATTATCCTTTTCTTTGTGAGGTGAACGAAAAATGAAAAATAAAACCTGGTTGATTGTTGCGCTCGTTTTTGCTGCGGTGATGCTGTTGGCGGCGGTTCTTTATCCTAAACTTACGGAAAAGTATTCTGCCGGCAGCACGCCGGACGACACAAATTCCGACACTGTCATTCAAGCGGATGATTTCACGGTTTACGATTCGGAAATGAATGGAGTAAACCTTTCGGATTACTTTGGCAAACCGATAATCATAAACTTTTGGGCGTCTTGGTGCGGTCCGTGTAAATCCGAGCTTCCTGCATTTAATAATCTGTACGAGAAATATAAAGACGACGTTGTGTTCCTTATGATAAATCTCACCGATGGACAGAGGGATACCGTCAGCAGCATCAAAAAATTCGTTTCCAATAACGGCTACAGCTTTCCGGTGTATTACGACCTCGAATATGACGCCTCTGATACCTACGGCGTTTACTCTATTCCTGAAATCGTATTTATTCATGCTGACGGTTCGCTTTACGACATACGGGTGGGCGCAATGAACGAAGCTGTTTTGGAAAACTATATTAAACGAATGATAGGAGGAGAAAAATGAAAATCAAATTAAATCCTGATCCGCAAATTGTCAACACAATAAAAGAAGGACTGAAAAAGACGGGCGGCTACTGTCCTTGCCGCAGAGAAAAAACGGATGACACCAAATGTATGTGCAAAGAATTCAAAGAGCAAATTTCCGATCCAAACTTTGAAGGCTTTTGTCATTGTATGCTCTATTACAAAGAAAAGGAATAGGAACATCGAAGCCTGCAATAAAATTTAACAGACTTATTTTATAATCGGAGGAATCGGAATGGCGTCCAAACGATATGCGACCATAGAGAAAACACGCTGCGTTGCCTGCGGTGCTTGTGAAACGGCTTGTCCGTTAGGGGCAGTGAAAGTAAATAAAGGATGTTTCGCAAAGGTTGCGGAAGACAAATGCGTGGGATGCGGAAAGTGCGAAGCGGTCTGTCCGGCAAACAGCATTAAGATAGAAAGCAGGGCGAAGGTATGAAAACAAAGAAAAAACATTGGTATGATTACTTATGGATATGGTCAATCGTATATTTCGCACTGGGATTTTTCAATATTCTCTTTGCCTGGCTCGGTATGATCGATTTCCTGTTGCCGATTCTGCTTGCGGTGTTCGGCGGCAACAAGTTTTTCTGTAATCATCTTTGCGGCAGAGGGCAATTATACTGCAAGCTCGGAGGAACTCTCAAATGTTCCCGTAATCGCCCCACGCCGAAATGGATGGCGTCAAAATGGTTTCGATACGGGTTCCTGATATTTTTCCTCGCAATGTTCGGAATTATGGTATTTCAAACTTACCTTGTGGCAAGCGGGGCAGAAAGTCTTCGGGAAGCAATCAAGCTGTTTTGGACGTTCCGCGTTCCGTGGGAATGGACATATTCGGGAAGTATATTTCCGGATTGGGTGGCGCAGTTTGGCTTCGGCTTTTACAGCGTGATGCTCACATCGCTGCTAATCGGCCTTATTGTTATGATTTTCTTTAAGCCGAGAACGTGGTGCGCTTTCTGCCCCATGGGAACCATGACGCAGATAATCTGCAAATTAAAAAACAGAAAAAGCAATACGTGATAATATCACAGAACTCGGATTTCTGATCGGTTATAATAAAAATACAATAAAACAAAGGAGGATGCGAAAATGTCTGTAATTAAAATTAGTAAAGAAAATTTTGCAAGCGAAGTTTTGAAATCCGATAAACCTGTTCTTCTCGATTTCTATGCCGATTGGTGCGCGCCGTGCCGAATGGTAGGTCCGATTGTATCGGAAATCGCAAATGAGCGAAGGGACGTCAAGGTCGGAAAAATCAACGTTGACGAGCAGCCGGAGCTCGCAGCACAGTTTCAGGTAATGAGCATCCCGATGCTCGCTGTAATTAAAAACGGAAAGCTCAAAAATCAGGTTGTGGGATACAGGTCGAAAAAACAGATAGAGGAAATGCTATAAGGAGGAAAAATGGGACTGTTCAATTTCTTCCGCAGCACCGATATTAACGCCGGTGTTGCGGAATATAAAACAACGGACGGTGCGGTATTGCTGGACGTTAGAACGGCAGAGGAATATCGTGACGGATACATTGACGGGAGTGTCAACGTGCCTCTTGATAGAATTTCTTCCATTGAGAACACGGTAAAAGACAAAAGCACACCGCTTTATGTCCATTGCTACAGCGGCAGCAGAAGCGGACAGGCGGTAGCTTATTTGAAGCAAATGGGCTATATAAACGCCAAAAATATCGGAGGCATCAGCAGCTACCGGGGAAAGGTGATCAGATAAATGAAGGTTGTAATTATAGGAGGCGTCGCGGGCGGAGCTACTGCGGCGGCAAGAATACGCAGGCTTGACGAACAGGCGGAAATCATTGTTTTTGAGCGTTCGGGATTCATTTCCTATGCCAACTGCGGACTTCCGTACTATATCGGCGGCACGATTGAAGATGAAAAGGACCTGACCTTACAGACGCCCGACAGCTTTTGGAAGCGTTTCAGGGTCAAGATGGTTGTGCATCACGAGGTGATATCAATTCACCCGGAAAGTAAGAGCGTTACCGTAAAAAATCTTGAAACCGGCACAGTTTTCACCGAGCGTTATGATAAGCTCCTGCTCTCGCCTGGCGCTAAGCCGATCAAACCAAATCTTGACGGTGTTGACAGCGACAAGATATTCACCCTCCGCACCGTTGAGGACACGCTGAAAATTAAGAACTATACAAATGCGCATCAACCAGAATCTGCCGTGGTCGTCGGCGGCGGCTTTATCGGGATTGAGGTTGCGGAAAATCTGCGTAATCTTGGAATCAATGTAACTCTCGTAGAAGCCGCAGAGCAGCTTATGAATCCCTTTGACGGGGATATGGCGTCGTTTATTCATGCCGAAATGCGAAAGAACGGTATAAATTTGATGCTTAATACGATGGTGGAGGGTTTTTCTGAAACTGATCACGGGATTGATGTGAAGATTAAAAATGCGTCGGCGATTCATACCGATATGGTCGTAATGGCAATCGGCGTCCTTCCCGAAACCACGCTTGCTAAAGAAGCTGGTTTAGAACTTGGAATCAAGGGCAGTATTGTGGTCAATCACAGAATGGAAACCTCTGTTCCCGACATTTACGCTGTCGGAGATGCAGTGCAGATCAGAAATTTTGTTACTGATACAGACACGCTGCTTTCCCTTGCCGGGCCTGCTAATAAGCAGGGCAGAATTGCCGCCGACAACATCTGCGGCGGCGACAGCCATTACACGGGCGGTCAGGGCAGTTCCGTTATTAAGATATTTGATATGACCGCCGCTGCTACCGGTATTAGCGAAAAAACTGCAAAGGCTCTTGGTATTGCTGCGGATAAGGTCATTCTTTCTCCCATGAGTCATGCAGGATATTATCCCGGCGGCAAGGTTATGACCTTAAAAGTATTGTTCGAGAAAGACACATACCGTTTGCTCGGCGCTCAAATTGCAGGCTTTGAAGGCGTCGACAAGAGAATCGATGTGCTTGCAACCGCGATCCGTGCCGGTATGAAGGCATATGAACTTACAGAGCTTGACCTTGCCTATGCTCCGCCGTATTCCTCTGCAAAGGACCCTGTAAATATGGCAGGATATATCATTGAAAACATTAAGAACGGCATTGTAAAGCAATGGTATTATGAGAACGATAAAACGCTTCCCCGTGACGGCAGCGTAACGCTTCTTGACACACGCACATCGCTGGAATACAGCAGGGGGCATGTGGAAGGCTTTGTCAATATTCCGGTTGACGAGCTGCGTGAACGCATAGAGGAGCTTGACAAGAGCAAGCCCGTGTATGTCATCTGCCAAAGCGGACTGAGAAGCTATATCGCAAGCAGAATTCTAATTGGCAATGATTTTGATGCCTATAATTTTGCAGGCGGTTTCCGATTCTATGCTGCAGTCCATAACGATAAAGCGTTAAATAAAAAATCCACCCCCTGCGGAATGGACGATTGAAAGAAAACGCGTTGCTTTATCAATCTGTGATTTTTTCAAGTCCGCTTTTGTCTATAATCTCGATCGTTCCGCGGGAGAGAGAAATAAGTCTCTCGTTTACAAAATACTTTAGCATTCGCGTGACCACTTCACGGGGGCTCCCCAGGTGGTTGCCAATTGTTTCGTGGGTAATTTTAAGAGTGTTCGTGCCCTCGATATTCGCTTCGTTCAAAAGAAAACCGGCAAGCCTTTTATCAAAGCTTTTCCACATTACCTGATCAATCAGCCACATTACATCTGAAAATCGGCTTGCCATAACCTCGTTTGTGTAATTGGCAAGCGGCGCGGAAACTTCCATAACACTCTTATAAACTTCTGATGGGATAACCAAAACCTCGGCGTCCTTTTCTGCGGTGATGGTTATATCAAATTGGATACTGTTCATTATACAGGCGGCGGAGAAAAGACAAATATCACGCTCAAAAAGGCGATACATCGTAATTTCTCTGCCGTCATCGGATATGGTAAAGGCACGAATTTGGCCGGACAGCACAAGAATCAGTCCCGTACAATCCTGAGAGCCGTTATGCAGAATTTCACTTTTTCTGAATTTACGGACGAAAGCCGCGCTTGTAAGAGCGTCCTGCTGTGATTTTGTCAATTTATCAAACACCGATAAATAGGTTAAGTAATTCATAAGCGGAATCTCCTTTTATGTGTGTTAGTATAGCGAGATTTAGGGCATATGTCAATAATATTATTGGCTATGCCTGAAACGATGCTGAAATATATGGCGTGGCGATAGAATGCCAAGACCGACAAAATGCCGACGACCAGTCTGCTATTTCCCTGAAATTTTTGAATTTTTCCCGGCGGGAGAAGTGCGCGGCGGGCCGATTCCTTTAACAGTTGATGAATTTGAAACAATACGGCGCAAAACAGGCAGAAAATCAATCGTATTTTTTTACGATTGATTTTCTGCCTGTTTCTACGTATAATATAAGCAGTGAAATTGGAAAGGAAGTACGATGTATGCGTGAAACGAGAACAACAGAGTTCAAAGAAAAGATTACAAATA